>NZ_JAAMFN010000006.1 GCF_013376095.1 Arthrobacter sp. SDTb3-6 | reverse complement strand
AGCCCGGCGCAGGGGCCGCCTTAAAGCCGTGCCCGGAGCAGCGGAACCCCCGTCGCCGGGGCGCCCTGCTGCCGGATGAGCAGTTCCTTGATGGAGCCCACGGCCAGCGTGGTGGTCGCCACGGGAGAGACTGTGCTTCCCGGTGCGGCGCGCCACGTGGCCAGCGTCACCCGGTTGCCCGTGGTGGTGACCGCCACGAGTTCATACGCAGTGGGCACCACCGGGCTGCCCGTGTTCCCGTAGACCGGCCCGCCCGTTGTTCCGGTGCTGTAATTGCACGTCCAGGAGAGGAGGGTTCCCCAAGGCTCCGGGCTGGCCTGGCCGTGTGCGGCCAGCAACCGCTGCCCGGTGCTGGCAAAGGTCAATTGCAAGGCTGCGGTACCAGTCCGGCCCGGAGCGTGGCCGGCCTGTGTCGCAGGCGGCGCAGCGGGGGGAATCAGGCCCGCCGTGACAGCAGCCGTCCCGCCGCCCAACACTAGGGCAGCGGCAGCCGCCGCGGCCGCCAGGCCGGCCCTCCGGCGTCGTACCTTCCGGGCAAAGACGGCGTAGGGGGCGGCGCTGGGCAACGGCTTGGGTGCCCCGGGGGCCACGGCGTCGCGGCCCACCAGGGAAAGCAGTCCGGGCAGGCCGGACAACTCGGCCAGGCGGTTGCGGCACGCGTCACAGCCGTCCACGTGTTGTTCGTATTCGCGGCGCTCGGCCGCCGTCAGGGAGCCAAGGACATAGGCCGCGTCCCAGGCGGAATAGGGGTCCACGGCAGAAGGGGTGGTGGTCACCGGCTGCTCACGCCCCTTTCCTCAAGTGCCAGCCGCAGGGCGCGGAGGCCGTAGTGCAGCCGCGATTTGACGGTTCCGTCCGGGACGCCAAGTGCGGCACCAATGCTGCGCGTGTCCTTCCCGTCGAAGTAGGCGAGTCGGATGACCTCGCGGTGTTCGGGCGTGAGCGTGAGCAAGGCGTCCTCGACCAGCCACGCATCCAGGATCCGGTCCGTCTGGTCCGGCCCCGGATGCTCAGGCAGCTGGTCCGTGCCGATCTCACGGCGGTGCCGGGCGCTGCGCCAGTCGTCGATGACCAGGTTCCGCGCCACGGTGAACAACCAGCCCCGCAGCGCGGGCTCCGTGCGCTGCAGGACGTCGGGGTGCTCCCATGCACGGAGCAAGGTCTCGGCCACCACATCCTGCGCCACGGTGCCTTCACTGGTCAGGCGCTGGACGAAGCGCGTCAGCTGGACGGCATAGTCCCGGTGGAGGGCGCGCATGGCTTCCTCGCGCGTCGGCGTGCCCGTGCGGGCCTGCTGGTCCATCTCCACCTCCCGTTTCGCGCTTTGGCTGCCGGCGGCACCGGCCTACCCCTACAAACGGAGGCCATGCCCAAAAGGTTCACCCCCCACCTGAAGGCCGGCGGCCGGTTCCTGGCCATCCCGCCCGCCGCAGGCCCTACGGCCCCCGCTTCCACCTCTTCAGGCCCCACCGACCCAGGCCCTGCCGTCCCTCCCCTCCAGGGACGCCTGCATGAATTATGAATTCCGTGGCCTTCCACTACACATTCTCCTCGTCCAGGCCGTGGTCGTCACGCTTCCCGTGGCCGCCCTGTGCACAGTCGCCACGACGCTCTGGCCCGCCGTCCGCCGCCGACCGGGACTGGCCACGCCCGCACTCCACCTGCCGGGCCTGGCCCTGGTGTTCATCACCCAGCGGGCGGGGGAGTGGCTGTTGCTGCGGGTGGTGTAGACCCGGGCAGTGCCGGCCCACGCCCGTGACGGCAGGACCCTGCTGCCATGCGCCGGGGCCCTCTTCGGCGCCTCCCTGGCTGCCTGGCTCTGGCACCGGTTTTCGCGCCGCCGCCGCATAGCGTCGCGGCTGGGCAGGGGCAGGGGCCGGGGCCCGCCCGGCCGCGCTCCGCCGGCAGAAACACAAACCGAAACACAAAAAAGCCCGGAAGACCGTTTCAGGTCTTCCGGGCCATCATGTGCGCGGAGGGGGACTTGAACCCCCACCCCGTTTCCAGGACTAGCACCTCAAGCTAGCGCGTCTGCCATTCCGCCACCCGCGCAAGGTGAATTCGGGAGGACCGGCCATCCATCCGGATGAACCGTTCGCCCCCGAAGCAGCGAGAAATACGATAGCACAGCTTTTGCCGCAAACAACAATCGGGCCAGCGGCCTGCCGGCGCCTCCGCCAAACAAGGCCCAGAGGGGCCTCGGATGTAGGCTGAAGTGACCACCAGAAGAGCCCGAAGGAGCCCCTCGTGAACACCGTCCGGCCGGAAGACGAAGTCGTCGGCATTTGTCAGGACCTCATCCGCATCGACACCACCAACTTTGGCACCAACGAAGGCCCGGGGGAGCGCGCCGCCGCCGAACACGTCGCCGGACTGATCACCGAGGTCGGGCTGCCCGCCGACCTTTACGAGTCGGATCCCGGGCGCGCCAACGTCGTGACCCGTATCGAGGGCAGCGACCCTTCCCTGCCGGCGCTCGTGGTCCACGGCCACCTCGACGTCGTCCCGGCCCTGGCGCACGAATGGAGCGTCGACCCGTTTGGCGGCGAGGAGAAGGACGGCCTGATCTGGGGCCGCGGCGCCGTGGACATGAAGGACATGGACGCCATGATCCTCTCCGTCATGCGCTCCATGGCACGGGACGGGCGCAAGCCCAGGCGCGACATTGTCTTTGCGTTCTTCGCCGACGAGGAGGCCGGCGGCACCTACGGCGCCCGGTGGTCGGTGGACAACCGCCGCGACATTTTTGACGGTGCCACAGAGGCCATCTCCGAGGTGGGCGGCTTCTCCGCGGACATTGGCGGCAAGCGCGCATACCTGCTCCAGACGGCGGAAAAGGGGCTGTCCTGGCTGCGCCTGACCGCCCACGGCCGCGCCGGGCACGGCTCGCAGATCAACACCGACAACGCCGTCACCCGGCTGGCGCGCGCCGTGACCCGGATTGGCGGGCACGAATGGCCCATTGAATACACGGACACCACCCGGGCGTTCCTGGAGGGCGTCTCCGAGCTGACCGGCGTCGAATTTGACGAGGGAAACCCGCAGGCGCTGCTGGACCAGCTGGGCACCGTGTCGCGTTTTGTGGGCGCCACCTTGCAAAACACGTCCAACCCCACCCTGCTGTCCGGCGGCTACAAGGCCAACGTGATTCCCGCGACGGCGGAAGCCATGGTGGACATCCGCACCCTGCCGGGCCAGCATGAACAGGTCCTGGAAATGGTCCGGGACCTTGCCGGGGACGGCATCGACATCAGCACCATCCACGACGACGTCGCCCTGGAGACGCCCTTCGCCGGAAACCTGGTGGACGCCATGGTGGACGCCCTGCACGCCGAGGACCCCGGCGCCACCGTGCTGCCGTACACGCTCTCCGGCGGCACCGACAACAAGTCGCTGTCCCGCCTGGGCATCACCGGCTACGGCTTCGCCCCGCTGCAGCTGCCCCCGGAGCTTGACTTCACCGGCATGTTCCACGGCGTCGACGAACGGGTGCCCGTGGAATCGCTGAAGTTCGGCGCCCGGGTGCTCGACCGCCTGCTCAGCAGCTACTAGGCCCAGCCATGGAACCGGAACAGCTGCTGCCCGAGGAATTGCTGGAGCGTTTCCGTGCCCGCGCCAAGGGCTACGACGAGCGCAACGAGTTCTTCCACGAGGACCTGGCCGAGCTGAAGGAACGCCGCTACCTGGGCATGTTCGCCGCCACCGGCGACGGCGGGCTCGGCTACGGGCTGCAACAGGCCGCCGCGGCGCAACGCCGCCTGGCGACCGCCGCCCCGGCCACCGCACTGGCGGTCAACATGCACCTGGTGTGGACCGGCGTCGCACACCTGCTGCACGAGCGCGGCGACGACTCCCTCCACTACGTCCTGCAGGAGGCTGTTGCCGGGGAGGTTTTTGCCTTCGGCAACTCGGAGGCGGGCAACGACTCGGTGCTGTTCGACTCCAACACGCTGGCGGCGCCCCTGGCTGATGGCGGCTATGCGTTCACCGGCACCAAGATCTTCACCTCCCTGTCACCGGCGTGGACCCGCCTGGGCATCTTTGGCAAGGACACCACGGGCGAGGAGCCGGTGCTGGTGCACGCCTTCATCACGCGGGACGCGCCCGGCTACACCATCAAGGATGACTGGGACACGCTGGGCATGCGGGCCAGCCAGTCCAACACCACGGTGCTAGACGGCGTGGTGGCGCCGGCGCAGCGCGTGTTCCGCAAGCTGCCTGTGGGGCCCAACGCCGACCCGCTGATTTTCGCCATTTTTGCGTGCTTCGAAACGCTTCTGGCGGCCGTGTACACGGGGGTGGGGGAGCGGGCCCTGCAGATCGGCGTGGCAGCAGTGCAGCGGCGGATGTCCATGAAGACCGGAAAGCCCTATTCGCAGGATCCGGACATCCGCTGGCGCCTGGCCAGTGCCGCCATGGCCATGGACGGGCTGTACCCGCAGGTGGATTCCGTGGCGGGCGATGTCGATGCACTGGTCAACCACGGGGCCATGTGGTTCCCGAAACTGGTGGGCCTGAAGGTGCGTGCCACCGAAACGGCCCGCGATGTGGTGGACAGTGCGGTGCGGGTCAGCGGCGGCGGAACATACTTTTCCGGCAACGAACTGGGCCGCCTGTACCGGGACGTGCTGGCCGGGATCTTCCACCCCTCCGACGATGAGTCGGCCCACGGCACCATCGCCAACGCGTGGCTGGGGCCGCTTGAGGGGTAGTCAGTAGACGTCCAGCGTCCGCTCCACCCGCATGACCTTCCGGCGCAGCCAGTACCTGCGGCTGCCGCCAAAATACAGGCGGCTGCGCTCCAGTTCCCACTTGCCGTACTCGGCATGTTCGCGCAGCCGCTGGTAGGCCAGGGGCGCCGGCTCGTCGGGCCGCAGCGATATGATCAAGTACTCATACTGCCGGTTCGGCGCACCCTTTCCGGTACGCACCGGCTGCAACATTTCCTTCATGGCCATCCATCCGTCATCCGCTGCGGCTGCTTAGCCTGCTCTTGCTTAAAGCTACCTGTTCCCGGCCCCCAACGGGGTCTTTCAAGTTGGCAGACACACTGGTAGCGTCGAGCGCATGAGCATAGATCCGCGGGCGGCCCTGAACGCCTTGACCACCGCCCTGGAAGAACACCTGGTTGCTGCTTCCGCGCGCCGCGGGGAAGAGGACCCGGTCGTGGAAGCAACGTTCCTGGCCATCATCGATGCGTTTGAAGTCTACGAAGAGGCCTTGTTTGACGCCTTTGACGAGGTGACCCCGCTGGTCATCTACGGCGAGGACGATTCCGAGCTGGATGACGGCGATTCAGACGAACCGATCGACGACGACCTCGAGCCCATCGACGACTGAGCGCAGGCGCGCCGAAAGTCCCGCTTAGCCGGACACCTCATCCAGGACCGTGGCGATCTGGTCCGGCAGGGGTGCCAGGGACGAACCAAGGATTTGTTCCAGCTGGTCCGTCGTGCGCGGCCCCACCACGGCCCCGGCCACGGTGTGCTGGTCCAGCACCCAGCTCAGGGCCACGTCAAGCGGTGAGCGCCCCAACCCCTTCGCGGCGGTGAGCAGGGCTTCGGTCACCCTGGTGGGGCGCCCTTTAAGGTACGGCTCCACATAGGCGCCCATCGCTTCGCTGGCGCCGCGGGAATCGGCCGGGATCTGGCCGCGGTACTTGCCCGTCAGCACGCCACGGCCCAGTGGCGCCCAGCACAGGACGCCGGTGCCGACATGGTCGGCGGCAGGCTGCACCTCCCGTTCCATGCCGCGGGCCAGCAGGGAATACTCCACCTGGTTCGCCACCAGCGCCGTGTCGGAAAGTGTGGCGGCGCGCGCCAGCTGCCACCCGCTGTAGTTGGACACACCGGCGTACCGGGCGCGGCCCGTGGACACCGCCAGTTCCAAGGCGCTCAGCGTCTCCTCCAGTGGCACGTTTTCATCCCAGGTGTGCACCAGCCACAGGTCCAGGTGGTCGGTGCCAAGCCGCGCCAGGGTGGCGTCGAGGCTGGCCAGCATGGCCCGCCGCGAGGTATCCACCATGCGCTTGCCGCCTCGGTGGCTGATGCCGGCCTTGGACACGAGCACCACGTCGCTTCGCGGAACCACGTCGCCGATCAGCTCGCCCAGGATCGCCTCGCTGCGGCCCTCGCCATAGCTCATGGCCGTGTCAACGGTGGTGCCGCCGGCATCCATGAACGTGCGCAGCAGCTCCCGGGCGCAGTCGGCGTCGGTTTCGCTGCCCCAAGCCATGGTGCCCAGTGCCAGTGCCGACACGCGCAGTCCGCTGGTGCCCACGAATCGTTGTTCCATGGGGTCTAGCTTACGGGGAACACGGGGGTGCTTCGACGGCGCGGCCCGCCCGGGGCGCCGGCCGGCATGCCCTATGCTGAACGCGTGAACTGGTTTGAAGCGGCCTTCCTCGGCCTGGTCCAAGGCCTGACGGAATTCCTGCCGATTTCCTCCAGCGCCCATCTATTTGTCGTCGGAAAGTTCCTGCCCTCGGGCGAGGACCCCGGCGCTGCCTTTACCGCAGTCAGCCAGCTCGGCACGGAAGCTGCCGTGCTGGTTTTTTTCTGGCGCGACATAGTGCGCATCATCAAGGCCTGGCTTGGCTCCCTCCGCGGCTCCGTACCGCGCGATGCCCCCGACGCCCGCATGGGCTGGCTCGTCATCATCGGCACCGTTCCGATTGCCGTCCTCGGCGTGGTGTTCCAGCACTATATTGAATCCACCCTGCGGAACCTGTGGATTGTGGCGGTGACCCTCATCGTGTTCGGCCTGATACTGGCCGTGGCCGACACCTACGCCAGCCAGCAGCGCGAACTCAAGGACCTCACGTACAGGCACGGCATCATCTATGGATTCGCACAGGCACTGGCCCTCATCCCCGGGGTGTCACGCTCGGGCGGCACCATCACGGCGGGGCTGTTCATGGGCTACACCCGCGAGGCAGCGGCCCGGTATTCCTTCCTCCTGGCCATCCCCGCCGTCTTCGGCAGCGGATTCTACGAACTGTACAAGGTGCTGGCCAAGCACGAAGGGGCCCAGGGACCCTTCAACATCGGCCAGATCGCGCTGGCCACGGTCATTGCGTTCGTTGTGGGATATCTCATCATCGGCTGGTTCCTCAAATTCATCTCCACCAAGAGTTTCCGCCCGTTCGTCTGGTACCGCATAGCGCTGGGACTCTTGCTGTTCATCCTGCTGGGCCTGGGCGTCATCACCGCCTGAGCTACCAGGCGGTAGCGCCTCCCGCCCTCCCCAAACACGCTTCGCGCGTTCGGGGGCAAGCGGGCGGTAGCGCCTCCTGCCCTCCCCAAACACGCTTCGCGCGTTCGGGGCCCCTCGGGCAGTAGGCTGGAGCATGTGAAAACTTGGAAATCCCGTCCTGTTCCTGAACTTCCCGGCACCATGCCCGAGCTTTTTCTCCACGAAACAAGCGCCAATCGGGTCACTGCGCTGCCTTCCGGGGACCAGGCCAGCCTCTACGTCTGCGGCATCACCCCGTACGACGCAACCCACATGGGCCACGCAGCAACCTATGTGGCCTTCGACCTCCTCAACAGGGCCTGGCGCGACGCGGGCCGCTCCGTCAGCTACGTCCAAAACGTCACCGACGTGGACGACCCCCTGTTGGAACGGGCCACCCGCGACGGCGTTGACTGGCGCGACCTCGCGCTGGAACAGACCGCCCTGTTCCACGCGGACATGGAAGCGCTGAACGTGGTGGCCCCCAACCAGTACATCGGGGCCGTGGAGGCCATCGAGTGGATTGTGCCGCAGATCGAGGAACTCGTCGAAGACGGGCTGGCGTACCGGGTCGCCGGATCGGGCGGCGAGCCGGACGGGGACGTGTACTTCGACGTTGCTGCCGCCTCCGCCGCCACGGACCGTGGCGGGATTGACGGGCCCTGGTGGCTGGGCCAGGTGTCCGGGCTGACGGAGGAGGAAATGCTTCCCGTCTTTGCCGAACGCGGCGGCGACCCTCAACGGCCCGGCAAGAAGCATGCCCTTGACGCACTGCTGTGGCGCGTGGCCCGCGACGGCGAGCCCCAGTGGGACGGGGCAACCTTGGGCCCTGGCCGGCCGGGCTGGCACATCGAATGCACCGTCATTGCCCAACGCTTCCTGCCCGAGCCGTTCACGGTCCAGGGCGGCGGCTCCGACCTCGTCTTCCCGCACCATGAAATGGGCGCCGGCCACGCCTTCGCCATCAGCCATGTGCCCATGGCCCGCCACTACGCCCACACCGGCATGGTGGGCCTGGACGGGGAAAAGATGAGCAAGTCCAAGGGCAACCTGGTGCTCGTCTCCAAGCTGCGGGAGCAGGGGGTCGAACCGGCAGCCATCCGCTTGGCGATCCTGGCCAACCACTACCGCTCGGACTGGTGCTGGACGGACGCCTTGCTGGCCAACGCACAGCGGCAGCTCGCCACCTGGCGCAAGGCCATGGAGGCCGCCCCGGAAGGCACGGCCACCGCACTGCTCGGCGAAATCAGGGCCGCCCTGGCCGCCGACCTCGACGCACCCCGGGCGCTGGCCGCCATCGACCATTGGGCGGGCCAGGCACTCGCCGGGGAACAGCAGTGCTGCGAACGGGACGCGGCCCTGGTCTCCGACGCCGTGGAGGCCCTCCTCGGCGTGGAGCTCTAGAACCGTCGGGCCCCGCCCCGGCCCCACTGCGGGGGGGAAATCAGCCCTGGTCGCGCCCGCGCCGGCGCAGGTAGCGCTCAAACTCCTTGGCGATCGATTCACCGGTCGCCTCGGGCAGGTCCTCGGTATCCTTGGCGTCCTCAAGCTGGCGGACGTAGGCGGCGATTTCCGGGTCGCCGGCGGCCAGGTCGTTGACGCCGCGTTCCCAGGCCTGGGCGTCGTCCGCCAGTTCGGAGGTGGGCAGCGAGACCTGGAGGAAATCCTCAATTTTGTTCAGCAGGGCCAGTTCCGCCTTGGGGGAGGGCGCCTGGGCCACGTAGTGCGGCACGGCCGCCCACAGCGAAACCGTGGGGAGCCCGGCCAGCAGCGACACCTCGTTGAGCACCCCCACAATGCCCACGGGCCCCTCATACTGGCTCGCTTCCAGGCCCAGCCGCTCGCGCAGCTCGTCGTCGTCGCAGGTGGCCGTGACGGGAATGGGGCGCGAATGGGGGACATCGGCCAGGAGCGCCCCGACCAGGACCACATAGTCCACGCCCAGCTCCGAGGCCTTGGCCAGCAGCTCGGCCGTGTAGGCCCGCCAGCGGTAGGAGGGTTCCACGCCGTGCACGAAGATGACATCGACATCCGTGCCGGGGATGGAGGCCTTGGCGATCTTGGTGACGGGCCACTTGATTCTGCGCGCCCCCGTTGAGGTGTGCCGCACCTCGGGCCGGGTGAACTGGAAATCGTAGTATTCATCCGGCTCGATGACAAAGACCCGCTTGGCGCCCCACAGCCGGTGCAGGTACTTGAGCGCGTCGCTGGCCGCCTCACCGGCGTCGTTCCAGCCCTCGAACGCGGCCAGGAGCACGGTGACCCGCCCGCCGTCGGCCGCGGGGCCAAGCAGGCGGTGGTTGTCTGCGGCTGGGGTGCTGTTCTCGCTACTCACGTCTCCAGCCTACGTCCCGCTGCGATTTCCGCCACCGGACACCGCGTGGCGGTGCGGACGCAAATATTAACCTTCGGCAACCCACGTAGACTGGAAGCATGTATTTACCCGTCGACTCCGCCCTGCAAGAACGCACCGTCCCGGCTCCCTCCGCGGCCCCTGCGCTGAAGGCCGTCCTCTGGGACATGGACGGCACGCTCGTTGACACCGAGCCCTATTGGATCGCGGCGGAGATCGAACTGGTGACCGCGCACGGCGGACATTGGGATGAAAAGCTTGCCACTTCCATGGTGGGCAACGCACTGGAAACCTCGGCCGCGATCTTCCAGGACATGGGCGTTGACCTGACCATCCGCGAGATCGTCGACCAGCTCTCCGGCAGCGTCTCGGCCGGCATCCGGAAGCAGGTGCCGTGGCGTCCCGGGGCCCGCCAATTGCTGGCCGGGCTGCATGGGCGCGGCGTGCGGTGCGTGCTCGTGACCATGAGCGAGCGCCCGCTCGCGCAGGAAATCGTCGACGCCCTCGACGCGCCCTACTTTGAATTCCTCGTCACGGGGGACCAGGTGGCACACGGCAAGCCGCACCCCGAACCGTACCTGACCGCCGTCGAGCGGCTGCGTGCCGGCGATCCGGGGCTGACGGTGGAGAACTGTGTTGCACTGGAAGACTCCATCCCCGGCACCGCCTCCGCCATGGCAGCGAACGTGCCCACCATTGCGATCCCGCACGTTGTCCCGCTGCCTGAGGACCCCCGGCGCACCACCTGGCAGACCCTGGCCGGGAAGACCTGCGATGACGTCGCAGCAGTCCTGGCTGCCCATGCCGGCATGGCAGGGGGCGACGCATGAGCTCCCACGCCACGGCCAAAAAGCCCCGCCGCGAAGGCATAGTCCTGGGCTCAGTGGGCGGCACCCCCGTGATCCTTGCCAATTCCTGGTTCCTGATCGCCGCCTTCACGGTCATTGTCTTCGGCCCGCAGCTCTCGCACGGGTTTCCCACCCTCGGCGCCGGCGTCTACCTGGTGGCCTTTGCCTATGCCCTGTTGCTGCTGTTCTCGGTGTTCATCCACGAACTCAGCCACGCCCTCGCCGCCAAACTGTACGGCTGGCCCACCCACAAGATCGTGTTGAACCTGTGGGGCGGACACACCGAGTTCGACTTCACCAAGGCCACGCCCGGGCGTGCCCTTGTCGTTGCCTTCGCCGGCCCCGCCTCCAACTTTGTCCTGGCCGCCCTGGCATGGCCCCTGCAACTGGCTGCGTCCCACCCGACGTCCCTCACGGGAGCGGTGGTGCTGCTGCTGGCCAACATCTTCATCTGGGCGAACCTGCTGATCGGCATTTTCAACGTGCTGCCGGGCCTGCCGCTGGACGGCGGCCGGCTGGTGGAATCCATCGTCTGGAAAGCCACGGGCAACCAGGAAAAGGGCACCGTGGCAGCCGGCTGGGCCGGACGCATCATTGTGGTGCTCATCGTGGCCGGCGTCCTGGTGGTGCCGTACCTGCAGGGTTCGGCACCGGACCTGACCACCTCCTTCATCGTGGTCCTGCTGGCCGGGTTCCTGTGGATGGGGGCCTCCGCCGCCATCAAGGGCGCCGCCATCCGGCTCCGGCTGCCCGCCATCACCGCCGGAGCCCTTGCGGCCCCGGCCGTCAGCGCCGCCGAAAACTGCACCGTGGCCCAGCTGTGGACCCTGCGCGCGCGGTATCCGCAGGCACCGATCGTCCTGTGCGCCGCGGACGGCCGACCCTCCGGCGTCGTTGACGAACACGCCCTGGCCGCAGTGCCGCCCCACGCGGCAGTCCAGACACCCGCCCATGCGGTGGCCCGGACCATGACCCCAGGCGCCTACGTCCCCGAAACCGCTTCGGGAGCCGAGCTGGTCCAGTACCTTTCCCAGCTTCCGGACACCGAATACGCCGTCATTGACAGCCACGGCCGGGTGACAGGCCTGCTCAGCCAGACGAAGGTGGTTGCCGCCATCACCGGCAAATAGCCCGGCGGCCATATGAGGCTGCGCCGCCGCGGCCCGGCCGCCCCTGTCCCTCCCTGTTTGACTCGACACCCACTGCCGCACGCAGACCCCGTTAGGAAACCCCACGCATGAGCCAGAGCGACACCTCGTACAGCACCGCAGCCCCCGCCGCCACGGCACTGTCCCACCAGCCCCACGGTGCGTCCTCACGCCGGGGCCCGTTCCGGGCCGGTGAGCGGGTGCAGCTGACCGACGAGCGCGGCCGCATGAACACCATCACCCTGACCCCCGGCACGGCGTACCACACGCACAAGGGCTTCCTGAACCACGACTCCCTCATCGGCCAGGTGGAAGGCTCCGTGGTGGAAAACAACGTGGGGCAGCAGTACCAGGCCCTGCGCCCGCTGCTCTCCGACTTTGTCCTGTCCATGCCGCGGGGGGCCGCCGTGGTCTACCCCAAGGACGCCGGCCAGATCATCACCATGGGCGACATCTTCCCCGGAGCACGGGTGGTCGAGGCGGGCGTCGGTTCCGGCGCGCTGTCCATTTCGCTGCTGCGCGCCGTGGGCGATGCCGGCTACCTGCACTCCTTTGAACGCCGCGAGGAATTTGCCGACATTGCCCGCGGAAACGTGGAAACCATCTTCGACGGGCCGCACCCGGCGTGGAAAATCTCCCTCGGCGACTTCCAGGACCAGGTGGTGGCCCAGGAAGCCCCCGGCAGCATCGACCGCGTGGTCCTGGACATGCTGGCACCCTGGGAGTGCCTGGACGCCGTGGCCACGGTGTTGGCACCGGGCGGCGTCTGGGTGAACTACGTCGCCACCGTCACGCAGCTCTCCCGCACCGCCGAGGCCATCCGCGCCGACGGCCGGTTCACCGAACCCGACGCATGGGAATCCATGGTCCGCGGCTGGCACCTGGAAGGCCTGGCGGTGCGCCCGGACCACCGCATGGTGGCACACACCGGCTTCCTGATGGTCACCCGTAGGCTCGCCGACGGCGTCACCGGGCTGAACCTGAAGAAGAAGGCCAAGGCCGAATTCAGCGAGGAGGACCTCAGCCACTGGACGCCCGAGGCCGTGGGGGAACGGGCCGTCTCCGACCGCAAGCTCCGCCGCGCCGCCCGCGATGCCGCCTCCACCGTGCAGACCAAGCGCACCAAGAGCAGGACCGGTACGGGCGAAACTGACTGAAACCGGCACAAACACCGGTGCCGACGCTGCAGCCGGCGCCCGGTGCCACTAAGGTCGGTAGTAGAAGTATTGGGCGAACTGCAGTACGTAGCGGCGGTGCGCCGGCCCTTCGGCCGCACCGCCACCAGTTCCTTGCGGAAGGACCAGACCACCATGAGCGACGCAACAAACTCCCCGGCCGGCCCCGGCGGGGCGGAACAGCCGGCACCTTCGACGTTCCCGGCGTCGTACACGGCGGGCCCAGGCCAGCTGGCAGTGCTGGAACGCCAGCTCAACGTGCTCCGGGACAAGGCCCGCAACCTTGACCGGCAGCTCTCCGCCGCCACGCAAAACAACACCAAGCTGGTCGCCATGCTTGAGACCGCCAAGACCGAGATCCAGAAACTTCGCAGTGCCCTCGAGAACGACGGCCAGCCCCCCTACGGTTTTGGCACCATCATGGCCCTGCACCCCCGCAGCGGCAGGGGCCTCGCCGACACGGCGGCCGGCGTGGCGGTCACCGAGGAAAGCGTTGACGTGTACGCGTCCGGGCGCAAGATGCGCGTCGGGATCAGCCCCCTGGTCCGCCTGGCGCAACTGCGCGTCGGCCAGGAAGTGCTGCTCAACGAAGCTTTCACGGTCATCGCCGGCCTGGGGTTTGAGCGCGTGGGCGAGGTGGTCACGGTCAAGGAACTGCTCGGCAGCGACCGGGTCCTGGTCACCGGCCGTTCGGACGAGGAACGCGTGGTGCGGCTTTCCGGAGCGCTTCAGGAGGAGAAGCTGCGGGTGGGCGACGCGCTGACGGTGGAGGGCAAGACCGGCTACGCGCTGGAGAAGATCCCGCGCTCCGAGGTGGAAAACCTGATCCTGGAGGAAGTCCCGGACATCTCGTATGCGGACATCGGCGGGCTGGCGTCCCAGATTGAACAGATCCGCGACGCCGTGGAACTGCCGTTCCTGCACCCGGACCTGTACCGCGAACACGGGCTCAAGGCGCCCAAGGGCATCCTGCTCTACGGCCCTCCCGGCTGTGGCAAGACCCTCATCGCCAAGGCCGTGGCCAACTCGCTGGCCCAGCGGGCTGCCGAACGCTCCGGCGTCAAGGACCAGAAGAGCTACTTCCTGAACATCAAGGGCCCGGAGCTGCTGGACAAGTACGTGGGGGAGACGGAGCGCCAAATCCGGCTCATCTTCAGCCGCGCCCGCGAAAAGGCTTCCGACGGCAGTGCCGTGGTGGTGTTCTTCGATGAAATGGACTCGCTGTTCCGCACCCGCGGCACCGGCGTGTCATCCGACGTCGAAACCACCATCGTGCCGCAGCTGCTCAGTGAGATTGACGGCGTGGAGCGCCTGGACAACGTCATCGTCATCGGCGCCTCCAACCGGGAGGACATGATCGACCCGGCCATCCTGCGCCCGGGCCGGCTGGACGTGAAGGTCAAGATCAACCGGCCCGACGCCGAGGCCGCCGCGGACATTTTCGCCAAGTACGTCACGACCGGCCTGCCGTTCCACCACTTTGACGTGGAAGCCAACAACGGCAGCCTGCAGCAAACCGTCGACGCGATGATCCAGCGCACCGTGGAGGCCATGTACGCCACGGACAAGTCCAACGAATACCTGGAAGTCACCTATGCCAACGGCGACACCGAGATGCTGTACTTCAAGGACTTCAACTCCGGCGCCGTCATCCAAAACGTGGTGGACCGGGCCAAGAAGTACGCCATCAAGGACCTGCTCATGAACGGGGAAAAGGGCATCCGGATCGAGCACATGCTCCGCGCCGTGGTGGACGAGTTCCGCGAACACGAGGACATGCCCAACACGACCAACCCGGACGACTGGGCCCGGATCTCCGGCAAGAAGGGCGAGCGGATCACCTACATCCGCACCATCGTCCAAAGCAAGGACGGGCAGGAGCCGGGCCGGACCCTGGAAACGGTGCGCAACACCGGCCAGTACCTGTGAGCGCGGTGCGGGTCATGGGGGCGGAAACCGAATACGGCATCCACACCCCCGGGACCAACACGTTCAACGCCACCTGGCTCTCCACCCAGGTGGTCCATGCCTATTCGCAGGAGACGGGGCACCGGGCCGCGGCGGGCGGGGAGACCCGGTGGGACTACACCGACGAGGACCCCCTGGCGGATGCGCGCGGCTGGGTGGTGCCCCGGGACGAGGCGCACCCCAGCCAGCTGACCGACGTCGAACCTGAACTGACGGCGGCCCAGATTGCCCTCGAAGGCGGGGAGACTGGCGGCCGCGACCCGGGCCCGCTGATGATGAACATGGTGCTGGGCAACGGGGCCAGGCTGTACGTGGACCACGCCCACCCGGAGTATTCCTCCCCGGAGGTGACCAACCCGCTCGACGCCGTCCGCTGGGACGCCGCCGGGGACGCCGTGGCGTTGGCCGCCGTGCGGCGCATCGCCGCCACGCCCGGGCTGCCGGCCGTCAACCTGTACAAAAACAACACGGACAACAAGTCAGTCTCCTACGGCAGCCACGAAAACTACCTCATGCCGCGCCAGGTGCCTTTCCGGGACATCGTCACCGGGCTGACCCCGTTCTTCGCCACCCGCCAGCTCATCTGCGGCGCCGGCAGGGTGGGGCGCGGCCAGGACGGCTCCGGCAGCGGCTTCCAGATCAGCCAGCGGGCCGACTTCTTCGAGGCGGAGGTGGGGCTGGAGACCACCATCCGCCGGCCCATCATCAACACCCGCGACGAACCGCACGCCACCTCGGAAAAGTACCGGCGCCTGCACGTGATCATCGGCGACGCCAACCTGAGCCAGGTCTCCAACTACCTCAAGTTCGGCACCACGGCGCTGGTGCTGGACATGATTGAACATGGCACGGCCCCCGAACTGCAGCTGGCGGACCCGGTCGCGACGCTGCGGGCCGTCAGCCACGACTGGCGCCTGGCCAAGACCCACCCGCTCTCCAACGGTCGCAGCCTTACGGCCCTGCAGATCCAGTGGCGGTACTTGGAAGCGGCCAAGGCCCACGCCGCCGCCAACGGTTCCTCCCACCCGGAGACGGGCGACGGGCACACGGCGGACGTGCTGGCCCGGTGGGAACAGGTGCTGACCGGGCTGGGCACCGACCCGATGTCCCTGGCCGCCCAGGTTGAATGGGTCGCGAAGCTCAAGCTGCTCCAGCAGTACCGGGCCCGGGACAACATGGACTGGAAGGATCCGCGGCTGGCACTCATCGACCTGCAATGGTCGGACATCCGGCCGGAAAAGGGCCTGTACTACAAGCTGCTGCAGCGCGGAGCCATGGAGCGGCTGCTCAGTGACGCGGACATTGCCCGTGCCGTGGAGCAGCCGCCGCAGGACACCCGCGCCTACTTCCGCGGCATGTGCATCCAGCGCTACGGGGCGAACGTGGCCGGGGCCAGCTGGGATTCGGTCATCTTTGAACTGCCCTCCCAGCGCCGCCTCCAGCGGGTTCCCACGAAGGAACCGCTGCGTGGCACCAGGGAGCTGACGGGTGCGCTTTTTGAATCCAGTCCGGACGCGCAGACATTTCTGGGCAGGCTGCTCGCCGGGGCCGGCTAGCAGAGCGGCCAAACACGGCCGGTGCCACACGGCGCAATCTCCAGGCGGCCGTGGCAGGATGGAAGGGAAGGACCGGCTACGAGTCAGAAGGGCACATCATGGCTTCCCAGGAACAAAAGAACACCTCTTCCCGCACCGAGGAAGAACAGCTCGAGGATTCCCCGCTGCCCACTCCCGCCCCTGATTCCGGCGCAGCGCAGGCAGCCACCTCCGGCGTTGACGACCTGCTCGATGAAATCGACGGCGTACTGGAGACGAACGCGGAGGAATTTGTGCGCGGCTTCGTCCAAAAGGGCGGACAGTAGAGCCCATGGACTCCCACCACAGGGGTTCCGTCCCCTTCCTGGAAGCCGCCGGGGCGTCGTCGTCGTTCCTTGATTTTGTGACCGCGAGCAATCCGGCCTTGCTGCCCTTTGGCCGCAGCCTGCCTGCCGGGCAGATGCCCGAGACCCCGCACGGGACCACCATCGTGGCGCTGACCTTCGCCGGCGGCGTGCTGATGGCGGGGGACCGGCGTGCCACCATGGGCAGCATGATCGCCAACCGGCACATTGAAAAGGTGTTCCCGGCGGACCGTTATTCGGTGCTCGGCATTGCCGGGACGGCCGGGATCGCCATTGACATTGTGCGCCTGTTCCAGGTGGAGCTGGAGCACTACGAAAAGATCGAGGGCACGCAGCTGAGCCTGGAGGGCAAGGCCAACCGGCTCGGCGCCATGATCCGGGCCAACCTGCCCATGGCGCTGCAGGGCCTGTCAGTGGTGCCGCTCTTTGCCGGCGTCGAAGCGGGAGGATCATCCGGAAGGCTGTTCTCCTACGACGTCACCGGCGGCCGCTACGCCGAACTTGAGCACCACAGCGTGGGCTCGGGCTCCGTCTTCGCCCGCGGCGCGCTGAAGAAGCTCTGGCGCCCGGACATGGACCGGGACAGCGCCGTGGCCGTGGCCGTCGAGGCCCTCGTGGACGCCTCCGACGACGACTCCGCCACGGGCGGCCCGGACCTGGTCCGCAAGCTGTGGCCCAGTGTGTATGTGGTGACGGACGACGGCGCCACCCGGGTTTCCGCCGAGGCGCTGGCTCCCGTGGTGCAGGCCATCATGGACCGGCGCACCGCCGAGGGAAGGGAGGCCTGAGCATGGCACAGCAGTTCTATGTTTCGCCGGAGCAGATCATGAAGGACCGTGCCGACTTTGCCCGCAAGGGCATTGCACGCGGCCGTTCCGTGGTGGTGCTCAGCTACGCCGAAGGCATCGCCCTGGTGGCCGAGAACCCCTCACCGACGCTGCACAAAATCGGTGAGATCTATGACCGGATCGGTTTTGCCGCCGTGGGCAAGTACAACGAGTTCGAAAGCCTGCGCCAGGCCGGGGTGCGCTACGCGGACGTGCGCGGCTACTCGTACGACCGCGCCGACGTGACGGCCCGCGGCCTGGCCAGCGTCTACGCCCAAAGCCTCGGCGCCGTCTTCACCGCCGAGCAAAAGCCCTTCGAAGTGGAACTTGCCGTGGCCGAAGTGGGCCCCACCCAGGCGCAGGACCACATCTTCCGGCTCACCTTTGACGGCTCGATTGCCGACGAACCCGGCTTCCTGGGGATGGGCGGCGAGGCGGAAGTGGTTCAGCAGCGGCTTGCCGATTCATGGCGGCCCGGCGCCGGGCTGGCCCTCGCCCTGTCCTGGGCGGTCGACGCCCTCCGGGCGCCACGGGCCAACTCCGCACAGGGAGAGGAGGCCGAGCCCCTTGGCCCGGCCAACCTTGAAGTGGCGGTCCTTGAACGCACCGTGCGCGAGGTGCGCGGGCTTCACCGGGCGTTCCGCCGCCTGCCCGGCTCCGACGTCGGGCAGATCCTCAACTCCAGCGGAAAGGCGTAATCGTGGACCGGCGCATCTTCGGCATTGAAACGGAATTTGGCATCGCCTACTCGGCGCAGGGCTCGCGGCCGCTCTCACCGGAAGAGGTGGCCCGCTACCTCTTCCGCAAAGTGGTCAGCTGGGGGCGCTCGTCCAATGTGTTCCTGCCCAACGGCTCACGCCTGTACCTGGATGTGGGCTCGCACCCTGAATACGCGACCGCCGAGTGTGACAGCCTGGCCCAGCTGATCACCCACGACCGCGCCGGTGAGCTGATCCTGCACGACCTCGTCACTGAGGCGCAGTCACGCCTTGCGCTCGAGGGCTATTCGGGCAAGATCTTCCTGTTCAAGAACAATGTCGATTCCGCCGGGAACTCCTACGGCAGCCACGAAAACTACCTGATCACGCGCCGGGGCGAGTTCAACCGAGTGGCGGACATCCTCATTCCGTTCCTGGTGACCCGCCAGCTGATCGCCGGCGCCGGCAAGGTGCTGGGCCCCCAACAGGGCGGGCACTTTGCGTTCTCGCAGCGTGCGGACCACATCTGGGAAGGCGTTTCCTCGGCCACCACCAGGTCCCGGCCCATCATCAACACCCGCGACGAGCCCCACGCCGACGCGGAACTTTACCGTCGCCTGCACGTCATCGTGGGCGACTCCAACATGTCCGAGACCACCACCATGCTCAAGGTGGGGACAGTGGACTTGATCCTGCGCATGATCGAGGCAGGCACCATCATGACGGACATGCGCATGGAAAACCCCATCCGCAGCATCCGTGAAATCTCCCACGACCTCACCGGCAAGCACGCGGTCAAAATGGCCGACGGACGCACCATGAACGCCATTGAGATCCAACGCCACTACCTGGAGAAGGCCGCAGGCTTTGTCCGCTCGCACGGGGCCCACAACGAACTGGTGCCGCGCATCCTGGAATTGTGGGAACGCACCCTGGACGCGATCGAAACGCAGGACTACGCCACCATCGACACCGAAATCGACTGGGCCATCAAGCTCAAGCTGCTGGGCGCCTACGCCGCCCGGCACGACGTTGACCTCGGCTCCGCCAGCGTGGCCCAGCTGGACCTGCGCTACCACGACATTTCCCCGGAGCGGGGCCTGTTCAACGTGCTGGAGCGCCGCGGTGCGGCCGCCCGGGTCACCACCAACGAGGCCATTGCCCGCGCCGTCGACGAGGCACCCGCCACCACGCGGGCCCAGTTGCGCGGCCGCTTTGTCCAGGCCGCCCGCGATTCCGGCCGCGACTACACGGTGGACTGGGTCCACCTGAAACTCAACGACCGCTCCCACCAGACCATCCTGTGCAAGGACCCGTTCCAAAACACCGACGAACGCGTGGACGAACTCATCGCCTCCCTCAAGCCGGGCTACTGACGGCTCCGAGTCCGGCCGGCAACGGTCCGGACAGCTTTTCCCCAGCTTCGACGGTTAGGCTTGTTGCGCGTTCCGCCCCAGGCACGCAGCATGTGCCGGGGCTGCACTGTTTGCCCTTCCGCCCCTGCCACAAGAAAGTATCTTCCTTGCGCCGACTTCTTGCCTTGCTGCTTCCCGTCCTGCTTCTGCTGACCGCCTGCGGTGCCGGATCCCAGGCTGCATCGACATCGCCCACCGCGAGCGCCTCCGCCACGGTGCCGCCGTCCCATGCCGAGGCATTGGCCTCGGTCACGGTATCCGACCAGGGCAAGGCCAAGGCGCCGAAGGTCAGCTTCACCAAGCCGCTGAAAATCACCGCAGAGTCCATGAGGCTGCTCAAGGACGGCACGGGTGCCGCCGTCAAGGACGGGCAGACCGTGGTGTTCCATGAAATCGACCTTGACGCGTCCACGGGCAAGACGGTCGTTGAAAACTTCAGCAAGCCGACCGGCAGCACCCTCACGCTCAGCGACTCCTTCAAGAGCCAGTTCCCGCTGGTCTACGCCACCTTCACCTCCGCCAAGGTCGGCGCGTACATCGCCTACGGCACCCCCGCCACGCCCGCCGTCCCCGCGTCGTCCACCTCGGCCGCCCAACCGGCCCGCGCGGCCGGCCTGAGCGTCTTCCAGATCAGCAGTGCCAAGGATCCGGCCAAGCTCATGAGCTCCGGCGATGTGGCCAAGCTGGCCAAGGCCGGCGGCCTGCCCACGGCCAAGTTTGACGCCAAGGGCGTCCCGAGCATCACCATCCCGAAGAAGGCCGCACCGGCCGACCTTGCGGTCCAGGTCCTCACCGAAGGCAAGGGCGACGTGATCAAGGGTACCGACACCATCTCCGCCTGGTACACCGGCTGGAGCTGGTCCGACGCCAAGAAGTTCGACTCCGCCTACGACCGCGGGGCGGCCGCCTCCTTCAGCCTGGCGCAGGTCATCCCGGGTTGGACCATGGGCCTGACGGGCCAGCGGGTCGGCTCCACCGTCCTGCTGACCATTCCCGCGTCCCTCGCCTACGGCGACTCACCCCAGGCCGGCCAGCCCGGCGGCCCCCTGGTGTTTGTTGTTAAGATTGACTCGAAGAAGTAATCCACCCAACCCCAAGGAGCACCATGTCTTTTGGTACCCGCGACTACGACCGCACCAAGCCCGAAATCGACTTCCCCGACCACGAGGTACCCACCGAACTGGTCGTTGAGGACCTCATCGAGGGCACCGGCACCGAAGTGGTCCCCGGCAGCACCGTCTCCACGCACTACGTGGGCGTCGCCTTTTCCACCGGCGAGGAGTTCGACTCCTCCTGGGGCCGCGGCACCCCGCTGGACTTCCGCGCCGGCGTCGGCCAGGTCATCCAGGGCTGGGACCAGGGCCTGATTGGCATGAAGGTGGGCGGACGCCGCCGCCTGGAGATCCCCTCCGAGCTGGCCTACGGCTCACGCGGGGCCGGCGCGGCCATCGGCCCCAACGAAGCCTTGATCTTCGTCGTGGACCTCGTGGGCGTGCGCTGACCCCAGCGTGCCACGCACGACGCCGGCCCCCAAGCTTGCCGCTTGGGGGCCGGCGTCGTTGAGGGCAGGGCGTTGTTGAGGGCAGGGCTTTGTTGAGGGCAGGGCACGGCCACGGGCGGGGGAGCGGCGCGCCAGCCAGTAGTCTGGTGGGGTGCCAAAGAAAATCGATTCGGTGGAACGCCTGCTCAACCTGGTCATCGCCCTGCTGGGCAGCCGCCGCGGGCGCAGCCGCAAATTCATCCGTGACCGCGTGAACGGCTACGCACCAGCCGCCGGGGGCAACGCCGGTGGGGCGAAACAACAGGTGGCCTTCGAGCGCATGTTTGAGCGGGACAAGGACACGCTGCGGCAGGTCGGTATCCCCATCCGGACCGCCACCAGCTTCGACGGCGACGACGAGGAGCAGACCCTGTACCGGATCGACCCGGCCGACTACCGGGTGCCCGAGATCCGCCTCGACGAGCCGGCCATGACCATGCTGGCAGTGGCCGCCAACCTGTGGACCGGGGCCGCCTTCAGCGGCGCCGCGCAGTCCGCGCTGCGCAAGGTGGCCACCCGTGCGGGGCTGGGCTGGTATGACGACGACACGACCGTCCAGGCCCGCGTCCGCACCCTCGAGCCCGCCTTCGAACCGCTCTGGACTGCGCTGCGCGAAAGCCGCCCGGCCACCTTTGACTACCGCGCCGCGGGTGCCGCGGAAACCACCACCCGCACCGTCCAGCCCTGGGGGCTGGGCAGCAAATATGGCCAGTGGTACCTGTTCGGCTATGACGAGGGCCGTGCGGGGGCACGCAATTTCCGGCTGTCCCGCATCCAATCCGAGGTGGCGGTCGACGCCGGACGCACCTTTGAACGCCCGGCCGGGTTTTCCATTGCCGAGGTGCTCAAGGGCCTGGGGACCGGCGAACCGGCCACGGCCCGCATTGAAGTGCCCGTAGGCGGCACCCATTCCCTGCGCAGCCGGAACGGAACCACTGTTTCCGGTCCGGGGACGCGCCCGGGCACCGAAATCCTCTCCGTCCCGTACCGGGAACCGGAGCTGATGGCCGACGACCTGGCCTCGCTTGGTCCAGTTGCCGTGGTCCAGGACCCCCCTTCGCTGCGCCAGGCCGTCCTCGGCCGCCTTCAGGCCGCGGCCGCCGCGGCGGAAACCCCGCCGGGCCCCGAGGGCACCGCTGCCCTGCCGCCGGTCCTTGGCGCGAGGATTCGACAGCTGCCCGGCGGAAAGGCCGATTCACGCGAACGCCTGCTGCGGCTGCTGTCCATGGCCCCCTTCCTCGTCGCCAACCCCGGCATTCCCGAGTCGGAGCTGGCCGCCGAATTCAACCTCGGCACGGACCAGCTTAAAAGGGACCTGGACACCCTCAGCGTCACGGGGCTTCCCGGCTACCTGCACGGGGACCTCATGGATGTCTTCACGGAACAGGGGCACGTCTACATCCGCGACGCCGAGACGCTGTCCGCCCCGCTGCGGCTGACACAGGAGGAGGCGTGCGCGCTGCTGGTCGGCCTGGACGCGCTCACCGCCCTGGCGGGCAGCGCCGAGGCCGCGTCCCTGGCCACCGCCATCGAGGCCGTGCGCGAAGTCGCCGGCCCGGACGCCTGGCTGGCCGGCGCCGTCGCACTGGCCCTGGTGGGCGGCAGCGAGCTGGAGACCATCGCCGCGCTGCAGGCCATGATCCAGGAACGGACGGCGGCCCGCATCACCTACCTGGTGCGCAGCCGGGACGAGCTGACGGAACGGACCATAGAGCCGCACCGGCTCTTCTCGATTGACTCCGCCTGGTACGTGCGCGCCTGGTGCCGCAACGCGGGGGAGCTGCGCAACTTCCGGGTGGACCACATCCAGTCCCTGGCAGCCGCCGGCCCGCAGGAACATGACCTGCCCGGTCATGAGGCACTCGACCCGGCGGCGGTGCCGCAGAGCGCCTACATGCCCCGTGAATCCGATGCCCTGGTTTCCCTGCTGGCGGACCCCGCCACGGCTCGGCGCCTGGCCCCGGCCTACGACGGGCTGCTCCACGAGCCCGGCAACGGCCGGGAGGACCTGCTCGGACTGCAAATCCTGGTGGCGGATTCCGCCACCATTCCTCCGCTCATGGCCCGGCTGGGCGGCCATGCCCGCGTGCTGGCCCCCGAAGCGGTGTGCCGGCAGGTGGGGTCCTGGCTCGCGGCAGCCCTGGCCGCCTATGAACCGGATCACGCTGTGGGCGAAAACGCGCCGGGTACATCCAGCAAATATCGCTAGACTTAATACATGCCTTGGTGGTCATGGATCTTGATTTGGGTTGCGCTCGTGGCGCTGGCCCTGCTTTTCGTTGTCCTCATGGGCCTGAAGGTGTGGCGGGACGGGCTGAAGACGCTGCATGCCGTCAACGAAGTGGGTGAGCAGCTGGGCACGCATTGGGCCGAATGCTCGGAGGCGGCCGCACAGGCGCAAAAGGGCGAAGCCCGCAGCACCGTCCCGGGTGCGGCAGTCTTTGCAACGCCTGAAAAAATGAAGGATGATTATCTGGCGGCCAAGGAAGCCCGACAATTTTCCCGGCTTCAACAGCGCGTCGCCCGCAGGAAAGAACGCGGACAGCTCCAATCCTTGCGCGACATCAAAGCACTTCAAGACGTAGGATGAACCAAAAGGAAAGGCGTTAACCGTGGGAAGAATATTTGAGAACCCGGCTGTAGTTATTGTCCTGATCATTGTGGTGGTGCTGCTCTTTGCCGCCCCGAAACTTCCCGGCATGGCACGGAGCCTGGGACAGTCCATGCGGATCATCAAGTCCGAGGTCAAGGAAATGAAGAACGACGGCAAGGAAGAAAAGCCGGCCCCGGCCCCGGCCCCTGAAGCCCCCGTTGAGGGCAAGATCGTGAACAACCCGACCCAGCCGGGCAGCACGTCAGGCACGGGTACCGGCACCGGTACCGGCGCCCAGTCATAGAAACCATTGCAGAGCCGGTGAACGCCCCGAAAGGCCGCAAAGCGAATCCTGAAGGCCGCATGCCGCTTAAGGAGCACCTGGTTGAGGCGCGGAACCGGCTGTTCAAGAGTGCCCTTGCCATGCTCCCCGGCGTTGTCATCGGGTGGATCATCTACGATCCCCTGATGGCAGCACTGACACAGCCCCTGCGCGACATCAGCCGCGAACGGGGCATCGTCGCCTCACTCAACTTCTCCGGTGTCACCACCTCCTTTGACCTGAAGCTGCAGATTGCCCTCATCCTGGGTCTTGTCATTGCCTCCCCGGTGTGGATCTACCAGCTGTGGGCCTTCATCACCCCGGGGCTGACCAAAAAGGAACGGCGGTACACGCTTTCCTACATGGCCGCCTCCGTGCCGCTCTTCCTGGCCGGCATCTACGCCGGCTGGCTGATCTGGCCCAACATCGTCCGCGCCATGACGTCCTTCACGCCGCAAGGCGGGTCAAACATCCTGGACTCCCTGGACTACCTGCGCTTTGCCCTGCAGCTGATGCTGTTCATGGGCGTGGCGTTCCTGGTTCCCGTGCTCCTGTTTGCACTCAACGCCATTGGCCTGGTCCGTGGCGCCACCTACCTGAAGGCCTGGCGCTTCACCATCCTGGGCGTCACGATCGTCTCCGCCATGGCCGCCCCCGGCTCGGACGTCATGTCCATGTTCTTTTTGGCGATCCCGCTATTGGTGCTGTATTTCGGCGCCATCGGCCTGTGCATGCTCAACGACAAGCGCCGCGACCGGCGGAACGCCAAGATTGCGGCCGAAACCGAGGCCACGGCGGACACGGCCAAGCCGCTCGCGGAACTCGACTGACCCCGCCAACACTGCCGGACCTACCGTTGCGGCAGCCCCGCCCCGGGCGGGGCCGCCGCGGCATGGACAGGGCCCGGGCTGGCATAGGCTGGATCCATGCCGATGAACGAACCCGCAACGCCCGCCGAACGCTATGCGGCCGCAAAGCTGATCTCCGCAGATGCCGGCACCGAGTTTGGTGCGTTCAAGCAGGGCTTTGACTTTGGGCTTGACCCCTTCCAAATCGAGGCGTGCCGTGCCCTGGCTGCGGGCCGCGGCGTCCTGGTGGCGGCCCCCACGGGCGCCGGGAAGACCATTGTGGGCGAGTTTGCCGTCCACCTGGCACTGGCCCAGGGCAACAAGGCGTTTTACACCACCCCCATCAAGGCCCTCAGCAACCAGAAGTACCAGGAGCTGGCCCACAAGTACGGGGCCAAAAACGTGGGGCTGCTGACGGGGGACACCAGCATCAACTCCGAAGCCCCGGTGGTGGTCATGACCACCGAGGTGCTGCGCAACATGCTCTACGCGGACTCGGATACGCTGTCCGGGCTGGCGTTCGTCATCATGGACGAGGTCCACTACCTGGCCGACAGGTTCCGCGGTGCCGTGTGGGAGGAAGTGATCATCCACCTCCCCGCCGAGGTGGCCGTCGTCTCGCTGAGCGCCACCGTTTCCAATGCCGAGGAATTTGGTGCCTGGCTGGGCACTGTCCGCGGTGACACCGCGGTGGTGGTCTCCGAACACCGCCCCGTGCCCCTGTGGCAGCACGTCATGGTCCAGCGGGACATTGTGGACCTGTTTGCCACGAACAAGTCCTTTGACGAGATTGCCGCCGAGCTTGGGCCGGGCACCGACGCCACCGGCCGCTTCAAGGTCAACCCGGAACTGCTCAAGTTGGCCCGCAGCGAATCGGGCCGGCCGCACCGCGGCAGCTACGGTTCCCGGCCGGGCCGCCGCGACCGCCGCGACGGACGGTACGGCGGGCAGGGCGCCTCGGCGTTCGCGTCCGACGGCGGCATGGTCAAGCGTGCCTCGCGGCCGCAGGTGATCCGGGCCCTGGACAGCCGCGAGCTGCTGCCGGCCATCACCTTCATCTTTTCCCGCGCCGCCTGCGACGCCGCCGTCCAGCAGTGCGCAGCCGCCGGCTTGTGGCTCACCACCCCGGCGGAGCGCGCGGAAATTGCGGACCGTGTCGACTCCGCGTGCGCGGAACTGCCGGATTCGGACCGGGAGGTACTGGGGTACTGGGCCTGGCGTGACGGGCTGCTCCGCGGCCTGGCCGCCCACCATGCCGGCATGCTCCCCAGCTTCAAGGAGGTGGTGGAGTCGCTGTTCGCCGACGGGCTGGTCCGGGCGGTGTTCGCCACCGAAACCCTGGCCCTGGGCATCAACATGCCGGCCCGCACCGTGGTGCTGGAAAAGCTGGAAAAGTTCAACGGCGAGGCCCACGTCGGGATCACCGCGGGGGAGTACACCCAGCTGACCGGGCGCGCCGGACGGCGCGGGATCGACGTGGAGGGCCACGCGGTGGTCCTGTGGCAGCCGGGCACCGACCCCACGGCCGTCGCCGGGCTGGCCTCACGCCGCAGCTACCCGCTCAATTCCAGCTTCCGCCCCACCTACAACATGAGCATCAACCTGGTGGCCCAATTCGGCCGCCGCCGCACACGGGAGATCCTCGAGTCCTCGTTCGCCCAGTTCCAGGCGGACCGCTCCGTCGTGGACCTGGCCCGGCAGGTCAGGCGCCGCGAGGAATCCCTGGCCGGCTACGAAAAGGCCATGGCCTGCCACCTCGGCGACTTCAACGAATACGCCAAGCTGCGCCGCGAACTCTCCGACCACGAGTCCGGCGCTTCCCGGGCCAAGGCCAAACAGCGCCGCGCCCGGGTTGCGGAGTCCCTGGCCACGCTGCGTCCCGGGGACGTGATCATGGTGCCGGCAGGGCCCAACCCGGGTCCCGCCGTCGTGCTTGAGGCCGATCCGCAGGCCCGCGAACCGCGCCCCGGCATCCTCACGGCCAACAAGGAACTGCGGCGCCTGGGCATCCACGAGCTGGAGGGGCCCGCCCTGCCGCTGGCGCGCGTGCGCATCGGCAAGGGCTTCAACCCCAAGCTGCCCAAGGACCGCCGGAACCTGGCCCAGCAGCTGCTCGACGCCGTGGCCGGCGGCGGCACCCTGCCCCCGGACCGGACAGCCTCCTTCAGCCGGCAGCCGTCGGCCCACGCCGACGACGAAGCCATCGACACCCTGCGCCGCGCCCTGCGTGCGCACCCCTGCCACGGCTGCCCGGACCGGGAGGAGCACGCCCGGTGGGCCGAACGTTGGTGGAAGCTGCGCCGCGAGACCGACGGGCTGGTCCGTGCCATTAACCAGCGCACCAACACCATCGCCAAGACCTTTGACCGGGTCACCGAGCTGCTGGCCGCCTACGGCTTCGTGGAGCGGGACGACGCCGGGGAGCTGCGTCCCAGCGCCGACGGCCAACGGCTGCGGCGCGTGTACGGCGAGAAGGACCTGCTGATCGCCCTGGCGCTGCGTGACGGCGCCTTTGCCGACCTCGACGCAGCCGAACTGGCGGCCTTCGCCACCACCGTGGTGTTCACGGCCAAGCGCGACGACGGCGGGGCCCGGCCCAGGATGCCCAGCATCAGCCTGGAGACCTCGGTGGAGTCCGTGGTGCGCCTCTGGTCGGTGCTGGAGGACGCCGAGGAAACGCACCGCCTGCCCCTGACGGCGGAACCGGAGCTGGGATTGGTGTGGCCCATGTACAAGTGGGCCCGGGCGCGCAGCCTTCAGGACGCCCTCAGGGGCACCGACATGGCCGCCGGCGACTTTGTGCGCTGGACCAAGCAGGTGGTGGACCTGCTCGACCAGCTGGCCAAGGTGCCGGGAATGGAACGGGGCTTCTCCCGGTTGTGCATTGAGGCCATCCAACGGATCCGCCGCGGCGTGGTGGCGTACACCACCGTGGTCGACTAGCGCGCGTCCCCCTTCCCCTGCCGTGCCGTGCTGGCCCGCCCGGTCCAGATTTGCCCCGTCCTACGAAAGGAACACTTTCCCCATGTCTCTGACCATGTACCGCAACGGTTCCGTCTACAGCGCCGCCGACCCGTTCGCGACGGCCATGCTGGTGGACGGCGACACCGTCGCCTGGGTCGGCTCCGAACACGCTGCGTCGTCGCTGCTCGACGACCGGATGCGGCTCGTGGACCTCGATGGCACGCTCATCACCCCGGGGTTCGTGGACTCCCATGTCCATGTCACGGAGAGCGGCCTGGCCCTCGACTCCGTGGACCTGTCCGGGGCACGGTCCGTGGAGCAGGCCCTGGACCTGGTGGCGGCAGCGTCGGCAGGCAGCACCGGCCCGGTGCTCGGGCACGGCTGGGACGATTCCGACTGGGCCGTGCAGCGGCCGCTGACGGCCGCGGAGCTGGACCGGGCCACGGGAGGCCGCGAGGTGTACCTGGCACGCGTGGACGTCCACTCAGCCGTCGTCTCCGGCGCCCTGGCCCAACGGTGCGGCCTGGCGCAGCTGCCGGGCTGGGACGGCACCGGGCTGGTCACCGGCGGGGCCCATGCCGCCGCCCGGTCCGCCACCCGGGCGCTGGACGGCGCGGGCCTGCAGGCGGTCCAGGAGCGTGCACTGCGCCACGCCGCCGCCAACGGCTACGTGGCCCTGGCGGAAATGGCCGCCCCCCACGTGGGGTCCCCGGCCGACCTCGCCTCGCTGGCGGCCCTGACTGCCGACGGCGCAGCGTCGGCCCTGCCTGAGGTCCTGCCGTATTGGGGCCAGGCCGTCTCCAGCGTCGAGCAGGGCCGCGAGCTGCTCGCGTCCCTGGGCACCCCTGTCCTGGGCCTCGCCGGGGACCTGAACATCGACGGCTCACTGGGCTCCCATTCCGCCTTTTTGCGCGAACCCTATGCCGACCTTTCCGCCGGTGCCCCTGGCAGCTGCGGGCAGGCCTACCTGGACGCAACGCAGGTGGCCGACCATCTGGCCGCCACCTCCGTGCTGGGCATCTCCGGCGGGTTCCACATCATTGGCGACGGTGCCATGGAGATCGCCTGTGAGGGTCTCATCAAGGCAGCCGAACGCGTCGGCCTGGACAAGGTCCGTGCGGCCGGCCACCGCTTTGAACACGCCGAAATGGTCGATTCCGACGCCATGGAGGTGCTCGCCCGGCACGCTGTCACTGTCTCGGTGCAGCCCGTTTTTGACGCCATCTGGGGCGGGGGCGAGGGCATGTACGCCCGGCGCCTGGGCGCGGAACGGGCAGCCGGCCTGAACCCGGTGGCGGCGTTCTATGCCGCGGGCGTGCCGGTCTGCTTTGGGTCCGACGCCCCCGTCACCCCGCTCAACCCCTGGGCCAGCGTCAAGGCGGCCCTGAACCACCACCAGCCGGGCGAACGCATCTCGGCCCGGGCCGCGTTCATTGGGCACACGAGGGCCGGATGGCGTGCCGCCCGCGGCTCCAACCCCATGCTGGGCCAGCTGGCGCCCGGTGCACCCGCCAGTTTCGCGGTCTGGGAAATTGACCAGCTCATGGTCCAGGTGGCCGATGAACGGGTGCAGTCCTGGTCCACGGACCCTCGCGCCGGCACCCCCCTGTTGCCGGCTCTCGACACGGAAAACGCCCCCCGCTGCCTGCAGACGGTGCACCGCGGCCGCGAACTCTTCGCGGCACCGGACTTCAGCTGACGGCCGCCACGCCCGGCCGCAGGCGACACGCCGTGGTGGGGCAACTTTCCGCCCCGCGGCGCAGGCCGCTGACCTGCAGCGACGCGGATCGCCGCAGGTCAGGGCCGTGTTGACAGCGGACGTGGCGGGAATTAGCTTTTATTGAAGCGGACGACCCCGGATGGGGGATCCCGGCCGGACCCGGCTTGGGCCAGCTTGCTGGCCATGCCCTGTTTCCGGCATTTGGGAGATAAGTTCACGCGTCAGTAGAAAACAAGCCGATTGAACCCACCTGGGGTGCTTCCCACAGGCACGGCCCGGCTTGGCCCGAAGGCGCGTGGGCTTATCTCTTTTCCGTCCCCCCAGCCCGGAACACCGCACGGGCCTGGCCCGAGGGCACCGCAGCCGGACGCCGGGCTGCAGGAGCGCCCGGCCCGTCGCCTATACTGGGGACTTGGCACCCCGCCCGCTGCGGCATCGTCAATTTCGGACAGCCTTTGCCCGCGGACCCTGCCGGCAGCCCGCTCCGGTGGGCGCCGACGCCGTCCAACCCCACTGTTTCCCACGGAAAGGCACCTGTGTTGCGTGTCCTGACAATCATCCCCACGTACAACGAGCTTGAGTCACTGCCCAAGACCCTGGCGCGGCTGCGCTCTGCCGTGCCACACGTTGACGTGTTGATTGCCGACGACAACAGCCCGGACGGCACCGGACGCCTGGCCGACGACTTCGCGGCATCGGACGCACAGGTCCACGTCCTCCACCGGGCCGGCAAGGAAGGACTCGGCGCCGCCTACCTGGCGGGCTTTGCCTGGGGCCTGGATGCCGGCTACGACGTCCTCGTCGAAATGGATGCCGACGGCTCCCACCAGCCGGAGGAACTGCCCTTGCTGCTGGACGCCCTGGAGCAGGGGGCCGATCTGGTGCTGGGCTCGCGCTGGGTGCCCGGCGGCAAGGTGGTCAACTGGCCCCTGCACCGCAAGTTGATCTCCACCTGCGGCAGCCTGTATTCGCGCATCCTGCTCGGCATCCCGGTCCGGGACATCACCGGCGGCTACCGGGCCTTCCGCCGCACCACCCTGGAGGCCCTGGACCTCTCGGCGGTCGACTCGGTGGGCTACGGCTTCCAGGTCGACATGCTCTGGCGCGTGTGCCAAAAGGGCATGAGGGTCGTGGAGGTTCCCATCACCTTCGTGGAGCGCGAGTTTGGCGCGTCAAAGATGAGCGGGAACATTGTACAGGAGGCCATGCTCAATGTGACCAAGTGGGGCCTGGGCGCCCGGTGGCACAAGCTCACCGGGCGGTCCTAGGCCGGACCGCGACCCACGCAGGAGGGGCGGGCAGTTTCGATGACTCGAAATTGCCCGCCCCTCGTGCGTTTTACGGCCCCCCGCGGTGCAGGGCGCCGCCGGATGCCTAGACCTTCTCGCCGCGCTTTTCGCGCAGGATCGTGAGGCGGTCGGCCAGGATCGTCTCCAGCTCGGGAATGGAGCGGCGCTCCAACAGCATGTCCCAGTGCGTGCGGACGGGCTTGTCGTTGGATGTGTCGGGCGCTTCGCCGTTGACGAGCAGCGCCTCCTTGCCCGTCTTGGACACCCAGGTGGCGGGAATCTCCGCCTCCGAAGAGAACGTCACGAATACCTGCTCGCCGTCGGCGCAACGGTACTCCACGCGCTGCCGCGGGGCCGGCTCCACGCCGGACTCGGTCTCCATGCTCTGCGCGCCCAGACGCATGCCGCGCAAGCTACGATCGCTCATGACTTCTCCCTCATGTTGATGCCGGCGGACAAACCCGACCGGCGCCTTGGCTTCCGCCGTCCGCCTCCGGGCGGAAACAGCGAAAAAACCATCTTTCTGATTGCTTCAACGCTTTGCCGGGCGCAGATGTTCCGCAGGTACCCGGGCAGCGAGAAAAATAAGGCCGGGCAAAACGCCGCACGGCCAAGCATCCATTATACGTGCTTGGCCGTGCGGCCGGCGCCGGATGGTGTCTTCCTACGGCAGGGCATCCCGGGCAACGTCGGCGGCGTCGTCCGTGCCGGCCGCGGCGCCGCCAAGGACGTTGCCGATGCCCTTCAGGGCCTCGCCCACCTCGCTGGGGACGATCCACAGCTTGTTCGAGCTGCCTTCGGCAATCTTGGGCAGTGTCTGCAGGTATTGGTAGGCCAGCAGCTTCTGCGTCGGGTTTCCCTTGTGGATGGCGTCAAAGACCTTCTGGATGGCCTGGGACTCACCGTCGGCGCGCAGGATGGCCGCCTTCGCGTCGCCTTCGGCCTTCAGGATGGAGGACTGGCGTTCACCCTCCGCGGTCAGGATGGCTGACTGCTTGGTGCCTTCCGCCGTCAGGATGGCGGCACGGCGGTCACGTTCTGCACGCATCTGCTTTTCCATGGAGTCCTGGATGGACAGTGGCGGATCGATGGCCTTGAGCTCAACACGGCTGACGCGGATGCCCCAGCGGCCGGTGGCTTCGTCCAGGACGCCGCGCAGCTGGCCGTTGATCTGGTCACGGGAGGTCAGGGCCTCCTCAAGGTTCAGCCCGCCCACCACGTTACGCAAGGTGGTGGTGGTCAGCTGTTCCACAGCCTGGATGTAGTTGGCAATCTCATAGGTGGCCGCCCGGGGATCGGTGACCTGGAAGTACACCACGGTGTCGATGGAGACCACCAGGTTGTCCTCGGTGATCACCGGTTGCGGCGGGAAGGAAACCACCTGTTCGCGCAGGTCCAGCAGCGGCAGCAACCGGTCCACAAACGGAATGAGGACCGTCAGGCCCGGATTGAGCGTGCGCTGGTACTTGCCCAGCCGTTCGACGACGCCGGCCCGGGCCTGCGGAATGATCCGCACCGATCGGACCAGGACAATGACGACGAATATCAGCAGGACAACTACTACGAACAGCCAAACTATTGCTCCGGCTCCGTCTCCCATGAAATCCCCTCTTTTTCTGTGTGAAGAATGCGTGTTCCGGTGCCTTGTGGCACAGGCAGGTGGTGGGCCCGTCTGCCGGGACAGAAAGGCGCTAGGCGATGGTGGTGGCGGTTCCCGTCGACTTGTGCACGGTGGGGAAGCTGACGATGGCCGTGGCCCCGTCGATGGCGGCCACCTCCACCGACGCGCCCGCCGGGACGTCGGCCCCGCCCCGCGTCCGGGCCGTCCAGACGTCCCCGCCGATCTTCACCAGTCCGCTGTTTGCCGACACGGCCTCCAGGACCACGGCGTGGTGCCCGATCAGGCGGTCAATGTTGGAGAGGGAATCGGCCGGCCCGCGGCGCAGGTGCGCCAGCGCGAGCGGCCGGATGAGCACGGTGGTGGCCAGCGCCACGACGCAGAAGATGACGATCTGGAGCCAAAGCTCGGCGTGGAACAGGAAGGCCACGAGTGCCGCCAGTGCGCCGACGGACATCAGGATGAAATACAGGTTCAATGTCAGCATTTCAGCGACCGCAAGCAGCAGGAAAACAGTCAGCCAGATAATCCAGCCGAAGTCATTAATCCATTCAAGCATTGAGTCCCCCTTTGTGACTTTACCTACAGTCAAGCCTACTACGTATATGGTGGAATATCCTGTTCAGATCACTGCCTGCTGGGGCATGCGCAGGGGGTCCGGACCCACCCGGGAGCTGATGCGCGCAAGGATCTCCACGGCGTCCCGGAGCTGTTCCACTTCGTGGCCAAAGGGCAGGCGGAGGAACCGTTCAAAGGCGCCGTCCAGCCCAAACCGCGGGCCGGCGACCAGGCCCAGGCCCTCCGCGCGGGCAGCCAGCGCCAGCGCCGAGGTGGAGACGGTGCCCGTGTTGATCCACAGGGACAGCCCGCCGTCGGGCACCCGGACGTCCCACTCCGGCAGGTGCCGGCGGACCAGTCCGACCAGGGCGTCCCGGCGCACCAGCAGCTCCCGGCTCCGGCTCGCGGCCAGCACGGGCAGCTCACGGACCAGTGCGGTGGCCACGAGCTGTTCCAGCAGGGGTGTGCCCAGGTCCTGTGCGGCCCGGTTGCGCAGGATCCTGGCCAGCACGTCCCGCGGGGCGCGGATCCAGCCGATCCGCAGGCCGCCCCAGGCAATCTTTCCCAGCGAACCCAGCGTTACCACGCCGGGGGAGAAGCACGCCAGGGGCGGCATTTCACCCCGGTTGATGTCCAGCAGCGCCGTGGTTTCGTCGGCGATGAGCACCGTCCCCTCCCGGGCCGCGGCGGCCGTGAGGTGCTCGCGCTCGGCAATGGTCATGCTCATGCCGGTGGGGTTGTGGAAGTCGGGCATGAGGAACGCCAGGCTCGGGGCGGCCCGCCGGATCTGCAGCACGGCCTCCGCGAGGTCCCAGCCGCCGTCCGCGCTGACCGGGAAGGAAAGCATGCGGGCCCCGACGGAGGCGAAGGTGTCCAGGGCGTGCGGATAGGTGGGCTGTTCCACCAGGACCCTCTCGCCCGCGGAGTGGAGGCTGACGGTCACCAGGTTCAGCGCATGCTGGGCGCCGGTGGTCACCATGATCTCCCCGGCCGAGGTTGGCAGGCCCCGGTCGCGGTAATGCTGGGCAATGGCCTCCCGCAGGTCCGGCAGGCCCACCATGTCAAACCCGTCGTGGCCGAGGTAGCCGGGAAGCACTTCGACGGCGTCGGAGTACGCGGCGGCCAACCCCGGGTAGGCGGAGGTGATGGCCTTCGTAAAGTCCAGGGGCAGCCCGTTGCCGCCCGTGTGCTCACCGCGTTCGCGTCCGGGCAGGATGACGATGCTGCCCGAGCCGCGCACGCTGGCGAGATAGCCGTCGTCGCGCAGCTTTGAATAGGCCGCCGCCACGGTGGTGCGGCTGAGCTCCAGCGCGCCGCTGAGTTCACGCTCGGCGGGGAGCCGGGTGCCGCTGGAGAGCCGGCCGTCCAGCAGCAGCACCCTGATCCGGTCCGCCAAGGCCCGGTAGGCGGGCCCGGAGGACCGCCATTCACCCAGCTCGCGGGCCAGTCGCCGTCCGGTGACAAGGGAGTTCATGAATCCACCTTAGTTCAATTGGCTCTATTGAAGCAGTCCAGTTTAGCTAAACTAGCCATATGCAGCGTGCCTTTACAACCCAGAACCTTCCCGTCCGGCTTGTACGCCTCCTCGCGGGCCTGTTCCTGTACGGTATTGCCATTTCCCTGATGATCCGGGGCAACATCGGCGCCTCGCCGTGGGATGTCTTTGCGCAGGGGTCCGCACGGACCACCGGGCTCTCGTTTGGGCTGTGCACCATCATCATCAGCGGCATCGTCCTGTTGTTTTGGATCCCGTTGAAGCAAAAGCCAGGCCTGGGGACCATCGCCAATGCCGTGCTCATCGGCGTTTTCGCCGACTGGGGCCTAGCCATCATCCCGCAGGCCGGCCAGCTGGTCCTGCAGTGCATGCTCTTTGCCGCCGGCTTGTTCACCCTGGCCTTTGCCACGGCCCTCTACATAGGCGCCGGAATGGGTCCCGGGCCGCGCGACGGCCTGATGACCGGGCTGGTGCGGGTGACCGGCCGGCCGGTCTGGATGATCCGCACCAGCCTCGAATTGACCGTGGTGGTGGTCGGGTTCTTCATGGGGGGCGTGGTGGGCGCCGGGACGGCCGCCTTTGCCCTGGGCGTCGGCCCGCTCACCCAGCTGACGCTCAAGTGGCTGCAGGTGGACCTGCACGGCAGGCGGCCGCAGGCCCACCTCGTGGACATCGCCATCCATCAACCGGCGGGGCCGGACACCGCCGCCCTGTGTGCAGGCGAAGGCACCAACCCCCTGCCCTGACGTCCGGGCCGGGTGCGGTCCCGGGGTCAGCGGGGGCGGAAGGCGGAGAGCATGAATTCTGCCGTCACGTCCGTCCGCTCCGGCAGCGCCGCGGCGGCCCGTTCCAGCTCCTGCACCTCGATGTGGTGCCCGGCCGGACCCATGAGGGCCACATTGGCCACGTCGGCGGGCGAAAGGTGCAGGGGAATGGACACGGGCAGTGCGCTCTCCAGCACAAAATGCGATGCCAGGGACGCGGCCAGGGACGCCTCCTTGTCGGGCTGGATCCCCAACAGGCCCGCGTGCTGCGCAATCTCGGCAAGGTGCCCCGGCCGGGGCGTCACCACCACCAGCAGCCCTCCGGGCCTGAGCACGCGGGCAAACTCCGCCGCGTTCCTCGGCGCAAAGACCACCAGCACGACGTCGGCCCTGCCGGCTTCCACCGGCAGCGGCTGCCACAGGTCCCAGGCGAGGTTGGCGGCGCCCGGGTTGCGCCGGGCCGCCCGGCGCAGTGCGAACTTGGAGATGTCCAGCGCGACGGCGTCCACGCCGCCGCCCAGCCGGTCCAGGAGCTGGTGCAGGTACCATCCCGTTCCGGTACCGGCGTCAAGGACCATGGGGCGTGGGGCAGCACCGCCGCCCGCAGCGCCCGTCGCCGCGAGGACGGGCCGGACCGTGCCTGCGAGCGCGTCAGCCAGCGGCGCATAGTGCCCGGCCTCCAGGAACGCGTCACGGGCGGCCACCATGGCGGCAGTGTCGTGGGTGAACTTGGTGCCGTGTCCGGTTAGCAGGTTTACGTACCCCTGCCGGGCGATGTCGAAACTGTGGCCGTCAATGCACGCCAGCGTGTTCTCCCCGGGAAGCACGTCCATGAATTCGAGCCCGCAGACCGGGCAGATGAGGGCGTCGAGCGCGCTGTTGTCCATGAAATCATCCTAGGTTGGTTCACCCGGCCCAAGTTCATCCCCGCCCAAGTTCATCCTGGCCCGGGCCCACGCCGGTCCGGGCTGCCTCAGAAGTGCAACACGGCCCGTGCGGCGGTGATGTCCGGGGCGGCCCAGCGGGCGGCATACTCGCCGTTGGAGGACAGAGAGCGGGTGTGCGCCCGGTCCAGGTAGAGGATCCCGGAGAGATGGTCGGTCTCGTGCTGGGCGATCCTGGCCTGCCACCCGGAGAGGCGGCGGAGCACGGGGTGCCCCTGGACGTCGTCGTACGCCAGGTCAACCGTGGCGGCACGTCCAACCACGGCCTGCCAGCCGGACACGGACAGGCAGCCTTCGTAGTGCGACGCCGTTTCCGTCCCGACGGGCGTGTAATGCGGGTTGAGGACGGCCAGGAATTCCAGCGGCCGGCGGTCCCGGGCCTCGGCATTCCCCGCGGGGACGTCGTAGAGGTCCTCGAGCACGGCGAGCTGCAGCGGGATGCCGATCTGGGGTGCGGCCAGCCCGACGCCGGGGGCCGCGTGCATTACCTGGCGCATCAGCCCGACGAGGCGGGCCAGCTGTCCGGCGGGAATCTGGCCGGTGAACGGCACGGCCCGGGCGCGCAGCACGGGGTGGCCCGCCTGGACGATGGCGGGCAGGCCGTCCCCGGCCAGGACGGCGTCGACGGCGGCCCGGACGTCGTCGTCCGTGAACAGGGGGAGGCCGCCGGATGCGGGCCCGTTCACTGTCCGTCCTGGATGCGCCGGGCTACGACGGCGGGGCAGGCGCCGGTCCTGCCGGTTGCCCTGGCCGGCCCTTCACCGACGGTGTCCAGGTCATCATCCGGGACGGACTTCATGGCGGGCTCCTTGGGTGCAGTAGGTGGTTGAATCCATTGTGCCAAAGCCCGCCCGGCCAAGGGCGTCCTGTGCACCCTTGATATCTGCCGGGTTCTGGCTAGTGTGGGCTAAAACGGGTAGCTGAGAAAAAGGATTGCCATGTCTTCCAACAGTTTCGATGCACGCAGCGGCCTCACCGTCGACGGCCAGGACTACGAAATTTACCGCCTGGACAAGGTTCCCGGCTCGGCCCGGCTGCCCTACAGCCTGAAGGTCCTGCTGGAAAACCTGCTCCGCAACGAGGACGGCCGGCTCGTCACCGCGGACCAGGTCAGGGCAGTGGGGGACTGGGACCCCGCCGCCGGGGCCAACGCCGAAATCCAGTACACCCCGGCCCGGGTGCTGATGCAGGACTTCACCGGCGTGCCCTGCGTGGTGGACCTGGTGGCCATGCGCGATGCCATGTCGGACCTGGGCGGGGACCCGAAAAAGATCAACCCGCTCATCCCGGGCGAGCTGGTCATTGACCACTCCGTCATCGCCGACGTGTTCAACGTCCCCCACGCCTTCGCCATCAACTCCGAGTATGAATTCAAGCGCAACCAGGAACGGTACCAGCTCCTGCGCTGGGCCCAGCAGTCCTTCAACGACTTCCTCGTGGTGCCCCCGGACACGGGCATATGCCACCAGGTCAACCTGGAATACCTCTCGCGCGTTGTGTTCACCAGGGAGCACGACGGCGTACGGCAGGCCTACCCAGACACCCTGGTCGGCACCGACTCGCACACGCCCATGGTCAACGGGCTCGGCGTGCTCGGCTGGGGTGTGGGCGGGATCGAGGCGGAGGCGGCCATGCTGGGCCAGCCCATGAGCATGCTGGTCCCGCAGGTGGTGGGCTTCAAGCTCACCGGTGAGCTGCCGGAGGGAACCACGGCCACCGACCTGGTGCTGACGGTGGCCGAGCTGCTGCGCAAGACCCACGTGGTGGGCAAGTTCGTCGAGTTCTTCGGGCCCGGGGTGGCGAACGTGCCGCTGGCCAACCGGGCCACGCTGGGCAACATGAGCCCCGAGTACGGTTCCACGTGCGCCATCTTCCCCATTGACCAGGAAACGCTCGACTACCTGCACCTGACCGGCCGCAGCGACCACCAGATCAAGCTCGTGGAAGCCTACGCCAAGGAACAGGGCATGTGGCACGACCCCAACCACACCCCGGACTACAGCCAGGTGGTGGAGCTGGACCTTTCCACCGTGGAGACGTCCATTGCCGGCCCCAAGCGCCCCCAGGACCGGATCCCGCTGGCCAGCGCGAAGCGTGCCGTGCGCGGGCTCCTGGCAGGGGAGTCGCAGGAAGTGGCTGTCATGGCCGGCCTCGACGAGGCCGGCGACGAGTCCTTCCCCGCCAGCGACCCCGTGTCCATCACCGGCCGCAACGAGAAGGATGAACCCCCGCGCACCTTCGAGGACGACGGCGGCGAGGAACTCGAGTGGCCCAGCGACCCGGCCGCGCTGGTCCTGGACGGGCAGGACCTCACCCTGGACCATGGCGACGTGGTCATCGCCGCCATCACCTCCTGCACCAACACCTCCAACCCCTCCGTCATGGTCGGCGCCGGGCTCGTGGCCAAGAAGGCCGTCGAACTGGGCCTCTCCAGCAGGCCCTGGGTCAAGACCACCCTGGCGCCCGGCTCGCGCGTGGTGACCGACTACCTGGACCGTGCAGGCCTCACGCCCTACCTGGAAAAGCTTGGCTTTGAGCTGGTCGGGTACGGCTGCACCACCTGCATCGGCAACTCCGGGCCCCTCATCCCGGCCGTCAGCGAGGCAGTCAACGGCAAGGACCTCTCGGTCGCGGCAGTGCTGTCGGGCAACCGCAACTTTGAGGGGCGCATCCACCCCGAGGTGAAAATGAACTTCCTCGCCTCCCCGCCCCTCGTCATCGCCTACGCGCTCGCAGGCAGCATGCACGTCGACCTGCTCAACGAGCCCCTGGGCGAGGGCAGCGGCGGCAAGCCGGTATTCCTCAAGGACATCTGGCCGACGGCGGCGGAGATCAAGTCCGCCGTGGACGCCAGCCTGGAGGCCCAAATGTTTACCGACGGCTACGCCGACGTCTACCACGGCGACGACAACTGGCGCGGCATGGACGTTCCCCGGGGGGACATGTTTGCCTGGTCCGACACGTCCAGCTATGTACGCAAGCCGCCCTATTTCGACGGCATGGCCCGCGAGCCCGAACCGGTCCAGGACATCACCGGCGCCCGGGTTCTGGCCCTGCTGGGGGACTCGGTCACGACGGACCACATCTCCCCGGCCGGGAACATCAAGAAGTCCTCGCCGGCCGGGCAATACCTCCTCGAGCAGGGTGTGGCGCAGGCCGACTTCAACTCCTATGGTTCCCGCCGCGGCAACCACAACGTCATGATCCGCGGCACCTTTGCCAACATCCGACTGCGCAACCTGCTGGTGCCCGGCGTCGAGGGCGGCTTCACCAAGCGCTCAGCCGACGGAGAGGTGGAGACCATCTTTGACGCCGCCAACGCCTACCGCGCCGGCGGGACGCCGCTGGTGGTGATTGCCGGCACCGACTACGGTTCGGGGTCCTCGCGCGACTGGGCCGCCAAGGGAACCATGCTCCTGGGCGTCAAGGCGGTCATTGCGGCCTCCTTCGAACGCATCCACCGCTCGAACCTGATCGGCATGGGCGTGCTGCCGCTGCAGTTCAAGGACGGGGACACGGCGGAATCGCTGGGCCTGACGGGGCTGGAAGCGTACTCGGTGCTCGGGCTGGCCGGGGCGGATCCGCTGCCGCGCGAGGTCACGGTCCGCGTCGAGTCCGACGGCGCTTCGCGCGACATCGCCACCACGCTGCGCATCGACACGCCTGCCGAGGAGGCCTACTACGTCCACGGCGGCATCCTGCAATACGTGCTGCGCCAGCTGCTGGAGGCATAGGCGCGGCGCCGGCTGGTCTTGACAAGGCTGCCGGGGAGGACTTTGTTACGCAAACGGTAGCTGCGGGCGGGCCCGAACCCGGACCAAACCATGCATGATGGAGAGATGGAGACCATAACTACGGAACGACTTTTACTGCGGCCATGGCAAGACTCCGATGTTGATTTTGTGTATGACCTGTACTCCCGGTGGGTGGTGCAGCGCTTCATCGGCAATGAGCCGCGCGTCATGGAGAGCCTTTCGGAAGCAGCCGAACGTGTGGCCCGGTTCCAGGCCATTGACCACCCGGTGCACGGCGTCTGGGCCGTCACCCGGAAGGAGGACGGGGCACTGGTCGGGACCCTGCTGCTCAAGCCCATTCCCGCCTCCGGCGAGGAGCCGCTGCAGCCCTCCGGGGACGTCGAAATTGGCTGGCACCTGCACCCGGACTACTGGGGCAGCGGCTTTGCCTCGGAGGCCGCCGAGGCGGTCCTGGCGCATGCCTTTGCCCACGGGCTGGAGCGCGTCGTGGCCGTCACCAACCCGGCCAACGAGGCATCCCAGAGCGTTTGCCTGCGGATCGGCATGAAGGCCAAGGGCTTGTCCAAAAAGTACTACAACGCCAGCTGCGAGCTGTTCGTTGCCAAGAAACCGCCGGCGGACGCATAGCCCGCAATCCCGGCCCTGCCGGTGCCGCGGATGCCGCACCGGACCCTTGAGGTCGGTGTATCGGCATGCTGTGTCCGTTCCGAAACCCGAAACCACCCTGAACCAAAGGCCACCATGACTGAACTTCTGCCGGGCGGCAACATGAACGTGGTGGAGCGCGACGGCGACACCGTCACCCGCCACGCCGGGCCGTGGACACCCACGGTGCACCGCTACCTGAGGTACCTGGCCCGCGCCGGGGTGGACTGGATTCCACAGCCACTCGGCGTTGAGGGCCCCCGCGAGCGGCTGAGCTTCGTTGGGGGAGAGGTGCCCCTGTACCCGCTGCCCGCGTGGGTGTGGGCCGAGTCCGTGCTTGCCGACGGTGCGCGCAGGCTGCGGCAGTTGCACGACGCGAGCATTGGTTTCGGCCTGGACGGCGCCCTCTGGCAGTCCCCGGCCAAGGTGCCGGCAGAGGTCATCTGCCACAACGACTTTGCCCCGCACAACCTGGCCTTTGACGGCGGCCGGCTGGTGGGCGCGATTGACTTTGACATGTGTTCGCCCGGCCCGCGGCTCTGGGACCTGGCCTACTTCGCCACGCGGGCCGTCCCGCTGACGCACAAGCCGCCGTCGAACGCCCCGGGCATGGACCAGGCCCGGCGGCGGGTCCAGGTGATCCTGGATGCCTACGGATCCGAGGCCACGTGGGACGACGTGCTCCGGGTGGCCATGATCAGGCTGTGGGACCTGGCCGACATGTCCCGGGGCAAGGCAATTGAGCTGGACAAGCCGGACCTGAACGACGACGCCCTTATGTATGAGCGCGACGCCCGGTTCCTGGCCGCCTTGCCGAAAGGGCTGGAACCATCGCCCGGCAGCTGATCCTGGTCAATCGACTACCGGGCTCCGGAAAGACCACCCTGGCCAGTTCCCTGGGCGCAGCCCTGCCCGTGCCCGTCATATCCAAGGACGCCATCAAGGAGCTGCTGGCGGACATCTGCGGCACGACGGTGGGCAGCGGTGCACTGGGGGCCCTGGCATCCGAAACCATGTGGCAGCTGGCCGGCCTTGTCCCCGGGAGTGCCATCGTCAAGTCGTGGTGGTTCGCTCCCCGCGAACGGCACCCCATCCATCCGGCCGGCCAGTCGTCCTTCGGGCCTTGGGCCGAGTGGATGGACAACCCGCAGCCACTCGGGCTCGGCACGGTGGTCAGCGTGCCGACGGATTCAGGGGTGGACGTTTCCGCCCTGGCTGCGGTGCTCGGGGATCGGCTTGCGGACAAGGCCAAAGGGCGGGGCGGAAGGGACCATGAATAGCAGCGGCTTTGCCGGGTTTTCCCCGGGGGACGGGGGAGGGGAGCCCCTTCGCGTGGCTGTCCGGCCGGCGTCGGACCTGGACATCCCCGCCATTCTGGAGGTGAACGACCTGGCTGGGCGGCCCGCCAACACCATGGAGTCCCTGGCCGCCGCCATATCGGACCCCGGCCGGCTGGTGGTCGCCGCAACCGTCGACGGCCGCCTGGCCGGCTGGGCCAAGACGCATTATTGGGACCACGCGGACGGTGCCGCCCCCGCCGGGCACTACCTGGGAGGGGTGACAGTGCTGCAGGCCCTGCGGCGGCGCGGCGTGGCCACCTCGTTGACGAACGCACGGCTGGACTGGATCTGGGAGCGAAGCGGGACCGCCTGGTATGTGGTCAACGCCGGCAACCTGCCTTCCATCGAACTTCACCGCCAGTGGGGCTTTTCGGAGGCCGCGCGGGCATCCCGGTTCCACACGACGACCTTCACGGGCGGAACAGGCCTGCTGATGCGGGCCCGGCGCCCGGCACGCTAGGACCGGGCAGGATCCAAGAAGCGCCGCGGGCACCCTGCACCTAGAGTTGGACCCATCGGGAAAACCAGGGCTGCAAGGCCCCCAGACCAAGGAGCCGTCATGGCCGCTTCACCCACTGAAGGAATCAAGATCGTGCTGCACCCGGTCAAGGACCTCGAGGCCGCCAAGAAGGTTTACGCCGCCCTGCTCGGCACGGAACCGCAGGCCGATTCGCCCTACTATGTCGGCTTCGACGCCGCCGGCCAGCACATCGGGCTGGTGCCCAACGGCGGACCGCAGGCGATGGCCTCGCCAGTGGCCTACTGGCAGGTGGCGGACATCGACGCCAAGCTGGCCGAGCTGACCGCCGCCGGAGCCACGGTCACGGAGCCGGCCCACAACGTCGGGGGCACCCGCTGGGTGGCCAGCGTCACCGACCTGGACGGAAATGTCCTGGGCGTCGTGGAGGACCGGTGAGCACCGCCGTCGTCCGGCCACGCCGATAAAGTGGACCGCAAGCACCAGCCCCAAAGAAACGAGCCAGGATGAGCACGGACACGACCACCGCCCGGGAGCCGCAGGCACTGCGGATCGCCGACAGCCACGAGACCATCCGCGTGCAGGGCGCCCGGGTGAACAACCTCAAGGACGTCAGCGTTGGGATCCCCAAGCGCCGGCTGACGGTGTTCACCGGCGTGTCCGGCTCCGGCAAGAGTTCCCTGGTGTTTGGCACCATTGCCGCCGAATCCCAGCGCATGATCAACGAGACCTACAGCACCTTCGTCCAGGGTTTCATGCCGACGCTGGCACGCCCCGACGTGGACGTGCTGGAGGGGCTGACGACGGCGATCCTCGTCGACCAGGAGCGCATGGGCGCCAACCCCCGGTCCACCGTGGGCACGGCCACGGATGCAAACGCCATGCTGCGCATCGTCTTCAGCCGGCTCGGCCGGCCCCACATCGGTTCACCGCAGGCGTATTCGTTCAACGTGCCCTCGGTCAGCGGAGCCGGCGCCGTAACCATCGAAAAGGGCGGGCAGACGGTCAAGGAGCGGCGCAGCTTCAGCATCACCGGCGGCATGTGCCCGCGCTGCGAGGGCCGCGGAGCCGTGAGCGACTTTGACCTGGACGCCCTGTTCGACGCCGGGAAGTCCCTTTCCGAGGGTGCCCTCACCATTCCCGGCTACAGCATGGACGGCTGGTACGGGCGCATCTTTTCCGGCTCCGGCTTCTTTGACATGGACAAGAAGCTGGGCAAGTTCACGAAGAAGGAACTGCACGACCTGCTCCACAAGGAGCCCACCAAGATCAAGGTCGAGGGCATCAACCTCACGTATGAGGGGCTGATCCCCAAGATCCAGAAGTCAATGCTGTCCAAGGACCGCGATGCCATGCAGCCGCACGTCCGTGCGTTCGTGGACCGCGCCGTCGTCTTCCGGCCCTGTCCGGAATGCGACGGCACCCGGCTGGCCGCGCCGGCCCGGTCTTCAAAGATCAACGGGCTGAACATCGCCGAGGTGTGCGCCATGCAGATCAGCGACCTGGCCGCCTGGGTCCGCGGGCTGGACGAGCCGTCCGTGGCGCCGCTGCTGGGGTCGCTGGCGGACACGCTGGATTCGTTCGTGGACATCGGGCTCGGCTACCTTAGCCTGGACCGACCCACCGGCACGCTCTCGGGCGGCGAGTCCCAGCGGACCAAGATGATCCGGCACCTGGGCTCCTCGCTCACGGACATCACGTACGTCTTTGACGAACCGACCATCGGCCTGCACCCGCATGACATCGCCCGGATGAACAAGCTCCTGCTGCAGCTGCGCGACAAGGGCAACACGGTGCTGGTGGTGGAGCACAAGCCGGAGGCGATCGCCATCGCCGACCACGTCATCGACCTGGGACCCCTTGCCGGTTCCCAGGGCGGGGAGGTCATGTTCGAGGGGACGGTGGACGGGCTGCGTGCCAGCGGCACCCTGACCGGGCGGCACCTTGACGACCGCGCGTCGCTGAAGGACAACCCGCGCAAGGCGTCGGGGGCGCTTGGGGTGCGCGGCGCCAACACCAACAACCTCAAGGACGTCGACGTCGACATTCCCCTGGGCGTGCTGACCGTCGTCACCGGCGTGGCCGGCTCGGGCAAGAGCTCCCTGATCCACGGCTCGGTTTCCGGCCGTGACGGGGTGGTGACCATCGACCAGGCCGGAATCAAGGGCTCCCGGCGCAGCAACCCGGCAACGTACACGGGCCTGCTCGACCCGATCCGCAAGGCCTTCGCCAAGGCCAACGGCGTCAAGCCGGCGCTGTTCAGCGCCAATTCCGAGGGCGCCTGCCCGGTCTGCAAGGGAGCAGGCGTCATCTACACCGAGCTCGGCTTCATGGACACCGTCTCCACCCCCTGCGAGGAGTGCGGCGGAAAACGCTTCCAGGCCGCCGTCCTCGACTACCGCCTGGGCGGGAAGGACATCAGCGAGGTGCTGGCCATGCCGGTCGCCGAAGCATTGGAGTTCTTTGGCGCCGGCGGGTCCCGCATCCCCGCGGCCCACAAGATCCTGGGCCACCTGGCCGACGTCGGGCTTGGCTACCTCAGCCTCGGGCAGCCGCTCACCACGCTGTCCGGCGGCGAGCGGCAGCGCATCAAGCTCGCCACGCACCTGGGGGAGAAGGGCGGGGTCTACATCCTGGACGAACCCACCACCGGGCTGCACCTGGCCGACGTGGAGAACCTTCTGGGCCTGCTGGACCGGCTTGTGGACTCCGGCAAGTCGGTCGTCGTCATTGAGCACCACCAGGCGGTCATTGCCCACGCGGACTGGATCATCGACATCGGCCCCGGGGCCGGGCACGACGGCGGATCGATTGTTTTCGAGGGCACGCCGGCCGGGCTGGTGGCCTCGCGGGCGACGCTGACGGGGGAGCACCTGGCCGCCTACGTCGGCGCCTGACGCCGCACCGGGCACCGGCCGCGTCCCGGATGTTCGTTCACGGCCGGGGGCGGGCGTTGAGCCGCGCGGCCTGCCGCAGCAGGTGTTCGCGTTCGGGCAGGTTGGGCGCCTTCCGGGCCGCCTCCGCGTAGAGTTCTGCCGCTGCAGCCGGCTCGCCGTTGCGCTCGTGCAGGTACGCGGCCACCGCGGCATGGCGGGGGAGCGAGGCCGCCAACGCGGACAGCGCCTCCAGCCCGGCAGGGGCACCGTAGGCCTCGCCCACGGCCACGGCCCGGTTGAGCCGGGCGATCGGGCTGCCCGTCAGCCGCACCAGTTCGTCAAACCACTCCGTGATCTGCGCCCAGTCGGTTTCCCCGGCGCTGCGAGCGTCGGCGTGCAGGGCGGCGATCGCAGCCTGGGCCTGGTATTCACCGAGCCTGTCGCGGGCCAGGGCCGCCTGCAGGATCCCGACGCCCTCGCCGATGAGGCCCCGGTCCCACAGTCCGCGGTCCTGTTCGGCGAGCGGCACCAGGAGGCCGTCGCGCGTTGTGCGGGCGGGGCGCCGGGCATGGTGGAGCAGCATCAGGGCGAGCAGCCCCGCCACCTCTTCATGGTCGATCATGCCGGCAAGCTGGCGGGTCAGCCGGATGGCTTCGGCGGCGAGATCGACGTCGCCGGAATACCCTTCGTTGAACACCAGGTAGAGGACGCGAAGCACCGTGGCCACGTCGCCGGGCTGGCCAAACCGGACGCCGGAGACGGTCCGCTTCGCGCGGCTGATGCGCTGCGCCATGGTCGCCTCCGGCACCAGGTACGCCGCGGCGATCTGCCGCGTGGTCAGCCCGCCGACGGCACGCAAGGTGAGGGCAACCGAGGAGGCAGGCGTCAATGCCGGGTGGGCGCACAGGAAGTAGAGCTGGAGGGTGTCATCAACCGCGTTGGCGGGCCCCGGCACCGGCTCGTCATCAACGCGTTCCTCGCGCTGCCGGCGCGAGGCGTCCGACCTGGTTGCGTCGAGGAATTTCCGCCAAGCGACGCTGACCAGCCAGCCTTTCGCATCCCGGGGCGGATCAGCGGGCCAGGTTCGCAGCGCTTCCACCAATGCGTCCTAGACTGCGTCCTCGGCCGCGGCGAAGTTTGCTCCGCGGCGGACGAGGACGCCGATTACTGCAGGTGGGAGAGTGCGAAGGAGTGCTTCGTCCACGTCGGTGTCACTCCGTGACCGTCGGTGGCGCCTCCAGGAACGGGCGCACCTCAATCCATTCCTGCAGCGGCCTGCCACCGGCGCCCGGGGCCGCCGAGAGCTCCCCGGCCAGTTCGAGGGCACGCTCATGGCTGTCGACATCGACGATCATCCAGCCTGCGATGAGCTCCTTGGTCTCGGCGAAGGGGCCGTCGGTGACTGGCGGCCGTCCCTCGCCGTCATAACGGACGAAGGTCCCCTCGGGGGCAAGTGCCTGGCCGTCCACGAACTCGCCGCTGCCCACCAGGCTGGCGGCCAGGTCACCCATGTACTTCATGTGCCCGGATATTTCTTCGGGCGCCCACTGGTCCATGGGGACGTCGTTGACGGGCGCCGGTGCTCCGCGGTAGTGCTTGAGCAGCAGGTACTTCATCGTATTCTCCTTATATTGCGGTATGGCCCATTGTGGCCGCGATCAATACTGGGACGGAACTGATCGTACGTTCTCGACATCGAATTGCCGCGCAGGGAGTGCTGTTCCTCACAACGTTGGTTTTTCCACGTCTTGGTGGTTACGTCCCCGGTTGGTCAGTTCTCGACGCCCTGTCACTGCAGCCCACGTACCTTGTGGGTTTTGGTCGCGTACGCACGCTCGGCGTGCCGCGGACCCATGGGTCTGCCCGGTCCAACCCGGGCAAGGACATACCGTCAGCCAGCCAGTCAACTCCCACGCGTCCGCGGTCCGGGGGCTGCCGTGGCATCCGCGCGACCCTTGACCCGCACGACGGCGACCCCCGTGATGGGCTTTGCGGGTTTCCGACACATTTTCTAGTGCCAAGGAGGCAAAGAAAGTACTTGCCTGGATGGAAAGTTAATGTTATTTTCTTTCCAGGAAAGTAGCCTCCTTGGAGAGAAATGCAGGGGTTAAGCGATGAAGCATGAGACACCGTCGCCGGAGCAGGCGGCATCGGAGCTCGGCGGGATCCGCACTCGGCAGCAGCGGGCGGCGGCGAAGGCTGCGAGAAAGCCGGAGTGGCTCTGGTGGGCGATGGCCGCAGGAACGATCCTGGCCGGGCTGGCCGCTGATCTGTGGTCGCCGTTGGGGTCGTTGCCCGGACTGGCCATCGCCGGACTCGCCATGCTCCTGGTCCTGGGTAGCCGGTCCAAGCGGGTCGCCGCCGCAATGGGCTACAGGGCGGTGCCGGACCGGCAATCCGTGCCACGGAAAGCAGTCAGCGGGAAGTACCTGCTGGCCATCGCTTTCCTGGCGCTGTGCCTCCTCATTGCCGTGGGATCGAGCACCTGGCATGTGCCGCTCACGCACACGGTCTGGTCCGTGGCCATCGCCGCGGTGGTGGTGCTGGTGCTCCGACCGGTATCCCATTCGCTGCTGCACATGGCCCCGGACGAGAGGAAAAGACGGCACCCGTGACGCCGCGAGAAAGGTCCTTGGATCAGATGTTGTTGGACCCCACCCGGCTGCACATCGTGTCCCTGCTGGCGGGCACCCAATGGGCGGAGTTCGGTTTCGTCCGCACCGAGCTCGGGCTTTCGGACTCGGCGTTGTCCAAGCAGCTGACGAATCTCCAAAAACTGGGCTATGTCGAACTGGAGAAGGGATACGTCGGCAAACGGCCCCGTACCTGGGTCAACCTGTCCGGGGCCGGACGCGCCGCACTCGCCGCGCATGTGACGGCACTGCAAGACATCGTCGCCACCGCAGGCGCTGCCGGCGCCCAGCACGAACCCGGCAAGCTGCAGTAGGACGCTCCTCACCAACCATCCGGCACGTGCCCACATTCCGGGTGGTCCATCGGCCTTCAACTCGACCACGGCCGGTCATTGGTGGAAGGGGAGTGGGCACCCGTCCTGGCGAAAAAGATGCCGACTGGGCGCGTTCAAATGTGAAGGGCGGTAACCGTGGTTCGATAGCCTCATGTTGACGCTCCCAAAGACAAGTAAATCACTCCTGGTCTGCACGACATTGAGCGACGAAGAGCGTTGGGAAGATGCATTGTCCGTTGTTCTTGCGGAAAACGGGGACGGATTCCGCGCTTACGTGGATGTGGTCGATGACAGCGTTTGGGATGGCGTCAGTTGGGAGCAAGTCCGACAAGCTGCCATTAAGGCCAATGACCAGGTGTCGGTCCTGTTCATAGTGGATCGCGCTGCAATGGAACGTGGATATCCAATTCAGGTTATTGATCTGGACGATGATGCGCGCCAACCGTTTCGTTGCATCGCCAGCGAACTCTGGGGAGTCGAGAACAACCTGAACATCTCCAATATGGACTGGGAAGAGTTCGCGGGGCGCACCGATGACGACGGCGTGTTCAGGGGCTTTTCCTGACCGTTCCCGTCGCGGCGACATATTGGGCGTGGGCGACGGCCGAGTCCGTGGCGAGGCGGTCGATGGCGGCGGGGGAGCAGCCGAGAGTGCCGGCGGTGATGGCCACGGGTGCAAGGCTGGCGAGTTCGTGGGGTGCGCTCCATCGCACGGCCAGCGGATCCGGCCCGGCAATGCGATCCGGGCGGTCCCCATGGTGACCTGTTCCTTGGTGACCGCTACACGGTTCCAGGTTTCCCGTGCGATGTTTTCGGCCGGGTTCATCAGCATTCGAGGGACGAAACCAGGAACGGCACCACCCACGACGACCCTTCAACCCTGGAAACATGCACTGGAGGCAGGAAACCTACAGGCGCGACGGATCCGACGGTAAACCCTGATTCGTCCCACGGGCCCGTTCAATTACGGCGGACACTGGTTGACCTGCGAAACCCTCGAATTCTTCGGCGGACCGGGTGTTCTCGAAGCTACTTCCACTCCAGTGGGTTTAACGCCGATAATCTACATTATGTAAACTAAAGCGAAACGGCCCTCCCCACGACTGCGGCTGGCTCCAACGGCCCCGGGATTTTCACGCTGCAGTTTTTCCTAGCCGCGTGTGATGGATTCCCCGGTCCGTCCGAGCCAGCCGAGAATCACTTCAAGGCTTTCCGGATCGGGATGCGTGCCCGGTTCGTTGTATTTGTTGCCCGGTGTCGCGGCCACCTCGGCGGGGCTGCGACGGTCTTCCTTGAAAACATGGTTGGCGTTGGGCGGGAAGGCGAAGTCCACATTTGGCATCCCGGCACCGGCTTCCTGAAGCGGGCCCCATCGGCAGGGACGTCAATCTGGACGTCCCTGCCCCCCGATCAACACCAGCGTGGGAATTCGGACCTGCTGCAGCGGGTCGCGGGCCGATTCGAGCCACAGTTCCCTGGCCAAGGGAAGGTTTGCCGGTGCCTCGAAGCTGGCGAGCACCATCTTCACACTGTCTGGCAGGGCGGGGTCCGGGTCCATCGGCAAGCCGGCATAGTAGGGCGCAGCAGCCTCGGCACCTTTGGGCATCAGCTCCGCTCATCCAGGTGCGACTGCATGCTCAACCTGCCGGTGGGCCTGGGAATGTTCTGCATCGCATACGGACCCGACACGCGCTTGTCATAGCGGATCGAGGCGAAACCGGCAATGGCCAAAGCCTCTGCGAACAGCCGGCCGCTGCCGGCCACCCGGGCGACAACCCTCCGACCCCCTGTCCGCTTGCCAACGCAGGTCCTCCCACTTTGCCCCTGTCTGGAAGCTCCCGGCCGCTGCCATGGACACCCGCGGGCGCGGCACCAATAATGGGGGCATGACGAGATATGTGATCGATGCCCCTGCCGCCATCCAGCTGGCACGGGACGGGGTGGCGATTGCCGACGGCGACCAGCTCGTGGCACCGACAATCCTGCGCTCACAATGCCTCTCATCGCTGTACCAGGCGTCACGGCGGGGTGAGCTGAGTGGCAAGGAGGCCATGGCGCTCCTGGACCGCATCACCTCGATGCATATCCGCTTGCTCGGCGACAGGGTCTCACGGGCCGTCGCCTGGCAGGTGGCGGAGCGGCTCCACCTGGACGACACGGCCAATGCCGAGTACATTGCCGTCGCCCAGCTGCAGGCGGATGCGTTCGTCACCCTCGACCCCGCACTGGCCCGCCAGGCCGAAGGGATCGTCGCCGTCGCACCCCTCGCTGCGCTTTACCCGGCCACGTAGCCGGAGACAGGCCACGGCCGCAGTGTGACGGCGCCCCGGCTTTCAGGTGGCGCACAGGAAGACAAATATGCTGGGAGTTGTGAACAAATCCGCTATCCCCTTCCTCGTCATCGGCGGCATCAGCCTGGTCCTTGGCGGCGTCCTCTCCGCCGCCAGTGCCGGCTCCCCCAGCTACAACTCATCGTGGGCCGTGGCCTACCTGGTGCTGGTGGCCGGCGTCGCCCAACTGGTGCTGGGCCTTGGACAGGCCGGGCTGGCGTCCAGGGAACTCTCCCCGACGTTCCTGTCCGGCGAGGCCGTGGTGCTGAACCTTTCAACCATCGCCGTCCTCCTCGGCACCCTCCTCGCCACACCCGCCCTGACATATTTGGGTGCGGCACTGCTCGTCATTGCCCTGGCGATGTTCATCTGGGCCGTCCGGGGAGCCGGCAGGCACCTGCCGCTGCTCCTCTGGGCGTTCCGCATCATGGTGGTCGTCCTTTTGGTCAGCGCCCCCATCGGGCTGGTCATAGCCCATGCCCGGACCGCATAGGATTCCGGGCCCGGGCGCTTTACGCGGCGGTGTCCGGGCCGTGAAGGTGGGCCAGTCCGCCGTCGTGGTTGAGGATGCTCACGATTTCCACGGGCCCGCCATGGGCGCCGATCCAGTGCGGCACCATGGTGGAAAACTCGGCCACCTCACCGGCGTGCACCAGGATGGTCCGCTCCCCCAGCTCCAGCCGCGCCGTGCCGGAGAGGACGGTAAACCAGTCGCGTCCCGGATGGACACCCAGCCCCCCTGTCCGTTCGGCAGTGATGCGCATTTTGGCGACGACCTTGCCGTGCAGGGCGCGTTCATCGGACAGGATCCACGTGGTCAGCCCCGGGGTGTGCCCGGCCTCGGGCCGGATGACGACGTCCTCCTCCCCCACCGGCTCAACCAGCGCATCCAGGGTGGTGTCCAGGGCCCGGGCAATGGGCACCAGCTGGTCCAGCGCGATCCGGCGGTGGCCGGTTTCCAGGCGGCTCAGCGTTGACGGGCTGAGGTTGCAGCGCGCGGCAAGGTTTTCCAGCGACCACCCGCGGGCGAGCCTCAGGCCGCGCAGGCGCTGGCGGATGACCATGTCCATGGCGAATTCTTGCGTCATGCGCAAAAGTATATGCCATCTGCGCATCGGACAGCTACCGTGGAAACCATGACTGATCACGCCCATCACCACCTGGCCGCCGCACACGGACACGCCCACCCCCACGAGGCCGAACTGGCGGACCTCCTTGACTTGGACGCGCAGGTCCTCGGCTCCTACCTTGACGATGCCACGCAGTGGGCTGCCGGGCTGGCGCCCGCGTCCGCCGGCATTGTGGACGTGGGCGCCGGATCCGGCGTGGGCACCCTGGCGCTGGCGCGCCGCTTCCCGCAAGCGGAGGTCGTGGCCGTGGACAGGTCGGACGCCATGCTCAGCCGCACGGTGGCGGCCGCCCGCGCTCAGGGCCTGGACGGGCGCGTGCGTGCCGTCCGGTCGGATGTCAACGAAAGCTGGCCGCCGGAACTGCACGCCGACCTGGTCTGGGCGTCGTCCTTCCTGCATGAGCTCACCGACCCGGACCGCACCATGCGGGACATCCATGCCGCGCTCAGGCCCGGCGGGCTGCTGGTGGTCATCGAAATGGACGGGCTGCCGCGCTTCCTCCCTGACGCCTTCCACGACGGCCTGGAATCCCGGCTGCACGCCGCCCTGGCCCAACGGGGCTGGAATTCCTTCCCCGACTGGCGGCCCGGGTTGGAACGGGCCGGATTCACCGCCGTCGAACAACGCCTGTTCCCCTCAGTGGGACGGCCGACGCCGGAGCTTGCCTCCCGCTATGCCCGCACCTTCCTGGGGCGGATGGGCCCGGCACTTGAAGGCATCGCACCCCCGTCGGACCTCGAGGCCCTGCAGCACCTGCTCACCGACGACGGCCCCGGTTCGCCCCTGCGCAGCCCGGACCTGGAGGTCCGCGGCAGCCGCATCGCATGGGCGGCACGCAGGCAGTAGCCGGTGCGCCAGCCGCCGGGGCCCGCACCGGTACTCTGGATGCATGGCCAAGCACGACGCCGTTTCCGCGGACATCCTCATGCCTTCAGTCCGGGACGCACTCGCAGTCCACGGCATTGCCCACGAGGTACTCCCGTGCGCCGACGAGCTGTCCGACACTGCCGTCTTCTGTGCCCACTACAACGTCGCGCTCGGGCAGGCCGCGAACACCATCGTCGTGACCTCGCGCAAGGTGGAGCCGTCCGTGCAGGCCGTGTGCGTGGTCCTGGGCACCACGCGCCTGGACGTGAACAGGAAGGTCAAGGAGCTGCTCGGGGTGAAGCGGGCGTCCTTCGCCGACGCGGAGCTGACGGTGGAATGCACCGGCATGGCCATTGGCGGCGTCACGCCTTTTGGCATCTCGGGCATGCCCATCTACGTCGACAGCGCGGTCCTGGAACAGCCCGAGGTCATCATGGGCGGCGGCAACCGCACCAGCAAGCTGCGGCTGGCCCCGGACGGGCTGACCCGACTGCCCGGCGTCGTGGTGGTCGAGGGGCTGGCGAAGGGGCCGGAGGCCGGCTGAGGCGCCAATCCCGCGCCGTCTGTGAGAATGGCCCCATGAGGTTTGCCAAGACGCCCGTGCGCCACATCGGCGAGGATCCCCACGAACCCCTGCCCCGGAACGAATGGCCGGCCACGCTGGCAGCCGTGCGCCAGCTCCTGGACGCGGGGCTGGACCTGGGCCCCGCCACGGTCCTTGTCGGGGAGAACGGCGCCGGCAAGTCAACACTTGTCGAGGCGATCGCCATGGCCTACGGGCTCAACCCGGAGGGCGGCTCCACGGGCGCGATGCACCGCAGCCGGGCCACCGAGTCCGCCCTTGCCAACAGCCTGCTGCTGGCCCGCAACCCCGGGGCCGGCAGGTACGGCTACTTCCTGCGCGCGGAAACCATGCACGGCTTCTTCAGCTACCTCGAGGACAACCCGTCCACCACCAGGGCGGACGCGCCGTTCCACCGCATGTCGCACGGGGAGTCGTTCCTGTCCCTCGCCGAGGACAGGTTCCGGGGCGGCGGCCTGTGGATCCTGGACGAGCCGGAGTCCGCCCTGTCCTTCACCGGCTGCCTGTCCCTGCTGGCCGTTCTCCGGGAGCTCTTGGCCGACGGCGGTTCCCAAATCATCCTCTCGACCCACTCGCCGCTGTTGGCGGCACTGCCGGGTGCGGACATTTACGAGGTGGGCGGCTGGGGGCTGCGCCCGGCGACCTGGGACGGGCTGGACCTGGTGCGCAACTGGCGCTCCTTCCTGGACGCCCCGCAGCGCTTCCTGCGCCACCTTTAGCCGTCGTACGCGGCCTGCAACGCGGCAATGTCCAGCTTCCCCATGCCCAGCATGGCCTGCATGGCACGTCCGGCACCGGCCGGGTCGGGTCCGTTGAGCACCGTGGGCAGCATGGTGGGAATCAGCTGCCAGGAGACCCCGAATTTGTCCTTCAGCCAGCCGCACTGGCTTTCCTGGCCGCCGTCGGCCGTCAGGGCGGCCCATTTGGCGTCGAGCTCCTCCTGCGTGTCAAAGTACAGTTCAAAGGAGATGGCCTCGTTGAACGTGAACTCCGGCCCGCCGTTCAGCCCCCGGAAGCTGCGTCCTTCCAGTTCGAACTGGACAGTCAGCGCCGTGCCTGCCCGGTAGGGGCCGCCGTCGCCCCACCGGGCCACGTCCTTGATGCTGGAGTTCTCGAAGAGGCCGACGTAAAACTCCGCCGCTTCCTCTGCCCGCCCGTCAAACCACAGGCACGTGCCGATCTGTCCCACGCCCACCACTCCCCTTGCCATTGCATGTGCTGGACACTTTAGCGGCGGCCGGGCCGGGCAACAAGGGCCCGGCCCAGGATGCCGGACACCACCGGGGCCAACCGCCCGGTGCCGCCCGGTGCCGCCCGGTGCCGGGCCGGCGCACCATTGCGGCTAAGCTGGCTGGGTGATACACGCTCCCACCCAACGCACCCCCAAGCTCCTTGCCTATTCAGCCGTCATGGACGTCCTGCTGGTCGTCGTCTTTGCCCTGTCCGGCCGCAGCTCCCACCATGAGTCGCTGTCCGTGGGCGGCGTCTTCACCACTGCCTGGCCGTTCCTGGCCGCACTGGTCCTCGGCTGGCTGCTGACCCGCAACTGGCAGCGTCCCGTCTCCCTGTGGCCGGCGGGCGTCTGCATCTGGCTGATTACGGTGGCCGGCGGCATGGCGCTGCGCATCCTCTCGGGTGCCACCGCCGAAACGCCCTTTGTCATCGTGGCCACGATCGTGCTGGGCGTGTTTCTCCTGGGCCAGCGGCTCCTGGCCCGGCTGGCACGAAGGTACGGCCCTAAGCGTTGAACCGGGCCCCAAGTGGGCTACCATCAAAGTCGAACACCCCGCCACCGTGCCCCTGACGCAAAGGACCCCTCCCGTGATCACCGCCTTCGTCCTGATCAAGACCAACGCCTCCCGCATCCCCGAGGCCGCCCAGGAAATTTCCGAACTTGCCGGCATCAGCGAGGTTTACTCGGTCACCGGCGAATGGGACCTGATCGCCATTGCCCGCGTGCAGAAGCACGAGGACCTGGCCGACGTCATCGCCGACAAACTCTCCAAGGTCGACTCCGTGATGTCCACGACAACACAGATCTCCTTCCGGGCCTATTCCCAGCATGACCTCGACGCGGCCTTCGCACTCGGCTTCGACGGCTAGCAGGCAGCCTGTGCCGGGAACGCCGCCGCGGCGGCGTTCCCGGCACTTTCTGCGTTTAAGCCTGTCCGGTGCTCAGTGCCACCCAGCGCTTGAGCACGCCGGCCGCCGCTCCCCCGTCAATCGACGCTTCGGCACGGGCCACGGCAAACCTGATCCGCTCCTCGAGCGTGCCCTTGGCATCCTGGTCGTAGGCCACGAGGCCCGCGGCCGCATTAAGTACGACGGCGTCACGCACGGGACCGCGCTCCCCGTCCAGGACACGGCGCACCACCCCGGCGTTGTAGTCGGCGTTCTTGCCACGCAGGTCATCGATGGTGGCCCGCGGGATGCCGACGTCGAGGGGGTCAAACCCGGACTCCACCACGGCGCCGTCCCGGACCTCCCACACGCGGGAGGGTCCCGTCGTCGTCAGTTCATCCAGGCCGTCGCTGCCGCGGAACACCAGGGCACGCACGCCGCGGGCCGCCAGCACGCCAGCCACCAGCGGCGCCAGCCGCGTGTCCGCGACACCGATGGCCGAGGCAGCCACGTGGGCGGGGTTGGTGAGCGGGCCGAGCAGGTTGAAGGCGGTGGGCACGCCCAGCTGGGCCCGCGCCGGGGCCGCGTGGCGCATCGAGGGGTGGAAGAGGTTCGCGAAGCAGAACGTGATGCCCACCTCCACGGCGGCCCGTTCCACCAGTTCCACCGACTGGTCCAGGCGGACGCCGAGCGACTCCAGGACGTCCGCGGACCCTGCGGCCGAGGACGACGCGCGGTTGCCATGCTTGACCACGGTGGCCCCGGCGCCGGCACAGACCATCGCCGCCATGGTCGAGATGTTGACGGTGTTGAGCCGGTCTCCCCCGGTGCCCACGATGTCCAGCGCCTCGCCGGTGATCGCCAGCGGCCGGGCATTGAACAGCATGGCCTCGACCAGGCCGTTCACTTCCTCGACGGTCTCCCCCTTGGCGTGCAACGCCACAAGGAAGCCGGCGATCTGCACGTCAGAGGCGTTTCCTGCCATGATGGTGTTCATGGCCCACTCCGTCTGCGCGGAGGAAAGATTGTTGCCCCTGATCAATGAGGCGATGAGATCCGGCCAGGTCGGGGCTGCGGCCAGGGGGCCATCTTGAGGGTTCACCCTCTCGATGTTAGACGAAACAGCGGCAGTCCATGCGATTGTGACCATTGACACCACGGCCATGCTATGCATGGCCATCTGGATTAAGCCTGGGAATCAGCCGGAATTTCGCAGGTTTGTAGAAAAAGATCGCCGATTCGGCATTTCGCATTGGGAACTCAGGCGATTTACAGACATAATGTCTATGTGACAACCGCGACCCATGCCCCCAGTATCCCGGCGCATCCGACGCTGAACCGCCCCAACATGGTTTCTGTAGGAACCGTGGTTTGGCTGTCCAGCGAGTTGATGTTCTTCGCCGGCCTTTTTGCCATGTACTTCACGCTCCGCTCCACCACCGGTGGGCTGTGGGCGGAAGAAACGGCCAAGCTGGAAGTTCCCTTCGCCCTGGTCAACACCCTCGTCCTGGTCTCAAGCTCCTTTACTTGCCAGATGGGTGTGTTCGCCGCGGAGAACCTCCAGCCCCGCCGCATCGGCAGCCGCCTCCAGTTCACCCGTTGGGGAATGACTGAATGGTTCCTGCTGACCTTCATCCTCGGTGCCATCTTCGTGGCCGGCCAGTCAACCGAATACGCGACGCTGACCTCCGAGCACATCACCCTCAGTTCAAACGCCTATGGCTCCGCCTTCTACATCACCACCGGCTTCCACGGCCTGCACGTGATCGGCGGGCTCATCGCCTTCCTCCTTATCATTGGGCGCGCCTACGCCGCGAAGAAGTTTGGACACTTCGAGGCAACCAGCGCCATCGTTACCTCGTACTACTGGCACTTCGTCGACGTTGTGTGGATCGGCCTGTTCTTGGTCATCTACATCCTGAAGTAGGCTGGCAAACAGTTTTCTTCTACACGACGCAGAATTAGCATTTGCGGCTCTCACCAGAGGCTGCTGGATATAGATCAAAGGAACCACCAAGTGAAGGCACTTTCGCAGAAGCGACGTCATCCGCTGGCAGCAATAGCGCTGCTGGTGCTGGGGCTCATGCTTACCGGCGGGCTGTACGCCGTTGTCACAACAGTGAACCAGGCCAAGGCTGACACCACCACGTTTACCGCCGGCCAGGCCCACGAGGGCGAGAAGCTGTTTGTGGCCAACTGCGCCACCTGCCACGGCCTCGGTGCCAAGGGCACGGAAAACGGCCCCTCCCTGGCAGGCGTCGGCGCTGCGGCAGTCAGCTTCCAGGTCGGCACGGGCCGCATGCCCATGCAGATGCAGGGCCCGCAGGCCCTCCAGAAGCCGGCCCAGTTCAACGCCGACCAGACCAACGAACTCGCAGCCTACGTCGCCACCCTCGGCAACGGCCCGGGCATCCCCGAAGCGCAGTACCTTGACGGCAAGGGAGACGCCACCAAGGGTGGCGAGCTGTTCCGCGTCAACTGCGCCATGTGCCACAACGCTGCAGCTGCCGGCGGCGCCCTGACCCGCGGCAAGTTTGCACCGGCCCTGGCCGGCGTGTCCAACGACCACATTTACGAAGCGATGGTCACCGGTCCGCAGAACATGCCGGTCTTCAACGACGCAAACATCACCCCGGAAGGCAAGCGGGACATCATCACGTTCCTGAACACCATCGAGCACCAGGGCTCCCCCGGTGGAGCCGCTCTCGGCTCCCTTGGCCCGGTCTCCGAAGGCCTGTTCCTGTGGACCGCCGTCCTCGGCGTGGTCATCGGCTTCACGGTCTGGCTGACGTCCAGGACTTCCTGACCGGCCTCCACAAGATTTTGGCTGCCCCAGGCAGCCGCGCGAAACATACATTACGACCCCGGGAAAGTACCGGGATAAGAGAAGGATGAGGGGATTATGGGCAACCATAGTGACGGCACGCCGGCCAGTTCGGGCGCCGTAGCTAAGGCTGGTCACGAAGAGGTGGAGAAGTTCCAGGACCCGGGACTTCCGCCACATCGTTTGCGACTGGCTGACACGGACCCCAAGGCAGCAAAGCGGGCCGAGCGCCAGGTGGCAATCCTGTTTGGGATTTCCGTCATCGGCACCCTGCTCTTCTTCTTTGCCTACTTTGGCATTCGCCTGGACCAGACACTGACCACCCTGCAACTCCAGAACATGTTCCTGGGCCTGGGCGTCGGTTTCGCCATGCTGGGCATTGGAACGGGCATCGTGCATTGGGCCAGGGCCCTCATGCCCGACCATGAAGTTTCCGAGGAACGCCACGCCCTGCGCACCGAAGACGACCGCGTCGCGGCCGTGCAAATCGTTGACGACATCATTGAAGAAACCGGCATCAAGCGCCGTCCCCTGATCCGCAACACCCTGATCGGCGCCATGGCGCTGGCACCGCTGCCGGCCATCGCCATCCTTCGCGATCTCGGCCCGCTGCCCGGCAACGACCTGCACCACACCCTGTGGAAGGCCGGCGAACGCCTGGCCCGCGACCCTGACGGCACGCCGATCAAGGCTGCCGACGTGACCAACGGTTCCGTTTTCCACGTCATCCCCGAGTCGCTGAACAACCTGACTGAGGGCAAGCTGGAAGAGAAGGCCAAGGCCGCTGTGCTGCTGGTCCGCCTGGATCCCAGCGAACTGCACCCGTCTCCCGGCCGCGAGGACTGGTCCTACAACGGCATCGTTGCCCACTCCAAGATCTGCACGCACGTCGGTTGCCCCGTGGCCCTCTACGAGCAGCAGACACACCACCTGCTGTGCCCCTGCCACCAGTCGACGTTCGACCTGACGCAGGAGTGCAAGGTGATCTTCGGCCCGGCCGTCCGCCCCTTGCCCCAGCTGCCCATCACGGTGGACAGTGAAGGCTACCTGGTCGCACAGAGCGACTTCCACGAACCTGTCGGACCGAGCTTCTGGGAGCGTGGCTAATCATGAGTTCTGCAACGCAATCACCGTACAAGGCCAAGACCTCGACGGGCCGCATCACCGACTTTGTTGACCAGCGCGTGGGGGGCTCCGGCATCCTTCGCGAGTTTGGCCGGAAGGTTTTCCCCGACCACTGGTCCTTCATGTTCGGCGAGGTGGCACTGTACACCTTCGTCATCCTGCTGCTCTCCGGCACCTTCCTGACGCTCTTCTTTGACCCGTCCATGGCGGAGACGCATTACAACGGCAGCTACGTCCCGCTCAAGGGGCTGCAGATGTCGGTGGCGTATGACTCCACCCTGAACATCTCCTTTGACGTCCGCGGCGGGCTGTTCATGCGCCAGGTGCACCACTGGTCGGCGCTGCTCTTCGTGGCCGCCGTCTCGGTGCACATGCTGCGCGTGTTCTTCACCGGCGCCTTCCGCAAGCCGCGCGAACTGAACTGGGTGGTCGGCGGCATCCTGCTGATCATGTCCATGGCTGAAGGCTTCACCGGCTACTCGCTTCCCGATGACCTGCTGTCCGGCAACGGCCTGCGCATCATCGACGGCGTGATCATGGCCATCCCGGTGGTCGGAACCTACATTTCCTTCTTCCTCTTTGGTGGCGAGTTCCCCGGAACCGTCATCATCAGCAGGCTCTACATGTTCCACATCATGCTGATCCCGGCCATCATCCTGTTGCTTGTGGCGGTACACCTGTTCATGGTGGTTGTGCACAAGCACACCCAGTACCCCGGCCCGGGACGCAGCGACCGCAATGTGGTCGGCTACCCGCTCGGACCGGTATACGCCGCCAAGGCCGGTGGATTCTTCTTCATCATCTTCGGCATCATCGCCTTCGTCGCCGCCCTGTTCACGATCAACCCGATCTGGAACTACGGTCCATACGACCCGTCCCCCATCTCCGCCGGCACCCAGCCTGACTGGTACATCGGCTGGGTCGACGGTGCCCTGCGCCTCATGCCGGGCTGGTTGTTCAACATCCCGATGGAATGGAACATCCCACTCCCCTGGGGCGTCAACACGCTGAGCCTCAACATCCTGCTGCCAGCCCTGGTGCCTGCCGGCATCGTGTTCATCCTCCTGTTCACCTACCCCTGGATCGAACGCTGGGTCACCCGCGACGACCGCGAGCACCACGTGCTGGACCGCCCGCGCAACGCGCCGACCCGTACGGCCATCGGCGTGTCAGGGTTCATCTTCTACTGCGTCATGTGGGCGGCTGCAAGCTCCGACCTGATCGCCACCCACTTCCAGGTCTCGCTGAACGACGTCACGTACTGGCTGCGTGCACTGTTCTTCGCCGGTCCCATCCTGGGCTTCATCGTGACCAAGCGTGTGGCCCTGGCGCTGCAGCGCAAGGATCGTGAGATTGCCCTGCATGGCCGCGAGACGGGCCGCATTGTGCGCCTGCCGCACGGCGAGTTCCAGGAGATGCACGCCCAGCTGGACGACTACAAGCGCTACCGGCTGGTCAGCTACGAGTCACCCGTTGCCGAGGAAGGCATCCCCAACGAAAACGGGATTGTGACCAAGACGGAAAAGCGGCGTGCAGCACTGAGCCGTTTCTTCTTCGAGGACCGGGTTGCCCCGGCAACCCCGGCGGAACTGGAAGCCGGACACGGCCACCACGAGGCCATCGAGTCCGCCGAAGAGCACAAGCCGGTGTCCCGCTACTAGGCACCAACGGCTTTCACTGCCTGACTGTCCGGAAGGGCGGCTCCCCCAGGGGAGCCGCCCTCTCGCGTTTAAGCATGGCCGGCCGCCATGGAAAACATGGCGCCGCAGGCCCGCAAGGGCCCCTGGAACGCCCCGCCGCCTCCCCCGCTAGTAGCCGCGGCGGATGCGCACCCCGGGGCGCTGCAGGGGCACCCGCAGCTTGTAGCGGTCGGCGCGGTAAAAGGAGATGGAATAGTCCACGGACGACTGCGAAACGAAGGCATGGCGCTCCATGCGCAGGACCGGAGCCCCGACGTCGACCTTCAACAGCCGCGCGATGGAAGGGGTCGCGGCATTGGCCTCAACAATGTCCTCCCCCCACTCGATCACGAGCCCGTAGCGCTCACTCAAAAGGTTGTACAGCGAAGTGGGCGGGCCCTGCTCCAGGATTCCGGGAACGCGCCAGGCAGGGATGAAGTTCTCATCGACGCTCATGGGCTCCTCATCGGCCAGCAGGAGCCGCCGGAAGCGGATGACCGGCTGGCCTTCCTCCATTTGGAGCTCACGGGCCAGACGGGCCGTGGCCGGAATCTGCTCGAAGGACAACGTCCGCGCCGCCGGACGCATGCCGCGGCGCTGCATCTCCTCGGAGTAGGAGGTCAGCTTGACCTGGACATCGAGTTTTTCGTGGGAGACGAACGTGCCCACCCCCACCACCCGGTCCAGCAGTTCCTCGTCCACCAATGCCTCGATGGCATGCCGGACAGTCATCCGCGCCACGCCGAAATGCTCGGCAAGATCCCGTTCGGAGGGCAGCTGGCTGCCCGCCTTCGCCAGGCCCGTCACATAGGCACGGAAGAGCTCCCGGAGCTGGATGTGCACGGAGACACCCGAGTCGCGTTCCAGGTGCCCTGGGACGCTTGCTGCCGGCGGTACTGGGTAACCCATGAAACTCCTTTATTGGCCATTTCCAGCCTAAAACACGACTACTCTCAATATGTAAAGCAACTACCGCCAAGGAGCGAGCAATGTACACCCGGAAAGCCACCATAGCGGCCAGTGTGGGCCTCCACGCACGGCCGGCTGCGGTCTTTGTCCGTGCCGTCAACGCAACGGGACTGCCAATCACCCTTGCCAGGGAGGGCCTGGAGCCCGTGGACGGCCGTTCGCTCCTGGAGGTCATGACGGCAGACTTCGCGTGCGGCACCGAAGTGGTGGTCTCCGTCGCCGCATCGGTGCAGGACGACGGCGCCACCCGGGCGGCCGTGGACGGACTCGCCGAGCTTCTGGCAACCGACCTCAAGGACCCCACCCTGAACCATCCGCGCTGAACAGGCCCTCCCGGGGTGCCTGGCCGCCCGCAGCATCCCGCGCCGGAACCGATCCCCGGTGTGGTTCGTGGATTAAAGTCAGGATTAAAGGCAAAGGGCCCGTCCCCCACTTTCAAGTGGGGGACGGGCCCTTTGTCGCTGTGCGGGTTCACACACCGCGGGACGTTGTTTCCCGGGCTAGTGTGCGTGGTCTCCGCGGCTGTATTCGTACACCCAGCCAACCAGTGCGATCACTGCCAGGCCGGCGCCGAAAAAGACGATCCACCAGCCCACTGCCAGGCCCATGAAACCGGACGCGGCAGCCAGCCCCAATACCAGCGGCCACCAGCTCCAGGGGCTGAAGTGGCCCTGTTCACCGGATCCCTCGTGCACTTCAGCGTCCACCCTGTCCTCAGGACGGGGACCGACGCGGTTGCCGGTGTAGTACGAATACGCACCGATCATCAGGCACATGCCAGCCAGCAGGTAAAGCGCCAGGTAGCCGACGTGTTCGTGCCAGCCGACCATGAAGCCGTACACCGTTCCGACGGGGATGAAGAAAAGACCGATAAGGATAAAGAGCCAGGATTCTACCTTCACTGGGCGTCTCCCTTCGATGACGCGGCCACGGGTGCCGGCTGGTAGTGCGGTGCCAATTCCGGGTGGTGCAGGTCAAGTGCGGGACGCTCGGAACGGATGCGCGGCAGGGACGTGAAGTTGTGGCGCGGCGGCGGGCAGGACGTGGCCCACTCCAGCGAGGCACCAAAGCCCCAGGGGTCGTCAACTTCAACCTTCTTGGCACTGCGCCAGGTGATGTACACGTTCCAGAACCATGGGATCATGGACGCGCCAAGCACGAACGAGGAGATTGTGGAGAACTGGTTCATCCAGGTGAAGCCATCCTGCGGCATGTAGTCCGCGTAGCGGCGGGGCATGCCCAGCACGCCGAGCCAGTGCTGGATCAGGAACGTTCCGTGGAAGCCGAGGAACAGCATCCAGAAGTGGATCTTGCCCAGGCGCTCGTTGAGCATCTTGCCGGTCCACTTGGGCCACCAGAAGTAGAAGCCGGCGAACATGGCGAACACCACCGTGCCGAAGACCACGTAGTGGAAGTGCGCCACCACGAAGTAGGTGTCCGAAACGTGGAAGTCCAGCGGCGGGGAGGCCAGGATGATGCCGGTCAGGCCGCCGAAGAGGAACGTGACGATGAAGCCGAGGCTCCACAGCATGGGCGTCTCAAAGGTCAGCGAACCGCGCCACATGGTGCCGATCCAGTTGAAGAACTTCACGCCGGTTGGAACGGCGATCAGCATCGTCATGAAGGAGAAGAACGGCAGCATGACCTGGCCGGTGACGTACATGTGGTGGGCCCACACCGTCACGGACAGGGCCGCAATGGAAATGGTGGCGAAGACCAGGCCCTTGTAGCCGAAGACGGGTTTCCGGCTGAAGACCGGGAAAATTTCGGACACGATGCCGAAGAACGGCAGGGCAATGATGTACACCTCGGGGTGGCCGAAGAACCAGAACAGGTGCTGCCACAGCATGGCACCGCCATTTTCCGGATCAAAGATGTGCGCCCCGAAGCGGCGGTCGGCACCCAGGGCGAACAGGGCGGCGGCCAGCGGCGGGAACGCCATGAGGACCAGGATGGCCGTGATGAGCGTGTTCCATGTGAAGATGGGCATCCGCCACATGGTCATGCCGGGGGCACGCAGGGTGATGATCGTGGTGATGAAGTTGACCGAACCAAGAATCGTGCCAAAGCCCGACAGGGCTAGGCCAAACACCCACAAGTCGCCACCGACACCGGGGCTGAACGTCGTGTTGGACAGCGGCGCGTAGGCAAACCAGCCGAAGGCGGCAGCACCCTGCGGGGTGATGAAGCCGGAGACTGCAATGGTGCTGCCAAACAGGAAGAACCAGAAGGCCAGTGCGTTCAGGCGTGGGAATGCGACGTCAGGCGCACCGATTTGCAGCGGCATGATCACATTTGCGAAGCCGGCAAAGAGCGGGGTGGCAAACATGAGCAGCATGATGGTGCCGTGCATGGTGAACAGCTGGTTGTACTGATCCTTGGTCTGCAGGATCTGCATGCCGGGCTCAAACAGCTCCGCCCGGATGATGAGCGCCATGACGCCACCAAGACAGAAGAAGATAAATGAGGCGATCAGGTACATGTAACCGATCGTCTTGTGGTCGGTGGACGTAATCCAGTTGACGACAATGCGTCCCTTGGACACGGGGACCACCCTAGGAGCAGCTGAACTGACTTCAGCTGCCGAGTACTCGAGTGTAGACACTTTCCTCTTCCCCCCTACTTCTGGTTCTGGTTCGGATTGCGGTCATACTTGCCGCCAAGATGGCCAACCTGGCCTTTGGCCTGCAGGGAGGCCATGTGGGCTTCAAACTCAGCCTCCGTAACCACCTTGACGTTGAAGAGCATCTCCGAGTGGTACTCGCCACACAGCTCCGCGCACTTGCCGTCGTACTCGCCGAGGGCGGTGGGCGTCAGTGTCATGTAGTTGGTGACGCCGGGGAGGACGTCCTTCTTGTCCAGGAACGCCGGCACCCAGAAGGAGTGGATGACGTCACGGGAGTTGAGCTGCAGTTCAACGCTCTTGTTGATCGGCAGGTACAGGGTGGGAAGTGTCGACTTGTCGAACGTCTTGCCGTCCAACTGCGCCTGGACGCCTACGTCGTAAACGGGCTCGGCAACGTTGCTGCCCTGCAGGTAGTTGAAGTCCCAGGACCATTGCTTGGCCCGGACGTCTACGGTGAGGTCCGGATGGGATACCCGTGCATTGATGGACTGCTGCTGGACGTCGGTGAAGTGGAAGAACACGAGCACCATGAAAAGCGGCACCAGCACGTAGAACACCTCCAGGGGGAGGTTGTAGCTGGTTTGGCGGGGGAAGCCGGTGGCCCCCTTGCGGCGGCGGTAGGCGATGATGCACCAGATGATCAGGCCCCACGTAATAAGGCCAATAATCAAAACCGTGATCCAGGTGTTGACCCACAGGTCAATGATCCCTGCCGTGTGGTTGGTCGTTTCACGGGTGGATGGCAACCAGCCATTCTTATTCTCTGCCGTACATCCAGACAAAGCTAACGCTCCGGCAATGGCCAGCCCGGCTATGGGGATGACTTTTGCGCGTCGGCTGCCGGTTCGGTCCTGCGAACTCACAGACGGCCCTTCCTCTTGTTACTGCGCACCGGGCAGGCTTGGGACCTGCGGTGCGAAACGGGTTTTACTACTCGATGTAGAGCTTACCGCCATGGCGCGCCAAATGCGCACCAAACCCACCGTGCGTCGGCAGCAAAAACGAAAAACCGCCGGCGGGCCCCCCATCGGGTACGAGTGCTTGGTTAGTGGAACGAGTCGCCACAGGCACAGGAGCCTCCGGCGTTCGGGTTGTCAATGGTGAAGCCCTGTTTGGAAATGGTGTCTTCAAAGTCGATGCTGGCACCATCCAGGTAAGGCACGCTCATCTTGTCGATGACCACCTCGACGCCGTCAAACTCACGGACTGCGTCGCCATCCAGGAGGCGCTCGTCAAAGTAGAGCTGGTAGATCAGTCCGGAGCAACCGCCGGGCTGCACGGCAACACGCAGGCGCAGGTCGGTGCGGCCTTCCTGTTCAAGCAGGCTGCGCACCTTTCCGGCGGCAACGTCGCTGATCTGCACGCCGTGGCTGGGCAGTTCAGCCACATCAACGGCAGTGGTGGTGTCTTCGTGGGCATTTGCGGTCATGGCATTTCCTTACGTGGGGTACAAATACATGCTACGTCGGGCCCGGCACGGGCGCTAACCATTTCAACCAAGCGCCTGCCGGTTGTGTTCCCGCGCACTGTCACGGCGGGCGGGAACGGCGGCTATCCCGCAGCGGGCCTGTTCATGGCGGCCAGCAGGAGCGCCTCGGCGGTGATGGCCTTTTCAAAGTCACCCAGGTGGAGCGATTCGTTGGCGCTGTGCGCCCGGGAATCGGGGTCCTCCACACCTGTGACCAGAATCTGTGCCGACGGGAACACCTCGTTCAGGTCTGCAATGAAGGGGATGGAGCCGCCCATGCCGCTCTCCACGGCAGGGACGCCCCAGGACTCTCCCAGCGCCCACAAGGCGGTCCGCGCGGCCGGGGCCCTGGTGTCGGTGGCGAAGGGCTGGCCGGCCTCCCCCGGGGTGAAGGTGACACGGGCACCGAACGGTGCGTGCTTGTGGACATGTGCGGCCAGCGCCGCCATGGCGGCCTGCGGGTCCTGTCCCGGTGCCAGGCGCAGGCTGACCTTCGCGCGGGCCGCCGGCAGCAGCGTGTTCGAACTCATGGCCACGGACGGGATGTCCATACCGATGATGGACAGGGCCGGCTTGTCCCAGAGGCGGGACGTGATGCTGCCGGTGCCGGCCAGGGTGGCGCCGTCCACGACGGCGGCGTCGGCCCGGAAGGCCGCCTCCGGGTAGTCCAGGACTGCGTGCTCCCCCGTGGCCAGGCCCTCGATGGCGACGGAACCGGCGTCGTCGTGGAAGGTGGCAATCAAGCGGGCCAGCAGCGTCGGCGCATCCAGGATGGGACCGCCAAACATGCCGGAGTGCACGGCGTGGTCCAGCACGCGGACCTCCACGGTGCCATCGGCCAGGCCGCGGAGGCTCGTGGTGAGGGCCGGAACGCCAACCTTCCAGTTGGCGGAGTCGGCGACGACTATGACATCGCCGGCCAGGAGCTCGCGATGGGTCTGCAGGAAGGTGCGGAACGTTGGCGAACCCGCCTCCTCCTCGCCTTCAATGAACAGGGTGACGCCGAGCCCGAAGTCGGCGCCCAGCACCTCCTGGACCGCGCGCATGGCACCGATGTGGGCCATGATCCCGGCCTTGTCGTCCGCGGCACCGCGCCCGAAGAGGCGCCCGCCCTTCTCGACGGCCGTGAACGGCTCGGTCTCCCACAACGCCGGGTCGCCGGGTGGCTGGACGTCGTGGTGGGCGTAGAGGACCACGGTCGGGTGGCCGGGACGGGCCCGCTTGCGGGCGACGACGGCGGGCCCGCCGGGCGTACCGTCGTCCTTGTTGACGCGCAGGACCTGCACGTCCTCCAGGCCCAGTCCGCGGACCAGGTCCGCCACCGCCGCCGCGCTGCGGTCCAGCGCGGCGGGGTCAAAGGCGTCCCAGGCGATGCCCGGGATGGCGACAAGGTCCTTCAGCTCGGCGACGGTGGCGGCAAAGTTGCGGCCAACGCTGGCCCGCAGCCCGTCGACGGGGACCCCGGCGCCGGGACCGGCATGGGAAGGGGAAAGGGTTTGATCAGTCATGATGGCCAGCCTACCGCCGCGGACGCAGGCACTTCGTCAAGGGGCGGCCCGCTTCCGGGGTATCCTTTACGGGTGTTTGGACGTAAGAAAGATCAAGCCCCCGACCCGCAGGCCACGCCTGCCCCCTCCGCGCCGATTGACAGGTCCCGGGACCCGCAGTCGGCCAAGGGCGTACCCACGCCTTCGCGTAAGGAACGGGAGGCCGCCCGCAAGCGGCCCCTGGTCCCGAACGACCGTGCCGCAGCCAAGGAGGCTGCCCGCGACGCCCGCCGCGAAGAGCAGGCCCGCATGCGCCGCGCCCTCGACACCGGCGAGGAACGCTTCCTGCCGATCCGCGACAAGGGACCGCAAAAGCGCTTTGCCCGCGACTTTGTCGACGCCCGCTTCAGCCTCGGTGAATACGTCATGTTCCTGGCACTGGCGATCGTCATTCTCACGGTGGTCATTCCCTCCACGAACGGTTCGCAAGTCTACATCTTCCTGCTGTTCTGGGTCATGGTGGCCGGCGTGGCCATCGACGCCTGGTTCATGTCCCGCAAGCTCAAGCGCCAGCTCGTGGCAAAGTTCAAGACGGTCGACTCCGGCGTGGTCTGGTACGGCACGATGCGCTCGCTGCAGTTCCGCCGCCTGCGCCTGCCCAAGCCCATGGTCAAGCGCGGGGAATGGCCCAGCTGACCCCTGCCCCGCCTTCGCCACTGCCAGCCAGGCACGCTACGCGCCGGACGCTTCCCCACGGAAGGGTCCGGCGTCGTGCTTTAAGCGCCGCCAGCGCCCGCTTCGCTTGGCGGGGCCCTTCGGCCGCTAGGCTGGGGTGCATGGAATACCGCTACCTGGGCCGTTCGGGCCTGAAAATCACTGAAATCACCTACGGCAACTGGCTGACCCACGGATCCCAGGTGGAGAATGACGTCGCCGCCTCCTGCGTGCGCGCGGCGCTCGACGCCGGCATCACCACCTTCGACACGGCAGACGCCTACGCGAACGGCAAGGCCGAAGAGGTGCTTGGCGCAGCGCTGGCCAACGAACGCCGCGAGTCCCTGGAAGTCTTCACCAAGGTGTACTGGCCGGTGGGGCCGAAGGGGCCCAACGACGCCGGGCTCTCCCGCAAGCACATCATGGAGGGCATCAACGGCTCGCTGCGCCGCCTGGGCATGGACTATGTGGACCTGTACCAGGCGCACCGCTTTGATCATGAGACGCCGTTGGAGGAGACCATTGCCGCCTTTGCCGACGTCGTGCGCCAGGGCAAGGCACTCTACATCGGCGTCAGCGAGTGGACGGCGGACCAGATGCGCCGCGGCCAGGCCCTGGCCCGTGAGGCAGGCTTTTCACTGGTGTCCAACCAGCCGCAGTACAACGCGCTGTGGCGCGTGATTGAGCCCGAGGTCATCCCCGCGGCCAGGGAACTGGGCATGTCCCAGGTGGTGTGGTCGCCGATGGCCCAGGGCATGCTCTCCGGCAAGTACCTCCCGGGGCAGCCCGCGCCCGCCGGTTCCCGCGCCACGGACGAGCACGGCGGCAAGTCCACGATCAGCCGTTACCTGGACGACGCCATCCTGGAGAACGTGCAGAAACTGCGTCCGGTTGCCGAGGAACTGGGACTGTCAATGGCGCAGCTGGCCATCGCCTGGGTGCTGCAGAACGACAACGTGGCCACGGCGCTCGTGGGTGCCTCACGGCCCGAACAGGTGGCGGAGAACGTGAAGGCCTCCGGCGTGAAGATCCCGGCGGAGCTCATGGCCGCCATTGATGCGGCACTGGCCCCCAGCATCATCAACGACCCCGCCCAGACGGTCAGCCCGGCCTCGCGCCCGGCCTGACGCCAAGCCTGATGCCAAAAACGGCCCGGCCCCGGAGCTGGGAATCCCTCGCTCGCGGTAGGATTTTGCCGCTCGTGCCTCGCGTGCAAAATCCATCCTCGCTCCGGGATTCCCAGCTCCGGGCCAGGCCTTCGCTTTTCGGCGCCGCTACCGCCGCAGCGCCGCGAGTTCCTTGTTGATGCGGGCCGCCCAGAACGGGCCCTCGTACAGGAATGCCGTGTAGCCCTGGACCAGCGTGGCACCGGCATCGAGGCGCTCCTGCACTTCGGTGCCGGTTTCCACCCCGCCCACCGAGACCAGGACCAGCCGGTCCCCCACGGCGGCCTTCAGCTGGCGGAGAACGTCCAAGGACCGCGCCTTCAGCGGCGCGCCGGACAGCCCGCCGGCGCCCTTTGCCTCCACCAGGGCCGCCGGGCTGGCCAGGCCATCGCGGCTGATGGTGGTGTTGGTGCAGATGATCCCGTCGAGGCCCAGGTCCAGTGCCAGCGCCGCAACCTCGGCCACGTCCGCATCGGAAAGGTCGGGGGCAATCTTGACCAGCAAGGGCACGTGCCGTCCCGCCGCGGAGTCCGCCGCCTCACGTACGCCGGACAACAACGGACGCAGCGTTTCGACGTTTTGCAGCAGGCGCAGCCCTGGCGTGTTTGGGGAACTGACATTGACCACCAGGTAGTCGGCGGACGGCGCCAGGGTGCGGGCACTGACGAGGTAGTCGGCCACCGCGTCGTCCAGCTCCACGGCCTTGGTCTTGCCAATGTTCACCCCCACCACGGGGCGCACCGCCGGATAGCTGCCGCCCAGCTCGGCCAGCGCCCTGGCGAGGCGCGGCGCCACGGCCGCGGCGCCGTCGTTGTTGAAGCCCATGCGGTTGATGACGGCCCGGTCCTCCACGAGCCGGAACAGGCGCGGCTGCGGGTTCCCGGGCTGCGGGCGGCCGGTGATGGTGCCGACCTCGATGTGGCCGAACCCGAGGTTGGCCAGGGCGTTGATGCCCTTGCCTTCCTTGTCGAAGCCGGCGGCCAGGCCGAACGGGGTGGGAAAGGTGAGCCCGAAGGCGGTGGTCTGCAGCGACGGGGGCGGGGCGAACATGCGCCGCAGCACGGCGCCTGCGCCAACGCGGTGCGCGGCCTTGATCAGCGTGAAACCGATCTTGTGCGCCCGTTCGGCGTCCATCCAGGAAAAGCAGAGCCGAAAAAAAGTGGGGTATATGCGCATGCCACCAGTTTTCCGTCTCGCGGGCGCATCTGCAAAACGTCCGGCCCTGCGCGTCATGCCGGCGCGCCAGGCGCTAGCATGGCGGGATGGAAAGCAATGGCGTTGAGTCCACGTTCCACGCCGATGTTGTGGTGGTGGGTGCCGGGCTGTCCGGGCTGGTCTGCGCGGCCGAGGCCTACAACGCCGGACGCCGGGTGCTGGTGCTGGACCAGGAACCGGAAGCGTCCCTGGGCGGGCAGGCGCACTGGGCCCTGGGCGGGCTGTTCCTGGTGGACTCACCCGAGCAGCGCCGGCTGGGCGTGAAGGACACGGCGGAACTGGCCCTGTCCGACTGGCTGGGCTCCGCCGCCTTTGACCGCCCCGAGGACCATTGGGCCCGCCAGTGGGCGCAGGCCTACGTCAACTTTGCGGCCGGGGAAAAGCGTGCCTGGCTGCACTCGCTGGGCGTGCGCTTCTTTCCGCTCGTCCAATGGGCCGAGCGCGGCGGCTACGACGCCCAGGGCCACGGCAACTCCGTCCCCCGCTTCCACGTGGTCTGGGGCACCGGGCCGGGCATCCTGGAGCCCTTCCTGGCCAAGGTGGCCGAGGGGGTCGCCGCAGGCCGCGTCCAGCTGGCCTTCCGCCACCGGGCCGTGGCGTTGACGGTCGACGCCGGGCGCGTCACCGGGGTGCGCGGCGACGTCCTGGTGCCCTCCCCCGCCGGGCGGGGCGGGGCGAGCAGCCGGGAGGTGGCGGGATCCTTCACGGCCACCGCCGGGGCCGTCGTGGCCACCAGCGGGGGCATCGGCGGCAACCACGCCATGGTGCGCCGCCAATGGCCCGGCACGGCAAGTCCCCGCCACATGCTCTCCGGCGTCCCGGCCTCGGTGGACGGCCGGTTCCAGCAGGCCGTGGCCGCGGCAGGCGGCCGCCTGGTCAATACGGACCGGATGTGGCATTACCCTGAAGGCATCCACGACCCTGACCCGGTCTGGCCCAACCACGGCGTCCGCATCCTGTCCGGACCGTCGCCGCTGTGGCTCGACGCAACCGGCCGGAGGCTTCCCGTCCCCTTGTTTCCCGGCTTTGACACCCTGGGCACGCTCCGTCACCTGGGCACGACCGGTTGGGACCATTCCTGGTTTGTGCTGAACAAGACCATCCTCGGCAAGGAGTTTGCGCTGTCCGGTTCAGCGGACAACCCGGACCTGACCGGCCGGGACGTCAAACTGCTGGCCAAGCGGGCCCTCCCCGGTGCCGCCGGGCCGGTGCAACGGTTCCTTGACGCAGGGATCGACTTCCTCCAGGCAACAACCGCCCAGGAGTTGGCGGCGGGGATGAACGGCCTCATCGGTGAGGACCTGGTTGACCCGCAGGGCCTTTACGAAACGCTGGCGGCACGGGACCGGCAGGTCACCAGCGGCCTGGGCAAGGACTCCCAGCTCAATGCCATCCGGGAGGCACGCCGCTTCGCCACGGACCGGCTCATGCGTGTGGTGCCGCCGCATCCGCTGCTGGCCCCCGAACACGGACCCTTGATTGCGGTGCGTCTTTCCACCCTGACCCGCAAAAGCCTGGGCGGGCTCCAGACGGACCTGGCTTCCCAGGTGCTGGACGACGACGGCCGGCCCATCGCCGGGCTCTTCGCCGCGGGCGAGGCGGCCGGGTTCGGCGGCGGCGGCCTCCACGGCTACCGGGCCCTGGAAGGGACCTTTCTGGGCGGCTGCCTGTTCTCGGGGCGGAGCGCCGGACGCGGCGCCGCGGCGGCCACGTCGTCGTGAGCGCCACTGCAGACGGCTGGATGCCGGACATCCTGGGGCCGGACTACGCCGCCCTGCCGCTGGACGTGCCACGACCCGACGGCACGCCGCGCCAGGCCACCCTGGTGCGGCACCGCCCCGTGGTACCGGCGGGTGCGGCAGCCCGGACCGCGACGCGCACTCCCCGCCCTTCCGTCCTGTACATCCACGGCTGGAGCGACTACTTTTACAACACCGGCCTGGCGGAATTCTTCACCACCCGCGGCTATGACTTCTACGCCCTGGACCTGCACAACCACGGCCGCAGCCTGGTCAGCCACGACCTGGGCGGCTACGTTGACGACCTGGCGGACTATGACGACGAGATCACGCTTGCGCACAGCACCATCCGGTCCGCAGCCGGGGTTGCCGGCGGTGCCTTCCCACTCCTGCTCATGGGCCATTCCACCGGCGGACTGGTCGCGGCCCTGTGGGCGCAGAAGTTTCCAGCGAACGTCGGGCAGCTGGTCCTGAACAGCCCGTGGCTGGAAATCCAGGGCGGGGCGGCCATCCGGCGCGCCGCCACCCCCCTGGTGCGGCCGGTGGCGGACCTGCGCCCGCTGACCCGCATGCGCGTGCCGGAACGGACGTTTTACTGGCGCGGCATCAGCGACGAAGCGTACGGCGACTGGCCCGTGGACAGGACGCTGCGCCCGCCCCAGGCCTTCCCCGTCCGGGCCGGCTGGATGCGGGCCATCCTCGCTGCCCAGCGGAGGGTTGCCGCCGGGTTGGGCCTGCCCATGCCCGTGCTGGTGATGCTCTCCTCGCGCAGCATGCTCGGTCCGGTGTGGAACGGGGCCATGCTGCGTGCCGACGTGGTGCTGGATGTCCGTGCGCTCGCCCTGCGCGCCGTATCGCTTGGCACCAGCGTCAGCGTCGAACGGGTCGACGGCGCGCTGCATGAAGTGTTTCTCTCCGGCGGGGAGGTGCGCCGGGACGCCTACCACCGGTTGGACCGCTGGCTGCGCGGCTACGGGCCGCCTGGACACGCATAGCACAAGCGTGCCATAACCGCCGTGCTAGGCCTTCGCCGCGGCATCCACGGCGCCGCCGTACCGCCGGTCGCGCCGGGCATACTCGTCCACTGCGGCCCAGAGGGTGCGTCGGTCGACGTCCGGCCACAAGGTGTCCATGAAGACAAATTCGGCATAGGCGCTCTGCCACAGCAGGAAGTTGGAGAGCCTCTGCTCGCCGCTGGAACGCAGGAAAAGGTCCACGTCCGGCATGTCCGGCACGTAGAGGTACTTGTGGATGCTGCGTTCCGTGATGGACTTCGGGCTGACCTTTCCGGCGGCGACATCCGCGGCAAGGGCAGCCACCGCGTCGGCGATCTCCGCGCGCCCGCCGTAATTAACACACATGGTCAACGTAATGGTGCTGTTGTGCCTGGTACGTTCCTCGGCCACCTGCAGTTCCTTGATGACCGAGCCCCAGAGCCGGGGCTTGCGGCCGGCCCAGCGGATCCGCACGCCCCATTCGTCCAGCTGGTCCCGCTGGCGCCTTAATACGTCCTTGTTAAAACCCATCAGGAAGCGGACCTCTTCCGGGGACCGTTTCCAGTTTTCCGTCGAGAAGGCGTACACGCTGACGTATTTGATGCCCATTTCAATGGCCCCGGCCATGACGTCCAGCAGTGCAGGTTCGCCGGCCTTGTGCCCTTCGATTCTCGGCAGCCCGCGCAGGTTGGCCCAGCGGCCGTTGCCGTCCATGACAATGGCCACATGGCGGGGAATGAGCGCTGCCGGGATGTCCGGCATGACGGCGCCGGAGGGGTGCGGCCAGGGTGCCTTCACGGCAGGGCTTCCGTTGCCGTTCCTGCCGGGTTGTCCTGCCCTGGGCATCTACACACGCTCCACAAGTTTAAGGGAGCGCACGGTGCGCTCCAGGTGCCACTGGACATAGGCGGCGACCAGGCCGGCTGCCTCGCGGCGGTGAATGATTGCTGAGGCGTCCGCCCCGGCCCAGTCGCCGCTGAGCAGGCTCGCGAGCAGCGACATGGTCTGCGGTGCCGGCGCCGGTGAGCCCGGCGGCCGGCAATCGGGGCACACGGCCCCGCCCAGCGACGCGTTGAATGAACCGTGGGGGCCGGGCTCCCCGCACCGGGCGCAGTCACCGAAGCTCGGCGCCCAGCCGGCAATCGACACGGCCCGCAGCAGGTAGGAATCCAGGATCAGTTCCGGTGCATGGGCGCCACGGCTCAGTGCGGCCAGGGCCCCCACCAACAGCAGGTAGTGTGCGCTGGAGGTTTCACCGTCGACGTCGGTGAGCCGCTCCGCCGTTTCCGCCATGGCGGCGGCCACCACATAGCGGTCATAGTTGGCTGCGATGGCGTCCCCGTAGCTGGCCTTCGCCACGGCCTGGGTGACGATGTCCAAAGTGCGGCCCTTGACCAGCTGGAGGTCGGCCACCATGAACGGTTCCAGCCGCGCCCCGAACTTGCTGCTGGTGCGGCGCACCCCGCGTGCCACGGCGCGCAGCTGGCCGTGCCGGTGGGTCAGCAGGGTGATGATCCTGTCTGCCTCGCCCAGTTTGTGGGTGCGCAGGATCACGGCGTCATCCCGGTAGGTGCGCGTGGCGAACGATTGATTGGACACCCCTACATTCTTCCACCTGCCGGGGCGCCTGCCGCCCTCCCACGCCCGGCGCCTGCACAAGGCGCCGGGCGTCGTCAGCCGTCCCTACGCGTTGGCGTCGCGCACGGCCCGGTTGACGGCGGAGATGACGGCCTTCAGGGACGAGGTGGAGGTGTTGGCGTCAACGCCGACACCCCACAGCACGCGCTCCCCCACGGCACATTCGACGAATGCCGCCGCGCGGGCGTCGCCGCCCTCGCTGAGGGCGTGCTCCGAGTAGTCGAGGACGCGCACGTCCACGCCGTCCTCCCCGAGGATGGCCAGCAGGGCGGCGATGGGACCGTTGCCGGTGCCGGTGCGCTGGCTCTTCGTCCCGTCGATCATCATGTTGGCAACCAGCGTCATTTCGCCGTCGTCGTCGGTGGAAGTGGTGAAGGGCCCGATGCGGTACCGGCCCCAGGCGTCATCGGAGACCTCGGCGGGCAGGTACTCGTCGGTGAAGATGCTCCACAGCTCGCTGCCGCTGACCTCGCCGCCCACCGTGTCGGTGCGCTTTTGGATGACACCGGAGAATTCGATTTGGGCGCGCCGCGGCAGGTCGAGGTTGTGTTCGTTTTTCAGCAGGTACGCCACGCCGCCCTTGCCGGACTGCGAGTTGACCCGGATCACGGCCTCGTAGCTGCGGCCCAGGTCCTTGGGGTCCACCGGCAGGTAGGGCACGGCCCAGGTGTGGTCGGAGACGGGACTGCCGGCCGCGGCGGCGTCCGCCTCGAGTGCCTCCAGGCCCTTCTTGATCGCGTCCTGGTGCGAACCGGAGAAGGCCGTGAACACCAGGTCGCCGCCGTAAGGGGTCCGTTCGGCCACCGGCAGCTGGTTGCAGTATTCAACCGTCCGCCGGACCTCGTCAATGTTGGAGAAGTCGATCATGGGGTCGATTCCCTGGGTGAACATGTTCAGCCCCAGGGTGACCAGGTCCACGTTGCCGGTGCGCTCACCGTTGCCGAACAGGCAGCCCTCGATCCGGTCCGCGCCGGCCATGTAGCCCAGCTCCGCGGCGGCAACGCCGGTGCCACGGTCGTTGTGGGGGTGCAGGGAGAGGATGATGCCCTCCCGCGGGTGCAGGTTCCGGCTCATCCACTCGATGGTGTCTGCATAGACGTTGGGGGTGGCCATTTCCACGGTGGCGGGCAGGTTGATGATCACCTGGCGGTCTTCGGAGGCCTCAAAGATGTCGGCGATCGCGTTGCACACCCGCAGTGCGTACTCCGGTTCCGTGCCGGTGAAGGACTCCGGGGAATATTCGTAGGTGATGTGGGTGTCCGCCAGGGATTCCTCGTACTTTTTGCACAGCCGGGCGCCCTGCAGCGCGATGTCCAAGATGCCGTCCTCGTCCTGGTTGAAGACCACCCGGCGCTGGAGCACCGAGGTGGAATTGTAGAGGTGCACAATGGCCTGCCTGGCGCCGGCCAGCGCCGCGTAGGTCCGCTCGATCAGGTGTTCGCGCGCCTGTGTCAGGACCTGGATGGTGACGTCATCAGGGATGTGGCCGCCTTCAATGAGCTGGCGCACAAAGTCGTAGTCGGTCTGGGAGGCCGAGGGGAAGCCAACCTCAATTTCCTTGTAGCCCATTTTGACGAGCAACTGGAACATCTTCATTTTCCGGCCCGGGCTCATGGGGTCGATGAGTGCCTGGTTGCCGTCCCGCAGGTCCACAGCGCACCAACGCGGGGCCTTCGTGATGACCTTGTCCGGCCAGGTGCGGTCCGGCAGGCTCACCGAAATCTGGTCCTGGAACGGCACGTAGCGGTGGACAGGCATGCCGGAGGTTTTTTGTGCGTTTCGCATGGGAGGTGACCTTAATCTTGTTCAACTTTTGGAGGCTGGGCCGGGCACCACAAACACCGCAGCGAGGGCGGCCACTGCCAAGTTGATCAGGTCAACGTGGTTTGGGCCTCGCCGCGGCAGCTAAGAAGGAGCATTCCAGTGCGCACATTTTTAGGTTAGCACGCCAGTAGGATGATGGTGAAAGGGCCCACCAATTGTGCATTTGGGGCCAGTAACGTGCCATCCGCGCGGCCCGCCCGGGCGGGAATCGCACCCACCATTCCAAGGGGAGAGATTACTGTGACACATTCCGGCGTCAACCAGGACGACATGGACCTCGGCATCCGGCCGCAGGACGACCTGTATGCCCATGTCAACGGCAAGTGGCTGGCTGCCGAGGTCATTCCGGCGGACCGCGCCCTCAGCGGCACCTTCAACGCCCTGCACGACGAGTCCGAGGCCGCTGTCCGGGCCATCATTGAACGGGCCGCCGCGGCGCAGCCGGGCGCCACGGCCGGGGGCAACGAGGCCAGGATCGGCGACCTCTACTCGGACTTCATGGACGAGGAGGCCGTGGAGGCGGCGGGGGCCGCACCGCTCGCCCCCAGGCTCAAGGCGGTGGACGGCGCAGATTCGATTGCCGCCGTCGTGACCTTGATGGGTGAGCTGGACCGCCGGGGCGGGGACGGCCTGTTCGGCGCCTACGTCAACAACGACGCCGGCAATCCCGAGCGCTCGCTGCTCCACCTGTTCCAGTCGGGGCTGGGCCTGCCGGACGAGTCCTATTACCGCGACGAAAAGTTTGCCGACGTCCGCACCGCCTACGTGGCGCACGTCCAGGCCATGCTGGCCCTTGCCGGAATCGCCGAGCCCGCAGCCAAGGCCACACGGGTCATGGCGCTGGAGACCGAGATTGCCGCCACGCACTGGGACAAGGTGACGCTGCGGGACCCCCAGAAAACATATAACCTCATGGACAAGCGCGACGCCCTGGAGTTGCTGCCGGCCCTGGAACTGTGGCTCGAGGCCCTCGGCGTCACGGCCGCCCAAAGCGCCGAACTCGTCGTTGCCACGCCGGAATTTTTCCGCGGCCAGGCCCCGCTCCTGGTCGAGGATCGGCTCGAGGACTGGAAGGCATGGCTGGCGATGCGCACGATCGCCGGGGCAGCCCCTTATTTGTCGAAGGCCTTTGTGGATGAAAACTTTGCCTTCCACGGCACCACCCTGACCGGGACGCCCGCCATCCGGGACCGCTGGAAGCGCGGGGTGGCCCTGGTCGAGGGGGCCCTGGGCGAGGCGGTGGGCCAGCTGTATGTGGCCGAACACTTCCCCGAAGCCCACAAGGCGCGCATGGAGGTGCTGGTGGCAAACCTCATCGAGGCCTACCGCCAAAGCATCTCCGCACTGGGCTGGATGAGCCGGGAGACAATCGAAAAGGCACTTGCGAAGTTGGACGCGTTCGTGCCCAAGATCGGCTACCCGTCCAAGTGGCGCGACTACTCCACCCTGAAGATTGTGCCGGGAGACCTGATCGGCAACATCGAGCGGAGCAATGCCTTTGAGCTGGCCCGCCAGCTGGCCAAGATCGGGGCGCCGGTTGACCGCGAGGAGTGGTTCATGACGCCCCAGACCGTGAACGCCTACTACAACCCCACCATGAACGAGGTGGTGTTCCCGGCCGCCATCCTGCAGCCGCCGTTCTTTGACGCGGACGCCGACGATGCCGCCAACTACGGCGGCATCGGTGCGGTGATCGGGCACGAGATCGGCCACGGCTTCGACGACCAGGGTTCCCAGTTCGACGGCACCGGCGCCTTGCGGAACTGGTGGACCGACACGGACCGCAGCGCCTTCGAGGCACTGACGGCGAAACTCGTCAAGCAGTACAACGCGCTCTCGCCGTCGGCCGCCCCGGACCGTCACGTCAACGGCGAGCTGACCCTCGGCGAGAACATCGGCGACCTGGGCGGGCTCGCCATCGGCTACAAGGCCTACCACCTCAGCCTTGACGGGGCGGTGCCGCCCGGCATTGACGGGCTCAGCGCCGCCCAACGGTTCTTCTTCTCCTGGGCCGGGTGCTGGCGCACGAAGATCCGCCCCGAGGAGGCGGTGCGCCGCCTCGCCGTCGACCCCCACTCCCCCGCCGAGTGGCGGTGCAACGCCGTGGTGCGCAACCTCGACGCCTTCCACGAAGCCTTCGCCACGTCCGCCGGCGACGGACTGTGGCTGGAGCCCGAAGAGCGCGTCAGCATCTGGTAGCAGCCGCCGGCGGTGGCGGCAATCCCTGCCACAGCCAACGCCGACGGGGTGGCCGGGACGGCGTTTCCGTAGGCCGCGTAAAGGAGACGCCAAAGGCCGCCCGCGGCCGACGCGTCGGATAGCAGCCGAGGGAAAGCCGTCCCTGCCACAGCCAACGCCACCGCCAGGGCGCCTGCGCTACTTGGTGTAGTAGAGCGGGTTGACCGTCAGGCAGCCGCCGCTTTGATCTGCGGTGCTGGCGACAATGTCCTTCGGGACCACGATCCTGCCAAAGTCCGTCCCACTGGTCCAGTCGGTTCCGATGACCAGCTGCACGCCGGAAATGGAGGGGTCGGACTGCACTGCGGTGGCAGGAATGTGGAACAGCTTGGCAACATCGGCGGCCACGTCGGACATGTCGGGTCCGTAGAGGACCTTGGTCTCGTTCTCGGGCGCGACGTCCCCCGCGGACCAGGAATTCGTGAATCCGCTGGAAGCAAGGCTGGCCAGCACTTCCGTGGCCCGTCCGACGATCGCTGAGGCGTTGGCCACGCTGATGGGCTGCAACGCCTTGTCGTAGGCCGCCTTCGTGGGCGTCTGCGTGGTAGTGGTGGGCGCAGCACCGGCCGTCCCCGCCGCGGCCGGCGTCGACGGTTTGGCGGAGGGGGCGGCGGAACTCGGGGTGGCCTTCGCCGGCGCCCGGGTCAGTGCGGTGTCATGCCGCAGGGCGGCGAAGAACTGCCCGGCGGCTGGCTCCTTGAGCTGCACCCGGTTGGGGTCCGAGACGTAAGGCTCGTTGGGCACGGTGACGAACGACACGTTGGCGAGATTGATCTTGGAGAGCCTCGTGGCGATCCCCACCATGGCAGGGATGTTGGCCAGTCCCTCGTCGATGGTCAGGTTCTTGGTGACGACGTCTGCCAGCTGGTACAGCTTGGGCAGGTTGGTCAGGGTGCCTTCCTCCTTGACCTTGCGCACCATGGAACCGAGGAAGTACTGCTGGGCCTTGATCCGGGCCAGGTCGCTGGAGTCGCCGAAGGCGTGGCGCGTGCGCAGGAAGGCCAGGGCCTGTTCGCCCTTGACCAGGCTCTTGCCGGCCGGCAGCTTCAGGAAGGAGCCGTTGACGTCGTACATGGCGTGGTTGACACAGACCTCAACGCCGCCCAGCGCGTTGGAGAGCTCCTTGACGGCCGTGAAGTCGGCGAGCATGAAGTGGTCAATGGTCAACCCGGTCAGCTGATTGATGGCTGCCACGGTGCAGCCGGGGCCTTCGGCCAGGGCCGCGTTCAGCTGGCCCATCGCCTGGCCCGGCACGATCTGGCCGGTTGTGGGCGACTTGCAGTCCGGAATGGGGACCATGAGGTCGCGGGGGAAGCTGGTGACCGACACCTGGGAATTGTCCGCGGAAATGTTCATCAGGAGCATGACGTCGGAGTGGCCCGGGCCGCTGGAGTCCGCGGCGGTGCCGTATTCGCTGTTCTTCCCGGCACGGGTGTCGGTGCCCAGGATCAACACCTGCAGCGAGCCGGAATCCTCCGCGGGCTTCTTGCCGCCGTTTTCCAGCCCGGCATTGAGCGGGGAGGTGGTGACGTTTTGCTGCAGCTTCATGACCAGCACGCCGGCCGTGCCCAGCACCAGCACCAGCACGCCCGAAACGCACACGGCAGCAATCTTCAGCCACAGCGGGGCCTTGTGCCGCGGCGTGAAGTGCCGGCCGATGGGTGATCCGTCGGCCACGGCCCCCCGGGGGGTCGCGCCGGCAGCCTTGGCTGCCGGTGAATTGGCGCGGCGTCTCGCCATTGATGAACCTTTCACTGCGGATGGGGAACTCGATCGAGTTTACCGGGCAAGACTGGGAACAATCGCAAAGAAGTCCCGGTGCCCTCCCGGGCCCGCGCCCGCGGCGGCTAAAAACCGAGCTTGACCAGCTGCTTCGGGTCCCGCTGCCAGTCCTTGGCGACCTTGACGTGCAGGTCAAGGTAGATCCTGGTGCCGAGCAGCGCCTCGATCCCGTGCCTCGCCGTGGTCCCCACCTCGCGCAGGCGGGCACCGCCCTTGCCGATGATGATGGCCTTTTGCGAGGGCCGTTCCACATACAGGTTCACCCGGACGTCCAGCAGCTCGTGGCCCTCGGTGCGGCCTTCACGGGGGACAATCTCCTCCACCACCACGGCCAGCGAGTGCGGGAGCTCGTCGCGCACCCCTTCCAGGGCTGCCTCGCGGACCAGCTCGGCGACCATGACGGCCTCGGGCTCATCCGTCAGCTCTCCGTCGGGGTAGAGGGCCGGGGATTCCGGCATGTAGCCGGCGAGGACCCCGGCGAGGGTTTCCACCTGGAAGTCCTCCACGGCGGAGACGGGCACGACGTCGGCGAAACCGTCCGGTCCCATGACCTCCCGTCCCAGCGCCTCGACGGCGATGAGCTGGTCGGTGACCGCCTGCCGGTCCACGGTGTCGGTCTTGGTGACGATTGCGATGACGGGCTTGCGGCCCACCTGTCCGAGCTGCTGGGCGATGTAACGGTCGCCGGGGCCGATCTTTTCATTCGCGGGCAGGCAGAAGCCGATGGCGTCGACCTCTGAGAGGGTTTCGGCCACCAGTTCGTTCAGGCGCTTGCCCAGCAGTGTGCGGGGGCGGTGCAGCCCTGGCGTGTCCACGAGCACCAGCTGGTAGGTGTCGCGGTGGACGATCCCACGAATGGTGTGGCGGGTGGTCTGTGGCTTGGCGGAGGTGATGGCGACTTTCTGGCCCACCAGCGCATTCGTCAGCGTCGATTTACCAGCGTTCGGCCGGCCGGCGAGGACCGCAAATCCGGCACGGAAGCCCTCGTTCTTGGGCGAGGGCATGGCCAGCGATCCCTTTTTCTTACTCATGGTTGCTCCTGTGGTGTTGATCGCCCGTCGTGCCATGCCCCGGGTTGCCGGGGTCGTGGGCAAGTGGCGTAGGGGGTTCGTGTCCGGCACTGCCGGTGGTGCCATTCCCGGACCCGGGGGCCAGGCTGGCAATGACGTGGCTGACGCGGTTGCGGCCCGGCTCCATGCGGTCGGCCACCAGGCGGATGCCGGAGACCACAACACTGCTGCCCGGTGCGGGAATCCGACCGAGGTGCTTGGCCAGCAGCCCGCCCACGGTGTCCACCTCGTCGTCGTCCAGTTCCTTGCCGAAGAGTTCGCCAAAATCCTCCACGCCCATGCGGGCGCGGATGCGGTAGCGGCCGTGGCCCAGCCCCTGCACGTCCGGGGACACGGAATCATATTCGTCCGAGATTTCCCCGACGATTTCCTCGATCAGGTCCTCCAGGGTCACCAGCCCGGCTGTGCCGCCGTATTCGTCCACCACAATGGCCACATGGGTGGATTCTCCCTGCAGTTCCTTCAGCAGGTCATCGACCGGCTTGGACTCGGGCACATACCGGACGTTGCGGGCCAGGCTTTCAACGGCCGGGCGGGGGTCGCCCTCGGCGAGCCGGTGCATGGTGGCCACCAGGTCCTTCAGGTACAGGATGCCCAGGATGTGGTCGGTGTCGTCCCCGATGACGGGCACCCGGGAAAAGCCGGAGGCCAGGAACACGTCCATGGCGCCTTCCAGCGTGGCGCCCTGTTCAATGCTGCGGATGTCGGTGCGCGGGACCATGACGGCCCGGACCATGGTTTCGCCGAGGTCGAACACGCTTTGGATGAGTTCGGCCTCGTTGTCCTCAATCATGTCCGAATCGCTGGCCCGGTCCACGAATTCGCGGAATTCCTCTTCCGTGACGAAGGCCTCCTCGGTGCCGGAGACGTCCTTTGTGACGGCGCCGCCGAGCTTGAGAAACCATCCGGGCATGGGGCCGAGGATGCGGTACAGCAAACGCACCAGCCACGCCGTGCGCCCCACCAGCGCAGCGGAGTACATCCGGCCCAGGCGCCGGGGGGAGGTGCCCACCAATATGAAGCTGACCCCGGCCATGATGACCGTGGCAATCAGCCCGGCAACCCATTCGTTGCGCAGCAGGTCCACCAGCAGAAGCGAGACGGCCACGGCGGCGGCCATTTCAAACCAGACACGCCAAAACCGCAACGCGTTCAGGTGCGCCATGGGGTCCTCAAGGATGCGCAGCAGCGCGGTGCCGCGGCTGTGGGCGGCCACGGCCTCGGCGTCGTGCCGGGGAAAAAAGTTCAGCGCCGACTCGACAGCGGTCAGCAGGGCCGCGATGGCGGTGAAGACCACCAGCATGGCCGGCAGGGCGACCAGGGTCACTGCATTGTCTCCCGGGGGGCCTCCCGGCCCAGGTAGCTGGCGAGCAGTTCGCGTTGCAGGCCAAACATCTCTTCCTTCTCCTCCGGCTCGGCATGGTCATAGCCCAGGAGGTGGAGGACGCCGTGGGTGGTCAACAGCAGCAGCTCCTCCTCCATGGAGTGTCCTGCCGCCACAGCCTGTTCCTGCGCCACCACCGGGCACAGCACAATGTCCCCGAGCAGGCCGGCCGGCGTCGGCTGCTCCGGCGTGCCGGGGCGCAGCTCGTCCATGGGGAATGACAGGACGTCCGTGGGACCGGGCTCGTCCATCCATTCAATGTGGAGCTTTTCCATGTTCTCCACGTCCGCCATGATGATGGACACTTCCGTTTCGGGGTGGACGTGCATCCGGGTCAGGATGTGCCGGACCAGCTTGACCAGTTCCTCTTCGCGGACGACGACGCCGGACTCGTTGTTGATTTCAATGCTCATCGCTTGTGTTGGTCCTTGGAATTGGTGTGTGCCCGGGTCCCGTGGCCGGCGGTGGCCCTGCGGGTCCCGGCGTCTTCGGTGGCGGGTTGCGGGCTGACGAGCGTGTGGTGCTCCTCGTCCCATTCGTTGTAGGCACGCACGATGGCCCCCACCAGCCGGTGGCGGACCACGTCGGTGGCATCGAGGATGGAGAAGTTGATGTCCTCGACGTCGTGCAGGATCTCTTCCACGACGCGCAGGCCGGACCGCGTGCCGGTGGGCAGGTCCACCTGGGTGATGTCGCCGGTGACGACAATCTTCGAGCCAAAGCCCAGGCGGGTGAGGAACATCTTCATTTGTTCGGGGGTGGTGTTCTGGGCCTCGTCCAGGATGATGAAGGCGTCGTTGAGCGTCCGTCCGCGCATGTAGGCCAGCGGTGCCACCTCAATCGTGCCCGCCGCCATGAGGCGCGGAATGGTTTCCGGGTCCATCATGTCGTGCAGCGCGTCGTAGAGCGGGCGCAGGTACGGGTCGATCTTGTCGTTAAGGGTGCCGGGCAGGAAGCCCAGCCGCTCCCCCGCCTCGACGGCGGGCCGGGTGAGGATGATGCGGCTGACATCCTTGCGCTGGAGGGCCTGGACCGCCTTGGCCATGGCCAGGTAGGTCTTGCCCGTGCCCGCGGGGCCGATCCCGAACACGATGGTGTTGCGGTCGATTGCATCCACGTACGTTTTCTGGTTCAGCGTCTTGGGGCGGATGGTGCGCCCGCGCGAGGACAGGATGTCCTGGGTGAGGATGTCCACGACGGAGGACTCCGGCCGGGCCTTGAGCATGGTGGCCAGCTGCTCCCAGACGCCGGCGTTCATGGTGGTGTGCCGGGCCACCATGCCGCGTGCTTCCTCCATGAGGTGCATGATGCGCGGAACCACGGCCTCGGGCCCCGAGATCGAGAGCACGTTGCCGCGGGCGAGGAAGCTGACCGCCGGGTAGAGTCCCTCGACAATCCTGAGACCCTCGTCCTCCGCACCGAGGGTGGCAACCATTTGTTCGGTGGAGGAAAACTGGACCACTTCAGTGCGTGTGCCGTCCACGGAGTGCGGGAATTGCCGCCCGGATCCAAGGTCCGGAAACTGTTCGTGTCGGCTGGCTGTTGTCTCTGGCATAAGTTCGGCCCTGCGGGCCTGTGATCTCTCCTTGGTGGAACCGGGCTGCCCCGGTTGTTTTCCCTTGCTGATAAACGTTTCTGCTCAACTTCAATCCTAGTGCACACAGGCCCTGCGGTGTGGGGATTGCCTGCAGCGGCGCAACCGGCCGCAGGGCCGGTTTGGGCACCGGATTGATATACATGGGGTCACTTTAGTGTTTCGATACGGTTTCAGTTCGCGGATTTGCCCCCAGATCCGGGCGGGCTCCGGGTTCCGTGTGCCAAGCTATTGAAGGTTCGAAGTCTGTGGGGGCACTTGGAGCACCGCATCGGCCGCATGGCGGCCTGCCACCAACCAGCCTGAAAAGCGAGCTAAGCATCGGCATGCCTGAACATCCGCGCACCCCCCGTCCGCACGCACCCGTGCCGGACCGGCCGGTGCGCCGGGTCCCGGCCGGGGCAGGCAGGCGGGCCGGGCTGGCCGCCGCCGTCGTGGCCGCGACCCTGATGGCAAGCGGCTGCGCTGCCGGAGTGCGGAACGCCAATGACACCGTGATGCCGACGACGGCCGGAACCCGGTCCACCAGCCAGGTGACCAGCGCCCCGCTGGAAACCCCTGCCGCCACCCAGACGATTCCCGTGTACTGGCTGGGGCACAGCAACAATTCCGTCTACCTGTACCGTGAATTCCTGCCCTCACCCACCACCGATGAACCGATCGTCGCCGCCCTGCAGGCGATGATGACCCGTTCCCCGAAGGACCCGGATTATTTTTCGGTCTGGAAGAAGCCGTCGCGCCTGGCCGCGTCCATCTCGGCCAAGAATGTCATTACGGTTGATGTCTCTGCCGACGCCTTTGGGCAGGCGGTGGACGCCGGCATTGCCAGGCGGTCGGTGTCCCAGCTGGTGTACACCGCCACCGCCTCCGCCGCCATGGCCGGGCTGATCAACCCCGATGCCGCCGTCCAGGTGTCCATATTGGTAGACGGGCACACCGGCTTCAACGCCTTTGGCCACGTCGTCCTCGACAAGCCGCAAACGCGCGACCCCGCCCTGGTGGCCCCGGTGTGGATCATTGACCCCGGCAACGGCGCCACCAGCCACGGGCTGCCGCTGAAGGTGGACGGGCAGGGCATTTCGCCCAGCGGTTCGCTGTCCTGGAGCCTGTCCGCGGTGACCGGCGGCAAGGCCGGGGGCGTCTACCAGTCCGGGACGGTCAGGATTCCCAAGGGGCCGGGCCAGCTCGGCGCCTTCAGCTTCACCGTGGTGCCCCCGCTGGGCACCTACCAGGTTTCGGTTTTCATCGCCGACCCGAGCGTCCCCGGGGGGCAGGTCGGCGTGGACAGCAAGGTCGTCACGCTGTCTGGGCCCACCGCCAGCCCGGCAGCAAAATAAGCCTGCCGCAGCCGGTGGTGCGGCTGCCTGCCGCTACCAGCGGCCCAGTTCTTCGCTGAGAAGCACGACGGCGGCCGGCCCGGCCGTGGACGAGCGCAGCACGTGCCGTCCCAACCTGGCGGTGCGCGCCCCTGCCGCCAGGAAGGCATCCACCTCCCGGGAGCTCATCCCGCCTTCGGGCCCCACCACCATCACGATGCTGGCACCCGTGTCCTGCCCCGCGGGCGAACCGCGCCAGGAGCGCACCACGGCGGGCAGGGTGTCCACGGCGTCCTCGTGCAGGACCAGGGCCAGTCCGGCGCCCCGGATCAGGTCCACCAGGCCCGCGGTGCCAACGAGTTCGCCGACGCCGGGGATGCGGGCCCGGCGGGCCTGCTTGGCGGCGGCTGCCACTGCACCCTGCCACTTCGCCCGGCCCTTGGCGGCCTTGTCCGCCTTCCAGCGGACGATGGAGCGCTCGGCCTGCCACGGCACCACCGTGTCCACGCCAAGCTCCGTGGCTGTTTCAATCGCCAGTTCGTCACGGTCGCCCTTGGCGAGGGCCTGGACCAGCACCAGCCCAAAGGCGGCCGCATCCTCGGCGGCCACCTGTTCGACCCGGACGTCCAGGACCCCGGCCGACGCTGCGGTGACGGTGCACACCAGGCGCAACCCGCCGCCGTCGCACACGTCCACGGGTTCGCCCGGCGTGAGCCTTTTAACCGTGGCCGCATGGCGTCCCTCGGCCCCGTCGAGGCGGAAGGCGTCACCGGGTTTCAAGGGCGCCAGCTGTTGGGGCGTGGCGTAAAAGACGGGGTTGCTCACGGCACCCTAGAGGTTGCCGAGCTTGTCGCGGAGCCTGGCAAACATGCCGCCGCTGCTGACCAGCTTCCCCTCGCTGAAGGTTTCCCCGCGCAGGGCGGCGAGCTGCTTGAGCAGTTCCTCCTGGGCGGCATCGGGCTTGGTGGGGGTTTCGACGTGGACGTGGACCTTGAGGTCGCCGCGGCCATAGCCGCGCAGGTGCGTCACGCCAAGGCTGCGCATGTTGATGACCTCACCGGCCTGGGTGCCGGGCTTGATGGTGATGGGCTGCTCGCCGTCGAACGTCTCCAGGGTCAGTTCGGTGCCGAGCGCGGCCGCCGTCATGGGCACGCTCAGGGTGGCGTGCAGGTCGTCGCCCTCACGCAGGAAGGCGGGGTCGTTGTTGACCTTCATTTCCACGTACAGGTCCCCGGACGGTCCGCCCGCGGGGCCGGCCTCGCCCTGGGCGGCCAGCTGGATGCGGGTGCCGGTGTTCACGCCGGCCGGGACCTTGATGGTCAGGGTGCGGCGGTCGCGGATGCGGCCCTCGCCCATGCACTCGTTGCAGGGGTCCTCGATGCGGGTCCCGTAGCCCTGGCACGAGTTGCAGGTGGCCAGGGTCATGACGTTGCCCAGGATGGAGCGCATGGGGCGCTGGATCTGGCCGCTGCCGTGGCAGACGTCGCAGGTGACCGGGTGCGTGCCGGGACGGCAGCAGCTGCCCTCACATGTGGGGCAGGTGATGGCGGTGTCGATTTCAAGCTTCTTGTTGACGCCAAAAACGGCTTCGCGCAGGTCGATGCGGACGGTGATGAGGGCGTCCTGGCCGCGGCGCATGCGCGGTTCCGGGCCCCGGCCCTGTCCGCCACCGCCACCGCCACCGCCACCAAAGAATGTCTCGAAGATGTCCTGGAAGGCGAAGCCCTGGCCGTCGAAGTTGCCGCCGCCGGCGCTGCTGCCGTTTTCGTTGCCGGTGGTGTCGTAGACGCGGCGTTTTTGCGGGTCGGAAAGGATCTCGTAGGCGTGCGTGACGGCCTTGAACCGCTCCTGGGCGTCCGGGGCGTCGTTGACGTCCGGGTGAAGTTTCCGCGCGAGCTTGCGGTACGCCTTCTTGATTTCCTCCGCGGTCGCGTCGCGGGAGACACCCAATGCGTCGTAGTGGTTGCTCAAAATTCTTACTCTCTCCAGTGGAACGTGTTCGTAGGGTTGCCGTGCCGGCCGGTCAGCCGGCCAAAATTCGTGACAGGTACCGGGCCACGGCCCGGACGCTGGACATGGTGTTGGGGTAATCCATCCGGGTGGGGCCCACCACCCCCAGTTTGGCGCTGGCATCGGGCCCGTAGCCGGTTGCCACCACCGACGCCTCCGACAGGGAGTCGTGCGGGTTTTCGCGGCCGATGCTCACGGCCATGCCCAGCGAGTCCTGGGCCATCTGCTCCAGGAGGCGCAGCAGCACCACCTGCTCCTCCAGCGCATCCAGGACCGGGCCAATGCTCAGCGGGAAGTCATTGTTGGACCGGGCCAGGTTGGCCGTGCCGGCCAGCACGATGCGGTCCTCCCGCGCGGCCCGGGCGAGCTGCTCCAGGCCGTGGGCCAGCTTGCGGGCCGTCTCCTGCTCGGACGCCGGAAGGGCTGTGGGCAGCAGTTCCAGTGCTGCGGGCAAGTTGGCGACCGTGCAGCCGTGCAGGATGGACAGGAACTCCTGGCGCAGCGCAGCCAGCCGGACGTCGTCCAGGGGGATGCCGACGTCGATCACCGACTGCTCCACCTTGCCCGAGGCCAGGATGAGCACCACCAACACCTGCATGGGGCCCAGGGACACAAATTCGATGTGCCGCACAGTGGCCTTGGCCGAGCGCGGATACTGCACCACGGCAACCTGGTTCGTCAGTTGCGCCAGCGCACGCACTGTGCGCTCAAGCACGTCGTCCAGGTCGGTCGACCCGTCCAGCAGGATCGCAATGGCGCGCCGTTCCGCGGCCGAGAGCGGCTTGACGGAGGAGATCTGGTCCACGAAGAGCCGGTAGCCCTTGTCTGTGGGAATGCGCCCCGAGCTGGTGTGGGGCGCAGTGATCAGCCCCTCCTCCTCCAACGCCGCCATGTCATTGCGGATGGTGGCGCTCGAGACGCCCAGGCGGTGCCGTTCCACAAGCGCCTTGGAGCCGACCGGTTCGCGGGAATGGACATAGTCTTCGACGATGGCCCGGAGGACTTCCAGCTTCCGTGGTTCACTCATGCCTTGCACCTCCTTGATTAGCACTCTACCTATTCAAGTGCCAAGTCTAATACTTTCCCGGCACGGGTTTTCGGCACGCCGCCCGGCAGGTCCCCGCACGCGGCACCGGAAGGGGCGCTAGCATGGAATTTTCCGCCACGGCCGTGCAGGCCGGGCCCGAACAGGCAAGGGGCAACCGTACAGTGCAGGCCAACAACTGGGGCTACCAGGACATCAGCGCACCGAAGGCACGCACCCTCCGCCAGGTCCCGGCCGCCCGCGGACTCGTGGTCGAGGACGTCCAGAGCGGATGGGTCGGCGCCGTGGTCCGGATCGAAAAGTCCGGCGGCATGCACATCATGGAACTGGCCGACCGGCGCGAGAAGGTCCGGGCCTTTCCCCTGGGATTCGGCTTCCTCGTTGACGGCGAACCCGTTGAGATAGTGGCCCCCGTGGCCGCCGCGGCGCCCCAAAAGGCCACCAGGACCGCCTCCGGATCGGTCAGGGTGGAAGGGCTGCGGGCGCAGGTCGCCAAGGCCAGCCGCATCTGGGTGGAAGGCAAGCACGACGCCGAACTGGTGGAAAAGGTGTGGGGCGACGACCTGCGGGTGGAGGGGATCGTCGTCGAACCCCTCCGCGGCGTTGACGACCTCACGGCGGCCGTCAAGGCGTTCGGTCCCGGGCCGGACCGCCGGCTGGGCGTGCTGGTGGACCACCTGGTGCCGCACTCCAAGGAATCGCGCATTGTGGCGGATCTCATGAAATCGCCGGCAGCGAAAAAGAACGTCCTGGTGGTGGGGCATCCGTACGTGGATGTGTGGCAGGCCATCAAGCCCGCCACGCTGGGCATCCCGGCCTGGCCCGCGATTCCGCGCACCGTGGAGTGGAAGCTGGGCATCCTGCAGGCCTTCGGCTGGCCCCACAGCACCGCCGAGGACATCGGGCTGGGCTGGCAGCGGCTGCTCTCACGCGTCAACAGCTATTCCGACCTCGAGCCTTCACTGCTGGGACGCGTGGAGGAAGTCATCGACTTCCTCACAGCACCCGTATCCTAGTAGGACGACCTGCGCAGCATCGGCCAGGCGGCGACCACATTGTTGAGAGGCAAGTTACACGTGAGCAATCCGTCGAACCCCATGACGAATCCGGCGAAACCCCCACTCACGCCCGCAGAGGACAAGCAGTGGGCGTTCCTGGCCCATTGCGGCGGCGTCCTGGGCTGCATCCCGTCCGCCCTCATCTACAAGTTCATGGCCGGCCGCGGCCCGTTCACGGCGCAGGAATCCCTGGAGGCACTGAACTTCACGCTGCCGCCCACCATCCTGGCGCTGGCGCTGAACATCATCGCCCTGGTGGTGGGGATCTTCAGCCCCTCCGTGGGGACCGTCTTCTCGATGCTCGCCCTCATCGTCTGGGTGTTCCTGACCGTCTGGTCCGTCATCGCCGCCATCCAGGTCAGCCGTGGCAACCCCTACCGCTACCCCTGGAACCTGCGCCGCATCCAGTAGCTCTCCGCCGGCCCCGCCGCCCGTTTCCGGGGGTCAGTCCAGGAGGGCCCGGGTGACGGCGTCGCCGAGGAGGCGGCCCTTCAGGGTCAGCACCAGGGTGCCGTGGAAGGCCTTGACCGGATCGATCAGGCCGCCGGCGATGAGGCCGGCCACGGCGTGCCGGCCGGACGGGTTGAGCGTGTCAATCGCCAGCCCGTCGGACAGCCGGGAGGTCAGCATGATTCGCTCCAGTTCCCGGGTGTCCGCGTCCAGGGTTTCCCGCCCGGCCGCCGGGGACTGGCCCGCCTCAAGGCGGTTGGCGTAGGCGGTGGGGTGCTTGACGTTCCACCAGCGCACGCCGCCCATGTGCGAGTGCGCGCCCGGGCCGACGCCCCACCAGTCGTCCCCGCGCCAGTACGCCAGGTTGTGCCGGCAGGCGTCCTCCGGCGTGCGGGACCAGTTGCTGACCTCGTACCAGGACAGGCCGGCTTCCCCGAACAGGGCGTCGGCGAGCTCGTACTTCAAGGCGTGGTCGTCGTCGTCAATGCCGGGCACCTGGCCGCGGCGGATCTGGGCGGCGAGCTTGGTGCCTTCCTCGACGATGAGCGAGTAGGCGGAGATGTGGTCCGGCCCGTAGCCCAGCGCGGTGCGCACCGAGGTTTCCCAGTCGGCCAGCGACTCCCCCGGTGTGCCGTAGATCAGGTCGAGGCTGACGTTCAGCCCGGCCTCGCGCGCCCACGCGACCGCCTGCGGCACCCGCTCCGGGCTGTGCGTGCGGTCCAGGACCTTCAAAACGTGCGGGACGGCGGACTGCATGCCAAAGGACACCCGGGTGAAACCGCCGTCGGCCAGTTCCTGCAGGGAGTCCCGCGTGACCGAATCCGGGTTGGCCTCCGTGGTGACCTCGGCGCCGTCTTCCAGCCCCCACTGCCCGACGGCGGCACCCAGGATGCGGGTCAGCTCGCCTGCCGGCAGCAGCGTGGGGGTGCCCCCGCCAAAGAATACGGTGTTGAGCTTGCGCGGCGGCAGGCCGGAGGCCTCCATGGCCCCGGCCGCGAACCCCACCTCGCGCACGGCCGTGGCGGCGTAGGCGTCCTGGGACGCTCCCCCGCCCAGTTCCGTGGCCGTGTAGGTGTTGAAGTCGCAATAGCCGCAGCGCACGGCGCAAAAGGGGATGTGCGCGTACAGGCTGAACTTCCGCTCCGCCGCGCCAAGGGCGGCCTGGGCGGGCAGGACGCCGTCGGCCGGGGCCGGATCGCCGAGGGGAAGTGCGCTGGGGGTCACTTCTTGGACTTGTCCTTGGGGGATTCCCCGGTGGTCAGGGCGGCGATGAAAGCTTCCTGCGGGACCTCGACCCTGCCCACCATCTTCATGCGCTTCTTGCCTTCCTTTTGTTTTTCGAGCAGCTTGCGCTTGCGGGAGATGTCGCCGCCGTAGCACTTGGCCAAAACGTCCTTGCGGATGGCGCGGATGCTTTCACGGGCGATGATCCGGGCGCCGATGGCTGCCTGGATGGGAACCTCAAACTGCTGGCGCGGAATCAGTTCCCGCAGCTTGCCCGTCATCATGACCCCGTAGGCATACGCCTTGTCGCGGTGGGTGATGGCGCTGAACGCGTCAACCTGCTCGCCCTGGAGCAGGATGTCGACCTTGACCAGGTCGGCGACCTGGTCGCCGTCTGCCTTCCAGTCCAGTGAACCGTAGCCGCGGGTCTTGGACTTGAGGATGTCGAAGAAGTCAAAGACGATTTCCGCCAGGGGCAGGCGGTAGCGGATTTCGACCCGGTCCTCGGAGAGGTAGTCCATTCCGCCGAGGATGCCGCGGCGGGTTTGGCACAGTTCCATGATGGCGCCGACAAATTCGGTGGGGGCCAGGATGGTGGCGGCCACCATGGGCTCGCGGACTTCGGCGATCTTCCCGGAGGGGTATTCGCTGGGGTTGGTCACCTTGATGACCCGCTTGTCCTCAAGGGTGACTTGATACTCCACGTTCGGGGCGGTGGAGATCAGGTCCAGGTTGTGCTCGCGCTCGAGGCGCTCACGGGTGATTTCCAGGTGCAGCAGGCCCAGGAAGCCCACGCGGAACCCGAAGCCCAGGGCGGCGGAGGTTTCCGGTTCATAAATGAGTGCCGCGTCATTGAGCATGAGCTTCTCGAGCGCATCGCGCAGCACCGGATAGTCCGTGCCGTCCATCGGGTACAGGCCGGAGAAGACCATGGGCTTGGCGTCGTGGTAGCCGGGCAAGGCCTCGGCGGCGGGCTTGACGAAGGTGGTGACGGTGTCCCCCACCTTGGACTGGCGCACGTCCTTCACGCCCGTGATCAGGTAGCCCACCTCGCCCACGCCCAGCCCCTTGGACGGCTGCGGCTCTGGCGAGCTGACGCCGATTTCCAGCAGTTCGTGCGTGGCGCGCGTGGACATCATCTGGATTTTCTCGCGCGGCGTCAGCTTGCCGTCGATGACCCGGACGTACGTCACCACGCCGCGGTAGGTGTCGTAGACGGAGTCGAAGATCATGGCGCGGGCCGGGGCCTGGGGGTCGCCCACCGGTGCCGGCAGTTCCCGGACGATCTGGTCCAGCAGCGCCTCGACGCCCATGCCGGTCTTGCCCGAGACCTGCAGCACGTCCTCGGGCCTGCCGCCAATGAGGTTGGCCAGCTCGGCGGCGTACTTTTCCGGCTGGGCGGCCGGCAGGTCGATCTTGTTCAGCACCGGGATGATGGTCAGGTTGTTTTCCATGGCCAGGTACAGGTTGGCCAGGGTCTGGGCCTCGATGCCCTGGGCGGCATCGACCAGGAGAATGGCGCCCTCACAGGCGGCGAGGGACCGTGAGACTTCATAGGTGAAGTCCACGTGCCCGGGGGTGTCAATCATGTTCAGGCAGTAGGAGGTGCCGTCCAGCTCCCAGGGGATGCGGACCGCCTGGGACTTGATCGTGATGCCGCGTTCGCGCTCAATGTCCATGCGGTCAAGGTACTGGGCCTTCATGTCACGCTGTTGGACCACTCCGGTGAGCTGGAGCATCCTGTCCGCCAGGGTCGACTTCCCGTGGTCGATGTGGGCGATGATGCAGAAGTTCCTGATGATCGCCGGATCGGTGGCGGCGGGCACCGGGGCAGTGCGGGCCATGGGTGACACTGGGGTTCCTTACTGTTGCGTGGGCACTCTTGCAAGCCGGCACGGCTGCCGGCTGGGGCGCCGGAGCGTGCTGGGCGTGTCCGCACGGCAGGCGCCGGACACTCATTAGGGTCAAGTCTCCCACGTTTGGGCCGGGGTTAGGGAACGGGCCCGCCGCCTGCAGCCCGGGTCCGTCGGGCCCGGGTTCGGGTTCGATAAGGTGGGGGCCATGCCATCAAATACCGACCGCATCCTTTGCCTCCTGCGCAGCCTAGCCGGCTCGTTCCTCAAGTCAGCCGGCACGAAGGCGCCGCCCGCACGCAGGCCCGGCGCACGGGGCACGGCCCGCCCGGACGGACGTCCGGCGTCGTCCGGGACCGCGCAGGGCCTTGCCCGCCCCTACCCGGGGGATTTCCGCGGCACGTCCCGCACCCTGTACTCCCCCAAACCCGACGGCGCCCCGGACCCAGGGGAGATCGTGTGGACCTGGGTGCCGTTCGAGGAGGACTTCAGCCAGGGCAAGGACCGGCCCGTGCTGGTGGTGGGGCGCGCCGGCAGGCACCTGCTGGCCGTCATGCTCACCAGCAAGGACCATGCCGGCGACCACCGCGGCGACAACGACTACGTTGACCTGGGCCCCGGTGCCTGGGACCGGCAGGGGCGCCCGAGCGAGGCCAAGCTGGACCGGATCCTGCAGATCAGCGAGGCGGACATCCGCCGCGAGGGAGCCGTGCTCGACGCCAGGCGCTTTGGCCAGGTGGCCGAGGGCCTGCGGACCCGGCACGGCTGGACTTAGGCGGCAGGGCACGCCGCCTTTCTGCTAGAATTTCATGCGTGTGTGTCCGTGCAGGTCGGCGGACACAACAGCCTGGCCAGACGTTCACCATAATTCGAGCATCCCCACGCCGCTGTCGACGGCCAGGCTACGCCCTCTACGACCGTATTTTCGTATCAAAAGAGAGTTATAAAACGTGGCTAATATCAAGTCCCAGAAGAAGCGCATCCTCACCAACGAGAAGGCGCGCCAGCGCAACCTCTCGGTGAAGTCCGAGCTGAAGACCGCGATCCGTGCAGTAAACACGGCCGTTGCCAAGGCTGACAAGGATGCAGCTGCGGCTGCTTTGGTGAACGCAGGCCGCAAGCTGGACAAGGCTGTCAGCAAGGGCGTCATCCACGCCAACAACGCTGCCAACCGCAAGTCGGCCATCTCCAAGAAGGTCAACGCCCTCTAGGGAAGCCGACCCGCTTCGCGACTCAGGCAAAAGGCCCCCGCCATTGTGGCGGGGGCCTTTTGTTGTCCGCGTCCACCCCCGGGCCGGCCCCGGGTTGGTCCTTGGGCCGGCGGGCTAGCGCCGCGCGCTGGTGGCAATGAGCGTCACGGCGCGTTCGACGGCGTACACCGGGTCGCGTGCCGCACCCTTCACCTGGGCGTCGGCCTCGGCCAGCGCCTGGACGGCGGCCGCCAGCCCACCGGCATTCCAGTGGCCGGCGTCGCGGCGGGCCGTGTCCACCTGCCAGGGTGCCATGCCCAGGTCACGGGCCAGCTGGGCGGAGCTGCCCCGGAGCGAATACACCTTGGCGACCTGGCGGACCTTCATGGCCAGGGCTGCCACCAGCGGCACGGGATCAACCCCGGTGGCCAGGGCGTGACGCAGGTTGGCCAGGGCTGCCGGCGCGTTTCCGGCCAGGGCGGCGTCGGCCACCCGGAAGGCCGTTGCCTCGACACGGCCGCCGTAGTACTTGTCCACCGCATCGGAGTCCACCATTCCGGTGGTGTCGGAGACGAGCTGCTGGCAGGCGGCGGCCAGTTCGGCGAGATTCGCCCCCACCGCCGCCACCAGGGCACGGACGGCCTGCGCGTCGATGCGCCGCTTGGCCAGCTGGAATTCGGAGGTGACGAATGCGGCCTTTTCCTGGTCCTTTTTCAAGGCCAGGCATTCAACGCGCGGCATGCCTGCCGCCTTGAGTGCGTCCAGCAGCTTCTTGCCGCGGGTGCCGCCGCCGTGCACCAGCATGAGCGTCACGTCCGGCGCCGGATCCTTGAGGTAGGCGAGGGCGTCGGCCAGGAAGTCGTCACTCATGGAGGCGAGCCCTGAGGCTTCAATGAGCTTGGGTTCGCTGAAGAGCGAGGGGCTGGCGACCATGGCCAGGGTGCCCGCCGTGTACGCGGCTGCGTCGAGGGTGGTGAGCTCCAGGTCCGGGTCCTGGGCGCGCAGTTTGCTGCGCAGCCCGTCCCGCGCGCGGCTGGCGATGAAGTCCTCCGGCCCGTAAATCAACACCACCGGGGCCAGCGGGACGTCCCGCCAGTCGGCGCCTGCCGACGGCCGTGCTGCGGGGCTCATGGCGCTGTTCCTATCAGTGGTGTGTGCACTGCATCCACTCTGCCACCAAGTCCTGCGTTTCCCAAGCCGCTCACGCGCCCAGCACCGCCATGGTCCAGAGCCCGGCAGCCACGGCGGCCGACACCGACAGGGTGCTGAATCCGAGCAGGAAACGCCACTGCTCCGGCAGCCCCGCGCGCAGCGCGGCGAGCCTGCCGGCCAGCTGCTGCCGTTCGACCAGCGCCGCCAAGGCGCCCAGTACCGCCGCGTCCATCAGTGCCATCAGCACCACGCCCCGGACACCCCCGGGCCAGGGCAGGCCCGCCGCGGGCAACGCGGCCATCCACCGGGCCACGGCGGCAACCCACCAGGCTCCCCAGCCCGACACCCACGCACAGAGGTCCGCGGCCAGGGGAACCAGCGGGGCTGCCACCAGGCCCAGCGTGCCCACCGTGGTCACCAGTGCCACGACCGGCGCCGCGGCCATGTTCGCCGGCACCGTGTAGATCGCCAGCCTGGGCTGCAACAATACAATCGCCGGGGCGCAGAACAACTGGGCGGCCAACGGAATGGCCACGGCCTGCGCCGCCCACGCCGGCAGCCAGGTACCCAGCCACCGGGCACAGCGCCGGCCCATCAGGTGCAGGCCGAGGGTCGCCAGCACGGACAGGATGAAGGCAAAGTCACGGGCGAGCCAGGGATCGGCCACGAGAAGCACCACAATGCTGGCCGAGAGCAGCGCACCCACCCGTCGCGGCCGGCCGCTGAGCATGGCAGCACAGCCGATTCCCCCCATCACCGCCGCCCGCAGCACGCTGGGGTCCGGCCCGACCACGGCAACGAATCCGGCCAGTCCCAGCACCGCCGCCGCCCCGGCCGCCCACCGGGGCGCATGCAACGAACGCAACCCAGCCATCAGGGCCGAGAGCACCAACGTGCAATTGGCGCCGCTGACCGCCGTCAGGTGGGTCAGGCCGACAGCCTTCATCGCCCCGGCCAGGCCGGGCGGACTGGCACTGCGGTCACCCATGACCATGCCCGGCAGCAGGCCGGCGACGTCCGGGGCCGTCCCGGCCCAGACCCGCCGGGCCGCCCGGAGCCATCCCGACCGGAACGCCAGAGCCGGGCTGCCCGCCTGCTGCGTCCGGACCTCAAGGGGTGCCGTGGAAGGGTGCAGGATGCCGGCGTCCCGTTCGGCAAGTCCGGCGGGTGGGACGGTGCCGGCCGTGCCCACGGTGGCGCCCTCCGGAACGTCCAGCCAGTCCATACCCGCCACGACGCGGATGGGCAAGGGCCCGTCCAGCCGCCGGCCATGTGCCGTGGCCTGACGGACCACGGCGGCGAACGTGACCTGCGGCGGCCCCGGCCCGGCGGCCAGCGGCCGCGGGCTTTCCATCACTTCCAGCGTGAGGGACAGCTGCCAGCCGGAGGCAACGGCAGCAGCCAGCGGGGTGTTCTGCCGGTCCTGTTGGCGCAGGGCCACAGCCAGGAGCACCACGCCGAGGCACAGCGCCGCCACTGCGACCGTGGCCGCCACACCTGGCAGGACGCTCCCCCGGGTCCGTGTACGCGACGGCCCACGGGCGTCCGTCCTTGCCGCCTCGCCCCGGGACGGCAGGCCACCGCGAACCGCCTCATCACGGCCGGGCCGGCCGGAACCGTCACGGGCGGGCCGGCCGGAACCGTCGCGGCCAGGGCCGCCGTCCTTGACACTGTCAGGGCCCGGGGCGGGCCCAGGGTTGGCGGGAAGGCCACGCAACGCCACCGCGGCCGCGGCGGCGCACAGGACCGGGCAGCAGGCGGCCGCGACGGCGGAAGACCCCCACGGTTGTCCAATGGCCACCGCGGCCCCGGCCCAGGTGGCGGCAACGGCGGGCAGGAGGCGGACGTCGGGACGCGGCCGCAGGCCCGGATCCGTGGCGGTGCCGCGCTCCGTGGCCAGGGCGTGGAGGCGGGTCTGTAGGCGGACCCGGATCGCGGCCATGCTGGCTGCCCCGCCGCGGCCAGCCCTGCTGCAGGCCCTGCTGCGGCCACTCGCGCTGGCCGGTGCCTGCGCTGATGCTGCGTCGTCGACCATGGCCCCGTCGGCGCGGGCTGGGGAAGCGCTGCGCGGGCCATCGACGGCGGCCCGCGCATAGTGCCGCCAGCGTGCGTCCGGCCGCCTCATCGTGCTGTCACCAGCGGACGGATGTTCGCCAGCAGCTTGGCGCCGATCCCGGACACCGCATCCAGCGCGTCCACCGAGGTGAAGGGGCCGTGGTCGGTGCGCCAGGCCACGATGCGCCCGGCCAGCACCGGCCCGACCCCCGGCAAGGCGTCCAATTGCGCGGCCGTGGCCGTGTTCAGGTCCACCAGGCCGCCGTGCGGCCCGCCGGAGCCGGTTCCGTACGAACCGGTGCCGGGGCCACCGGCAGTTCCGGCATCGCTGCCTCCCGGTGCGCCGCCCACTCCCCCGCCAACTGCTCCCACGCCGCCGGCCGGGCCGGCTTCGGCCCGGGTGGGAACCCGGACCTGCGTGCCGTCGACGGCGGGGGCGGCCAGGTTAAGCGCGTCCAGCACGGCCCCGGGCAACGCCCCGCCGGCCGCCTGCACTGCCTGCAGGACCCGGCTGCCGGCTGGAAGCGCGTACACGCCGGGGTGCTGGACGGCGCCGGCCACGTGCACGATGACGGCGCCTTTCCCCGGCGGTTCCGGCGGCATCGGTGTGGGGACGGATTGTTGCGCTGCGGGCGGGGAAGCCCCCGCCGCCGGGGCAGTTGCGGGAGCGGCTTCCCGGCCCAGCGGCGGAACCGCCACCCCGGCGGTGCCTGCCGCCGCCTGCCTGCCGGCCGCCGCCGATGTCCCGGCCTGTTCCAGCCAGAGCACGCCCGTGACCGCCACGGCCATCGCCAGGAGCACGACGAGTGCACGCAGGGACGTGATCCAGCGCGGACCCCTGCCTTCCGGGGTGCCGCGGCCGGTGCCGCCCGTCCCGGGCGTCCATGCAGCCTGATGGCGCTCGCCTTCCATGTCCCTACGGTAGGCACGGCAGGGGGACGGCGCACGGGCCGCCAGCCCCAATGTGGGCCCTCAGGCAGCCGGCTCCCCTTGTGGAGGAGCCACCGCGTCCGAGATGACCACCACCAGCACGCCCAGGCCCGCATGGGCGGCCAGTACGGACGGGAGGCGGGTGAGCCCCGCCGCTGCCAGTCCCGGACAGTCTGCCCTCAGCGACTCGCCCAGTGCCAGGGCCTGTTCGGAGTTCCCAAAGTGGTGCACGCTGATGCGGGCGCTGCCGGGCGGCCGGGCAGCAACCTCATCGGCCGCGAGCCGCTCCAGCCGTGCGATGGCCTTGCCAGCCGTGCGCACCTTTTCCAGGGGCACCACGGCACCGTCGACAATGCCCAGCAACGGCTTGATGTCCAGCACCGCGCCCAGCCACGAGGAGGCCAGGCTGATCCGTCCGCCCCGGCGCAGCTGTTCCAGGCTCGGGACGTAGAAAAAGACCGTGGCGTGTTCGGCGGCGGTCCGTGCTGCAGCCAGGACCTCCCCGGCCTCCGCGCCGGAAGCGGCGGCCCGCACGGCGGCCTGGACGGCCGCACCCTGGGCCATGCCGACGGTGCCGGAGTCCAGCACGTGCACGGGGATCCCGGCCTCTCCGGCTGCCAGGGCTGCCGAGTCGAATGTGCCGGAGAGCTTGGCGGAAATGTGGAGGGAGACCACTGCGTCATAGCCCGCCCCGGCGGCAGCCTGGTAGGCGCGTTGGAACTGCCCGGGCGAGGGGCGCGAGGTGCGCACCTGCCGGCCCGAGGCGAGGGCCAGGGACATCTGGGCCTCGAGTCCGGCGTCGTCGTCGGAGAAGACCTCCCCGCCGATGATGACCGGCATCGGCACCACGGTCAGGCGTCCCCCGGCCGACTGTTCCCGCACCCACTCCGGCGGCAGGGCTGCCGCCGAGTCGGTGACGACGGCGATCCGCGGCAGCGCCCCGGCTGTTTCGCCGGCGGCCGGCGGGCGGAGCCGCAGCCGGACGGCCTGGTGGCGCAGCCAGTCGCGTGCTCCGGGTTTGTCCATCCGACCGCCCCTTTCCCCTGCCGTCCCTACCTTGCCGCCGGGTGCGGCGCCCTGCCGCGGTGCACCGTCCGTGTCAGGCGGGGACGATGTTCACGAGCTTGGGCGCACGGACGATGACGGTGCGGATGCCGGCCCCGTCCAGGGCCTTGGTGACGGCCTCCGAGGCGAGGGCAAGTTCGCGCAGTTCGTCCTCGGAGATGTCCGGGGACACCTCCAGCCGGTCACGGACCTTGCCCTTGACCTGCACGACGGCCGTGACGCTTTGCCGGACGAGCAGGGCCTCCTCGACGGCGGGGAAGCCGGCGTTCGCCACGGAGGCGGGGTGGCCCAGGGCATTCCACATGTCCTCGGCCGTGTACGGGGCGAAAAGGCTCAGCAGGATTGCCACGGCCTCGGCGGCCTCGCGCACTGCGGGGTCCGCTGCGCCGGCACCCGAATCGATGACCTTGCGGGTGGCGTTGACCAGTTCCATCAGCTTCGCCACCACCACGTTGAACTTGTGGCCTTCCAGCAGGGCCTTGGCCTCGTGGATGGTGCGGTGCGTGATGGAGCGCAGTGCGGCGTCGCCGGCGGCCGGGTCCGTGCCGGGTGCAGCGGCAACATCGTTGCCCAGCCGCCAGGCGCGGGCCAGGAACTTGGCCGAGCCCGACGGCGAAACATCCGCCCAGTCGACGTCGTCCTCCGGCGGGCCGGCGAAGACCATGGTGAGGCGGACGGCGTCGACCCCGTAGCGGTCCAGCTGCTGGCCCAGGTCCACGCCGTTGCCCAGCGACTTGCTCATGGCCTTGCCGCCGTTGAGCACCTGGCCCTGGTTGAGCAGGCGGCTGAAGGGCTCGGTGGCGTCCAGCATGCCCATGTCGTGGATGACCTTGGTGAAGAAGCGCGCGTAGAGCAGGTGCAGGATGGCGTGTTCCACGCCGCCCACGTACTGGCCCACGGGCATCCAGTCGTTGACCTTGGCCGGGTCGAAGGGGCCCTCGGTGAACTGCGGTGAGGTGAAGCGCAGGAAGTACCAGGAGGAGTCGACGAAGGTGTCCATCGTGTCGGTGTCGCGCTTGGCGGCGCCGCCGCACTGCGGGCAGCTGACGTTGACCCAGTCGCTCGCGGCGGCCAGCGGGGAGGTGCCCTTCGGGGCAAGGGCCTCGCCGCGCAGGTTGTCCGGCAGGCGCACGGGCAGCTGGTCGTCCGGCACCGGGACTTCGCCGCAGTCTGCGCAGTGGATGATCGGGATGGGTGCGCCCCAGAAGCGCTGGCGGGACAGCAGCCAGTCGCGCAGGCGGAAGTTGACGAACTTCTCCCCCGTGCCCAGCTTCTCCAGGATGGCGATGGCGGCCGGGATGGCGTCGGCCTTGGAGAGCCCGTTGAGGTCGCCGGAGTTGATCAGGGTGCCTTCACCGGTGGTGGCACGGCCGGTGACGGCCGGGTCTTCCGCGCCGGTGTCCAGGACGGCGCGCACGGGCAGCCCGAAGGCCTTGGCGAAGTCCAGGTCGCGCTGGTCGTGGGCCGGGACGGCCATGATGGCGCCCGTGCCGTAGTCCGCCAGGACGTAGTCGGCCGCCCAGACGGGCAGCTTCTCGCCGGTGAGGGGGTTGACGGCGTAGCGGCCGGTGAACACGCCGGTCTTGGTGCGATCGGTGGCCTGGCGCTCAATGTCGCTGAGGGCCTTGACCTGGTCGCGGTAGTCGCTGAGCGCCTCGGCGTGCTCGGCGGTCACCAGTTCCAGGGCCAGGGGCGCGTCGGCGGCCACCACAAAGAACGTGGCCCCGTAGAGGGTGTCCGGGCGGGTGGTGAAGACGGTCAGGTCCTGCTGCGGCTTGCCGGCGCCGGCCTCCTCGATGACGAAGGTGACGTGGGCGCCTTCCGAGCGGCCGATCCAGTTGCGCTGCATGGCCAGCACGCGGTCCGGCCAGTTGCCCTGCAGCGCCTCCATGTCGTCCAGTAGGCGGTCGGCGTAGTCGGTGATCTTGAAGTACCACTGGTTCAGCGACTTCTTCGTGACAATGGTGCCGCAGCGTTCGCAGGCGCCGTTGACGACCTGTTCGTTGGCCAGCACCGTCTGGTCCTTGGGGCACCAGTTGACGGGGGAATCCTTGCGGTAGGCCAGGCCGCGCTCGTAAAAGCGCTTGAACAGCCACTGGGTCCACCGGTAGTACTCGGGGTCGGAGGTCTGCAGGCGGCGTGACCAGTCCACGGAGATGGCGTAGCGCTTGAACGACTCCGCCTGCGTGTCGATGTTGGCGTACGTCCACTCGCTGGGGTGGGCGTTGCGCTTGATGGCGGCGTTTTCCGCCGGCAGGCCGAAGGAGTCCCAGCCGATCGGGTGCAGCACGTCGAAGCCCAGCTGGCGCCAGTAGCGCGCAACGACGTCGCCCATGGCAAAGGCCTCGGCGTGGCCCATGTGGAGGTCGCCGGAGGGGTAGGGGAACATGTCCAGGACGTAGCGGCGTTCCTTCGAGCCGTCGTCAAGGGGCGTAAAGACCTTCAGTTCCTCCCAGACGGCCGGCCACTTGGCCTCCATCGCGGCGAAACTGTAGACGCCTTCTTCGCTGTTCTCTTCAGTCTGGGACTGCACGCTCACATACCCTGCCTCTATTGGTTCATTCATGTCTTCGTTGCACCCCTGCCCCCACACACACAAAAGCCCCTCGACAGACGCAAGGGGCGCACCGCAATGGACATTGCGGCTATATAAGGAGGAGGACTGTATGCACCTTATTACTTTAGCGCACACATAAAAATAAATACCAAGGCCGTTGCGGCGCGGCATTCTGCGCGGCCGGAGCCGAGAAGGGGCCAGGGTGTGGTCGGGCACCGCGGTGGACCCCTGGATGCGAGGGCCCCGACCCGAGCTTGCGAGGGTTGGGAGCATCCAGGGACGGGCGGGGCCCCTTCTCGACGCAGGCTGCGGGCGCTACTTCACGTCGGCGTCAACCCAGTCCATGGACTTGGTGACGGCCTTCTTCCACAGGCGCATCTGGCGGTCGCGCTCGGCGGCGTCCATCTGCGGTTCCCAGCGCTTGTCCTCGGACCAGTTGCTGGACAGTTCGCCCAGGTCCTTCCAGAAGCCGACGGCCAGCCCGGCCGCGTAGGCCGCGCCGAGGGCCGTGGTTTCAACGACCTTCGGGCGGATGACCGGGACGCCGAGGATGTCTGCCTGGAACTGCATGAGCGCGTCGTTGGCGACCATGCCGCCGTCGACCTTCAGTTCGCTCAGGTCGACACCGGAGTCGGCGTTGACCGCGTCAAGCACCTCGCGGGTCTGGAAGGCGGTGGCCTCCAGGGCTGCCCGGGCAATGTGGTTCTTGTTCACAAAGCGGGTCAGCCCCACGATGGCGCCGCGTGCGTCGGAGCGCCAGTACGGGGCAAACAGGCCGGAGAACGCCGGGACGATGTACACGCCGCCGTTGTCCTCCACCGCCGCGGCCAGCTCCTCCACCTCGGGTGCCGTCTTGATCATCCCGATGTTGTCGCGCAGCCACTGGATCAGGGAACCGGTGACGGCGATGGAGCCTTCCAGGGCGTAGTGCGGCTTGGCGTCGCCGAGCTTGTAGCCCACGGTGGTCAACAGCCCGTTCTTCGAGTGGACGATTTCCTCGCCCGTGTTGAAGATCAGGAAGCAGCCGGTGCCGTAGGTGTTCTTGGCCTCGCCGGTGGCGAACGCGGCCTGGCCGAACGTCGCCGCCTGCTGGTCGCCGAGGATGCCGGCCACCGGGACCTCGCGCAGCAGCTGGCTGCCGTGCACGGTGCCGTACACCTCGGAGGAGGACTTGATCTCGGGCATCATGGACTTCGGCACACCGAAGGCGGCCAGGATCCCCTCATCCCACGAGAGCGTTTCCAGGTCCATGAACATGGTGCGGGAGGCGTTGGTGACGTCGGTGATGTGCACGCCGCCGTCGGTGCCGCCGGTCAGGTTCCAGGTCACCCAGGAATCGGTGTTGCCGAACAGCAGGTCCCCGGCCTCCGCCTTTTCACGGGCGCCCTCGACGTTGTCCAGTATCCACTTGATCTTGGTGCCGGAGAAGTAGGTGGCCAGCGGCAGCCCCACCTTCGCCTTGAACCGTTCGACGCCGCCGTCAGCGGCCAGTTCATCAACGATGGGCTGGGTGCGGGTGTCCTGCCAGACGATGGCGTTGTACACCGGGACGCCGGTCGTCTTGTCCCAGACGACGGCGGTCTCGCGCTGGTTGGTGATGCCGACGCCGACGATGTCGTGCCGGGTGAGGTTGGCCTGTGCCAGGGCGGTGCCGATGACCTCGCGGGTGTTGTTCCAAATTTCCGCCGCATCGTGCTCCACCCAGCCGGCCTTGGGGAAGATCTGCTCGTGTTCAAGCTGCCCCGTGGAAACGATGTTGCCGTCGTGGTCAAACACGATGGCACGGCTGCTGGTGGTTCCCTGGTCAATGGCAATTACGTACTGGGACATCATTGTTTCCTTTGTTTGTGCAGCCTGCCAGCAAGCTGCGGCCCACTCTTCAAGTACTACATGGTCTACTTCATCAGGCAGTTAACAACAAGATTTACTTCACGACGAGCGGCAGCCACTGGGACATCAGCCCGCCCAGGGCGCCGCCGATGAGCGGTCCCACGACCGGTACCCACGAGTAGCTCCAGTCACTGGAGCCCTTGCCCTTGATGGGCAGCAGCGCATGGGCAATGCGCGGTCCCAGGTCGCGGGCGGGGTTGATGGCGTAACCGGTGGGTCCACCGAGGGACGCGCCAATGGCCACCACGAGCAGGGCCACCGGCAGCGGGCCCAGGCCCGTCACGCCGCCGCCGAAGTGCAGGATGACAAACACCAGCACAAAGGTGCCAATGATTTCCGTGACGACGTTCCAGCCGTAGCTGCGCTTCGCCGGGCCCGTGGAGAACACGCCCAGCTTGGTTGCCCCGTCGGGCTCGCCGTCGAAGTGCTGCTTGTACGCCAGCCAGCACACCACCGCGCCGATGAAGGCGCCGAGCATTTCCCCGCCAAAGTACGTCAGGGTCGAGCCGAAGCTGACCGGCACGTTGGGTGCGTAATCGGTGGCACCGCTGGAAAGGATGCCCACCGTGACGGCCGGGTTCAGGTGCGCACCGGACTTGGCGGCCACGAACACACCGGACATGACGGCCAGGCCCCAGCCCCAGTTGACCATCAGGAAGCCGCCGGCGTTGCCTTTGGTCCCCCTCAGGGCCACGTTGGCCACGACGCCGCAACCCAGCAGGGTGAGCATCATTGTTCCCATCACCTCAGACAGGAACACTATTCCAAGAGACATCTTTGACTCCTTCTATCTATTCATTTATTGGCTGACTGCGGCCGTCCTGTGACCGCAGTTCTTGAGCCCCCCTGCCCCAGGGCGGTTAGGCGATCAAGCTTTGGACCTGCACGCCGTGGAAGCGTGCGAGGATGTCTTGGGCGTGGCGGATCTCATCCTGCACGCGGTGGTGCGGCCAGCCCAGCGGCCCCGCGAGTGCCGCCGCCGTCTCGGCCAGCAGCTCGGCCGTGACTAGGCCGCGGAAGGCCAGGGAGGTCCGGCGGACCAGCACGTCGATCAGGTGCCCGATCTGTTCGTGCTCCACCATGAATTCAATTTCGCGGCGGCTGAGCTCGCGGGTGGATTCAAAGGCCTCATCCGCGCCGGCGGCCAGATAGTCCAGCACCTGCCCGGCGCGGGTTCCGTAGCGGGTGAGCAGGACGGCGGCCCGGGCCGCGTCGATGCCCCCGCCCGTGTGGGCCGCGATCCATGCCTCCACCGCGGCGTCGGTGGCAGGGAAGCCCGCGCCGCCGCCGATGGCGAGCTTCGCCGTCGAGGTTTTCCGTTCGGCGCCCAAGGCAGCGAGGACGTCGTTGGCAAGGTGTTCGGACAGTGCACGGAAGGTGGTCCATTTGCCGCCCACCAGGCTCAGCACCGGGACTGTGGCGCCGGCGATGCTGCGGTCCGCACGCTCAATGCGGTAGTCGCGGGAGACGAAGCCGGGGGCCGTCTCGTCGTGGCGCGGCAAAGGGCGGACACCGGAGAAGCTGTAGACGATCTCCCCGCGGGAGACCGTGATGGCCGGGAAGACGTGGCCGATCAGTTCGAAGAAGTAGTCAACCTCTTCCTCGGTGCACACGGCGTCCTGCTTCATGTCCGCATCGATGTCGGTGGTGCCGACCAGGACACGGTCGCCCATGGGGTAGATCAGCACGATCCGGCCGTCGGTGTGTTCGAAGAAGATTTCGCGGCCGTTGCAGGCGGCGAGCAGCTCCGGGTGGTCAAGCACAATGTGGGAGCCCTTGGTGCCGCCCATGAAGCGTGTGGCAGCACCCATGGCCTCGTTCGTGGCATCGACCCATGCGCCGGTGGTGTTGACAATGACGTCCGCGGTGAACGTGAATTCCTCGCCGGTGAGCTGGTCCGTGAGCTGGACGCCCTCGCCGGTGACGGCGGTGGCGGCCACGTAGTTGGTGGCCCGCGCCCGGTGCGGGCCGCCCGCCGGGGTGCCGGCCTTCTCGCCGTCCTGCAGCACGTCCAGGGTGAGCCGCTCCGGGTTGTGCACGGAGGCGTCGTAGTAGGTGGCCGTGTACTTGATGCCCGGGTGCAGGGCGGGCAGTTCTGCCAGCGCCTTGGTCCGGCCCTTGAACTGGTGCCGCGGGACGCTGCCGCCGTCGCGGGAGAAGGAGTCGTACATGGTCAGGCCGGCCTTGATCAGGAAGGCGCCGCGTTCCTGCGGCCTGCCCTGCTTGTGCGTGAGGAAGCGCATCGGGGCGGCCAGGATGCCGGAGAAGGTGCTGAAGATCGGGATGGTGGTCCGCAGCGGCTTGACGTAATGGGGGGCGATCTTCAGCAGGCGGTTGCGTTCCACCACGGATTCGCGCACCAGCCGGAACTCGCCATTTTCCAGGTAGCGGATGCCGCCGTGGATCATGTGCGAGGAGGCACCGGAAGCCCCCTGGCAGTAGTCCCCGCGCTCCACGAGGGCCACGTCGATGCCCTGCAGGGCCAGGTCCCGGAAGGTGCCGACGCCGTTGATTCCGCCGCCGATGATTAGGACCTGGGCGTGGGGGCGGTTCCGCAGGGCGTCCACATGGGGACGGCGGGCAGCCCCCGCGTCGGAGTCGTTCTTGGCGGCATTGCCGGGGATTCGCACGGTGGCCTCATTCGCATCCTGGATCTTTGCGCACAGGGCGCCTGTTCCCACTATTCTTGGATGAGGTGAAAAATATAATCAACCCGTTTGCACGTATGTGCAGAAAGGCCGTGGGAACCGTGACGAGCAAACGTGCAAAGCAGTCGGACACCCTCCGCGCTGCACAAATGTACTATTTGCAGGACCAGACCATGGATGCCATCGCCCGGGAGCTGCGGACGTCCCGTTCCACGGTCTCCCGGCTCCTGTCCACGGCACGGGACACGGGCCTGGTGCAGATCCAGGTCAAGACGCCCGCAGACAGGGCCCCCGAGCTGGAGCGGGCCATCCGCCAGCGCTACCAGGTGGACGTCCACGTGGTTCCGGTCTCCGACACGCTCGACGACCTGGAGGTGCTGGACCGGGTGAGCATGCAGGCGGCACGCACCATCACCACGCTGGTGGACTCCAACGCCGTCATCGGCGTGGCCTGGGGCTCCACCCTCAGCGCGGTCAGCCGGCACCTGACCCGCAAGACCACCCACGGCACCACCATCGTCCAGCTCAACGGGGCCGGGAACACCCAGACGACCGGCATCACCTACGCCTCCGAGATCATCCGCCGCTTTGGCAGCGCGTACGGGGCCAAGGTGGAGCAGTTCCCCGTCCCTGCGTTCTTCGACAATGCCCGGACCAAGAACATGATGTGGCAGGAGCGCAGCGTGCGGCGCATCCTGGAACTGCAGGAACGCATGACCACGGCCATCTTCGGCGTGGGCTCCATGAACGCCGACGTCCCCAGCCACGTCTATGCCGGCGGCTACCTGGATTCAACGGACCTGGACGAGCTGGAGGCCAGCGGCGTGGCCGGCGACGTGGCCACGGTCTTCTTCCGCGACGACGGCAGCGACGCGGGAATCGTGCTCAACGACCGCTCCAGCGGGCCCTCCCTGGACAGCCTGCGCAAGGTCCGGCGCCGGATCTGCGTGGTTTCCGGGGCGAGGAAGATCAAGGGCCTGCGGGGCGCGCTCGCCGCCGGCCTGGCCACCGACCTGATCGTGGACGAGGGCACCGCACGGGAGCTCGTCGAGGCGGACGCGCACTCCAGCGACCCGATCTTCGGTTTCCTCAACAGCCTGGACGGGCTATAGCGCCTGCCCGGCCGTGCCACACCCGCCCGGCACGGATTCCTCGGTAGAGTCGTAGTCATGCACCTGGCACCCAAAGTACCGCTCAACAACGGCGTCACCATCGACGCGCTCGGCTACGGCGTCTACAAGGTCCCGGCGGCCGACTGCGCCGACCTGGTGTCCACCGCCCTGGACATCGGCTACCGCACCGTGGACACCGCGGCCCTCTACGGCAATGAGGAGGGCGTGGGGCAGGCGGTCAAGGGCGCGGTCGCTGCGGGGACCCCGCGCGAAGACCTCTTCGTGACCTCCAAGGTGTGGAACGACCGCCACGGCTACGACTCCACCCTGGCCGCCTTTGACGAGTCCATGGGCCGCCTGGGCCTGGACTACCTGGACATGTTCCTGATCCACTGGCCCTGCCCGGAGCAGGGGAAGTACATTCCGACGTACCGGGCGTTGGAAACCCTGTACCGGGAGGGCCGCGTGCGGGCCATCGGCGTGAGCAACTTTGAACCGGAGCACCTGCACCGCCTGCTTGACACGGCCGAGGTGGTCCCGGCCGTCAACCAGGTGGAACTGCACCCGTGGCTGCAGCAGCGCGAATTGCGCGCCCTCCACGCACAGCTGGGCATTGCCACGCAGGCCTGGAGCCCGCTGGCCCGCGGGCAGCTCCTGGACGACCCGGTCCTGGCCGGCCTGGCGGCGGCGCATGGCCGGTCCACGGCACAGGTGGTGCTGCGCTGGCACGTGCAGTCCGGCCACCTGGTGATCCCCAAGGCCTCGAGCCGGGAGCGGATGTCCGCCAACCTCGATGTCTTTGGCTTCGCGCTGACGGACGCCGACATGGCCGCTGTGGCCGCCATGGACAGCGGACGCCGCTCCGGTTCCAACCCCAACAACGTCAACTAGCCGGCCGGTGAGGGAGAACGTGAAGGAAAGTACGACGCCGGGCCCCGCGCCCATCGCTGTTGACCTGTCCGCCCGTTCCGGCGCCCACACGGTGGAGGTGGCCGGGACCGCGGTGCGGTACTGGGACTACGCCCCCGTCGAGTGGACGCCCGCCACCCGCACCATCGTCATGGTGCACGGCTTCCGGGGCGACCACCACGGCCTGGAACGGGTGGTGGAGCTGCTGCCGGACCACCGGGTCATCATGCCGGACCTGCCCGGCTTTGGCGCCTCACCCGCCTTCGAACACACCGAGCACAGCGTGGACGGCTACGGGGAGTTCCTGGCCGGGTTCCTGGACGCGCTGGCACTGGGCGGGAACACCGTGCTGCTGGGCCACTCCTTTGGCTCCATCGTGGCCAGCCACTTCGTGGCGGCGCACCCGGGCCGGACGTTCCCGCTGATCCTGGTCAACCCCATTGCCGCCCCCGCCCTGGAAGGCTCCCAAGGCATCATGGCAAAACTCGCCGTGTCCTACTACTGGGCCGCTGCCAGGCTCCCCGCCCCCCTGGGCAACGCGCTGCTGCGCAACTGGGCCATCGTGCACGTGATGAGCATGGCCATGGCGAAGACGAAGGACCGCACGCTGCTGGCGTTTATCCACGGCCAGCACCACGCCTACTTCAGCGCCTTCGCCAACCGGGACATGCTGCTGGAGTCCTTCCGCGCCTCCGTGGGCGGCACGGTGCGCCAGGTTGCACAGCAGCTGGCCGTGCCGGTGCTCCTGATCGCCGGGGCCGAAGACCAGATCGCCACGCTGCCCAACCAGCACAAACTCATTGAACTCCTGCCCGACGGCGAACTGGTGGTCATCGGCGGCGTGGGCCACCTGATCCACTATGAGACCCCGCAGCCGGCCGCTGCCGCCATCAACAACTTCCTGGAAAGGCACCCCGCCCCGTGACGCCCCGCAGCACCCCGGTCCCCCCTCACGACGGAGGCACGGCCGGCAGCCAGGGAGCCGCCGGCCCCGGCACCCGCCGGCCCCGGATCGTCATGGATGCCCGCTTCACCCGGCTGGACCACCACGACGGCATCAGCCGGTACGGCGCCAGCCTCATGGCCGCCGTCGCACCGTACGCGGACGTGACCATGCTCATCCACGACGAGCGCCAGCTGGCGCTGCTGCCGCAGCTGCCCTGGGTCAAGGTGAACTCGCCGCTGTCGCCGGTGGAACTGTTTGTTGCCCGCCACGTAAACAAGCTCCGCCCCGAGCTGGTGTTCTGCCCCATGCAGACCATGGGGAGCTGGGGCCGGAAATACCCGCTGGTGCTGACACTCCACGACCTGATCTACTACGAGCACCCGGCCCCGCCGGGCTTCCTGCCGGCGCCGGTGCGCGTGCTGTGGCGCCTGTACCACAAGGCGTACTGGCCGCAGCGGCTGCTGCTGAACCGGGCGGACACGGTTGCCACCATCAGCCGGACCACGCTGGGGCTGATGGAGAAGTTCCGGCTGACGCGCAGGCCCATCCGGATTGTCGGCAACGCACCCCAGGGCGGGCGCGTCCCGCGGGACCCCGCCGTGGCACCGGAAAAGTCCCTGGCCTACATGGGCTCGTTCATGCCGTACAAGAACGTGGAGACACTCATCGCCGGAATGGCCGGGCTGCCGGACTTCACGCTGCACCTGCTCAGCCGCATCACCCCGGAACGGCGCGCGGAGCTGGAGGCACTCATCCCTGCGGGCGCCAGGGTGGTGTTCCACAACGGCGTGACGGATGCTGCGTATGACGAACTGCTGCTGCGCACCACGGCCCTGGTGACGCTTTCCAAGGCCGAGGGCTACGGCCTGCCGCTGGTCGAGGCGATGGCCCTGGGCACGCCGGTGGTCGTGGCGGACACGGACATCTTCCGCGAAGTGGGCGGCACGGCCGCGCACTACGTCCCGGCCGACTCCCCCACCGCCTTCGCCGCCGCCGTCCGCACCCTGGATGACCACGAGGCCTGGGCCGCCAGCTCCACGGCCTCCGTGGCCCGGGCGGCAACCTTCAGCTGGGACGATTCCGCCAGGGAACTGCTCGCGATCGTCGAGGAACTGCGCACACGGCGGTGATGCCCGCGTTGCACGGCATGGCGGAGCGGGCGTTCCGGGATGAAGCTTCCGCTTCGCTGAAGCCGGCGCCCAGATGTAGCAGCCGCCTAGATGACGTCGACGCCGTCGCAGCGGACCTGGACGGGCTGGCCGACGCGGCGGGCGGCATTGGACGCCTTGAGGGCACGCATGGCCGCCGTGACGGTGCCGGCGATCCCGTACGGGAAGAACAGCAGCGTGCGGTAGTCGGGGGCCTCCCCCGGAGCGGCCGGCCTGCCGGGGGACGGAGCGGGGAAGCGGGACGCCGCCAGTGGGGCGGGACCGATGACACGCACGGCCGCCGGCAGCTTGAGCGCGGCGGTGAACGCTTCCACGTCGTGCTCCGGGCCGGTCAGCGAGGCGACGCGGACGGCCGGCGGCAGGCCCAGCCCGTGGCGCAGCCCGAACTCCCGTTCGGCATAGCCGGCAGGGTCCCAGCGGACCAGGGCCGCCACCTCCACCGAGTCCTCGGCCGTCACCACCACGACGCCGCCGTCGCGGGCCGGGCGCACCAGCGCGGCCGCGTTCATCCACCGGCGCAGCGTGTCCTCCCCGGCGCGCAGCGATTCACGCCGCAGCAGGGAGTCGCCGTCCAGCAGCAGGGCCGCGGCGTAGCCGCGGGGCGCCACCGGTTCGGCGCCCACTGTCGCCACGACGATGGCCGGACGGTCGGGGATGACGGTCTTGATGTGGTCGCCGGAGGAGGAAACCACGGTGGCCGAGGGGAACGCCCGGCCCAGTTCCTCGGCCGTCCGTGAGGCGCCGACCGCCAGCGCCCGCAGGGACCGGTTGCCGCAGGTGGGGCAGTTGAAATTGTTTTCGGCGCGGCCGCACCACCGGCAGATGACCAGCACCTGCGTGGACCCGTCGGCACGGGCCTGCATGAGCGGGCCGGTGCAGGCGGTGCAGCGCGCCACTTCGCGGCAGCGCTGGCAGGCGAGGGCCGGGGCGTAGCCGGTCCGCGCCACCTGGACCAGGACGGGGCCGGCAGGCAGCGCCGCCCGGGCGGCTTCCCAGGCACGGTGCGGCAGCCGCGCCAGGGACGCCAGGGGGTCGCGTTCCTGTTCGTAGCTGTCCGAGGTGCTGATGACCCGGGCTGTGGCGGTGCGGGCCGCGGGCCGTCCGGCCACGAGGGACTGCGCCCAGCCGGTGGCCACGAGCCGCTGGGATTCGATGCTGCGGCTGTGGCCGGCCATGAGCACTGCCGTGTCTTCAATCCCCGAGCGCAGCAGGAGGACGTCGCGGCTGTGCTGGTACGGGGCGCGGCGTTCAAGGTGGAGCTCGTTGCCGTCGTCCCAGCAGCACACGAGGCCCAGATCCTGCACGGGGGCATAGGCTGCCGAGCGGGTGCCGATGACGATCTTCACCTCGCCGCTGAGCACGCGCAGGAAGTTCCCGTAGCGCAGGGTGGGGCCGTCGTCGGCAGTCAACTTCACAAAGCTGCCCGCCGGCAGCACGGCGGCAAAGGCCTGGTCAAGCAGCTCAAGGTCGCGCAGGTCCGGGACCACCACGATGGCGCCGCGGCCGGAGAGCCGGCAACAGGCCGCCGCCTCGGCCAGCTGGTGGTGCCACGACTGCGGGCCGTAGCCCTGCAGGGACTGCAGCACCCCCTTCGGCGAGGCGCCCATGGCCAGTTCCGCCAGGAACTCCCCGGCGTGGGAGTAGCCGGTGAACAGCGATGCGCCGGGAAGGGCCGGCGCCGCGGGCAGGGGGACGGCACCGCCGGCCGCAGCGGGCCCGCCCGGTCCGGCGGCGCCGCCCGCATCCGGCGCCTTGCGCAGGTAGTCCTTTTCCAGGCTGGCCACGCGGGGCGGGACGGCGACGCGCAGGACGTCGGCCACGGTGCCGCTGGAGCGCGCAGCCACCTGGCGGGCGAGTTCGAGCACCTGCGGCGCCAGGACCGGGACGGCCGAATAAACGCGGGACAGCGGCACCAGCCGCTCCGATTCCGATTCGGCGACGCGGTCCACGAGAAAGGCGTTGAGGTCCTGGCCGGAAAACTTCACCCGGACGCGCACGCCCGGGCGGGCCTGCCCGTCGAGGGTCGTGGGCACCGAATAGTCGAAGATCCGGTCAAGGTGCGGCAGCGGTGAGTCGATGGACACCCGGGCCACGGGAAGCAGCGGGGCCAGTTCCACCCCGCTGTGCGGGTCCGCCACCCGTTCACGGCCCACGAAGCCGCTGAGCAGCGAAAGCTGGACGCCCTCCTTACGGGGCTGTTCCTGTCTGCCGTCCATGGCGTCCTCCTCCCCTGCCGTGCCGGCCCCGTTGCGAACTGCCGGGCCGGTCACGAAACCTGCCACCGGGGCCGCCGCCCGGCCCCACAACCAGCCAACCACAGGGCACCGACATGCGGACGGCCCCCGGGGCCGGTTGTGGACAACGCCCGTGCGTTGGCGGCCTTAGGCGTTGAAGAAGGCCTTCAGGGCGTCCACGCGGTCCAGGTTTTCCCACGTGAAATCCGGGTCGTCCCGGCCGAAGTGGCCGTGCGCGGCGGTCTTGGCATAGATGGGGCGCTTCAAGTCCAGGTCCCGGATGATGGGGCTGGGCCGAAGGTCGAAGACGGCCTCGATGGCCTGCTCGATCCGCCGAGGGTCCACGGTCTCGGTGCCAAAGGTCTCCACGTAGATGCCCACGGGGCGTGCCACGCCGATGGCGTAGCCCACCTGCACCTCGGCACGGGCGGCGAGCCCGGCGGCCACGACGTTCTTGGCCACCCAGCGCATGGCGTACGCGGCGGAACGGTCAACCTTTGACGGGTCCTTGCCGGAAAATGCGCCGCCGCCGTGCCGTGCCATGCCACCGTAGGTGTCCACGATGATCTTGCGCCCCGTGAGGCCGGCGTCGCCCACCGGGCCGCCCACCACGAAGGGGCCGGCCGGGTTCAGGTGCATCTTCACGGCCGAGAAGTCCAGGCCGGAGGCGTCCAGGACGGGCGCGATGACGAATTCCTGCAGGTCCGCCCGCAGCCGGTCCAGGGACGTGCCTTCGGCGTGCTGGCTGGAGATGACCACGGTGTCCACGGAGACGGGGACGTCGCCGTCGTAGCCGATCGTGACCTGGGTCTTGCCGTCGGGGCGCAGGTAGGCCAGCAGGCCGGACCTGCGCACGTCGGTCAGCCGTTCGGAGAGGCGGTGGGCCAGGAAGATCGGCGTAGGCATGAAGGATGCGGTCTCGTTGCTGGCGTAGCCAAACATGAGGCCCTGGTCGCCGGCACCCTGCGCGTCGTCCTCGTCCACGGCCGTGCCTTCGCGGACCTCCAGCGAGTTGAAGACGCCCTCGAAGATGTCCTGGGACTGCTGGCCGATCGATACCGACACGCCGCAGCGGGCCCCGTCGAAGCCGTTGGCGGAGGAGTCGTAGCCGATGTCCAGGATGGTGTTGCGCACAATCGCGGGGATTTCCACATACGCATCCGTGGTCACTTCCCCGGCGACATGGACCAGGCCGGTCGTGGCCATGGTCTCCACTGCGACGCGGGAATTGGGGTCCTCGGCCAGCAGCGCGTCCAGGATGGCGTCGCTGATCTGGTCGCAGATCTTGTCCGGGTGGCCTGCGGTCACGGATTCAGAGGTAAAAAGGCGCAAGGGGTTCGCTGTTGTCACTGCTCTACTCTACTAGTTTGTTGGCGGGCGCCGGCAGGCGCGGGGCGTGGGATGGCACACGGGGGCGGGCCGCCCGGTCAAGTGGTGCCGAGGCGCTCCGCGATGACCCGTACGACGGCGTCCGCCACCTGGCGCTTGGACCCTGCGGCCTGCACGGGGCCGGCACCGTCGCGGGCCAGGATCTCCACCTGGTTCCCGTCCCGGCCAAACACCCGTTCCTGCCCCGTCTCGCCCGGGCCGACCTCGTTGACCACGAGCAGGTCGCAGCCCTTGCGGGCCAGCTTGGCCTCGGCATAGCTGCGGGCATCGTGTTCCTCGTCGCCAGTCTCTGCAGCAAAGCCGACAATGAGCTGGGACAGGTTTTGCGCGGCGCGGTGCGCCACGACCTCCACCAGGATGTCCGGATTGCGGACCAGCTTGATGACAGGGTCGGCGACGTCGTCGCGTTTTTTGATCTTGCCCGCGGAGATGGTGGCCGGGCGGAAGTCCGCCACGGCGGCCGCCATGATCACCACGTCGGCCCCTGCGGCCGCGGACAAGGTGGCCGCCCGCAGTTCCAGGGCGGTGTCCACGCTGTGCAGCTTGGCGTCCGGCGGCGGGGCCACGTCCATGTGCCCGTGGATCAGCATCACCTCGGCGCCGGCCGCGAGGGCTGATTCCGCCAGCGCGACGCCCTGCTTGCCGGAGGACTTGTTGCCAAGGAACCGGACCGGGTCCAGCGGTTCGCGGGTGCCGCCCGCCGTGATGACGACCCGCTTGCCGGCCAGCAGCCGGCTGCTGCCGTCGGCAGGTGCGGCGCCCGCGGCCGGCGCACCGGCCGCGGCATGGGAAGGCGCGGTACCGGCGGAACGATCAGTGCCGGGGGAAGGTACGGGGGCCGGGGACCCGGCGTCGTCCGCGGCGGAAGGACGGCCTCCCTCCACCAGCGCCATCGCGGCGGCGAAGATTTCCGCGGGCTCCGGCAGCCGGCCGGGGCCGCTGTCCGGGCCGGTGAGCCGGCCGGTGGCGGGCTCCAGGACATGCACGCCGCGTGAACGCAGGGTGGCCACGTTCGCGGCGGTGGCCGCATGCCGCCACATTTCGGTGTGCATCGCGGGGGCGAAGAGGACCGGGCCGCGGGCCATGAGCAGCGTGGTGGTCAGCAGGTCGTTGGCCAGGCCCGCGGCCGCCTTGGCCAGCACGTCGGCCGTGGCGGGTGCCACCACGATGAGGTCCGCCTCATGGCCGATCCTCACGTGGTTGACGCTTTCCACCGCGTCAAAGACGCTGTTGGTGGCGGGCCGGCCGCTGAGCGCCTCCCAGGTGGCCACGCCGACAAATTTCACGGACGCCTCCGTGGGGATGACCGTGACCTGGTGGCCCGCCTCGGTGAAGAGGCGCAGCAGCAGGGCGGACTTGTAGGCGGCGATGCCGCCGCCCACCCCCAGGACGATGTTCAGTGCGGCCAAGGAACGCAATCCGCCCTTATGCGGTTTCGATCGGGGTGGAGACCAGCAGGCCCTCGTCGATCTCGCGGAAGGCGATGGAGAGGGACTTCTCGTTCAGCTTGGTGTCCACCAGCGGGCCCACGTACTCAAAGAGGCCCTCGTGGAGCTGCGCGTAGTACGCGTTGATCTGGCGGGCGCGCTTGGCACCAAAGATGACCAGCCCGTACTTGGAGTCCGCGGCCTTCAGCAGCGAATCAATGGACGGGTTGATGATGCCTTCGGGCTGTGTAGTCAATTTACTTCTCCAAAATGTGTATGGGTGGTGCCGGGTCAGCCACGGTGGTTGGGGGTTAGCCCCATCAGGGTGACAAGCTCGGCTGCGGCACGGCTGACATCATCGTTGACGATGGTGAAGTCAAACTCCGGTTGGGCAGCAAGTTCCAGTTTAGCCGTTTCCAGCCGGCGGTGCTGTTCCTGCTCCGATTCCGTGCCGCGGCCCACGAGCCGGCGGACCAGTTCATCCCAGCTGGGCGGGGAAAGGAACACGAAATCGGCTTCCGGCATGGCCGCCTTGACCTGGCGTGCGCCCTGCAGGTCGATCTCCAGCAGCACGGAGCGGCCGGCGGCGACGGCCGCCTCGACGGAGCTGCGCAGGGTTCCGTAGCGGTTGGTGCCGTGGACCACGGCCCATTCCAGCAGGTCCCCGTGCGCAACGAGCTCGTCGAACTGTTCGGGGGTCTTGAAGAAGTAGTGCACGCCCTCTTCCTCACCGGGGCGGGCCTGCCGGGTGGTGGCGGAGACGGACAGCCACACCTGGGGGTAGTTGTCCCGGATGAACGTGGAGACGGTGCCTTTCCCGACGGCGGTGGGTCCGGCGAGGACCGTCACCCCGCAGCGCGGCTTGGTGCGCCGGGTGTTTTCGCCCGGAACGTGGACGGCGCCGCCGGTCACAGGCCCTGGCCCAGGTAGTCGACGAGCATGCGGCGCTGGTGGATGCCCAGGCCCCGCAGGCGGCGGGTCGGGGCTATGCCCAGCTCGCTCATGATCACAGTTGCACGTACCTTTCCAATGCCCGGGAGGGCTTCCAACAAGTCTGTCACCTTCAGCCGCCCCAGGGCCGGTTCTGCGGCGGAGGCCGCTATGACGTCCGCCACGGACACGTCCCCCGTCTTGAGGCGCCGCTTGGTGTCCGAGCGGACGGTCCGGGCTGCCGCGGCCTTTTTCAGCGCCGCGGCCCGTTCCTGGTCTGAGAGTGGCGGCAAACTCACAACGGGCTCCTTGGCGTGGCAGCGGTGCGGACAGGTTCTGCACTACGGGGTGTGAATCGAACCTATCCGCACCTGGCCGCGAAAATCAATCCACAGCCGGCGGCACCGCCGCCCCTACAGACCCTGCAGGGTTTCCTGCGCGGCCCGGCGCAGGCCGGCAACGCTGGGCCCGGCCTGCAGGATGCCGCGGCTGGAGGTGGCCAGGACGGCCGGGTAGGCGGCCCCGAAGGTGTTCTTGATGTCCGACGCCGTTGCCCCCTGGGCGCCGAGCCCCGGTGCCAGGAGGGGCCCGTGCACGGCGGCCAGGTCGATCCCCAGCTCCGACAACGCGGTCCCCACCGTGGCGCCGACCACCAGGCCCACCGATCCGAGGGCCGCCCCGGCGTAGCGCTGGTTTTCGACGGCGGCCGCCCGGGCGATGCGCCGGGCCACCGAGTCGGCACCGCCCACGTGCTGGACGGAGGCGCCTTCCGGGTTGGAGGTCAGGGCGAGGACGAACACGCCGCGTCCGTTGGCGGCGGCCAGGTCCAGTGCCGGACGCAGCGACTCAAAGCCCAGGTAGGGGCTCAGCGTCACGGAGTCCGCGGCGAGGGCCGAGCCGTCGCGCAGCCAGGCGTCGGCGTAGCCGGCCATGGTGGAGCCAATGTCCCCGCGCTTGGCGTCGGCGATGGTCAGCACGCCGGCCCGGGCGGCCGCAGCGAGCAGTTGCTCGAGCACGGCCAGCCCGGCCGAGCCGTGGCGTTCATAGAGGGCTACCTGCGGCTTGATGGCGGCCGCCACGGGTTCCACCGCTTCCAGGACGGCCAGCGAGAACGTGCGCAGGGACTGCACCGAGTCATCCAGCCCCCAGGCCGCGAGGAGCCCGGGGTGCGGGTCCACGCCCACGCACAGCGGGCCCCGGTCCGCCATGGCGGCGGCGAGCCGTGCCCCGAACGGTTCGCGGGTGCCGGCCTGCCCCGGGCGCGGGTCCCGGGAAGCCGGGCCGGCGGGGTCCGCGCTAGGCATTTTGCGCCGCCAGGCCGGCCTGGAGGACGGCCGCGTGTTCCTGCAGGCTGGTGACGCCCCACTCGTAGCTGCGCAGCGCCTCCATGGCCTGGACGGCTACGTTGAACTCCGCCACCGTGGTGATGCAGGGGCGGCCGTTGGAGACGGCCGCGGCACGGATCTCGTAGCCGTCGCCGCGCGCCTGGCCGCCGGAGGGGGTGTTGAAGACCATGTCGATCCCGCCGTCGTTGATGAGGTCCACAATGGTCGTCCCGCCGGCAGTGTCCTCGCCGATCTTGCGCACGGTGGTGGCAGGGATGCCGTTGCGGCGCAGCACATCGGCGGTGCCGCCCGTGGAGACGATCTCGTAGCCGAGGTCCACGAGGCGCTTGACGGCCATGATGATGGAGCGCTTGTCCCGGTTGGCCACCGAGACGAACACCTTGCCGGAGACGGGCAGGGCCCCGTTGGCTGCGGCCTGGCTCTTGGCGAAGGCCGTGTCAAAGTGCTTGTCGATGCCCATGACCTCGCCGGTGGAGCGCATTTCCGGGCCGAGCAGGGAGTCCACGACGTGGCCTTCGGGGGTGCGGAAGCGACTGAAGGGCATGACGGCTTCCTTCACGGCCACCGGAGCACGGTCGGGCAGGGTGCCGCCGTCGCCCACTTCGGGCAGGATGTGGTGGACGCTGCGCAGGTGCGCGATGGACACCCCGGTGCCGATGAGGGCGGCCGCCTTGGCCATCTGCACGCCGGTGGCCTTGGAGACGAACGGCACGGTGCGCGAGGCGCGCGGGTTCGCCTCGAGCACGTAGAGGACATCGGAGGCGAGGGCGAACTGGATGTTGATCAGCCCGCGCACACCCACGCCCTCGGCGATGGCGCGCGTGGCCTTGGCGACACGTGCCTGCACGTCCTTGCCCAGCGTGATGGGCGGCAGCACGCAGGCGGAGTCGCCGGAGTGGATGCCGGCCTCCTCGATGTGCTCCATGATGCCGCCCAGGTACATGTCCTTGCCGTCATAGAGGGCGTCGACGTCGATTTCGATGGCGTCCTCAAGGAACCTGTCGATCAGGACGGGGTGTGCCTCGGTGATTTCCGTGGCGTTCTTGATGTAGCGCGAGAGGTTGGCCTCGTCGTAGACGATTTCCATGCCGCGCCCGCCCAGGACGTAGGACGGGCGGACCAGCACCGGGTAGCCGATCTCGTCGGCGATCTTCTTCGCGTCGCTGAAGGAGACGGCCGTGCCGTTCTTGGGCGCGACCAGCCCGGCCTCGTCCAGGACGCGGGAGAACATGCCGCGGTGCTCGGCCAGGTCGATCGCCTCCGGGGACGTGCCCAGGATGGGCACGCCGGCGTCGGCCAGCTCCTGCGCCAGCTTCAGCGGCGTCTGGCCGCCGAGCTGGACGAAGACGCCCATGACGCCGCCGGTGCGTTCCTCGGCCGCAATGACCTCCAGCACGTCCTCGAGCGTCAGCGGCTCAAAGTACAGGCGGGTGGAGATGTCGTAGTCGGTGGAGACCGTCTCCGGGTTGCAGTTGACCATGACCGTCTCGTAGCCGGCCTTGCGCAGTGCCATGGAGGCGTGGACGCAGGAGTAGTCAAACTCGATGCCCTGGCCGATGCGGTTGGGGCCGGAGCCGAGGATGATGACGGACGGCTTGGCGTGCAGGCCGATCTCGTCCTCTTCGTCGTAGGAGGAGTAGTGGTACGGGGTGTAGGCGGCGAACTCGGCCGCACAGGTGTCCACGGTCTTGTAGACGGGGCGGATGTCCAGCGCCTGGCGGACGCCGCGCACCACGGCCTCGCTGTTGTGCGTCAAGGCGCCGATCTGTGCGTCGGAGAAGCCGTGGCGCTTGGCCAGCCGCAGCATCTCCGGCGTCAGGGCCGTGGACCGGCGGATGGAGACGGCCACCTCGTTGAGCAGGACCAGCTGGTCCAGGAACCAGGGGTCGATCCCCGTGGCTGCGTAGAGTTCCTCCACGGTGCCGCCGCCGAGCAGGGCACGCTGGACCTGCGAGAGGCGCTCCGTCGTCGGGCGCTTGGCGGCCTCGATGAGCTCCGGGACGTCCAGGGCGTTGACGGAGGAGAAGTCCAGGCTGGCGCCCCGCTGTTCCAGGGAGCGCAGCGCCTTCTGCAGGGCCTCGGTGAAGTTGCGGCCGATCGCCATGGCCTCCCCGACGCTCTTCATGGTGGTGGTCAGGGTGGGGTCCGCCGCGGGGAACTTCTCGAAGGCGAAGCGGGGCACCTTGACGACGACGTAGTCCAGCGTGGGCTCGAAGGAGGCCGGGGTCTTCCGCGTGATGTCGTTGGGGATCTCGTCCAGCGTGTAGCCCAGCGAGAGCTTCGTGGCGATCTTGGCGATGGCGAAGCCGGTGGCCTTGGACGCCAGGGCCGAGGAGCGCGAGACGCGCGGGTTCATCTCGATGACGACGACGCGCCCGGTGTCCGGCTCGATCGCGAACTGGATGTTGCAGCCGCCCGTGTCGACGCCGACTTCGCGGATGACGGCGATGGAGATGTCGCGCAGCTTCTGGTACTCGCGGTCCGTCAGCGTCATGGCCGGGGCCACGGTGATGGAATCGCCGGTGTGGACGCCCACCGGGTCAAAGTTTTCAATGGAGCAGACCACCACGACGTTGTCGTTCTTGTCCCGCATCATCTCCAGCTCGTATTCCTTCCAGCCGAGGATGCTCTCTTCAAGCAGGACCTCGGTGGTGGGGCTGTACTGCAGGCCCTGGCCCACGATGCGTTCCAGGTCTTCCGGGGTGTAGGCCAGCCCGGAGCCCAGCCCGCCCATCGTGAAGGACGGGCGGACCACCATGGGGTAGCCCAGGTCCTCGGCCGCCGTGTAGGCCTCGGCCATGGTGTGGATGATGTGGCTGCGGGCCGATTCGGCGCCGCAGCGGGCCACGACGCCCTTGAACTTTTCGCGGTCCTCGCCCAGCTCGATCGCGGCGATGTTGGCGCCGATCAGTTCCACGTCGTACTTGGCCAGCACACCGTTTTTGTCCAGGGCGATGGCCGTGTTCAGGGCCGTCTGCCCGCCCAGGGTGGGCAGGACGGCGTCGGGCCGTTCCTTGGCGATGATCTTCTCCACCACCTCGGGGGTGATGGGCTCGACGTAGGTGGCGTCGGCGAACTCGGGGTCGGTCATGATGGTGGCCGGGTTGGAGTTGACGAGGATGACCCGCAGGCCCTCCTCCTTCAACACGCGCAGCGCCTGGGTGCCGGAGTAGTCAAACTCGGCGGCCTGGCCGATGACGATCGGGCCGGAACCAATGACCAGGACGGACTTAAGATCTTCTCTCTTCGGCATTACTTGGCTTCCTCGGTCTTGGTCTTGGCGGTTTTGTTGTGGTCCATCAGCGCGATGAAACGGTCGAACAGGTAGGCGGCGTCGTGCGGGCCGGCCGCCGCCTCGGGGTGGTACTGGACCGAGAAGGCGGGGATGTCCAGGCACGACAGGCCCTCGACCACCTGGTCGTTGAGGCTGATGTGGCTGACCTGGACCCTTCCGAAGCGTTCCTCCGGGGCCTGGGTGGCGCCCTCCAGCGGGGCGTCGACGGCGAAGCCGTGGTTCTGGCTGGTGATTTCGACCTTGCCGGTGCTGCGGTCCATGACCGGCTGGTTCATGCCACGGTGGCCGTAGCGCAGCTTGTAGGTGCCAAAGCCCAGCGCGCGGCCCAGGATCTGGTTGCCGAAGCAGATGCCGAAGTAGGGCACGCCGGCTTCCAGGAAGCTGCGCACAAAGCCGACCTGGCGGTCCGCCGTGGCGGGGTCGCCGGGGCCGTTGGAGAGGAATACGCCGTCGGGCCGGTACGCCATGGCCTCCTCAAAGGTGGTGGAGGCGGGCACCACGTGGACGCGGACGCCGCGCTCGGCCAGGCGGTGCGGCGTCATGGACTTCATGCCCAGGTCCAGCGCGACGATGTTGAAAAGCGTCTCGCCCTCCCAGCCGTGGTCGGCCGGTTCGACGGCGTAGGCCTTCGGCACGGTGACCTCTTCGGCGAGCTGGAGGCCCTCCATGGACGGCTGGGCGAGGACTTCGCCGAGCAGTTCGGCCTCGGGGCGGGCGGCGGCGTCGCCGGAGAAGATGCCGGCCTTCATGGCGCCGCGCTCGCGCAGGTGCCGGGTGACGGCACGGGTGTCCACGCCCTGGATGCCCACGATCCCCTGGGCGGCAAGTTCGTCGTCGAGCGTCCCCTCGGAACGCCAGTTGGAGGGGCGGCGGGCGGCGTCGCGGACCACGTAGCCGGCAGCCCAGATGCGGGTGGACTCGTTGTCCGCGGCGTTGACGCCGGTGTTGCCGATGTGGGGGGCCGTCTGGACGATCAGCTGGCGGGCGTAGGAGGGGTCGGTCAGGGTTTCCTGGTACCCGGTCATGCCGGTGGTGAACACGGCCTCCCCGAGAGTGCTTCCCACTGCTCCATAGCTGGTGCCGCGGAACGCGCGGCCGTCTTCCAACAGCAGCAGGGCAGGTGTCGTTGCCTGTGCGGGCACGCTTGCTTCACTCATTCTCATCGTTCTTTCTTCCGTGGTCTGCGTCAGGTAATTCTGTTGCGGGCGGGTCCGGCTGCGCCGGGACCAGTGCCCGGAGGGCTGTCACGAGCGGCTTTTTCGCCGCGGCGTCGGTGGTGCGGAAGCCGGTGTCCACCAGCTTCTCCCCCAGCCGCCAGGTGATAACGACCAGGCCGTCCTTTTCGACAAATTTTCCGGCCATCCCCGCCTGTGTGGAGACTTCCGTCATGGCGTCCGCGGCGATGTACACGTCCGCGGCCCCCTTGCGGAGCAGGAGCACGCCGGTGGTGCGAAGTTCCAGGGTGGCGTTGGTGCGGATGCCCATGCCGTGCGCGGCGATCCTGTCCAGCCAGTCCCCGGCGGAGGTGGTGGTGACGTACTGGCCGGCCACACTCAAGGCGGCGGGCCCGGCGTCGTCCGGGACGGCGGGGAGCCCCGCAATGCCGGCCTGACGTCGGAGCCGGCCGCGCCAGCCCCACCACATGAGCACAAAGATGGCCAGCAGGATCGCGAACGTGATCAGCACCGGGACGGTGCGCGCGCCCACTAGTTCGCCCCGTGGAGGCAGGGGGTGTTCAGCGCGCCGTCCAGGACCGTGGGATGGCCGCGGAAGAACGTGGCCACCACGCGCCCGGGCAGTTCCAGTCCGGCAAACGGGGAGTTGCGGCCCTTGGTGGCCATGGCCTGCGGGTCCACCGTCCAGCGGGCGGCCGGGTCCACCAGGACCAGGTTCGCCGGCTCCCCCACTTCCAGCGGGCGGCCCTGGTCCGTGAGCCGGCCGATCCGTGCCGGGGTGGTGGAGGTGACGCGGGCAAAGTCCGCCCACGTCATCAGGCCGGTCTCGATCATGGTTTCCTGGACCACGGACAGCGCAGTTTCCAGCCCGGTCATGCCCATGGCGGCGGATGCCCACTCGCAGTCCTTGGCTTCGCTGGGGTGCGGGGCGTGGTCGGTGCCGACGATGTCGATGGTGCCGTCGGCCAGCGCCGCGCGCAGTGCGTGGACGTCTTCGTCGGCCCGCAGCGGCGGGTTGACCTTGTAGACGGGGTTCCAGCTGCGCACGAGTTCCTCGGTCAGCAGCAGGTGGTGTGGGGTGACTTCGGCCGTGACGTTGATGCCGCGTTCCTTGGCCCACCGGATGATCTCCACCGACCCTGCCGTGGAGACGTGGCAGACGTGCAGGCGGGAGCCGACGTGCTGGGCGAGCAGGACGTCCCGGGCGATGATGGATTCCTCGGCGACGGCGGGCCAGCCGGCCAGGCCGAGGACGGCGGAGACCTTGCCTTCGTTCATCTGGGCGCCGGCCGTCAGGCGCGGCTCCTGCGCATGCTGGGCGATGACGCCGTCGAACGCCTTGACGTATTCCAGGGCCCGGCGCATCATGACCGGGTCGCTGACGCAGATCCCGTCGTCGGAAAAGACGCGGACGCGGGCGCGCGAATCGGCCATGGCGCCCAGCTCGGCCAACTGGTCCCCGGCCAGGCCCACGGTCACGGCACCGACGGGGCGCACGTCCACCCAGCCGGATTCGCGGCCCAGCTGCCAGACCTGCTCCACCACGCCGGCCGTGTCGGCCACGGGCGAGCTGTTGGCCATGGCATGCACCGCCGTGAAGCCGCCCAGGGCCGCGGCGCGGGTGCCGGTCTCCACGGTCTCGGCGTCCTCGCGTCCGGGTTCGCGCAGGTGGGTGTGCAGGTCCACCAGGCCGGGCAGGGCAACCAGGCTGGCGGCGTCGATGACGGTGGTGCCGTCGTGGTCCAGTCCGTCGCCGATGGCGGCGATGGCCCCGTCGCGGACCAGCACGTCCGCCGTCGCGCCGCCCAGCAGGGAGGCCGAGCGGATGAGGTAGCTTGCGGGGGTCATGGCAGGTCCTTTACAAGGGGCAGGGCGGCAGATGGGGCGGGTGCCGGGGTGGACTTCAGGTCCCCTGAGAGCAGCAGGTAGAGGGCGGCCATGCGCACCGAGACGCCGTTGCGGACCTGGTCCAGCACGGTGGAGCGGGGCGAATCCGCGGCGGCGGAGGAAATCTCCAGGCCACGGTTCATGGGGCCCGGGTGCATGACGATGGTGTCCTTGAGCGCCAGCGCGTCCAGGCGGGCGAGCCGGGCGTCGTCGAAGCCCCAGCGGCGGGCGTATTCGCGGGTGGAGGGGAAGAAGGAGGCGTTCATGCGTTCGGCCTGCACGCGCAGCATCATGACCGCGTCCACGCCCTTTTCCAGGGCCGCGTCCAGGTCGTAGCTGACCTCGCAGGGCCAGTGTTCGACGCCGACCGGCAGCAGGGTGGGCGGCGCCACGAGTGTCACCCGGGCGCCGAGCGTGCGCAGCAGCCATACGTTGGAGCGGGCCACGCGCGAGTGCAGCACGTCCCCGGCAATGATCACGCGCATGCCGGCGAGATCCCCGCCCACGGAGGGCGTGCCGGCCAGCCCGGCCCAGTGGGCGCGCATGGTGAAGGCATCCAGCAGTGCCTGGGTGGGGTGGGCGTGGGTGCCGTCGCCGGCGTTGATGACGGCGGCGTCGATCCAGCCGGAGTTGGCCAGCCGGGCCGGGGCGCCCGAGGCCCAGTGCCGGATCACTACCGCGTCCGCGCTCATGGCCTCGAGGGTCTGGGCGGTGTCCTTCAGGGACTCGCCCTTGGACACCGAGGAGCCCTTGGCGCTGAAGTTGATGACGTCAGCGGACAGCCTTTTGGCGGCGGCCTCGAAGGAAATCCGGGTGCGGGTGGAGTCCTCAAAGAACAGGTTCACCACGGTGCGCCCGCGCAGGGCGGGCAGCTTCTTGACCTCGCGTTCGCCCACCGCCGACATTTCCTGGGCGGTGTCCAGGATGGCGATGGCGTGGTCCCTGCTGAGGCTTTCGGTGTCCAGCAGGTGCCTCATGCGCCGGCCTCGATGACAACTTCGTCGACAGTGCCGGGGCCGTCAATTTCGGCCAGCCGCACACGCACCTTTTCAGCGGAGGACGTGGGCAGGTTCTTGCCCACGTGGTCGGCCCGGATGGGCAGTTCGCGGTGGCCGCGGTCCACCAGGACCGCCAGGCGCACTGCCTGGGGCCGGCCGAGGTCGACGAGGGCGTCCAGGGCCGCACGGATGGTGCGCCCGGAGTACAGGACGTCGTCCACGAGCACCACCACCTTGCCGTCGATCCCGGAGGCGGGCAGTTCCGTGCGCTGCGGGGCACGGGTGGGCTGGTGGGCCAGGTCGTCGCGGAACATGGTGACATCGAGCTGTCCGGTGATGGCGGCCGGGTCGATGCTGGGATCGGTGGCGGCCAGCTTGGCGGCCAGGCGCTGCGCGAGCGGGAAGCCGCGCCGCGGAATGCCCAGGAGCAGGAGGTTTTCCGAGCCTTTGTTGGCTTCGAGGATTTCATAGGCAATGCGGGTCAGCGCACGGTCGATGTCCGCTGCGGATAGGACCATGCGGGACGGGCTGGGCGCTGCTGCGCCGGACGTGCGGTCCCCGGATGGTGCAGAGGTGCGGGTCATTTCCCTGGTGTCCCCTTTCCCCGCCTCACAGGACGGAATTAAAAGGTTGGTTAGTGCTTCCCAAGCTATCACAGCGTGCCTCCCCTCCTCCCCGGCAGCTCCCGCCGCCGGCAGGCCCGCCACGGCTCCCCGGCCGCCGCCGCGGGCCTCCGCGCGGGGCCGCCCGGCCGCTATAGGCTTAGGCGCATGACCGAACCGGGAAACTGGCGTGACCAGCAGTGGCAGCATCCGCAGGGCGGCGGGCCGGTGCAGCCGCCCGGGGGCGCCCCGGGCTCCCAGCTGTCTCCCGCCCCCGCATATTGGGCCCATCCGGCACCGCCCGCGCACCGTGCCAAGCGGCGCACGCCCACGGCGAAGGTGACCAACATCATCGTGCTGTGCCTCTTCGTGGTCGTGGCCCTGGGCACCCTGGTGGTGTTTTCCTTCTCCATCGGCACGAGCGTTTTTCTTGTCTGCGGGGCGCTGGCCCTGATCCCCCTGGCGATTTGCGTCCTGACGCTGGTGTGGATCGACCGGTGGGAGCCGGAGCCGAAGTCGGCACTGGCGTTGGGCTTCTGCTGGGGTGCAGGCATGTCCGTGGTGACCGCGCTGGTGGTGGGCGGCTGGGTGCAGCCCCTGCTGATCGCCTCCAATGCCTCCGCCGATCCCGGCATGGTCGGCGCCGTGGTGCAGGCCCCGCTGGTGGAGGAAGTCTGCAAGGGCGCCGGCGTCCTGCTGCTGTTCTTTCTGCGCCGGCGCACCTTTGACGGCCCCGTGGACGGGGTGGTCTACGCCGGCATCATCGCCGCCGGCTTCGCCTTCACCGAAAACATCCTTTACTTCGGGCAGGCCTTCAACGAAAGCGGCGGCCAGCCCGGCGGCCTTCTGGGGATCTTCGTCATGCGCGGACTGATGTCCCCGTTCGCGCACGTCATGTTCACCGGCGCCCTGGGCGCCTGTGTGGGCTATGCAGCCCGCCACGGCGGCACCGCCATGGTGCTCGTCGCATGGGTGGTGGGCCTGGTCCCCGCCATGTTGCTGCACGGCCTGTGGAACAGCCTCACGTTCATCCACGGCAACTTCTTCGTGCTGTACCTGCTGCTTCAGGTGCCCATCTTTGTCCTGTGCATCACCGGCATCATCTTCCTGCGCCGGGCCGAGGCCAGGCTGACCCGGCGCCGCCTGTCCGACTACGTCCCGTCCGGGTGGTTCAGCCAGCCCGAGGTGCCGATGCTCGCCTCCGGTGCGGGCCGGCGTCGTGCGCTGGCGTGGTCCAAGACCTTCGGCGCCGAGAAGGTCATGCGGGAGTTCATCCGGCTGGCCACCAGGCTGGCATTCACACGGCAGCGGATCCTGGTGGATGCCAAGGGCGGCGCGGGCGGCGCCGCGGCGGCACGTCTCGCCGCCGCACAGGCGCAGGAGCTGCAGCTGCTCAACGCCGTCACGGCCGCCCGCAGCGAGCTGCTGGGCCGTCACGGCGCCGCGGCCTGGCAGGCCCGCCAGCACCCCTGAGCGGGCCCTTAAAAGCAACTGGGTGCCAGTTGTTGCGGGTGATCAACTGATAAAAGTTGATGAATCCGCAACTACTGGCACCCAGTTGGGCGTGGGCCGGTGGACGCTAGGCGAGCAGGGTGGGCTTGACCTGTTGCAGGCGGCCCAGGAGCCCGTTGACGAACTGGGGAGACTCGTCCGTGGAGAGCACCTTCGCCAGCTCGACGGCCTCGCTGACCGCAACGGCGTCCGGGACGTCGTTGTTGTACAGCAGTTCCCAGGCGCCCAGGCGCAGGATGATGCGGTCGACGGCGGGCATGCGCTCCAGCGTCCAGCCCTGCGAATACGTCTGCAGGTGTTCGTCGATCTCCTCCTGCATGGCGCTGACGCCCTCGACCAGGTCAACCGTGTACGGGTTGATGATCTGGTCAGTCTTTTCACGGCGTGCGGTCAGCGCCGAAAATGCCGTGACGCCGCGCTGCTCGGACTCGAACAGGATGTCAAGGGCCCGGCGGCGGGCCTTGCTGCGCGCCGAGTTCGGCTTGCCCGAGGGGCCGTTTTGACTGCCGGCCACTACTCGTTGACTCGTCCCTGGTAGCTGCCGTCACGGGTGTCGACCTTGACCAGGGTTTCGTTTTCCACGAACAACGGCACCTGGATTTCGTAGCCGGTCTCCACGGTGGCGGGCTTGGTGCCGGCCGAGGACCGGTCCCCCTGCAGGCCGGGCTCCGTGTAGGTGATGCGCAGCTGGACTGACGGCGGCAGTTCCAGGTAGAGCGGGTTGCCCTCGTGGAGGGCGATGGTGACATGGAGGTTTTCCAGCATGAAGTTGGTCGCGTCGCCCACCACGGAGGCGGGCACGGTCAGCTGGTCGTAGTTGTGCGTGTCCATGAACACGAAGTCTTCGCCGTCCTGGTACAGGTACTCGTAGTCCGAGCGGTCGACGGTGGCTGTCTCGATCTTCAGGCCGGCGTTGAAGGTCTTGTCGACAACCTTGCCCGAGAGGACGTTGCGCATCTTGGTGCGGACGAACGCACCCCCCTTGCCGGGCTTGACGTGCTGGAACTCGATGATGTTCCAGAGTTGTCCTTCAAGTTTGAGAACAGTGCCGTTCTTGATGTCGTTGGTCGTTGCCACAGTAGCCTCTAACGTATAAGTGTTATCAAAAATCCCTTGACCATGTTACAGCATCGGGTGCCCGCGTCCCGCAGTTCCCGGTGGTCGTGCCTGCTAACCGCGCTCCTCCAGGTCCAGGGCGCGCTTGAGGGAAACGGTGGAGGAATAGATGGCCGCGGCGTCCGCCCCGGCCGCCACGCGCTGGTCCAGGGCCGCCGAGAAGCTGCGCGCCGCGGCCGGGTAGTTGCCGTTGCAGAAGAACACCTTGCCCAGCTGCTGGTTGATCCAGGCCCCCATGGACGGGTCCGCCACGGTGGGCAGCAACGCCTTGAGCACATGCTCCGCCCGGTCAAACTGCCCCCCGGCACGCAGCACCTCCGCGTCCAGGACCTGCAGCCGCAGCGATTCGGGGTCCAGCAGGCGGGCGTCGGCCGCCATCTCCGCGGCCTCGGCGTGGAGTCCGCGGGCCAGCAGCACGAAGACGTGGTCGGCCGCATCCCCGGATTCCTCCAGCGCAGCGGCGCACTGTTCCTCATCCACCACTTCCGGCAGCAGGGTGTGGGGGTTTACCGCCGTGCCCGGGAATCCCGCGAAGGGCCAGTCCTTGAGTCCCATCTAGGCTGCAATCTCCTGGTAGGCGGCGAAGAGCAGCGAAGGGTCCGGCACGTCCAGGATGCCGGGACGGCCGATCCCGTCCAGGACCACGAAGCGCAGCAGGTCCCCGCGGGTCTTCTTGTCCCGGCGCATGCCGTCCAGCAGTGCCTGCCAGCGGTCCTTCCGGTAGCTCAGGGGCAGGCCCATGAGCTCGAGGATGCTGCGGTGGCGGTCGGCGTCGGCGTCGCTGAGACGGCCCACGCTGCGGGCCAGCTCGGCGGCGAACATCATGCCGACCGAGACGGCCGCGCCGTGCCGCCACGAGTAGCGTTCGGCGTGTTCGATGGCATGGCCGAGGGTGTGGCCGTAGTTGAGGGTCTCACGCAGCCCCTGCTCCGTCAGGTCCGCGGAGACCACCTTGGCCTTGACGGCAATGGCGCGTTCGATCAGCTCGCGCAGCACGTCCGAGCGCGGGTCCTTGATGGCCTCCGGGTTGCCTTCAATCAGGTCCAGGATGACGGGATCGGCAATGAAGCCGCACTTGACCACCTCGGCCATGCCGGAGAGGAGTTCGTTCGGCGGCAGCGTGTCCAGGGTGTCCAGGTCCGCCAGCACGCCCGCCGGCGGGTGGAAGGCGCCCACCAGGTTCTTGCCTTCGGCGGTATTGATGCCCGTCTTTCCGCCCACGGCGGCATCCACCATGCCCAGCAGGGAGGTGGGCAGGTGGACCACCTTGACCCCGCGCAGCCAGGTGGCGGCGACGAATCCGCCCAGGTCGGTCACGGCGCCGCCGCCGACGGCGACGATGGCGTCCGAGCGGGTGAAGTCGTTTTGTCCCAGGACCTGCCAGCAGAAGGCGGCGACCTGGATGTGCTTGCCTTCCTCGGCGTCGGGGATCTCCGCGGTCAGTGAGGTGAACCCGGCGGCCGCGAGGTCTTCGCGCACCGCCTCGCCCGTGGCCCGCAGCGCGCGGGGGTGGACCACCAGCACCCGTTTGACCCGCTCCCCCAGCAGGCCGGGGAGCTGGGCCAGGAGGCCGCGGCCCACCACAACGTCGTAGTTGTCGGTGGGGGCGGTGCCGGTGACCTTGATGACGGTGTTCATTGCATTCACGGTGCGGTGTTCTCTTTCCTTGATTCAGCGGCCAGGAGGGCAACGAGCTGGTCGACCAGCTCCGGCACGCTTGACTTGCCGACGTCGAGCGTGAGGTCGGCCAGGCGGTCGTAGACGGGGCCGCGGGCTGCCGCCAGCCGGGACCAGGCTGCCAGGGGATCGGCCGCCAGCAGGGGCCGGCCGGTGTTGCGGATGATGCGGTCCTTCACGGTTTCGACCGTGGCCCGCAGGAAAACGACGGTGGCGCGGGCCAGCAGCTGCTGCGTGCCGGTGTCAAGCACGGCGCCCCCGCCCAGGGAGAGCACCACGGCCTTGGGTTGCTGCGTGTCCAGGACATCGGCCACGGCGCGCGCCTCCAGCTGGCGGAAGTGCCGTTCGCCGCGGGAGGCAAAAATGCGCGGGATGGCCCCGTGCCTGGCCACGATCCGCTGGTCGGTGTCGACAAAGTCAATCCCGAGCTTGCGGGCCAGTTCGGCGCCGATCACGGACTTGCCCACGGCCATGGGCCCGATCATGGCGATCGGGCGCTCCGGCCGGTACTGCGGCTCCCCGGATGGACCCGTGCCCGCTGCCATCAATTCCCCAGTGTGTCCAGGTTGGCCGGGATGGCGGCCAGGTAGCTGTCCATGTTCCGCCGGGTTTCGGCCATCGAGTCCCCGCCGAACTTCTCCACGAGTGCTTCGGCCAGTACCAGGGCCGTCATGGCCTCGGCCACGACGCCGGCGGCCGGCACGGCACACACGTCCGAACGCTGGTGGTGTGCCTTGGCGGCTTCGCCGGTGGCCACGTCTATGGTTTTCAGCGCGCGCGGCACGGTGGCGATGGGTTTCATGGCCGCCCGCACACGCAGGACGTCGCCGATGCTCATGCCGCCCTCAATGCCGCCGGCGCGGTTGGAGGTGCGCATGACCTTGCCCGTGGCATCGCGCACGATTTCGTCGTGGGCGGCGGACCCGCGGCGGGCGGCGGTGGCGAAGCCGTCCCCCACTTCCACGGCCTTGATGGCCTGGATGCCCATGAGGGCCCCGGCCAGGCGGGAGTCGAGGCGGCGGTCCCAGTGCACGTAGCTGCCCAGTCCCGGCGGCAGTCCGTAGGCGAGGACCTCGACGACGCCGCCGAGGGTCTCGCCTTCCTTGTGGGCGGCGTCGACCTCGGCCACCATGGCGGCGGAGGTGGCCGCGTCAAAGCAGCGCAGCGGGTCGGCGTCGAGGGCGGCGACGTCGTTGAAGGTGGGGACGGCGGCATCCGCCGGGGACGCCACGCCGGCAATCTGGACGGTGTGGCTGACCAGGTGGACGCCGGCGGCGGCCAGGATCTGCGCGGCCACCACGCCCAGGGCCACGCGGGTGGCCGTTTCGCGGGCGCTGGCGCGTTCCAGGACGGGGCGGGCCTCGCCGAAGCCGTACTTTTGCATGCCGGTGAAGTCCGCGTGGCCGGGCCGGGGGCGGGTCAGGGGCGCGTTGCGTGCCTGCTCGGCCAGCTCGGCGGGATCCACGGGATCGGCCGACATGACCTGTTCCCACTTGGGCCATTCGGAGTTGGCGATCTGGATCGCAACAGGCCCGCCCTGGGTCAGCCCATGGCGTACGCCGCCCAGGATGGTGACGACGTCCTGCTCAAACTTCATCCGCGCGCCGCGGCCGTAGCCGAGCCGGCGCCGGGCCAGCGCATCCCGCACCAGGGCGCTGGTGAGCTCCACCCCGGCCGGAACGCCTTCGATAATTCCCACAAGGGCCGGTCCATGTGATTCCCCGGCCGTCAACCATCGCAACATATCGTCCATCCTGCCATGTTCTGCCGGGGCTAATTGTGCGGGGGGCGCCGGCTGAGCCCAAGTGCGTCGCACATCACATCCAGCACGCCGGCGGCGCGCCGGCCTGCCACGTCCGCAAAACCGCCGGCCGCGGCGAACAGTTTGACCTGTTCCACGCCTTGGTACAAAAGCATCTCAATCCCGGGAACCACCGTTCCGCCGCACCTTTCCCAGGCAGCGGCCAGCGCACTGGGCCAGGGGTCGTAGGCAACGTCGAGCAGGCAGTGCCCGGCCGTGGCGGCCCCGGCGGCTGCGACGTCCGCGGCCAACGCGTCCGGGGCGTGGGGCGGAAGGGTGGAGATGACGACGCCGTACCCGGCGAGGGCGGCCGCCGCGCCCGAATAGGGCAACAGGGACGCCGGCACGCCCAACCTGCGGGCCACCTCCAGCGTGGCGGCCGCCTTGTCCGGGTTGCGCACGTAAATGTCGATGGCGGGGGCGCCCAGTTCCGCCAGGGCGGCGACGGCGGAGACGGCGGTCCCTCCCCCGCCAAGCACGGCAGCCCTGGGCAGCTCGGGGGCACCGGCGTGGCGCAGCGCATTGACGAGTCCGGCAACGTCCGTGTTGTCGCCCAACAGGTGGGTGCCGCCGTCGTCCGTGCGGGTGACCACCACGGTGTTGACCGAGCCCAGGGCGCGGGCGGCCGGGGTGAGCGTGTCCACGAGTTCGGCGGCCCGGTTCTTCAGCGGCATGGTCACCGAGAGGCCGTACCAGTTGCCGTCGGCGCGGACCTCTTCCAGGAAGGCCGCCAGCGCCGGGACCTCCAGGTCCACGGCGCTGTAGCGGTAGTCAAGCCCGAGTTCGGCATAGGCGCTGCGGTGCATCACCGGTGACTTGGAGTGACCGATCGGGTGCCCCAGCACGGCCCCTTGAAGCGCATGCGCCATTTACTTGCATTCCCCCGGGTTGGCGGCGCACCAGGCCGTGTACTTGGCCACGTTCTTCAGGTGTCCCGCATAGGTGGTGGAGTACAGGGTTTCGCCCGTCTTCAGGTTCACCGTGACCCAGAAGTAGTACGGGTTGCTCTCCGGGTGCGCCGCCGCCTCGATGGACGCCGCCGCGGGCGAGCCGATGGGTCCCACCGGCAGGCCCGGGCGGGCGAAGGTGTTGTACAGGTTCTTTTTGTCCGCCTTTTGGGCATCCGTGATGTTGTACGTCTTGATGCCCAGCCCGTACGCGACGGTGGCATCGGATTCCAGCCGCCCGCCTGTTTCCCCGTTGGGGTTGTTGATGCGGTTTTCGATGGCGCCGGAAATTTTGCCATAGTTGGCCTCGTTGCCCTCAAACTCCAGGATGCTGGCAATCGTCAGGTCGCGGTACTGCTGGGCCTGGTCGGTGACGCCGGCCTTGGCCAGGTTGGCCTTGGTGGCGTTGACCATTTGGGCCAGGATGTCCTTGGCGCCGAGCTTGACCGGGAAACGGTACTCCCCGGGTGCGAGATAGCCCTCCAGGTTTTTGGCCTTCGCGGGCAGGCCGAACAAGGCCGGTTCATTGGCCAGCTTTTCAAACTCGGCGACCGGGATGCCGGTACTCTTGGCCAGCACGGCCAGGGTTTCACCGATCCGCAGGTTTTGGTCCACGGCCGCATAGTGCACCTTGGCGGCGTCAATGGAGAGCAGGATCGACACGGCATCGGAGGACTTCATCTGCTTGCGCATCTTGAAGGAGCCCGGTTGCAGGGAACCGGCACCGTTGGCCGCGTCGAGGGCATCCAGGAAGGACTGTTCGCTGGCCACCACGTCCTGGGTGCGCAGCTCCTGGGCCACGTCGCGTGCGGAGGAGCCTTCGGGCACCACCACCTGCACCGTGCCGGTGCCCGGTCCGGGATAGTCCGCGGCCTGGAGCCCGCCCAGCATGGGCTTGACGGTTTGCACCACAAAGAAGACGACGACGGCGAAGAGGGCCAGGACCACGAGGAAGACGGCCGTGCGGCGCCGCCGCCGGACGCGCTTGGACACGCGGGCGCTGCGGCGGGACGGCAGGGGGTGCTCGTCAAAGAACGGGGCCGCCTCCTCCTGCTCCCAGGCCGGGTGCCCTGCCGCATGGCCGGCGGCGTAGCCGGGCTCCTGCCAGGCGCCCTCCACGGGGAGGTCGTGTTCCTCGGACCAGTGCGGCCCGGACTCCATGGCCTCCCCGTGGCTGTCGGCCAGGTGGGCTGCGTGATGGCCCCCGGTGCGCCCGCTCATTGTGCGGACCCCCCGTTGGTGTTCCCCTGCGGCCGGGTGGTCCCGACAGGTGGCACAGACATTGAATCGGAGATGGCCGAACCTTCTTTTTCCTCGGACGGATTGGCATTCCCCAAGGTGCCCGGCTGTGGTGCATGCACGAGTTCGCCAACGCTTTGGTTGCGTGCTTTCTGCATGTCCAGGGCCTGTTGGAGAATTCCAACGGCCGCTGCTTGATCCACCAGTTTACGATGATCACGGCTGCCAATGCCAGCCGCATGCAGCGCCTGGTGGGCGGTGACGGTGGTCAGGCGCTCGTCGATGAGCCTGACCGGCACGTCCAGGCCGGCCCCAGCCAGCGCCGCGGCGAGCAGCCCGGCATAGTCGCGGGCCATCCTGGCGGAGGCGGTTTCGGTGCCCTTGAGCGTCCGGGGCAGCCCCACAAACACCTCCACGGCGTGGCGGGCGGCTGCCTCCTTCACCACCACGCGGACGTCGGAGTTCTTTTTCACATCCCGCGAAAGCGTCTTCACGGGCGTGGCAAGAATGCCGTCGGGGTCGCAGGAAGCCAGGCCGACGCGGACCATGCCCACGTCGATGCCCAGCTTCACTCCGTGCAGGTGTTCCGGCTGCTCCATGCGGTCCTAGCGGTCCTTGACGGCGTTCATGACTGCGGCCAGGGCGGCCGGGATGGCCGCCACGTCCGTGCCGCCGCCCTGGGCCACGTCCGGCTTGCCGCCGCCGCCGCCGCCGAGGACCCCTGCGGCCAGTTTGACCAGCGCACCCGCCTTCACGCCGGCGTCGCGGGCGGCTTCATTCGTGGCGATCAGGATCACGGGACGGCCGTTGGCGGCCCCGGCCACGGCCACCGTGGCGGGCGCCGAGCCGAGGCGCCGGCGCAGGTCCAGGGCCAGGGCGCGGAGGTCGTCGGCGCCGGAGACCTGCCCGGCGTCGTGCGCGATCACCGTCACGCCGTTGGCATCCACGGCCGTGCCCGCCAGGTTTCCGGCGGCTGCGCTGAGCTGTTCCCTGCGCAGGCGCTCGAGCTCCTTTTCGGCGGCCTTGAGCTTGGCCAGGGTTGCGGCCACCCGTTCCTGCAGCAGGTTGGAGGGGACCTTGAGCATGTCCGTCAGCGACGAGACCAGGGCGCGCTCGGCGGCCAGGTGGCGGAAGGCGTCCATGCCGACGAAGGCTTCCACGCGGCGGTTGCCGGAGCCCACGGACTGCTCGCCGAGCAGGGTCAGGGAGCCGATGCGTGAGGTGCTGTCCACGTGGGTGCCGCCGCACAGTTCGCGCGACCACGCGCCGTCGATCTCCACGACGCGCACCTCGGAGCCGTAGTTCTCGCCGAACAGCGCGGTGGCGCCCAGTGCCTTGGCGGCGGTGAGGTCCATGACGGTGGTGTTGACCCGGTAATTGTTGCGGATGGCGATATTGGAGACTTCCTCAATCTCCGAGCGGGTCGCGGCACTGAGTCCCTCGCCCCAGGAGAAGTCGAAGCGCAGGTAGCCGGCCTTGTTGAACGAGCCGCGCTGGAGCGCTTCGGGGCCGAGGATCTGGTGCAGGGCGGCGTGCACAATGTGGGTGCCGGTGTGCGCCTGTTCGGCCGCATGGCGGCGTTCACGGTCGACGGCGGCACGCACCAGGGCGTCGGCAGGGAGTTCGCCTTCACGCACGATGGCCTTGTGGACGCTCAGGCCCTTGACCGGCTTTTGCACGTCCAGCACCTCGACGACGAAGCCGTCGCCGGTGATCAGCCCCGTGTCCGCGGCCTGCCCGCCGGCCTCGGCATAGAAGGGCGTCTCATCGAGGATGATCGACACCTCGTCGCCGGTGGCGGCGTGGGCGACGGGGGCGCCGTGGGAGAGGATGGAGCGCACGCGCCCTTCGCCCTCCAGTTCGGTGTACCCGGTGAACACCGTCTCCCCCTGGGCCAGCAGCTCGTGGAACACGGTCAGGTCCGCGTGGCCGCTCTTTTTGCTCTTGGCGTCCTTGCGGGCGCGGTCGCGCTGCTCCAGCATGAGGGTGCGGAAGCCGGCCTCGTCCACGGCCAGGCCGGCCTCGCCGGCCATTTCCAGGGTCAGGTCGATCGGGAAGCCGTAGGTGTCGTGCAGGGCAAAGGCCTCGGCGCCTGAAAGCGGCGTGTTGGCGGCCTTGGATTCCTTCACGGCCTCTTCCAGGCGGGCGGTGCCGCTGGCGATGGTGCGCAGGAACGCCCGTTCTTCGGCGTAGGCGATGCGGGCGATGCGGGCGAAGTCGTCTTCCACCAGCGGGTAGGCGCCTTTCATGGAGTCGCGGGAGACGGGCAGCAGCTCGGGCAGTACGGCCGTCTCCACGCCCAGGAGGCGCATGGCGCGCACGGCACGGCGGATCAGGCGGCGCAGCACGTAGCCGCGGCCCTCGTTGGAGGGCGTCACGCCGTCGGAAATGAGCATCAGCGCGGAGCGGATGTGGTCGGCCACCACGCGCAGGCGCACGTCGTCGGTGTGGTGCGGGTCGGCCGGGTCCTCGGTGGACGTGTACTGCTTGCCGGAGAGTGCGGCGGCCTTGTCCAGGACGGGGCGCACCTGGTCGGTCTCGTACATGTTCTCCACGCCCTGCAGGATCATGGCGAGGCGTTCCAGGCCCAGGCCGGTGTCGATGTTCTTGTTGGGCAGCTCGCCGACGACGTCAAAGTCGACCTTGGAGGTGACGTTGTCGATCTGGTACTGCATGAACACGAGGTTCCAGATCTCGATGTAGCGGGTCTCGTCGGCGATGGGGCCGCCCTCAACGCCATACTCCGCACCGCGGTCGTAGAAGATTTCCGAGCAGGGGCCGGCCGGGCCGGGCTGGCCGGTGGACCAGTAGTTGTCCTCCTTGCCGATCTTCTGGATGCGGTCGGGGGCGACGCCGACCACGTCGCGCCAGATGGACAGGGCTTCCTCATCCTCGGTGTAGACCGTAACCCACAGCCTGTCCACGGGCAGGCCGAAGCCGCCGTCGGCCAGGGGCGTGGTGAGCAGTTCCCAGGCGAACGGGATGGCCTTTTCCTTGAAGTAGTCCCCGAAGGAGAAGTTGCCGCACATTTGGAAGAAGGTGCCGTGCCGGACCGTCTTGCCGACCTCGTCGATGTCTGCGGTGCGGATGCACTTTTGCACGCTGGTGGCGCGCTTGTACGGCGGCTCCTCGCGGGCCGTCAGGTACGGGATGAACGGCACCATGCCGGCCACCGTGAACAGCAGGGACGGATCCGACGAGATCAGCGACGCCGAGGGCACGGCCGTGTGGCCCTTGCTGGTGAAGAATTCGATCCAGCGCTCTGCAATTTCGTGGGATTTCATCGTGCCTGGTGGCTCCTTCAATGGTTCTGTGGCAAAAAAGTCTGTTGTGTTGGTCTCGCCGCAGGCGCGCGGCCCGGCTGCGGGGCGGGGGCGCTAGTGGCGCGGTCCCACGGGGCGTTCGGCGTCCAGTCCGAGGGCTGCCCGGAGGTCCCCTTCGCGCTGCCCCATGTTCTGGCGCATGGCGTCGGCGAAGTCGTGGACGGCGTCGGCCGCACGGCCCACGGCACGGTTGAGGCCCTCGGGCCCGACGGCCCCCCTGGCGGCGGCGAGCTTGCGGGCGGCCACCACGCCGATGGTGATGCCGACGCCCAGCCAAAATATCTTCTTCATGCGTGCTTTCCCTTCAAAACGTACTCCCGGGTTCCGTCCCTTTCGGCTCCGCGTTGCACGGCGGTGCCGGGGGCGGCGTTTTCCGGGTGGTCCGCACCGCCCCCTAGCGGCTGCGGCGGGCCCGGACGGGCTTCTTCCGCCCGGCAAACGCCTGGCGGACGCCGTAGGAGAACGCCGCGACCTTGATCAGCGGCTGGCCCAGCGTGGCGGCAAACAGTGAGGACAGCGCGGAGATGTTGGCGGTGGCGTCGGAGATGTTGTTGGAGATCCCGTCCACCTTGCCCAGCTGCGTGTTGGTGGTGGCCACGGTGTTGGTGACCTCGTCAATGAGGGGGGTGGTGCCGTCCCCGATTTGCCGGATGGTGGTGCGGATTTCGTCAAGCACCTTGCCGAGCTTGACGATGGGCACGGCCAGCAGCGCCACCAGGATGGCAAATACCGCCGCTGCAATCAGTCCCGCAATGTCTCCACCAGTCATGGAGGGCCGCCTCATTTCCGTTGATCTGAATGTTACCCATAGGTACTGTACCTAAAAAGCAGCCCGCGGCGAGTGCCGCGGGCTGCTCCCAAGGTGTCGAACCGGACAGTGCCGGCCCTACGTTCCGCCAGAAATTTAGCGTGAGTAGAATTCGACGACCAGCTGCTCTTCACAGGTTACGGGAACCTCGACGCGCTTGGGCTTGCGAACCAGGCGGGCCTGCAGGCTCTCCAGCTTCACGTCCAAGTAGGCCGGAACGGCGGGCAGTACATCGCGGTGTGCACCGGCGGCAGCAAGCTGCAGCGGAACCATGGTCTGGCTGCGCGGGTGCACGTGGATCAGCTGACCCTCGGCAACGCGGAACGAGGGACGGTCCACGCGGGCGCCGTCAACCATGATGTGGCGGTGCACAACCAGCTGGCGTGCCTGGGCGGTGGTGCGGGCAAAGCCGGCACGCAGGACCAGGGCGTCCAAACGGGTTTCCAGGATCTCGACCAGGTTTTCACCGGTCATGCCCTTGGTGTGCTTGGCTTCCTCGAAGGCACGGGTCATCTGTGCTTCGCGGATGCCGTACTGGGCGCGCAGGCGCTGCTTTTCGCGGAGGCGGACGGCGTAGTCGCTGTCCTGCTTCTTGCGGGCGCGTCCATGCTCGCCGGGGCCGTACGGGCGGCGCTCAAGGTACTTGGCTGCCTTGGGGGTCAGAGCAATGCCGAGGGACCGCGAAAGGCGGGCCTGCCGGCGGGCACGTGTGCTGTTAGCCACTTGTGTCCTTCCAATATTTGCAACAACTGTGTGTCCTGGCCTCCATGGTGGAGAGTTGGGGCTGTTGCCGCCCTTTCGCTGCAGCACCCGGGCATGGCCATCCGCACAGGTTGGGGCGGCCGGGGGCCGCATCAAAAGTTCCTGGGGTTGGGCATGGAGCCGGGGCTTGCCAGTGCGCCATCCACTCTACCACCCGCGGCCTTGCCTGTTCGACGCAGCGGTCCCGGCCGGGCCGGAACCCTGGGCCTGGCCGGAAGCCTAGGCCTTGCCGGAACCCTGGGCCTTGCCGGGACCCTGGGCCTGGCCGCGGATGATCGCGCGCAGGCGTTGCACCCGCACCGTGAGGTCCCGTTCCAGTCCGTTTCCCGTGGGCTGGTAGTAGTCGCGTCCCACGAGGTCGTCGGGCGGGTACTGCTGTGTGGCGATGGAGTGGGGCGAATTGTGGGAGTAGATGTAGCCCTTCCCGTGGCCCAGGCCGGCGGACCCTGCGTAGTGGGCGTCGCGCAGCGGGGCCGGGACCATGGTGCCCCGCCCGGCCCGGACATCCGCGATCGCGGCGTTGATGCCGTTGTAGGCGGCGTTGGACTTGGGCGCGGTGGCCACGTGGACCACGGCCTCGGCCAGGATGATCCGGGCCTCGGGCATGCCAATGAGCGCCACGGCCTGGGCTGCGGCAACGGCCGTCTGCAACGCGGTGGGGTCGGCCATGCCCACGTCCTCGGCGGCGGAGATCATGATGCGGCGGCTGATGAAGCGCGGGTCCTCCCCTGCCTCCAGCATCCGGGCCAGGTAGTGCAGGGCGGCGTCGACGTCGGAGCCGCGCACCGACTTGATGAAGGCGCTGATGATGTCGTAGTGCTGGTCCCCGGCCCGGTCGTAGCGCACCGCCGCAGCGTCAATGGCGCGCTCGGCAATGGCGAGGTCGACTTCCACGGGGGTGCCGGCGTCCGGCAGGCCGCCCTCGGACAGTGCCACGCCGGCGGCGGCCTCCAGGGTGGTCAGGGCACGGCGGGCATCGCCGGCGGCCAGCCGGACCAGGTGGTCCAGCGCCTCGTCGGTGAGCGTGACCAGGCCGTCCAGCCCGCGGGGATCGGCCACTGCGCGCTCCACCAGGCCCTGGATGTCGGCGTTGGTCAGGGGCTTGAGGGTCAGCAGGATGGAGCGGGAGAGCAGCGGCGCCACCACGGAAAACGACGGGTTTTCGGTGGTGGCGGCGATCAGCACCACCCAGCGGTTTTCCACCCCGGGCAGCAGCGCGTCCTGCTGGGCCTTGTTGAAGCGGTGGATCTCGTCGAGGAAGAGCACCGTGGTGCGCCCGTGCAGGTCACGGTCGGTGAGCGCCTGGTCCATGACCCGGCGGACGTCCTTGACGCCGGCGGTGATGGCGGACAGTTCCACAAACTTCCTGCCCGGGCCGCGGGCAATGACATGGGCCAGCGTGGTCTTCCCCGTCCCGGGCGGGCCCCAGAGCATGACCGAGGCCGGGCCGGCCGCTCCCCCGCTGCTGCCGCCTGCTGCCAGCATTTGCAGCGGGGATCCGGCGCCGAGCAGGTGCTGCTGGCCCACCACCTCGTCGAGGGTGCGCGGGCGCATCCGCACGGCCAGGGGGCTGCGGGGCCGCGAACCGCCGGCGGGGGTCCCGCCCAGGGAGGGGGTGCCGGCGTCGTCCCCGTCATCGTCGCCGAACGCACTGTCAAAGAGGTCAGTCACCCCTTTAGCCTATCGGCCGCCCGCGGGCGGTATCGTGGCAGGCGTGAGAGAGCCGAGCCGCACCGCCTTCGTTCCCGCCAACCGCCTGTCCGGCTGGGTGGCCCGGTTCGCCGACGGCCACGGCGGCCGCGACTCGCTGGCGGACACGGACGACGGCGTCAGGCTGGGCATGCGCGACGGCGCCGAGGCGGTGTTCGCCCCGCCGTGGCCCGAGGACGGGCGCCCCGGGCGCGGGCCCGGCCTGCTGGAGCGGCTGGAATCGCTGGCGTCGCAGGAGCGGACCATGGGCCTGGTGCTGGTGCGCCGGGGCGGCTATGCCGTGGGCGTTGCGGTGGGCGGGGAGCTGCTGGAGCACAAGTGCGGCAGCAAGTACGTGCAGTCGAAGACCGCCGCGGGCGGCCAGTCACAGCACCGTTTTGCCCGGCGCCGCGCGAACCAGGCCGATTCGCTCGTGGCCAAGGCGGCCGCGGACGCTGCCCGGATTTTCCACGGACACACCTTTGAATACCTGGCCACGGGCGGCGACAAGGCGCTGGTGGAGGCCGTGCTGGCGGAGCCGGCCCTGCGGCCCTACGCGGCCCGGCCGCGGCTGGCCCCCCTCGCGGTGGGCGGGCCCAACCTGGCGGTGCTGGCCCGGGCGGCGGCCGACTTTTGTGCCGTCCGGATCCGCGTCACCGACCCGCCGGCCTAGCGCGCCCCGGGCGGACCGGCGTGCCGGGTCAGCAGGCCGAGGGTGCCCGCCGCAGCGGCGCCTGCCGGTAGTGGTAGCGGCCGGCCTCGGCGAATCCGGCCGATTCATACAGGGCCCGCGCCGCGGCATTGGCCTCGGTGGCCATGAGCCAAAAACGGGCTGCCCCGGCCTCCCGCCCGGCGCCCAGCAGCGCGTCCAGGACCGCCGAGGCAATGCCCTGCCGGCGGAACCCGGGATGGGTGGCCATGCAGTACACGCCGCCCCAGCCGTCGAGCAGGCTCAGCCGCCCGGTGCCCATGACCGTCCCCTGCCCGTCGACCGCCGACGCGTACAGGGACGGCGTGCCCTGGATGATGGACCGTGCCAGGTGGCGCTCCGCCGCGCCGCCTCTGCCGTCCACGCGCCACCACAGGTCCAGCCAATCCTCCGACGGCGTGTCCGCCAGGCTGACTGCCACACCGGGCGCCGTGCCGATGCCCGCCGCCGGGCCGGATACGGGCGCGGCGCCCGGCCCGGCCGCCGTCATGATCAGGGTCTCCGACCGGCGTGAATAGCCGTGCCGGTCCAGCAGGCGGGCCACGGCAGCATTTTCCGGCCGGTCCGTCACCTGGAAGATGACCGGCTGGCGGCGGGTGGCATACCAGGCGGTGGCTTCCCGGAACGCCGCCTCCAGGTCCGGCGGCGCGGCGGCGGGCCACACCGAATTGGCCCGCTGGGTGACGGACCCGGCGGAACGCAGGACCCAGCCGTCAAGGACCTCCCGCACGGGTGCCGGCCAGGCCCGGTCCATCAAGGCTTCCAACTCGTCCAGTGCGGCGGGCGGAGGGGCGGCGTGGGTCATGGCACCATGTTACGTGCGCTGCCCGCCGGAAATTTCCTCCCGCCCCTGCCCACCGTCCCGGAGACGAACTAGAGTTTCACCAAGCCACTGCCCTCGGATTGCGGGCAGGCGGCCATCCAGCACGGCGGAAGTCATCCAAGGGGCGGTCAGCATGGAATGGACAAAAGTGACAAGCGCGCAGGAACTGGCGGACGCGTTCGGTTCCGGGAACCTGGCGGTGGAAGTGGTCGGCAGCCTGCGCGGCATGCCGTCGTTGACGCTGCCGCCCGGCGCGTCGCTGCGCGGCGGCAGCCTGGCCTTTGGCGCCAAGGGGCTGCGGCTCACGAGCAACAACACGGTGCAGGACACCACCATCACCACGGCGCCGCATGAGGTGGCCATCCATAACGACACCACCGTCACCGCACTGGGCACCCTGTCGCTGGCCAACGTCACCACCACCGGACAGGTCTTCCTCGCAGCGGACGGGCAGGTCCGTTCAGGGCGCATCGAGGCCGACGGCGTCCACGTCACCGCGGCCGACACACGAGGGCGCTTCGACCGGCCCGCAGGGTTCGGCGTGGAGGCCCTGCAGGGCGCGTTTACCGTCTGGAACCGCCAACCGGACCCTGCCGTGCGGCTCACGGCGCGCCTGGAACGCATCTCGGCCGGCAGCGCCGGCGAGCCGGTGCACGGCGGCGGCGTGTTTGTCGGCGGCCACGGCGACACTGCGGGGAAGGCGGACGGCGGGACGGTTGACGTCGAGCTGCTGAGCACGGGCGACGTCTTTTCCAACGGCGGCATTGCCCCCGGGACGCCGGATTTGATCAGCGGCGGGGTGTTTGTCATCAGCGGCGCCAACGTCGCGGAGGTCCGCAACCTGGGCACCACCACCACCTACGGCCAAAACGACATGGTCCTGGACAATTGGGGCGTCGTCACGGCCTGGAACGCCCACGGCGCCGTGACGTCATGGGGGCCCAGCGGGATCGGCTTTGTGAACTTTGGCGCCATCGGCACCCTGACCGTCGACGGGCCGGTGGAAACATTTGGCCTGGGCGCACGCGGCTTCAACGTCTACGACGGCACCCTGCGCGAGGCCGTATTCGACTCCATCACGACCCACGGTGACGGTTCCGTGGGCGTGCAGGTCAGCCGTGAGCTGCCCCGGCTGACCATCCGGGCAAACCTGCGCACGGAGGGCGGCACGGGCGAATCACTCGTCAAGGGCGTACTGCTCCCCCTGTCGGCCATCGCCTTGAGCATCAAGCCCGGCGGGCGCATCGGCACGGTGTCAGTGGGCGGGGACGTCCGCACCGAGGGGGCTGGGGTGCCGGCCATGGAGCTGGAGGGCGGCCTCGGCTCCATCACCGTGGGCGGTTCCGTGATAGCGGCCGGTGTCCCCTCCGGCGTCGTGCACGCCGTTCCGGAACTGGCGGGCGTCGTGGCGGGCCTCACGGTTGAAGGACGGTAGGCGGGGCCGGCGTTGGAGCAAAAAATGCCGGCCCCCCGCTCGGGGGCCGGCACCTGTCGGGGCACTGTACGGGGCGCCTACTTGACCTCGGGCTTGAAGTCCACGCCGGCTTCCTTGCGTTGCTGCTCCGTGATCGGGGCGGGCGCCGCGGTCAGCGGGTCGTAGCCGCCGCCGGACTTCGGGAAGGCAATGACGTCGCGGATCGAGTCCATGCCGGCCAGCAGGGACACGGCCCGGTCCCAGCCAATGGCAATGCCGCCGTGCGGCGGCGCACCGAACTTGAATCCCTCGAGAAGGAAGCCGAACTTCGTCTGCGCCGCCTCCTTGTCCAGGCCCATGAGTTCAAACACGCGCTCCTGGACGTCGCGCTGGTGGATACGGATGGACCCGCCGCCGATCTCGTTGCCGTTGCAGACAATGTCGTAGGCGTAGGACAGCGCGCTCTCCGGATCCTTGTCAAAGGTGTCCATGAACTCGGGCTTGGGCGAGGTGAAGGCGTGGTGGACGGCCGTCCACTGGCCGCTGCCCACGGCGACGTCGCCGGAAGCCACCGCGTCCGCGGCACGCTCAAACATGGGCGCGTCCACGATCCAGACAAAGGCCCAGTCGGCGGGGTTGATCAGGCCGGTGCGGTGGCCGATCTCCACGCGGGCGGCACCGAGCAGGGCCCGCGAGGGGTTGACCTCGCCGGCGGCGAAGAAGATGCAGTCGCCGGGCTTCGCCCCGACGGCCTCGGCCAGGCCGGCACGCTCGGCGTCGGTCAGGTTCTTCGCCACGGGGCCGGCCAGTTCGCCGCCCTCCTTGTACAGGACGTAGGCCAGGCCCTTGGCGCCGCGCTGCTTGGCCCATTCCTGCCATGCGTCCAGCTGGCGGCGCGGCTGCGAGGCCCCGCCCGGCATGACCACGGCGCCAACATAAGGTGCCTTGAAGACGCCGAAGCCGGTGTCCTTGAAGAATTCGGTCAGGTCGCTCAGTTCCAGGCCGAAGCGCAGGTCCGGCTTGTCGGAGCCGTAGCGGGCCATCGCATCGCGGTAGGTCATGCGCTGGATCGGCGTCGGGATTTCCACGTCGATCAGCTGCCACAGCGCGGCAACGATCTTCTCACCCAGGGCAATGATGTCGTCCTGGTCCACAAAGCTCGCCTCAATGTCCAGCTGCGTGAACTCGGGCTGCCGGTCGGCGCGGAAGTCCTCGTCGCGGTAGCAGCGTGCGATCTGGAAGTACTTCTCAAAGCCGCCCACCTGCAACAGCTGCTTGAACAACTGCGGGGACTGCGGGAGCGCATACCAGGAACCTGGCGCCAGGCGGGCGGGGACCAGGAAGTCACGGGCGCCTTCCGGCGTCGAACGGGTCAACGTGGGCGTCTCGATTTCCACGAAACCGTGCTCGTGCAACAGGGTGCGGGCCACGCGGTTGGCTTCGGAGCGCAGCCGCAGGTTGCGTTGCATGACGGGGCGGCGCAGGTCCAGGTAGCGGTGCTTCAGGCGCGCTTCCTCGCCAACTTCCACATGCCCGTCCAGCTGGAAGGGCAGCGGCGCGGCCTCGTTGAGCACGACGACGTCATCGGCCACGACTTCGATCCCGCCCGTGGCGAGGGCCGGGTTTTCGTTTCCGTCGGGACGGCGGGAGACGGTGCCGGTGACCTTGAGCACATACTCGTTGCGCAGCGCGTGGAACACTTCCTCCTCGCGGACGACAATCTGCGACACACCTGTCTCGTCACGCAGGTCAAGGAACGCGACGCCGCCGTGGTCGCGGCGGCGGGCAACCCACCCCGCGAGGGTTACAGTCTGTCCAATGTGTTCAGCCCGCAAGGAGCCCAGGTCATGTGTGCGCAGCACAGCATTCCTTTCAATGGTGGTGGACGGCCGCGTTGCGGGGCCGCAAAAAATGGTTTGTCTAGAAGCTTACCGGTGAATCGCCAGCGCGCGCCGCTTCAGCTGCGCGGCCCTGCGCCGTGACGATTTGCGGGTGCAGGTCTTCGGCGGGGGGCATCCAGGCAGCGGGATCGGCGGCCAGCTGCTCGCCGGAGCGGATGTCCTTGACCTGGTGGGCGCCGTCGCCGTCGGTGAACCAGACGAACGGGATGCCGCGCTTGTCCGCATACTTGATCTGTTTGCCGAACTTCTCTGCCTTGGCCGCCACCTCGGTGAAGATGCCGCGGGCACGCAGGGCGGCCGCGACGTCCTGCGCCTCGGGCCAGGAGTCCTCGTCGGCCAGGGCGACCAGGACGGCGGTGGGTACGGCGCGGGATGCGGTGGCGAATTCCTGGCTGAGGATGCGTGAAACCAGGCGCGTGACGCCGATGGAAAGCCCGACGCCGGGGAACTTGCGGCTCCCCTTGTGGGCCAGTGCGTCATAGCGCCCGCCCGAGCAGATGGAGCCGAGCTGCTCGTGGCCCACCAGCACCGTCTCGTAGACGGTGCCGGTGTAGTAATCCAGGCCGCGGGCGATCGAGAGGTCCGCCACGACGGAGCCGGGTGCGCTCCGCACGGCCGCGGCAATGACCTGCTCCAATTCGTCCAGGCCCTCCTCCATGAGTTCGTCGGTGACGCCCAGTGAGCGCACCTGCGCCACGAAGGACGTGTCCTCGGTGCGGATGGACGCCAGCGCCAGGGCCTTCGCGGCTTGTTCGTCGCTGGCGCCGAGTTCGCTTTTAAGCAGCCCGGCCACGGCCTCTGCGCCGATCTTTTCCAGCTTGTCGATGCTGCGCAGCACTCCGGCGGTGTCGGCCAGGCCGATGCCCCGGTAGAAGCCCTCGGCCAGCTTGCGGTTGTTGATGCGCAGCTTGAAGGCGGGGATCGGCAGGGCGGACAGCGCCTCGGCGATGACCAGCGCAAGTTCCACATCGTAGCGGAACGGCAGGACGCCGTCGGCCACCACGTCGATGTCCGCCTGGGTGAACTCCCGGGCACGGCCCTCCTGGGGGCGCTCGCCGCGCCACACCTTCTGGATCTGGTAGCGGCGGAACGGGAAGGAGAGGTAGCCGGCGTTTTCCACCACGTACCGGGCAAACGGCACCGTCAGGTCAAAGTGCAGGGCCAGCTGGTTGGGGTCCTCCTTGGCGCTGGAGGAGGCGTTGCCGTCGTCGTCCTGGAGGCGGGAGAGCGCATACACTTCCTTGTCGATCTCGCCCTTGCGCAGCAGCTGGCCCACGGTTTCCACCGCGCGGGTCTCCACGGAGCTGAAGCCGTGCAGTTCAAAGGTGCGCCGGAGCGTGTCCAACACATGCTGCTCCACCAGCCGCTCCTGTGGCAGCCACTCGGGGAAACCTGACAGGGAAGCATTGCGTGCCATGGGTGGAACTCTCCTAACAAGGGGTGCAGGACGGCGCGTCCCCGGCAAACGTGGCAGGGGACGGTCCTGGTAACGAAGTGATTGCGCTGCGGATGCCGCCACCGTGTCCGGCCTCAGGTGCGCAGATCCATGGGTAAACTGACATCCGGCTGCCATTTTATAAGGTTTGGCCCGCCGTCCCCAACCAGCTCCGGTCCCATGCACGGCGTGCAGGCCCGGAACACGCGACGAAACCATGGAGAAGCACCGTTGGCTAACAACAAAAAGGACGGCCGGGAGGCCAGGGCACGCATGGCCCGGCTGGCTGCCAACCGGCAGATGCACCAGGACCAGCTGGCCCGCCGCAAGCGCGACAACATCATTGCCGCCGCGGCCATGGCCGTGGCCATCGCCGTCGCCGTGGTCCTTGCCCTGACGGTCTTCTCCGGCCCGAAGAACGACTCCGTTGCCACGAACACCCCCACCGCCGGCGCGTCCCCCACGGCGGCGGGGACCAACAGCCCCACCGTCCCCAAGGCGGCCACCGCGGCCGGCAAGACGTTCACCGGCACGCTGACGCTGAACGGGCAGCCGATGGGCGTGGAAATTGACGGCACCAAGGCGCCGCAGGCCGCCGCCGTCTTCAAGTCGCTCGCGGACAGCAACTTCTTCAAGGGCAAGACCTGCCACCGCCTGACGGACTCCTCCAACTTTGCGCTGCTGCAGTGCGGCTCGCTCAACGGCGACGGCGCCGGCGACCCGAACTACCAGTGGGGCCCGGTGGAAAACTCCCCCGCCAACGGCCTCTACCCGGCCGGAAGCATCGCGGTGGCCCGCGGCGCCAGCACCTACAGCAACGGCACGCAGTTCTTCATTACGTACAAGGACACCACCCTTCCCCAGACCGACGGCGGCTACACCCTCATGGGCAAGGTCACCAGCGGCCTTGACGTAGTGGAGAAGATTGCCGCCGGCGGCATCACCCCGGGCGCCTCCGGGGCCGGGGACGGTGCACCCAAGACCAAGGTGACGATAGACTCGTTTACGCTGAAGTAGTTTCAAAAGGCCACCCCGTCCAGGCGCCAGCGCGCCCCCGGGACCGCAGCACGTTCGATCCCGGCCACATCGATCAACGTTTTTTCCTGCCAGACTTCCATCGACGCGAAAGACTTTTAGCGGTGACACACAGTCAACAATCCGACGAATCAACGGCCCTGCACACTGACGCGGAGGACACCCAGGCACCAGCCAACGGGGCCTCCCCCGAAACGGCTGGCCCCACGGAGGCAGCCCCGGCGGACCCTGCAGGGACCGAGCCAACGCCCGAGGAAACCTCCGAGGCAACGCGAGGGGCGGCACCCGAACCGGCACAGGAAGAGGAGGCCGCGGCTGCGGACGTTCCCGCACCGGCCCCCGCGGCACCTGAGGCACCGGCCCCCGCGGCCGCCACACCCGCCGCGCCCTCACCTGCTGCTCCCTCCCCCGTGGCGCCCTCACCGGCGGCCTTTGCGGCCCGGCCCAAGGTTCCCGGTGCACCGGCCGCCGCGGCACCGGTGCCCGCACCGGCACCGGCACCGGCACCGGCAGCACCCGTGGACCTTGCCGAAGCGGCAAAGTTTGGCCGCGCCGAAGAGGACGGCCACGTTTTCCTGAAGCTGGACGGCGAAGAGTTCCCGGTGGGCCAGTACCCCGGTGCCAGCAAGGACGAGGCCCTGGCCTACTTTGCCCGCAAGTTCGAGGACATCACCGCCCAGATCACGCTGCTGGAACAGCGCGTCGAGGCCAAGGCCGCCACGACCGACATGAACAAGACCGTGAACCACCTGCGGTCCCAGCTGGGCGAACGCAACAGCGTGGGCGACGTCAACGCCGCGCTGGCCCGCCTGGCCACCTTGGAGGAGTCCATCAAGGCCCTCCAGGCGGCCGAGCGCGCCACCCACGAGGCCGCCCGGGGCGTGGAGCTCGCGGCCCGTGAGGCCATTGTTGCCGAGGCCGAGGCGATTGCCGCCGAGGATCCCGCCACGGTCATGTGGAAGGTCAGCAGCGCCCGCATGAACGAGCTCTTTGAGTCGTGGAAGCAGGCACAGAAAACGGGCATGCGCCTGGGCCGGGCCACCGAAGAGGGCCTGTGGAAGCGCTTCCGCAGCGCCCGCACCGTCTTTGACCGCCACCGCCGCGCCTACTTCTCCCAGCTGGACAACAACAATGCCGCGGCCAAGGCTGCCAAGGAAGCCTTGATTGCCGCCGCTGAGGAGCTCTCCACCTCCACCGAATGGGGCTACGCCGCCGGGGAATACCGCCAGCTGATGGACCAGTGGAAGGCCTCCCCGCGCGCCAGCCGAAAGGACGACGACGCCCTCTGGAACCGCTTCCGGGCCGCCCAGGACAAGTTCTTCAAGGCCCGCCAGGCCGCCAACGAGGCCATCGACGAAGCGTTTGGTGCCAACCTGGTGGTCAAGGAAGCACTCATCACCGAGGCCCAGGCCCTGCTGCCCGTCACCGACCTGGCTGCCGCCAAGAAGGCACTGCAGTCCATCCGGGACCGCTGGGAAGAGGCCGGCAAGGTGCCGCGTGCGGACATGCAGCGCGTGGAGGGTGCACTCCGCAAGGTGGAGGACGCCGTCAAGGCCGCCGACGACGACAACTGGCGCCGCAGCGACCCCGAGGCCAAGGCCCGCACCAGCAGTGCGCTGGCGCAGCTGGAGGCGACCATCGCCGGGCTGAAGGAAGAACTGGCCGCCGCGGAGAAGGCCGGCGATGCCCGCAAATCAGCGAAGGCCAAGGAGGCACTCGCAGCACGCGAGCTCTGGCTTGAGCAGGTCCGCAAGGCTGCCGAGGACTTTAGCTGAGCCAAGCGCTTCACAGGGCCCCCGGGCCGGGTTGTCCACAATCCGCCCCCGGGGGCCTTTTTGCGTCCCCGTCCCATGGTGCAGGCTGGGCACATGCCCGATTCACTTGAGCCCGACGGCATCCTGGCCCCGGATGCCCAGTTCACCCTCGCCGAGCTGTGCGCCATGGAGCTCGACGGCGTGCTGGTGCGTGTGTTCGGCAAGGCCTTCCGGTCCGCCGCGGAGCCGGAAACGCCGGCACTCCGCGCGGCCGCGCTGGCCCACCAGGTGCCGGCCTCCATGGCAGCGCGGGCGGTGCTGGGACGTGGCTCGGCCGCCTGGATCCACGGCTGCGCCCCGCCACCCGCGGCCATCTGCCTGCTCCTGGACCGCCGCCACCGCACCACCTCGCTGCCGCCGCACAGCGGATGCACCGTCCATGAAGTGCACCTGGGGACGTACGACGTCGAACAGCTTGGCGGAGCGCGCGTCACGTGCGCGCTGCGCACGGCCGTGGACGTCGCCATGCACGAACCACCGGCGGCCGCCGTACCCGTGCTGCTGGCACTGTCCGCGGCGCCGGAACTGCAGTGTCCGCTGGGGCGCATCAATGCCGCGCTGGCCACGGCGCACCACATCCCCGGCAGGCGCCGGGCCCTGGCCCTGCTCCGCCGGCTGCTGGAGCCCTGACCGCGGCCCCGGTGGGCGGGCCCTAGTTGCGGCGCTGGGAGCCGGACGTCCGGTAGACGTCAAACACGCCGTCAATGCGCCTCACGGCGTTGAGCACGTGGTGCAGGTACTTCGGATCGCCCATTTCAAACGCAAAGCGGGAGAGCGCCACCCTGTCGCGCGAGGTCTTGACGCTGGCGGCCAGGATGTTGACGTGGCTTTCGGACAGCACCCGGGTGACGTCCGAGAGCAGGCTCTTGCGGTCCAGCGCCTCCACCTGGATCTCCACCAGGAACACCCCGGACTGCGTGGGGGCCCATTCGACGTCGACGAGCTTGCCGGGATCACTGTTCTTCAGGTGCACCAGGTTGGGGCAGTCCTCCCGGTGCACGGACACGCCCGAGCCCTTCGTGACATAGCCGGCGATCGGATCCGGCGGCACGGGCGTGCAGCAACGCGCCAGCTTGACCAGCACGTCGTCCACGCCGTGCACGATCACCCCGGAATCCGAGACCCTCGACCGGGCGTTGGAGACGTGGGTGGCCACGGGCCGGGCGGCGTCCTCAATGTCGTCGTTGACGCCCAGGACGTCAATGAGGCGTTCGACGACGGACTGGGCGGAGGTGTGCCCGTCGCCCACGGCGGCGTACAGCCCGGCGATGTCCACGTACCGGAAATGCTGGGTGACGGCGGTGAGGGCGTCGTGCGTCATCATTTTTTGCAGCGGCAGGTTTTGCTTGCGCATCTGCTTGGTCAGCAGTTCCTTGCCCTTTTCGATGGACTCTTCGCGGCGTTCCTTGCTGAACCACTGCCGGATCTTGTTCCGGGCCCGTGCGCTCTTGACGAAGTTTTGCCAGTCCTGGCTGGGGCCGGCCCCCTCGGCCTTCGAGGTGAAGATCTCCACGGTGTCGCCGTGTTCCAGCTCGCTGTTGAGCGGGACGAGCTTGCCGTTCACGCGGGCACCGATGGTGCGGTGCCCGACCTCGGTGTGCACGGCATAGGCAAAGTCGACGGGCGTGGAGCCGGCGGGCAGCGCGATGACCTGGCCCTTGGGGGTGTAGACAAAGACTTCGCGGGCGTTCATCTCGTAGCGCAGGGAGTCCAGGAACTCCCCCGGGTCCGAGGTCTCCTGCTGCCAGTCAACCAGGGTGCGCAGCCAGTTCATGTCCTCCTGGCCGGAGACGGGGCTTTTGTTCCCGGTCTTGTACTTCCAGTGTGCCGCCACGCCGTATTCGGCGCGCTGGTGCATTTCATGGGTGCGGATCTGGATTTCCACCGGCTTGCCGTCAGGGCCGATCACCGTGGTGTGCAGCGACTGGTACATGTTGAATTTCGGCATGGCAATGTAATCCTTGAACCGGCCGGGCAGCGGGTTCCAGCGGGCATGGATGGTGCCCAGGGCGGCGTAGCAGTCGCGCACCGTGTCGACCAGGACGCGCACGCCCATCAGGTCGTTGATGTCGTCAAAGTCCTTGGCCCGGACCACCATCTTTTGGTACACCGAGTAGTAGTGCTTGGGACGGCCGGTGATCTCCGCCTTGATCTTGGCTCCGCGCAGGTCTTCGCTGATCTGGCGGCGGATGACGGCCAGGTGCCTTTCCCGCTGCGGCGTACGGTCCTGCACCATGCGGACCAGTTCCTCGTACACCTTGGGGTACAGCGCGGCAAACGACAGGTCCTCAAGTTCCCACTTGATGGTGTTCATGCCCAGCCGGTGGGCCAGGGGCGCAAAGATGTCCAGGGTCTCGCGTGCCTTGCGGCCGGAGGACTCGGCGGAGACGAACCGCCAGGTGCGGGCGTTATGCAGCCGGTCGGCGAGCTTGATGACCAGGACGCGGATGTCCTGCGCCATGGCGATGACCATCTTGCGCACGGTCTCCGCCTGCGCCGAGTCGCCGAACTCCACCTTGTCCAGCTTCGTGACCCCGTCCACCAGCTTGGCGATCTCGTCACTGAAGTCGTGCCGCAGTTCATCAAGCGTGTAGGCCGTGTCTTCGACGGTGTCGTGCAGCAGGGCGGCGGCCAGGGTGGGCCCGGTCATGCCAAGCTCCGCCAGGATGGTGGCAACCGCCACCGGGTGGGTGATGTAGGGGTCCCCGCTCTTGCGCTTTTGCCCCTCATGGTATTTCTCGGCCACCGTGAAGGCACGGGTGATCAGGTCGAAGTCTTCCTTGGGGTTGTTGGCCCGGACAATGCGCAGCAAGGGTTCCAGGATCGGCGAGTGGCTTTCCGTATTCCAGCCGGCCAGCCGTGCCAGGCGGGACCGGGTGCGTTCGCGCCGTCCCGGAAAGGTTGGCCGCAGCTCGGCCGCAGCGTGCCCGGTGCGCCCGCCACGCCCGCCTGCGTTGCCGTCGCCGGATCCGTCGGCCACAATTCCATGCGAGGGTGATTGATCGCTCACTACGCACTCCCTCCCTCGTCTGTCCGGCCCCGGTCCGCCCTTGACAGGCCGGCCGGCGCCGTGCGGCATTTACCTAGTGTAATCCCGGCGCAGCCCGCCGCCTGACACGCAGCGAACGGGCCGGGACCGGTGCGTGCTGCACCCGTCCCGGCCCGTTCAGGCTGCCGTCCCGGCAGGCGCTATGCCTCCGCCGTATCGGCGGCGCGCCGGGCCAGGACCTTCTTGGCCTGCTTGGCCAGTTCGGGTTCGTTTTCACGCAGCCAGGCGTACATGGGTGCGGCGACAAAGACCGTCGAGAAGGTGCTGACAATGATGCCGATGAACAAGGCCAGGGACAGGTCACGCAGCGTGCCGGCCCCCAGCAGCAGCGCACCGATGAACAGGATGGATCCCACGGGCAGCACGGCCACCATCATGGTGTTGATGGAGCGCACCAGCGTCTGGTTCACGGCAAGGTTCACCTCCTCGCTGAAGGTCCGCCTTGTCGAGGTCTTGATGTCTGCCGTGTTCTCCCGGATCTTGTCGAAGACCACCACCGTGTCATACAGCGAATAGCTGAGGATGGTCAGGAAGCCGATGATGGCCGACGGCGTCACCTCAAAGTTCGATGCCCCGTAGACGCCGGCGGTGACGATCATGACGACGAGAAGCCCCACGATGGCCGCCAGCGACATCCGCCAGGTGCGGAAATACAGGGCCATCAGGAGGGTGGCCAGCAGCACGAACACGACAAAGCCGATGATCGCCTGCCGTGAGACGTCCTGTCCCCAGGTGGGGCCCACGAAGGTGGAGGCAATCTGTTTGTCGGGCACCCCGTAGGCGCCCATGAGCGCGTTCTTGAGCTTGATGGTCTGGTCGTCGGAGAGGCGGTCCGTCTGGACCTGCATGGTCTTGCCGGCAATGTTTGTCACCACGGCCACCGTTCCGGGGACGCTCTCGGCGGCAGCCTTTTCACCGATGGCCGGGCTGGTGTTGGCCACGTCGGAGATGGTGAACTGCGAGCCGCCGCGGAACTCGATGCCAAAGTTGAAGCCGCCGTTGAGCAGCGGGACCAGGATTGACAGCAGGACCGCCACGGCAGTGATGCTGAACCAGATCTTGCGCTTGCCAACGAACGGGTAGGCCCGCTGGCCGGTGTACAGCTCATTGCCGAATGTGGCGAAACTCTTCATTACTTGCTCTCCTTGGAGTCGTCACTGGACTCGGGCTTTTTGGCCCCGGCACCCCGGCTGCCGACCATTTCCGCTTCCTTGGCGGCCAGCCGCCGTTCGGCGATGGTCTGGCGGCGTTCGGCCTCGCCGGCGGCGCGGGCGTTCTTCCCCTGCGCCCTGGCAAGCGTGTCCTCGGGCGAGCGGAACCTGCCGGCCCCCCGGTACAACGGAACGGCTCCCAGCTGGACGGGGTCCAGGCCGGAGAAGCGGTGGCCGCCTCCGAAGAACCTGGTGCGTGCCAGCAGCAGCAGCGTGGGATGGGTGAACATGAAGACCACAATGAGGTCGGCCACGGCCGTCAGGCCCAGGGTGAAGGCGAAGCCCTTCACGTTGCCGACGGAGACAAAGTACAGCACCACCGAGGCAAGGATGTTCACGGCCTTGGACGCCAGGATGGTGCGTTTGGCACGCATCCAGCCGTTGTCGACGGCGGCCACCAGCCCGCGTCCTTCACGCAGTTCGTCCCTGACCCGTTCAAAGTAGACAATGAAGGAGTCGGCGGTCTGGCCAATGGAAACGATGATGCCGGCCACGCCGGCCAGTGAAAGGCGGTAGTTTTCGCTCCAGCCCAGCAGGATGATGGCCAGGTAGGTCAGGCCGCCGGCGATGACCAGGGACAGGATGGTGACGGTGCCCAGGGCGCGGTACTGGAACAGTGAATAGATCACGACCAGGCCCAGGCCGATGAGGCCTGCCAGCAGGCCCATTTCAAGCTGCTGGAGGCCCAACGTGGCGGAAATCTGTTCGTCGGACTGGATGTCGAAGCTGATCGGCAGGGCGCCGAACTTCAACTGGTCCGCCAGGGTCTTGGCGCTGGCCTCGGTGAAGTTGCCGGTGATCGAGGACTGCCCGTCCGTGATGACGGCCTGGGAGGCAGGGGCGGAAACCACGTTGCCGTCCAGGACAATGGCGAAGCGTGCCTGGGGGTCGTTCGGGTTGGCCAGGTATTTGGCATACAGGCGCTGGGTGACGTTCTTGAACGCTTCGGCGCCCTGCGGCTTGATGAGCGTGAGGGCGACCTGCCACTGGTTGGTGGTTGCCCCCTGCGCGCCGGTCTGCAGGCCATAGGATGCGGTCTGGATCCACTTGCCCGGTATCTCCACCGGACCGAGGATGTATTTGAAACCGGTGTCCGCTTCACAGGCCACCATGGGCTTGGCCGGGTCCGCGGTGGTGTCCGGCTCGCTCAGCGGGGCAACACAGCTGGTGGCTTCATACTTTTTCATGACCGCCGCATCGATCCAGTTCGGGTCGCTGGCGTTGGCGGGCTTGGCCGTGGGCTTGGGCAGCTTGTCCGCGGGCGTGCGCTTGGCAACGGGCACGGCGCCGGCGGGCGCCTCGCTGGAAACAATGACCGGACGGAAGTTCATGTTCGCGGAGGCCTTGATGAGGTTCCGCTGTTCGGTGGTGGGCGTGCCGGGCATCTGGACCACGACGTTGCGGCCGCCCTGGGTGGAGATCTGGGATTCGGACACGCCGGAACCGTCCACACGCTGGCGGATGATGGACACGGCCTGGTTGAGCTGGTCGGCCGAGATGCTGCCGGCCCCTTCAATCTTGGGGGCCAGGATCATCTGGGTGCCGCCCTCAAGGTCCAGGCCAAGCTTGGGGGCCCAGGATGCCGCACCGGAGAGGACTCCGGCCCCCACGGCCATAATGCATACGAGAATAAGCGCCCCCAGCCACAGAAGGGTTCTGCGCGCCGTGGTCGTCGGGCCGGTTCGTGCCATCAAGGGATCCTTCTACTGGTCACGGGTTAATGAACATGGCAAAACTGCCGCAGCGCACGTTCCCGCCACAGCAGTGCCAACCCCGAAAATTCCTAGTTGTCTTTGTTGTTTTCTTGGTTCAGGCGGGCCACGGTTTCCTCAACCGTTTCCTGCGAGGTTCCCGGCTTGTCCAGGTTGAGGGTCAGGGAGGAGGCGTCGTCCGGAACGGCGGAGCCGTCCACGGAGGCATCGACGGGGTCGATGATCTTGGCGACGGTCTGGCTGTGCACATTGAGCACCACGCCAGGGGCGACCTCCAGCTGGATCTTGTTGGCTTCGGTGTCCACGGCCTTGACGTGGCCGAACAGGCCAAAGTTGGTCATGATGTCCACGCCGGGAGCCAGCTTGGACGCCTTCTCCTGGGCTGCCGCCTTGGTCTTGCGTTGTTTGCGGATCATCATGATGATGAGCAGCGCAAACAGGGCAAACAGGACGAGGTTCATCGGGTTGAATCCGCCGGCGGGAGCGGCCTGGCTGGCGGCCAAAATGCTACTGAGGGTCACTGCAAAAGGTCCATTCATAGAAAAACAGGTGGTGCCAGGGACGCAGGGGGCGTGCCGGACGTCATACCAGTCTAGGGGGTAATCCTGAGTATGGGGTGAAGGGCCGGCGCCCGGGCCCCACAATCCCCCCGGCCGGCGGCTGCCGAACCCTGCATCCAGGCCCCGGCACCGCCGTTACGCGTCAGTTTCGCCCTCGTCGAACGGCAGCATGGCGGCGGCCACGGCATTGCCCGGCATCCGCAGGCCCAGATGGTCCCAGGCGGCCGGCATGGCGATGCGCCCGCGCGGGGTCCGGCCCAGCAGGCCTTCGCGCACCAGAAAGGGTTCCGCCACGGTTTCCACGGTTTCGGATTCCTCGCCCACCGCGATGGCCAGGGTGGACAGGCCCACAGGGCCCCCGTTGAACTTGTTGACGAGGGCTTCAAGGACGGCACGGTCCAGGCGGTCAAGCCCGCGGGCGTCCACTTCGTACATGTCCAGGGCGGCGGAGGCCGTACGGGCGTCAATGGTTTCGATGCCGTGCACCAGCGCCCAGTCGCGCACGCGGCGCAGGAGCCGGTTGGCGATGCGGGGCGTGCCGCGGGAGCGCCCGGCGATTTCGGCGAACCCCGCGCTGGTCAGCTTCAGGTCGAGCATGCCCGCGGAGCGCCGGAGCACCAGTTCCAGCTCCTCCACGGAGTAGAACTCGAGGTGGCCCGTGAAACCGAAGCGGTCGCGCAGCGGCCCGGGCAGCAGCCCGGCGCGCGTGGTGGCACCCACCAGGGTGAAGGGCGGCAGTTCCAGCGGGATGGCCGTGGCGCCGGCGCCCTTGCCGACAATGATGTCCACCCGGAAATCTTCCATGGCCATGTACAGCATTTCCTCGGCGGGCCGGGACATGCGGTGGATCTCGTCGAGAAACAGCACCTCCCCGTCGGAGAGCGAGGAGAGGATGGCGGCCAGGTCCCCGGCGTGCTGGATGGCCGGTCCCGAACTGATGCGCAAGGGTGCGTTCATCTCTGCGGCGATGATCATGGCCAGTGTGGTCTTGCCCAGTCCGGGCGGGCCGGACATCAGCACGTGGTCGGCGCTGCGGCCGCGGATCTTGGACGCGGCCAGCACCAGGGCCAGCTGCTTGCGCACCCGTTCCTGCCCCACAAAGTCGTCCAGGTTTTTGGGGCGCAGCGCGGCCTCGAGTTCGCGCTCCTCGGGCTCGGCGGCCGGGGCCACCTCCCGGGATGGCCGGTTCCCGCCGCCGGAGCCGATGTTCATTTGGCCCGGGAGGAGGGCGCCGTCGTCCAGTTCGGCCACGGCCTAGCGCACCCGGCTTGGCTGGCGGGCCCCGCCCTGGCGTGCGGTGTCCTGGCCCAGCCAGCGCAGGGTGGCCCGCAGGATGGCGGGGACGTTTGCGCCTTCGGCAAGTTCCGGTTCCGCCGCCAGCGCAGCATCAATGCTCTTCAACGCATCCTTTTCGTTCCAGCCAAGGCTGGTCATGGCCGCCACGACCTGGTCCTTCCACGCCAGCGGCGCGCCTGGCGCCGGGGCTGCCGCGGCCGGCCCGCTGCCGGTGGGTTTGAGCTTGCCCTTGAGTTCGAGGACGATCCGCCCGGCCACCTTCGGCCCCACCCCGGGGACCTTGGTGAACACGGTGCCGTCGCCGGCGGCCACACCACGGCGGATGCTCTCCGGTTCCAGCACGGCCAGGATGGCCAGGGCCAGGCGCGGACCGATCCCGCTGACGCCCATGAGGATGTCGAAGACCTCGCGCTCCCCGGCATCGGCAAAGCCGTACAGGGTCATGGAGTCCTCACGGACAATCATCGAGGTGGTCAAGGTGCCCTCCTCGCCCACCGTGAGGCTGCCCAGTGTCTTGGGCGTGGCGTGCACCAGCATGCCCACCCCGTTGACGTCGATCACGGCCTGCGCCAGTGAAAGGTGGGCCACAGGTCCGCGGACAAAACTGATCATTGCCTTAGCTCCTTATGAAACGATCCTGGCGCCCATTCTATCGAACACAGCTACGAACGGCTAACGCCAGGCCGCACCGGGCTTTTCCTTGTTCTTGGTCAGTTTCGCCTTGGCCTCGGCGTCGCGCCACAACTTTTGGGCCGCCGTCGTGCCCCGGGAGCCTGTGCCGTCCCCGCCAAGGGCGCTGCCGCTGCGCCACGCGTGGGCAATCGCGAGGGCCAGGGCGTCGGCCGCGTCGGCGGGTCGCGGCGGTTCGTCCAGCCGCAGGATCCGGGCCACCATGGCGGTGACGGAGGCCTTGTCGGCGCGTCCGCTGCCGGTCACCGCGGCCTTGACCTCTGACGGCGTGTGCATGGCCACCGGGATGTTGCGGCGGGCGGCGGCCACCATGACCACGCCGGACACCTGTGCCACGCCCATCACCGTGCTGAGGTTGGTCTGGGCGAAGACCCGTTCAATGGCCAGCACCTCGGGCTTAAAAACGTCCAGCCACCGGTCGATCGCATTCGCGATGACGAGCAGCCGGGCATCGAGCGGCAATTCGTGGGAGCTGCCCACCACACCGACCCCCGCGAGGGTGGCGGTGCGGTTCGGGGCAACGTCCACCACGCCCAGACCGCAGCGGGTCAGGCCGGGGTCGACGCCCAGGACGCGCAGGTCCTAGTCCTCTTCGAGCGCGGCGAGGACTTCCTCGCTCATGTCCGCGTTGGAGTAGATGTTCTGGACGTCGTCCAGGTCCTCGAGCGCGTCGTAGAGCTTCATGAACTTCCGGGCGTGTTCGACGTCCAGTTCCACCTGCATGGACGGGACAAATCCGGCCTCATCGGTTTCGTATTCAATGCCGGCATCCGTCAGGGCCGCGCGGATCGCGGGCAGGTCCGCGGTGTCGGAGATGATCTCAAAGTTCTCGCCCTCGTCCTTGACCTCCTCGGCGCCGGCGTCGAGGACCGCCATGAGGAGGTCGTCCTCGGTGAGCCCGTTCTTGGGCAGGCCCACGATTCCCTTGCGGGTGAACATGTACGCCACGGAGCCGGGGTCGCCCATGTTGCCGCCGTTGCGGCCCACGGCGAGGCGCACCTCGGAGGCGGCACGGTTCTTGTTGTCGGTGAGGCACTCGATCAGCAGCGCGGTGCCCTGGGGGCCGTAGCCTTCGTACATGATGGTCTGGTAGTCGACGGCTTCGCCGAGCAGGCCCGCGCCGCGCTTGATGGCGCGGTCAATGTTGTCGTTGGGCACCGAGGTCTTCTTGGCCTTGGACACGGCGAGTTCCAGGGCCGGGTTGCCGGCGAGATCGGCCCCGCCCATGCGGGAGGCAACCTCGATGTTTTTGATCAGTTTCGCGAACGACTTGGCACGGCGGCTGTCAATGATGGCTTTTTTGTGCTTGGTGGTCGCCCATTTGGAGTGGCCTGACATGGTTACGCTTCTCCTCTGATCATTCGAATAAAAAGTTCGTGGATGCGGCGCTCGCCCGTCACTTCCGGATGGAAGGAGGTGGCAAGCAAGTGCTGCGACCGCACGGCGACGGCACGTTCAACGGAACCAATTCTACCGTTTTGCGGTGCCGGGTGCGCCTCGGCCGGGATTTCCACACTGGCAAGGACCTCCACGGAGGCGCCCACGCGCTCCACCCACGGGGCTCGGATGAACACGGCGTGGACCGGCTTGGCCGCCCGGCCGCCGGCTTGCCCACAGGGCTCCAGCCGGGAAAAGTCCAGCTCGGTCTCGAAGGAATCGACCTGCCGGCCGAACGCGTTGCGGCGTACCGTGATGTCCAGCCCGCCGAGGGTCTGCTGCGCGTTGCCGGCCAGGTCGGTGGCGGGGTCGGCGATTTCGTCGGCCAGCAGGATCATGCCGGCGCAGCTGCCGTACACGGGCAGGCCGGACTGGATGCGCTCGCGCAGCGGCCCGCGCAGCCCAAAAATCCGCGTCAGCTTGTCGATGGTGGTGGATTCCCCGCCGGGAAGCACCAGGCCGTCGACGGCGGCCAGCTCGGCGGGGCGGCGCACGGCCGACACGCGCGCACCGCAGGCCGCCAGGGCCCGGGCGTGTTCACGCACGTCGCCCTGCAGGGCGAGGATGCCCACCAAAGGGCGGGAGCCGCCGTCGTACGGGGAAGAATCAGGGATGGGAACAGTCACTTTTCCATCATAGATGGGCGCAATGTCACTTGTTTGCACGCCTCCCGCACCGGGGCCTGGCAGGCCCCCGGGCGCCAAGCAAGTAGCATTGGGCGAGGACTGACGTACTAAAGATGAGGTAATGCAGTATGTGCGGAATCGCCGGATACTACGGTTATGGGGAAGACGAAACCCTCCTGGGGGCAATGAACGCGTGCATGGTGCACCGCGGGCCCGACGGGGAAGGCCTCTACACACATGGCAACGTAGGACTCGCCCACCGGCGCCTCTCGATCATCGATGTGGCCCACGGCCAGGAGCCCATGTACAGCGCCGACGGGGAAACCGTCCTGGTGTACAACGGCGAGGTGTACAACTACCTGGACCTGCGCGCCGAGCTGGAGTCCCTGGGCCGCGACTTCGCCACCCAGTCGGACACCGAAGTGGTGCTGCAGTCCTACCAGGAGTGGGGCGACGCCGCCTTTGACAAGTTCAACGGCATGTTCGGCCTGGCCATCCACGACCGCAAAAACAACCGCCTGGTGCTGGCCCGCGACCACTTCGGCATCAAGCCGCTGTACTACGCCACGGCCGGCACGCCCGAGGCGCCCACGCTGCTGTTCGGCTCGGAGATCAAGCCGCTGCTGGCCGCCGGGAAGCTGGAGCAGGAAGTCAATGAGCGGATCCTTTTCCGCTACCTGCAATTCCGCATCCACGACGAGGAGGCCGAGACGTTCTTCGCCGGCATCCACAAGCTCATGCCGGGCGAAAAACTGGTCCTGGACACGGTGGACACGGAAGCCGGTCCCGCGGGGACCATCACCATCAGTCCGTACACGCGACTGAAGGAGGAACTGGCCGAGCTGGCCAAGATCGAAACCCCCTACTCGCAGGCCGTCATCGACGAATACCGCGACCGGTTCACGGAGGGCGTGCGCCTGCGCCTGCAGTCCGAAGTCCCCGTCGGCACGGCCCTGTCCGGCGGGCTGGACTCCTCCGCCGTCGTGGCCACCATCAACAAGCTCATGCAGGACAAGGCAGCTGCCACGGACTCGCTGGGCGCCACGCAGCAGACCTTCTCCGCCGTCTTCCCCAACTCGCTCAACGACGAGGAAAAGTACGCCGACGCCGTGCTGGCGCGCTGCGCAGGCAACGTCACCAGCCACAAGATCCGTCCGCAGGCCGCCGAGTTTGTGGCGGACCTGGAGGACTTTGTGCGCACCATGGAGGAGCCCATCATCTCCTCCGGCCCGTACGCCCAGTACCAGGTGATGCGCGAGGCGTCCAAGCACGTGACCGTCCTGCTCGACGGCCAGGGCGCCGACGAGATGATGGCCGGCTACATCCCCTACTACTTTGCCTACCTGCGCCAGCTGAAGAAGAACGGCCAGACCGCCAAGCTCGCCAAGGAACTGGCCTCCAGCGCGGACATCCTGTTCCGCCTGGCCCGTTTCCGCATCCAGGGCGCCCTGACGTTCAAGAAGGCCACGGGCATCACCCCGCTGCTGAACAAGAAATTCACGTCAAAGTGGAAGTCCGAGACCTTCTCCAACATCCCGGACAACCTCAAGCTGCGCCTCATCGACGACCTGTTCCACAAGTCCCTGCCGGCCGTGCTGCGCTACGAGGACAAGAACACCATGCGCTTCTCCCTGGAGGGCCGTGTGCCGTTCCTGGACAAGGAAGTGGTGAAGTTCCTGTTCAGCCTGGACGATGAATCCATCATCAAGGGCGGCTGGAACAAGCGGATCCTGCGCGACGCCACGCGCGGGCTGCTGCCGGAGATGATCAGCAACCGCCGCAACAAGATCGGCTTCACCACGCCGGAGGCCGAGTGGTTCTCGTTGATGAAGGAAAAAATCTACGAGATCTTCCTCTCCTCCTCCTTCGGCGCCCGCCCGTACTGGAACCAGGACGCCGTCATCTACGCCTTCGAGGAGTACCTCAGCGGCAAGTCCGCCGGCTCCACCATGGTGTTCTGGCGCCTGATCAACACCGAGCTTTGGCTGCGCGAGTTCTTTGACGTGCCCGAGGCCAAGGCCGGGATCGAGGGCAAGAGCGACTACATCCCCAACGCGGACAAGCAGCTGGACATCACCGTCCCCAACGGCGCCGGCACGTTCCGCCGCTACCCGCTGCGCACCGAGGTCTTTTACAAGGAAACCGACTTCGACCCGACCGTCATGCAGTACGTCAAGCGCTTCTTTGACGGCCTGCCCGCCGCCGGCGGCGACCACGGCACGGCGACGGCGGACACCCCCTGGTACCTGTTCGTCTCGGAAAAGATCGTGGCCATGACCCAGGGCCGCTCCATCCCGGTCTGGGACATCAAGGTCTCCGGCGCGGCGCGGATCTTCAGCAAGTTCGTCACCCGCAACCCGGGCGGGATCGGCCTGGCCAGCCCCTGGTCCATGCAGCTGGCCATCGACGAGGTGGGCCTGCCCCGCATCATGTACGCCTCCGCCCGCTCCGTGATCGGCAAGCTGCAGGGAAAGTCCGGCGTGTTCTACGAGGTGGTGGGCCACAACATCAACGCCATCGACGGCGCCGCCGGCTACCAGGTGGGCACCTCCACCCATTCGGTGAAGTACGCGCCGCTGGACCCCGACGGCGTGGCGGCCCGCCTCAGCGCCCTGGTCCGGGCCACGGTGCCCGCCGAATACGCCGCAAACTTTGCCGGCACGGCGGTCATGGACGCCAATGACCTCGGCGTCGTGGCCCTGGGCCACGACACGCAGCTGGAGAAGGACGTGCTGCAGGACATCTTCCGTGACAACCCGCAGGGCCAGACCACGGAAACCACGCCGATGTCCCTGGTGTTCCAGCAGCAGGGCGTGCCCGCCCAAAAGTAGCGGCACCACGGCACGGCACAACCGGCGGACGACGGCGAAACGTACCTTTCGCCGTCGTCCGCCGGTTAAACGTGAAAGAGTGGCGAACATGACTGAGGAATTTTCCGGCAACCCCTTCCGGGCCGCCAGCACGCTGCCGTACCAGCTGCCCGATTTCGCGGCCATCGCCGACAGCGACTACCTGCCGGCCTTTGAGGCCGGGTTTGCCCGGCAGCTGGCGGAGATCGAGGCGATCACGGCGAACCCGGAGCCGGCGTCGTTTGGGAACACCGTGGCGGCCATGGAACGCAGCGGGGCCGTGCTGGGCCGCGTATCCAACGTTTTCTTCAACATCGCCTCTTCCTGCGGCACGCCGGCCATCCAGGAGATCGAGCAGCAGATTGCCCCGCGCCTGGCCGCGCACACGGACGCGGTGCTGCTCAACGCCGACCTCTACCGGCGGTTCCTGGACGTGCCCACGGACGCCCTGGACGCCGAGTCCGTGCGGCTGGTGGACGAATACCGGAAGTCGTTCACCCGGGCAGGGGTGGGGCTTGACGCACCCGGGCAGGCGCGGCTGCGCGGGCTCAACGGCAGGCTGTCCTCGCTCAGCACCGAATTTTCCCAAGGGGTCATGCAGGCCGGCAACGACGCCGCCCTCCTGGTCGAGGACGCAGCGGAGCTTGACGGGCTCACCCCCGATGACCTTGCCGCGGCGGCCGCCGCGGCCCGTGCCGCCGGGCACGGCTCCGGCTACCTGCTGACTCTGGTCCTGCCCACTGCCCAGCCGGCACTGGAGGTGCTCACGAACAGGGAAACGCGGCGCCGGCTGCACCTGGCCTCCGTGGGGCGCGGCGGTGCCGGCTCCACGGTCCCCGGCCTCGCCGCCACCATCGCCGCGCTGCGGGCCGAGCGCGCTGCGCTTTTGGGATTTGCCAGCGAGGCCGAACGGGCCATCGAGCCGCAGACCGCGCCGTCGGTGGGGGCCGTCCACGCCATGCTCATTCCCCTCACCGCCGCCGCCGTGCGGAATGCACGGTCCGAGGAGGCGAAGCTGGCGGCGGCGGCCGGGCACCCGATCGAGGCCTGGGACTGGGCGTTTTATGCCGCGCAGGTGCGCCGGGACGAATACGGCGTGGATCTGGCTGCCCTGCGCCCCTGGTTCGAGCTCGAATCCGTCCTGCACAACGGCGTGTTTTACGCAGCCTCCGCCCTGTACGGGCTGTCCTTCACCGAGCGCCACGACCTGGCCGGGTACCACCCGGACGTGCGTGTCTGGGAGGTGTTCAACGCGGACGGCTCCGCACTGGGCCTGTTCCTGGGCGACTGGTTCACGCGCGGGACGAAGCGCGGCGGGGCGTGGATGAACTCCTTCGTGGAGCAGTCGGCGCTCGAGGGGACGCACGCCGTCGTGGTCAACAACCTTAACATCCCGAAGCCGCCGGAGGGTGAGCCGGCGCTGTTGACGTACGACGAGGTCGTGACGTGCTTCCACGAGTTCGGCCATGCGCTGCACGGCCTCTTCTCCAACGTCGGCTGGCCACGGTTCTCCGGGACCAACGTGCCCCGGGACTTCGTGGAGTACCCGTCCCAGGTCAACGAGATGTGGATCCTGTGGCCCGAGGTGCTGGCCAACTACGCCCTGCACCACCGCAGCGGTGAGCCGCTGCCGGAGGGCACGGCGGGGAAACTGCAGGCCGCCGCCCTGTGGGGCCAGGGCTTCGCCACGACCGAATACCTGGCAGCTGCGCTGCTGGACCTCGCCTGGCACGAACTGCCCGCCGGTGCCCCGGTGGAGGACCCGCTGGCGTTCGAGGCCGCGGCCCTGGCGGCTGCCGGCGTGGACCTGCCCGCCGTGCCGCCGCGCTACCGCACCGGCTACTTCAACCACATCTTCGCCGGCGGTTATGCGGCCGGGTACTACTCCTACCTTTGGAGCGAGGTGCTCTACGCCGACACGGAAGCCTGGTTCAAGGCCAACGGCGGACTGGCCAGGGCCAATGGGGACCATTTTCGCGAGACGCTGCTGGGCCGCGGCTTCTCGGTGGACCCCCTGGCGGCCTTCAGAGAATTTGCCGGGCGCGACGCGGACACGGCGCCGCTGCTTGCCCGGCGGGGGCTGGCGTAGGCCATGGTGACGCTCGCAGACTGTGAACGCACGCAGCACGCCTGGTTCCGGGCCCAGGCCGCCGCGACGGGCGGGCGCGCCTTTGGCACACACCGCATGGACTGGGTGTGGCTGCCCGAAACCCGGGAAATGCTGTGCCTGTTCCCCACCGAAATCACCGAAGCCGGCCTGCTGCCCGCCCTGGCCGAAGCCGAACGCCGCGGTGCCGCCGTGGTGGGCGTGTGGCTGAACGCCGCCGTGAAGCCCGGCGAGCTGGAGCGGCGGCGTTTTGGGCGCGGCTGGCAGCCGTGGTGGATGACGGTGCCGCTGGACCCGGAAAGGCAGGCGGCCGGCGGTGACGCCCCCGACGGGCGGGTGCGCCTCGATGCACCGGCTGAGGGCGTCTGTGCCCTCGACCCGCCGCAGGCCTGGCGGGCCACCGCGCACGTCGGGGACGAATGGGCCGGGCAGTCCTATGTTTTTGTGCCACCGGAACAAGGCGGCAAGCACCTGGCTGGCATCTTCGACATGTACGTGGCGCCGGAGCACCGCCGCACCGGGCTGGGCACCGCCCTGCTCGACCGCCTCTCGCAGGCCGCGGCCGACGCCGGTGCGGAGCACCTGCTGCTCAACGCCACCCCGGAGGGGCTCGAACTGTACCGGAACCGCGGCTTCCAGCTCATCGGCAAGGGCCGCACATGGTGGTACCACCTGCCGGCCTGAAGACGCTCCCGCACAACCGGGGCACTCTTGACCAACGCTCCCGCACAACCGGGGCACTACGGGCAAACGCTCCCGCGCGACCGGGACAAAGAAAGCGGCATTCCCGCAGCTCGCGTAAAGGCGAGGCGGGAATGCCGCTTCCGCGGTGTTGT
>NZ_JAAMFN010000059.1 GCF_013376095.1 Arthrobacter sp. SDTb3-6 | reverse complement strand
AATTTCCCTGCGCGCAGACTTTCGACACCCTGTAGCCCATCCCTCCAGCACACCAAAGCACCCGAACATGCACCAGAGATTTCGCGAGCACTTCCCAAATGAGGCACGCACCCCATTACGCGAGCACTTTTCATGAGTCTCGTCGACCCCTTGCCCCGGGGCCCCGGCGGGGCGATGCTGGTGGGATACCACCCCGCCCCGGAAGGACCGCCATGAACAACCCCGTGAACTACTTTGAGATCGGATCCCCGGATCCCGAGGCCGCCTCGGCCTTTTATTCAGGCTTGTTTGGCTGGCCCGTCGGCCCGCCCTCCGAGGGCAGCTACAGCATGGTCGACGGCGGCAAGGGCGGCCTGTGGGACACCTCCACGATGGGCGCGGGAACCTGGGCCATCTTCTACGTCCAGGTGGACGACGTCGCGGCAGGCATTGACAAGGCGGTGGGCCTGGGGGCCAGGGTTGTCGTGCCCCGCGTGGACAACGGGACCATCCAGTTCGCCCACCTTGAGGACCCGCAGGGAAACCGGTTCGGCATCTGGCACCCGAACGCCGGCTGACGGATGTGGGCCGGCGCCCCCGGCGCCGGCCCACACGCATCGTCGATCAGGCGGCCGACCTGGAACGGCCCTTGATGGCCCCGTAAATGCCGGCCACGACGAGGCCGCCGACAATGGCCAGGATCCATGAACCGATGTTCCAGAAGGACATGCCGCCGCTGTGGAAGAGCAGGGCGCCGATCCAGCCGCCGACGATGGCGCCGACAATGCCGAGGACCAGGGTCGTGATCCAGCCGCCCCCGACCCTCCCGGGCATGATTGCCTTGACGATGGCCCCCACGATCAGGCCCAAGATGATCCAAGATATGAAACCCATTGTTCCTCCCTATGTTGATCCTGCCGTCGTACCTGTGCGTCATGCTGTGGTGGTGATACCGACAGGCTGCGCCCGGTGTGGGCGTCGGCCATGTCCATAAACTAGCCAAGAAGGATCCGCACGTCCAGCCCCGGGCCGGCGGATCCGTCACGGGCCGCCACTGCCAGTGCGGGCGCCGGGCCCGGTCTCGGGCGGGTAGCTGACCATGATGCCGTCGACGCGGGCAAACGACGTCAAGCGGTGCGGCCTGGCGGGCCTTTCGTCCAGGATGTCCAGGACGGAAATTCCGCGCACCAGCAGGGCATCGCCAATGAGGGAACGGTGGCAGCGCCACGGCACGGCTTCGGCACACATGATGGCGGTGCGCCCGCCGCGGGCGTCGGCGATGAGCCCCTCCAGGGCCTGCACAAATTCCGGTGTCTGCATGTAGTCGGCATAGCCCCGGAAGGATGCGTTCCGCCAACCGCCATTGGGGCTGTCCCGGTGCGTGTGGCGCAGTCCGCCCAGCCCGGCGGCCCGTTCGTAGCTGATGCCCGCCGCGGGCAGGTCCACCGCCAGCGCCGCCTGCATGAATTGCGGGTTGTGCCTGGACTTGGGGATGGTGCGCACGTCCACCAGGCGCCCAATGCCGTGCGCCGCCAGAAGCTGAAGGAACTCCGGGAACGGGTGTGTGGAGTGCCCCACCGTGTAGATTGCCAACGCGTCCATGCCCTCCACGCTACGCCCGGTTGGCTGGCGCAACGTGGAGGGCATGGGCGCAGCCTTGACCCATGGAGGGCGCTGCGGCTGGCGGATCCGGCGGCACCTTTGCATCCGGCAGGCGTGCCCGGGCCGTACTGCGCCGCGTGCCGGAACCCGCCGGGAACGGCCTGCTCCCCGTGTACGTGTACTTCCACGGGGCGGCTGGACGTCCGGGGACAAGGTGCCGCCCACCAAGGACGGTGCCAGCCAGGCAGCGGCCGGCCTGGTGGTGGTGAACGCCAACTACCGCAAGGCGCCACGGTTCAATTTGGGCCACGTGTTGCAGGACGCCAATGCCGCGCTGGCGTGGGTGGCCGGCAACATCGCCCGACTCGGCGGGGACCCGCCACGGGTGGTGCTCGGCGGCGACTGGGCCGGCAGCCAGATTTCCGCGCCCATCACGGCCGCCACCTTCCGCCCTTCGCCGGCCGGGTGCGACAGGCTGCAGCCGGGCCTGCCCGCGGCCAGCCTGACGGGCCTGGTGCAGCACTGCAGCGTGGCGGACCCTTTTCGTCTTTTTCGATCCGGGATTCGTGCTGAGCCTGAACTTCATCCGCATGCTCATGCACGGGCCGGGGACCGGCAGGGACAGGACGCGCCTGCGCGAGGCGGCCGACTACATGTCGCCCATCGAATGGCCGGAGGCCCGCTGCCCGCCGGTGTTCATCACCACGCCGGAACGGGACTTTTTTACACAGCCAACCTGAACCTGATCGCCAGCCTCCAGCGCCACGGCGTCGAGGTTGACCCGTTCGTGTACGGCTGGGAAAGCGCCAACACCGAACACACCTGGCAGCAAAACTTCCGCTTCCCGGAAGTCCCAGGAAGTGTACCGGCCCCTACAATCCTTTGCAGGGAGGGCGGCACGCCAAATACCGACGAACTGCTCGACGCCGGGCTGCCGGACCTCAACTGGGCGCCGCTTGGCCCGGAATTCGCCCGCTCCACCTTTGACGCCCCGAGCGGCGCGCTCGCCGCCATCTGACCGGGCGATCCCGCCGGGCAGCCGGTGGTCCTGGCGCCCGGCGGGATCGGCTCCAAGGAGGACTTTGCCTTCATGATGCCCCTGCCGGCCGCGGCCGGCTGCAACACCGCCTGCCTGGACCTGGCCGGCCGGTACGAGTCCACCGGAGCCGGCCCGGAAAACCTCAGCCCCGCGAACGCACTACAGCTACCGGCCCTTCACGGACGACGTCCTGGCAGTGGTGCGCGACGCCGTGGCCACGGCGGGCCGCCCGCTACACGTGGTGGGCTATTCCTTTGCCGGCACCGTGGCTTCGCTCGCCTGCGCGGCTGAGCTGGGGCTCTTGGCGGGCCTGACGCTGCTGGGGTGCCCGCCGCTGGCCGGGCGAAGCTTCCGCGGAATCAGCAGGAACGGCCCGCCGGCCGTCCTGGGCGGCGACCGGACAGGCGCGGCCCTCATGACTTCCTGGATCCAGTCCAACGTCATCCCGGTGCCGCCCGGCAGGCTCCGCTTTGTCCGCGACCGCTTCCGGCTCACCCGCCGCCAGTCCGTGCGGGACATGGTCGGCCCCATGCACCGGACCCCGGATTTCACTGCAGCGCTCGCAGCTGCCGGACTGCCCACGCTGGTGGCCGTGGGGGAGCATGGCCTCTGGCCCACACGCCTCCATGCCACGTTTGCTGAGTCCATCGGCGCCGCACTGGCCGTCTACCGTTCCGGGCACAGCCCCTGCGAGAGGTCGTCGCCGCACCAGCTGTGCCGGGACATGCTGGAGCCCTTCGGCAGGGCCGCACAAGCCCGGCACCGGGGAGGGGCAGCGTCGGTGCGCCCCCGGCCCGCCGGCGCCGGGACCGGTGCCGGCGCAGCGGCGGCTCGCCCCGGAACTCAAGTCGGAACGTTTCCCACGCCATGGCCAGCCGGGGCGCGGGTGATGCCCACGAACGGAACGGCCGGACGGAGACGGGCATGCGCAGGCCGGCGTCGTACACCACGTGCATGTCGGGGCGCAGCCGGCAGGAGATGCCGAGGGCGTCGTGGACCAGGGGGGAGTTTCACAAAACGCGGGGTCCTGTCCGGGCCCAGTCGTCGACAGTCATGGCGGATTTGGAGCCAAAGGCCGGCGGGTGGCCCAACAGGGTACCCACCATGTGGTGGTAGCCGCCCAGGTAGAGCGTGCGTCCCATGCGGCACACGAGCCGGCTCCGGTCGTAAAAGTCGCCGGGTCCTGTCAGCAGGGACAGCGGTCCCGCGCCCAACAGCTCTGTTTCCACCCTGTTTCCACTCTTGCCAGCCAGTCGGCGGGCGGACGTGAATCTGCATCCAGGTGCGCCCGGATCTGTGCGCCCGCTGCAGCGGCCGCGTCGAAGCCGTGTGCCTCGGTGGGTGCAATGACCGGCGGTGTCGAGACGATCCGCAGGACACCGGCCGCCGCGCAAACATCGGCGGTGTTGTTCGTGCACGCATTGTCCAGCACGATGAGCTGGTCTGCCGGACGGTCCTGTGCGGCCAGCAGTGCCAGGCAGTCTTCCAGCATGGCGGAGTCGTTGCGGCATGGAATGACGACGGCGGTCCGGGTCATGCCGCACCCCTGCCGGACGCATGCCGGGACACGCCGTTGCCAGCCCCGCCACCACGCTGCAGCCGCCCCGCCACGGCTGCCCCGGCGGCCGTGGCGGGGCGGCTAGGGAAACTGCCTGCCCCGGCGGCAAATGCCGGTGAATTCACAGCTTCCCCTCCTGCGCACCGGCGTAAGCTGGAGGCGTGCGCACACCAGCAGGGGCGGGACTGCCATGACCCGCCAATGGATTCGTTGGATGCCCGCAGCGGCCATGCCGGCGGTCATCGCCGCTGCCGTGCTGGCCGGACCCCTCCAGGCTTCGTCAACCGTTGACCTCCCGCACAGGACACCGCAACAGGTGCTGGCCCTCATGGCCGGCAACACGGTGCACCAGCTCTCGGGCACCGTGCAGGAATCAGCCCGCCTGGGCCTGCCCCAGCTGCCTGACCTGGGCCCGGGGTCCCCGGGACAACGGGCATCGCTTGGGCCCGGCGCCTCCTCCGGCGCCACGGCGGGAGGCACGTCAGCCGCGGCCCGGAATCCCCTCAAGGCCGCAACCATCACCCGGCTGCTGGGGTTTTTGACTGGACCCCACACCGTACGGGTGTACCTGGACGGCGCCGGCAGGCAGCGTGTGCAGGTACTGGACAAGCTGGCCGAACGCGACCTCATCCACAACGGCACCACCGTCTGGACCTACAACAGCGCCACCAACAAGGCCACGGAAACGACGCTGCCGGGGCCAGGCATGCGCAACCCCAGGCTTCACAATGCCAAGATGCACAACCCCAAGCTGCACAACCCCAAGCTGCCCAGGGCGCTGGCGCCCGGCGCTTTCGAACAAACCCCCAGCGCCCTGGCCGCGGAACTGGTCAAGGGCCTTGACCCCACCACGCAACTCAGCCTGGGACCGAACACGAAGGTTGCCAAGCGCGGCGCCTACGAGCTGCAACTCATCCCACGGACCACAAAGACACTTATCGGCAAGGTCACCATCGCCGTTGATGCCGCCACCGGACTGCCCCTGCGGGTGACCGTGACGGCACGCGGGCAGGACTCCGCGGCAGTGGACATTGGTTTCAGCACGCTGGATCTGGCCGCCCCACCGGCATCCACCTTCATGTTCACCCCGCCGCCGGGCACCTCCGTCACCCGAAGGACCGTACCTGCACCCAAGCTGCATCCCCATGCCGTGGGCCCCCGTGCACACGCCCGCACGCACGCCGCCCCCAAGGTTGACACTTCCGGCACCGGCTGGGCAGCCATCACCGAGGCACCCGCCGGCACAGTGCCGTCGGACCTGACCGCCGCGCCTGCAGTGGCACGCCTGCTGCAACCCGTCCCGGGCGGGCATGCGCTGTCCACTGCACTGTTCACCGTGCTGATCACCCCCGGCGGTGCACTTTATGCCGGCGCCGTCCCGCTTGCAGCACTCGAGCAGGCCGCAGCGGCCCGGTGAGCGGCCGGCCGGCGCACACCCCCGCGCCAGTCATTGAAACCCACGGCCTGACCAAGGTGTTCGGCCGGCAAACCGCCGTCGCTGGCCTCGACCTCAGCGTCCCGGCCGGCTCCGTCTTTGGCTTCCTGGGGCCCAATGGTTCCGGCAAGACCACCACCATCCGCATGCTTCTGGGGCTGGCCAACGCCACCAGCGGCTCGGCCTCCGTGCTGGGCGAGGACATGCCGCGACGCCTGGACGCAGTGCTGCCGCGCGTGGGCGCCCTCGTGGAAGGCCCGGCGTTTTACCCCTTCCTCTCCGGCACGGCCAACCTGCACCGGCTCGATGCCGCAGACCCGCATTCCCAGCCCACCACGCGCCGTCAACGGGTGGCCGGGGCACTGGAACGGGTGGGGCTCCAGCATGCGGCGGCCAAGAAGGTCAAGGCCTATTCGCTGGGCATGAAGCAGCGCCTGGGCCTTGCCAACGCCCTGCTGCGCCCCCGCGAGCTACTGGTCCTGGACGAGCCGACCAACGGCCTGGATCCGCAAGGCACCCGCGAGGTCCGCAACTTGGTGCGGTCCCTTGCCGCGGAAGGTATAACTGTCTTTGTCTCCAGCCACCTGCTCGCCGAAGTGGAACAAATCTGCACGCACGCCGCCATCATGCGGGCGGGGCAGCTCGTGGCCCAGGGGACGCTGGCCGCGCTCCGTGCGGCGGGCCGCCCGCTGGTGGTTGTCCGCACGCCCGACGCCGGGCCCGCCCGGGGCGTCCTGGCGGCCCTGGGCCTGGTCCCCGGCCCGGCAGGCCTGGTCCCCGGCCCGGCAACGCAGGCCGTGGATGACATGGATGGGCCGCCTGTCACGGCGCAGTTCCCGTCCGCGGTGGACGCGGCGCCCGCCGGAACGCCCCGTGCGGAGGAGATTGTGGCCGCACTGGTCCGTGGGGGCGTGCGGGTGCGCGGCTTCAGCATGGAAAGCGGAAGCCTTGAGGACCGTTTCGTGGAACTGACGGGGGAGGGGTTCGACGTTGTCCGGTGAGAGCAGCCCTGAAGGCCATGGTGGCGGGTGGAACGCCCCGGGGGAGGAGCCGCCGGCAGCCGCCCCGTATTCGGCAGTGGCCCACGGCAGGGAGGGGTCAGCGCCCGGACCCGTGGCCGGCCTGCCGTCCGGCCGGCCGGGCGCCCTGCCGGACGGCAGGCCCGCCGGAGCGCCCACCGCCCGTGCGCGGGCCCGGACCTGGCCGTTTCTCGCCTCGGAACTCTCCGTCATGTTCCGCCGCCGGCGGACCTGGGCCATGCTGGCTGCGCTGGCGGCCGTTCCGGTCCTCATTGCCGTCGCCGTCAGGGTCACGGGTGCAGGCAGCGGCGGCGAGGGCCCGGCCTTTCTGGACCGGATCACGCACAACGGCCTGTTCGTGGTGCTGACGGCACTGGTCCTGTGCACACCGCTGTTCCTGCCCCTGACGGTAGGCGTTGTCTCCGGCGACACCCTTGCCGGTGAAGCCGGGCTGGGCACTCTGCGCTACCTGCTGGCGGCGCCCGCCGGGCGGGCCCGCCTGCTGCTCGTCAAATACGTGGGCACGGCAGTATTTTGCGCGGCCGCGACTTCCGCCGTGCTGTTGGCCGGCACCGTGGCAGGGCTCGCCTTGTTCCCGTCCGGGCCGGTGCCCTTGTTATCGGGGGACCTGGTGGACGTGTGGACGGCCGAGGGCAGGATCGTGCTTGTTGGTGCGTACGTGTTCGTGTCTCTCCTGGGATTGGCGGCAGTCGGCCTTTTCATTTCCACCCTGACCGACGTGCCCGTCGGGGCCATGGCGGCCACCGTTGTGCTGGCCATCGCCGCCCAGGTGCTCGACGCGCTGCCGCAGCTGGACTGGTTGCATCCGTGGCTGTTCAGCCACTGGTGGCTCGGGTTTGCCGACCTGCTCCGCCAACCCGTCGAATGGACGTCGTTCGGCAACAATGCCGTGCTTCAACTCGGATACGTCCTGGTGTTTGGGGCGCTGGCCTACGGCCGGTTCGCCACGAAGGACGTGCTGTCCTAAAGGCCGGGCCCCTCGGCCGCTAGCGCCAAGCGGCCTCCCCAAACTCGCTTCGCTCCTTTGGGGCCCCTCGGCCGCTAGGCTTAGCCCCATGACTGCAGAGACCAGCCTCATCCACGAACTTCCCAGCGTCACCGTCCGCCGCACGGTGGTTTCGGCCATGGCCAACAATGTCTACCTCATCACGCACCGGCAAAGCGGCGCCCAGGTCCTCATTGATGCCGCCGACGACGCCCCCGCCATCCGCCGCATGCTCCAGGACTCGGCGGCGGATTCCGCGGCAACGGCCAAGCTGTTGCTCGTGGCCATCACCCACCGCCACTGGGACCACGTGCGCGCCCTGGCCGGGATTGCCGGCGGCATCCCCACCGCAGCGGGCCGTGAGGACGCCGCCGGGATCGAGTCCGAATCCGGCGTCGCCGTCAGCCGTCAGCTGGAGCACGGCGACGTGCTGGAGACGGACGGGATCACCCTTCACGCCGTCCACCTCCGCGGCCACACCGCCGGATCCATCGCCTACATCCTCGCCGACGGCGGCACCACCCTGATCTTCAGCGGCGATTCCCTCTTCCCGGGCGGCGTCGGCAACACCGAAAGCGATCCCCGGCGCTTCGCATCCCTGCTGGCGGACGTCGAGGAGCGCCTTTTCGGGGCCTATTCCGACGACGCCGTGGTGCTGCCCGGCCACGGGGACCCCACCACACTCGGCGCCGAGCGGCCGTCCCTGCCGGAATGGCGCGAACGCGGCTGGTAGCCCGCTCGCCTAAGCTGGATGGCATGTACTTCATCGTGGTGAAATTCCAGACCAGGCCCAAGCACACCGACCGCTTCATGGACCTCGTGGGCCCGTTCACGGCGGCCACCCGCCAGGAACCCGGCAATCTCTGGTTCGACTGGTCGCGCAGCGTGGAAGACCCGGCCGAGTTTGTCCTGGTGGAAGCATTCCTGGACGACGACGCCGCGGCCGCGCATGTGAACAGCGCCCACTTCAAGGCCGGCCTGGAGGCCATGCGCCCGGCGCTTCTCGCGACTCCCCGGATCGTCTCACGCAAGGTGGATGGCGACGCCTGGGGCGAGATGGGCGAACTGCAGATCGGCTGACCGGTGGCCACAGCCTTTGACCTGGAGACGGTCGGCCGGGGCCTGGCCTTCGCCACCGCCCTGGACCGCCTCGCCGCGGCCCTTGGCAGTGCCGGAACCGCCGTCGTCCAGGCCCCTCCCGGCACGGGCAAGACCACGCTCGTGCCGCCCCTGACGGCCAACCTGGTCCCCGGACTGCGCGTGGTGGTCACCCAGCCGCGGCGCGTGGCGGCACGGGCTGCGGCCCGCCGGCTGGCCGCGCTGGACGGCAGCCCGCTGGGCGGCCGCGTCGGCTACACGGTGCGGGGGGAGAGCCATGCCGGAGCCGAGACGCTGGTGGAATTTGTCACCCCCGGCATCCTGCTGCGCCGCCTGCTGTCCGACCCCGGGCTCGAGTCCACCGGCGCGGTCATCCTCGACGAGGTGCACGAACGCGGCCTTGGGACGGACCTGCTGACCGGCATGCTCGCCGAGGTCAGGCAGCTCCGCGGCGACCTTGTCCTCGTCGCCATGTCGGCCACGTTGGAGGCGGCACGCTTTGCCGCGCTCCTGGCGGACGACGCCGGCACCGCTGCACCCGTGGTCGACTCGCCGTCGGTGCTGTTCCCCCTCGAAACGGTCTGGGCGCCCGCGCCGGGGCCCCGGATTGACGGGCGGGGCGTGTCGCGGGCCTTCCTGGACCATGTGGCGGACACGGCTTCAGCGGCCCACTCCAAGGCGCTGGGCCGGGATGCCGGCACGGATGCCCTCGTATTCGCCCCCGGCGCCTGGGAAGTCGGGTACATAGCCGCCCGGCTCCGGCGGGCCGGGACCGACGTGCTCGAACTCCACGGCCAGGCGGCGGCCACCGAACAGGACCGGGCCGTTTCCGGGCGCCTGCCCGGCGGGCTGCCGCGCATCATCGTCTCCACCAGCCTGGCCGAGTCGTCCCTGACCGTGCCGGGGGTGCGGCTGGTCATCGACTCCGGCCTGACGCGTGAGCCCCGCCGGGACGTGGCCCGCGGCATGTCCGGCCTGGTCACGGCCTCCTGTTCGCGTGCCTCGGCCGACCAGCGGGCCGGCCGTGCCGCCCGGCTGGGACCAGGAATCGTGGTCCGTTGTTACGACCAAAAGACGTACGCGGCGGCACCGGCGCACCAGCGGCCGGAAATACTGGTCGCAGAGCTGTCCCCGGTCGCGCTCATCCTGGCCTGCTGGGGCGCCCCGGAAGGCTTCGGCCTGGCGCTGCCCACACCACCGCCACAGGCTGCCATGGCCGGCGCCGTGGAAACGCTGCGCGAACTCGGCGCCGTCGACGCCCGCGGCCTGGCCACCCCCTTCGGCAGGATCCTGGCCAGGGTCCCGGCCGACCCCCGTCTGGCGCGTGCCCTCCTGGACGGTGCCGCCGCCGTCGGCCCCCGGAAGGCGGCCGAGGCTGTTGCCCTGGTGGCGGGGGACCACCGAACGCCCGGTGCAGACCTGGCGGCGCTGCTGGCGTCCCTGCGTTCCGGCCGGGACCCGGGGGCCGGGCGGTGGCGGGAAGACGCCCGCCGCATGGAAGGAATCGCGCGCCGGGAGGCAGACGCGAAGCAGGCCGCGCCGCCGGCCGCCGACGCAGGCGGGCAGGGGATCCCTGCCGGGGACGTGACGGGATTCGTCGTCGCGCTTGCCTATCCCGACAGGGTGGCGCGCCGCGTCCCGGGCACCGACACCTATCTCCTGGCTTCGGGCACACGCGCGGGCCTGCCGGGCGGAAGCGCGCTGACCGGCCAGGACTGGGTGGCGGTGGCCGAGGTCGCGCGTGCCCGGGGGCGGGATGCCGCGGGCACCGGGGCTGTCATCCGCTCCGCGGCAGCCGTCAGCCTGGACACGGTGCAGGCCGCGGCCCGCCACCTTGCCTCCGAAGAAGTGTTGGCCGAATTCCGCAACGGGCGCGTCACGGCCCGCAGGGAGCGGCGGCTGGGGGCCATCGTGCTCTCCTCCACGCCGGTCAAGGCCACCACGGCACAGGGACGTGCAGCAGTGGCCGACGAGCTGCGCGCCTCGGGGCTGGGGCTGCTCACGTGGAGCGGCCCGGCGGACTCGCTGCGGCGCCGGATGGCCCTGCTGCACCGCGAACTGGGGAAGCCCTGGCCGGACGTTTCCGACTCCGCCCTGCTGGACCGACTTGATGAGTGGCTGGCCCCGGAATTGGAGGCGGTGGCCAAGGGAAAGGCTGCTTCCTCCATCGGCCTGGCCGATCCGCTGCGGCGGCTGCTGCCCTGGCCGGAAGCAGCGAAGCTGGGGGAGCTGGCCCCGGAGCGGCTCGCGGTGCCCAGCGGGTCCCAGGCGCGCATTGACTATCCTGACGTGGAGTCCGACGGCGGCAGGCCGGTGGTCGCCGTCAAGCTCCAGGAATGCTTTGGCTGGGCTGCCACGCCGCGGCTGGCCCGCGGCCGGGTCCCGGTGTTGTTCCATCTGCTCTCCCCGGCCGGGCGCCCGCTGGCCGTCACGGACGACCTCGCGTCCTTTTGGTCCGGCCCCTATGCACAGGTGCGGGCCGAGATGCGGGGACGGTACCCGAAACATCCATGGCCCGAAGACCCGTGGACAGCACCCGCCACTGCGAAGGTGAAGCGCCGGATGTGAGTGCCCGGTGTGCCGCCTCTCCAGCTGGCGTTCCTCCGCCAAAGCGGCTGCCGGTTAGTGGTGCCGGGGTTGGTCTGCCGGGCCCGGGGCCGGCAGCGGGGTATCCGGAATGGGCAGCGGCGTGAACGCGTACGTGCCGCACGTCATGTCGTAGTCGCGCACGTCGTCGTACCACTGGGCCAGGTACACGTGCCCGCCTGAAAAGCCGGGCTTTCCGCACTTGGCCCGCGCCTTGTCGGGGGTGTCCTGCCCCGCGGTGGCCCAGACCGGCACACCGGGCAGTTGCCAGGACCCGGTGATGTCCGCCCACGCGCGGTGGTAGGAGTACAAACCGTAGGGCAGGCCGGCGTCGTGAAACCCGCGCATCATCCCGCCAATGACCAGACGGTTCTCCCGCTGGTGCGTGGGGGACGACGTCGGCCAGGGTTGCGGCTTGTGCGGCTCCACGTCAATCCACACCATCCCCGGCAAGAAGCCGGCCTTGGCCATGGCTGCCACGGCGGCGACAGCCTCGGCGTATCCCGCATTGGACAGTTGGCCGTCCCGGGTGCCGGCGGGCCACGGGCCTTGGGCCTTGTTGCCGCGAAGTTGGGCGGGCGTCGGGAATGCCGCCATGACGTAGGCATGGCGCGGCACGGGCATGTTCGAGGCCCGGCCCACCTGCCAGGCCAGGCACGGGTTGACTGTGAAGGGCAGGCCGTTGGTCACTCCGATGACCGCCAGCTGCGCTGATTCCGGCGGCAGTGGGAGGCCGTAGCCACCTGACGCAGCCGGACATTGGGGCCACGAGATGTCATTGCCGGAATGTGCGGTGGGGACCGCGGGCGTGGCGTGGGGCTGGGGGCCGGGCGCGCAACCGGCCAGCAGGGCGGCGCAGGCCGCCATCCCCGCCAGCAGCCTTGCAACGCGGCACATCGGACCGCCCGGCCTCATAACGTCGTCCCGTTCACGCTGCGTTTCCTGACCCCTTGCTCCAGGTACGTGCGCCAGTCCATTGACCGGTGCCCGCACCACGCTAACGGCCACCTTCGTCCGCGTCCAGTGCCGTGCGCCGCCAAGGACCTGGGACGGCCGCCAGCCTTGCCCCGGCATTGTCCCGAAAATCGTCCTAGAAAATGCTGTTCATGGAATTCCAGCCCCATCCGACGAGCGTGCGCGGCAGCCATGAGACGTTGCCGCCCAGGGCGTACAGCCATAGGCTGCCGGCTGGATCCCGGGCCAGCACGTCAGGGGTCCTGTCGCCGTTGAAATCACCGGCGGATGCGAGTGCCGTCATTGAATTCCAGCCGGTGCCCAGCTTGACCCGGGGCAGCCATCCTCCGCGGCCGTTCCCCGGATACAGCCACAGCGCGCCCGAGGCGGTTTCCCGGGACAAAAGGTCCGCCGTACCGTCGCCATTGACGTCGCCGGGGCCCAGGATGGCATTCATGGCGTTCCAGCCACTGCCCACCCTCACTCGCGCCAGCCACCCTCCACGTCCGTTGCCCGGATACAGCCACAGCTCCCCGGCAGCATCCCGGCCCAGGACATCGACCCTTTGGTCGCCGTTGAAGTCACCGGGACCAAGGACAATGCTGAAGGTGTTCCATCCGCTGCCCACTTTTGTGCGTGGCATCCACCCTCCACGTCCGTTGCCGGGGTAAAGCCAGAGGTAGCCTGTGGACCTTTCCCGCGCCAGCACATCAGCCCGCCCGTCCCCGTTGAAGTCTCCCACGGTGTCCAGCGCATTCATGCCCTGCCATCCGCTTCCAATTGTGGATGCCCCGGTGAAGGCGCCACGGCCGTTGCCCGGGTAGAGACGAAGGGCTCCGGTGGCCGCCACGCGGGCCAGCACGTCGTTGTTCCAGTCGCCGTTGAAGTCGCCGGTTGAGCCGGACGGCGACGAGCCGGGCATGGCAAGCGGTGTGAACGTGTAAGGGCTGCAGGTGATGTCATGGTCGTACACGTCGTCGTACCACTGGGAAAGGTACACGCGGCCGCCGGAGAAGGCCGGCCGTGCGCACATGTCCAGGCCTTCCGTGGGGTAGTCAAGGCGGCCCGCGGTCGCCCAGACAGGGACGCCGGGCAGCAGCCAGGATCCCGTAATGGCTGCCCAGCCTGACGTAAACGAGTACAGGCCGTAGGCAAATCCGGCATCGTGAAGCCCGCGCATGAGGCCTTCCACCACCAGCCGGTTTTCCCGCTGTTGGGCGGCTGTCGTGGCCGGCCACGGCTGCGCGGGCCGGGGCTCGACGTCGATCCAGACCACCGGCGGTCGGAAGCCGTCGCCGGCCATGGCGCTGACAGCGGCCGCCGCCTCTGCGTACCCCACGTTGGAGAGTTGCCCGGCACGGGTGGCGGCCGACCACGGGCCGCGGGCCTTGTACGTAAGGAGTTGGGCGGCAGTGGGGAAGGCGGCCATGGCATAGCCGTGGGCCGGCTTGTTCCGGGCGGCCGCCCAGCCGGCTTCGGAGGCCAGGCAGGGATTGGCGGTGAAGGGCAGCCCCCTTGTCAGGCCGATGACAACGAACTGGGCCGAATCGGGAGGGAGGGGCAGGCCGTATCCGCCCGCCGCCGTCGGACATTGCGGCCAGGACACGTCGTTCCCGGAGAGGGATGCGGCCCGTGCGGGGATGGCGAAGGAAACCCCGGACACCAGCAGGCCCAGCACCAGGGCGGCGCAGGCGGCCATGGCCGGCACTGGGCGGCGCAATCTCCGCCCGGCGCGTGGCCGGGTCGTCGCGGTTAAACAGCGATCGCCAGGACGGGTGCTCATCTCTTACGGCTTCTCTCGCAGCCAGTGTCTAGGCTCCAGTAAAGCACTGTGTTGCCGGGCCCGCCACAGCACCGGCGGGTACCCTTCGCGGCTATTCGAAACGGGAGGGATCGCCCATGCCGCGTCGGACGACCTCGGCGTAGCCGCTGGAAAAATCGACCACGGTGGTGGGCTCCGCCCCGACGTCGCCGGATTCGATCACCGCATCCACCACGTGGTCAAGCGTCTCCTTGATTTCCCAGCCCTGGGTCAGCGGTTCCTCCTCATCCGGCAGCAACAAGGTGCTGGAGAGCAGCGACTCGCCCAGTTCGTCGAGTATGGCGTGGATAAGGCGGCTGTCCGGAATGCGCACGCCCACCGTTTTCTTTTTCGGATGGGCCATGCGCCGCGGAACTTCCTTCGTGGCGGGAAGGATGAACGTGTATGGCCCCGGGGTCACGGCCTTGATGCTGCGAAAGATGTCGTTGTCCATCATGACGAACTGGCCCAGCTGGGCAAAGTCCTTGCAGACCAGCGTGAAATGGTGCTTGCTGTCCAGATGGCGAATGGCCCGGATCCGGTCCAGCGCATCCCTGTTGCCGATCTGTGCGCCCAAGGCATAGCAGGAGTCCGTGGGATAGGCGATGAGACCGCCGTCGCGCAGTAGCGCCACCACCTGGGTCACGGAACGCGCCTGCGGGTCGTGGGGATGGATGTCAAAGAACTTGGCCATGCACGTAAGCTTACTTCCGGGCACGCCGGTGCAAAGGTGTTCGCCCGAACGTTTCGCCGCGACATTCAGGAAATTCCCACCAAGATGGTAGAGACTTCACCTGTGCCATCTTTCTCGATGCCGCCGCCCAGCAACACCACGCCATAAACGCTTCATCGGCGCCAGTGCCGGCGAGTCAGCAGATGTCTGCCCGCCGCCCGGTGCTGCCATTCAGCAGAGTACCGCCAGTTAGCACAGGAAGGCTTCCCCGGATGCCCAGAGGAACGCAAGGACCACGAATTCCCTCGATTTGGAGGGACACGGGTTCCACCTTGGGAAACCTGCTGACCCTCCTTGTGGTGTGCGCCGTGGCCGGTGTCCTGGTCGCGGGGCTCCTGATCCCCGCGGGGGCAGTCGCGACTGCCGCCGTGTCCGGCACGGATTCCTTCGTCAACAGCAACCCGGGGACGCTCAAGCTGAACGCGCCTGCACAGGGCACCACCGTGCTCGCCAGCGATGGTTCCGTGATCGCCCGGTTCTATGAGCAGGACCGCCAGGCCGTGACGCTTGCCAAGATGTCGCCGTACATCCGGAACGGCATCGTTGCCATTGAGGATGCCCGGTTCTATCAGCATGGCGGCATCGACCCCACCGGCATCCTGCGCGCCGTGGCCGCAACACTCCATGGTGGGCGTGAGGGTGCGTCCACCATCACCCAGCAGTACGTGAACAACGTGATCATTGAAAACCTGGTCACCTCCGGAAAAACCGACCAGGCAAAGCTCGGTGCCCAAAAGACCATCACGGACAAGATCAATGAGATGAAGCAGGCCATCGACTTGGAAAAGACGATGTCCAAGGACCAGATTCTTCAGGGCTACCTCAACCTCATCTATTTCGGCAACGGCGCCTACGGAATCCAGGCGGCCGCCAAGCTGTACTTTGACACGGACGCGAAGGACCTGACGCTGCCGCAGGCAGCAGCCTTGGCCGGTGTGGTCAACAGCCCCACGGTGTACGACCCGGTGGCGCACCCGGACAACGTGGTGACCCGCCGCAACCAGGTGCTTTCAAAGATGCTTGCGCAAAAGAAGATCACGCAGAAGCAGTACGCCGCCGCTGTCAAGGCACCGCTGGTAGTCCACCTGCACAAGACGGCGCAGGGCTGTGTTGCAGCAAAGATGGCCCCGTACTTCTGCGACTACGTCCAGCAGCTGGTGCTCAACAACTCCGCCTATGGAGCTACGCCGGAAGACCGGGCCAAGTTCCTT
>NZ_JAAMFN010000058.1 GCF_013376095.1 Arthrobacter sp. SDTb3-6 | reverse complement strand
GTTAATGGACGACGGCGTTCCCTCCTTGGGTGCGTCCCGCACCCGGGCGCACGGCTCGACCACCGGACCGCTAGATCACGTAGCGTTCGTCCTCGTGGTCTCCGGGGTGGTCCCGCACCAGGCCTGCGGCCAGCGTGTTGCCGTCCTGCGGGTCCACCACCAGGAACGCGCCCGTGCGCCGGTGCAGCGCATACGTCTCGACCGGCAGTGCCGAGGACAGCCGGATCTGGGCCGTGCCGATGTCATTCAGCTCCAGCCCGGAGGCGGCCTCCAGCCCAAAGGATTCCAGGTCCAGCTTGCCCGTCACGGCCCGGATGAGGCCCTGGACGGTCCTGCTGCCGTGCTTGATGAGCACCTTGGCACCTTCGCGCAGCGGCTTGGCCGAGAGCCAGCACAGTTCCGCGTACAGGTCCTGGCTCGTTTCGCCAAAGGTGCCCGTCGCGGCGATCAGGTCGCCGCGGGCAATGTCGATCTCCTCGCTCAGGCGCAGCGAGACCGACTGCGGCGCCACGGCCCGTTCCAGCGAACGCCCCGCAAAGTCGATGCCAACCACGGTGGCCCTCCGTCCGGACGGCAGGACCGTGATGTCCTCACCCACGGCCACCGACCCGGACGCCACTTGGCCCGCATAGGCGCGGTAGTCACGGAAGGAGGCGCCGGCGTCGTCGGCGGAAACCAGCCCGGGGGCCAGCGCACCCTGCGGACGGATCACCAGCTGGACCGGGAAGCGGAACGGCTCCAGGCCGCGCTCCACCTCGTCCAGGGTGGGCAGCGTCTCCAGGATTTCCAGCAGGCTGGGGCCCGTGTACCAGGGGGTGCGGGCGGAGCGTTCCACCACGTTGTCGCCCTCCAGCGCGGACACGGGCACCACCAGCACATCGGTGACGCCGATCTGCTCGGCCACGCCCTGCACCTGCGCCTCAATGGCACCGAAGGTGTCCTCGCTGAAATCGACGAGGTCGATCTTGTTCACTGCCACCACCACGCTGGGCACGCGCAGCAGGCGCAGCACGGACAGGTGCCTGCGGGTCTGCTCCAACACGCCCTTGCGGGCATCGATGAGCACGACGACGGCGTCAGCCGTGGACGCGCCCGTCACCGTGTTCTTGGTGTACTGGATGTGCCCGGGGCAGTCGGCGAGGATGAAGCTGCGCCGGTCCGTGGCGAAGTAGCGGTAGGCCACGTCGATCGTGATGCCCTGTTCGCGCTCGGCGCGCAGGCCGTCGGTCAGCAGGGCCAGGTCGATCTTTTGCGTGCTGCCGTTTTCTCCGCCGAAGCCCCGGTCCGCGGACGTGCGGGTCACGGCGTCGAGCGTGTCGGCCAGGATGGCCTTGGAGTCGTGGAGCAGCCGGCCCACCAGGGTGGACTTGCCGTCGTCGACGGAGCCGGCCGTGGCGAAGCGGAACAGGGTGCCGACAGGGGCCTCGACAGGCTCGACCAGCGGGTTGGTTGAAGTGCTCATTAGAAGTACCCGTCCTTCTTGCGGTCTTCCATGGCGGCCTCGGAGATGCGGTCATCGGCCCGGGTGGCGCCACGTTCGGTCAGGGTTGAGGCGGCCACTTCGCGCACCACGTCGTGGACGGTGGCGGCGCTGGAGGCCACGGCACCGGTGCAGGACATGTCACCCACCGTGCGGTAGCGGACCTGCTTGATGACCACTTCCTCATCGGGGCGCGGCTGGGACACCTCGCCCACGGCACGCCACATGCCGTCGCGTTCAAACACCTCGCGCTCGTGGGCGTAGTACAGGCCCGGCAGCTCAATGTTTTCGCGGGCGATGTAGCGCCACACATCCAGCTCGGTCCAGTTGCTGATGGGGAAGGCCCGCACGTGCTGGCCCACCGTGTGGCGGCCGTTGTACAGGTTCCACAGTTCGGGGCGCTGGTTGCGCGGGTCCCACTGGCCGAACTCGTCGCGGAGGGACAGGATGCGCTCCTTGGCGCGCGCCTTGTCCTCGTCGCGGCGGCCGCCGCCAAAGACGGCGTCAAACCTGTTGCGGGCGATGGCGTCCAGCAGTGGCACGGTCTGGAGCGGGTTGCGGGTGCCGTCAGCGCGCTCGGCCAGCTCGCCGCTGTCGATGAACTCCTGCACGGAGCCCACTTCCAGGCGCAGGCCCAGCCGTTCCACCGTGCGGTCGCGGAAATCGATGACCTCGGGGAAGTTGTGGCCGGTGTCCACGTGCAGCACGGGGAACGGGACCTTGCCCGGCCAGAATGCCTTCGTGGCCAGGTGCAGCATGAGCACCGAGTCCTTGCCGCCGGAGAACAGCAGCGCGGGGCGCTCAAACTCGGCAACGACCTCGCGGATGATGTGGATCGCCTCGGATTCGAGGAGGTCCAGGGAGTCCAGGGTCTCGACTTGGGGCCCCGGACGCGAGGGGTCCCCTGCCGGGCTTGCGAGGCCGGGGAGCGTTTGGGGCTCGACCGGCGAATCAGGCTCGACCAGCGTCGGTTCTGTTGTTTGGGTGCTCATGTGTGTAGCCCGCATTCTGTCTTGGAGGTGCCGGCCCAGCGGCCGGACCTGGGGTCCGCGCCGGGGGCCACTTTCTTGGTGCAGGGTGCGCAGCCGATGGACGGGTAGCCCTGGCCCAGCAGCGGATTGACGGGCAGGAGGTTGTCCTCGGAGTAGCCGGCCAGGTCCTCGGCGGACCAGGTGGCCACCGGGTTGACCTTGACCAGGCCGTTCTTTTCATCCCAGCTGACCAGCGGCGTGTTGGTGCGGGTGGGGGCCTCGTCGCGGCGCACGCCGGTGAACCACAGCTCATAGCCGGCGAGGGCCTTGTGCAGGGGTGCCACCTTGCGCAGGGCACAGCAGCGGCCGGGGTCGCGGGCAAACAGGTCCCGGCCCAGCAGCGAGTCTTGTTCGGCCACGGTGTGCTCCGGCAGGACGTCGACGACGTTCACCCGCAGGTTTTCCGCCACCTCGTTGCGCGTGGCGTAGGTTTCCGGGAAGTGGTAGCCGGTGTCCAGGAACAGCACGTCAACGCCGGGCAGCTGGTCGGCAACCAGGGCCGGCAGCACGGCGTCGGCCATGGAACAGGCGACGGCGGCCGCTTGCGTTTCGAAGTTCTTCGCCACCCAGGCGATGACCTCCTTCGCGGACGCGTCCCAGGCCAGTGCCGCGGCTCCCGCCTCGGCGAGCGCCTGGAGTTCGGTGTGGGAGCGGAGCGCGGTCTCGACAGGCTCGACCAGCGGGGTCAGTGGGTTGGCACTCATTTCAGCAGCTCCTCATCAACCCTGTGGGCGAATTCTGCGAAGGTTTCCCCTGCCAGCTTGTTGTTGACGTAGCTGCGAATGACGCGCTCCACGTAGTCGGGCAGGTCGGGGATGGCCACCTTCAAACCGCGGACGGTGCGGCCAAGGCCGGCCTCCTCACGGTTGTGCGAGGACAAGCCGCCGCCGAGGTGGACCTGGAAGCCCCCCTGGGTGCCGCCGTCGTCCGTGGGGACAACAATGCCCTTCAGGCCAATGTCTGCCGTCTGGATGCGGGCGCAGGAGTTGGGGCAGCCGTTGAGGTACAGGGTGAGCGGCTCCTCGAGTTCCCCGGCGTCGACCAGGTCGGCCAGGCGCTCCTCGAGTTCGGAAATGATGTTGATGGCCGTGTCCTTCGTGTTCACGATGGCCAGCTTGCAAAATTCGACGCCTGTGCACGCCATGGTGTTGCGGCGGAAGACGGAGGGCCGGGCGGAGAGCCCAATTTCATCCATGCCGGCAATGACCGGCTCAACGTGGTCCCTGGGAATGTCCAGGGCGATGATCTTCTGCAGCGGGGTGGTGCGCAGGCGGTGGGAGCCGTGGGCTTCCAGCAGGTCCGCCAGGGCCAGCATGCCCGTGCCGGAGAAGCGGCCCACGCACGGGGCGGCGCCGATGAAGAAGTTGCCGTCCTTTTGCTCGTGGACGCCAACGTGGTCGCCGTTGACTTTGGCCTTGGGCGGGGCCACGCCGTCGGGCAGCTTGTGGCCCAGGTATTCGTCCTCGAGGACCTGGCGGAACTTCTCCGGCCCCCAGTCCTCCACCAGGAACTTCAGCCGGGCCTTGTTGCGCATGCGCCGGTAGCCGTAGTCGCGGAAGATGCTGGTGACGCCCTCCCACACGGCGGGGCCCTGCTCCGGCGGCACAAACACGCCAACGCGCTTGGCCAGGCGGGGTGCGGTGGAGAGTCCGCCGCCCACCCACAGGTCGTAGCCGGGGCCCAGTTCCGGATGCTGCACGCCCACAAAGGAAATGTCGTTGATTTCGTGGATCGTGTCGTGGTCCGGGTAGCCGGTGATGGAGGTCTTGTACTTGCGCGGCAGGTTGGAAAACTGCGGGTTGCCAATGTAGCGCTCGCGCAGTTCCTGCAGGAATCCGGTGGGGTCGATGATCTCGGCCTTGGCGATGCCGGCAACGGGGGATCCGAGCATGCCGCGGGGCACGTCGCCGCAGGCCTCGGTGGTTTGCAGGCCCACTGCTTCGAGGCGGCGCCAGATCTCCGGAATGTTCTCAACCTCGATCCAGTGGAACTGGATGTTCTGGCGGTTGGTCAAGTCCGCCGTGTTGCGGGCAAAATCAATGGAAATCTGGCCGATGACGCGCAGCTGTTCGGTGGTGAGCTTGCCGCCGTCGGTGCGCACCCGCATCATGAGGTAGCTGTCCTCGAGCTCGTGCGGTTCCAGCTGGGCCGTCTTGCCGCCGTCGATCCCCTGCTTGCGCTGCGTGTACAGGCCCCACCAGCGGAACCGCCCGTGCAGGTCGTCGTCGGCGATCGAATCGAAGCCCTGCTTGGAGTAGATCGTCTCGATGCGGTGGCGCACGGAGAGCCCGTCGTCTTCCTGCTTCCACACCTCGACAGGGTTCAGCGGAGCCTTGCCGTCCACCTTCCACTGGCCGTGGGGCTTGGCGGCGGGGCGGGCGCGGACGGGGCGCTGTGCCGGCGTCCCGGCGGACTCGGCGGCGGGGCTGTTTTCCGTGCCGGGGGCGGCCGCTCCGGCGAGAACTGTCTGTGTCATGAAACGAGCGTAGGTTGCCTGTTGCCGGCGGCAGGAAGGCGGTGCAACGCGGGTTCACCTTGGGCAATATTTCGTCACGTGCCCCGTTTGGGCGCCGGGTGTGCTGGGCTGGGATGTCGTGCCGGCGGCGGGGCCAGCGGGTCAGGAGGCGCCCTGCCCGGCTTTTCGCGCTGCAGCGGCCACGGCTGCGTCAAAGTGTTCCAGTGCCAGCTGCGCCACCAGGGGCGAGGGCAGCAGCGGCTCGCTGACCCGGTCCGCGCCGGCCGTGCCCAGCTGGTCGTGGAAGTACCCCGGTGCCAGCAGGTAGGAGGCGACGGCGACGCCGGCCGCACCCTGCGCGCGCAGCTGCGCCACGGCGTCGGGCACGGTTGGTTTGGCGCTGGCACCATAGGCGGCCAGCACCGTTTCGGGCCTGCGGACGGCAAGGTCGGCAGCCAGCACCTCGATCTGCCCGGCCGCTTCCGGCCGGGAGGAGCCGGCCGCCGCCAGGACGATCCCCCAGTGTGCAGGCAGCGCCCCCAGCCGCTCGTCAAGCAGCTTGGCCAGGCGCGGGTCCGGGCCCAGCGGCGCCGCCGCGAGCGAGCCGGGCCGGCGTGCCACGGCGTGGGCAATGTCCACCTGGACGTGGAACCCCACCGTCAGCAGAAGGGGCACGACGACGGCCCGCATCCCGGCGGGCAGCCCCGCCATCACCTCCGGGAGCGCCGGTTCCTGGACGTCCACGTAGGCTTCCAGCACCGCCAATCCGGGGCGGAGGTCCGCGATGTCGGCCCGGAGCCGGTTGATCCGGGCCCGGCCGTCTGCGTTGTTCGTGCCGTGGGCGCAGGCGATCATGACCGTCGTGCCGGCGTCGCCTGTGCCTGTGCTGCCCTCCGCCACGGGCCCACCTCCCAAAGTCGTTTGCATCATTCTGTTCAATGTACGTCAATCAAGGTGTGTCACCGGTGTCTGGCTTGCCCTCCTCCACGGCCACCGCCGCCGCGGGCACCTCCGCCGCGGCCCTGTTCGTAATCCCGAACGCGGAAACAACGCCCCCGGCAATGAACATGCCGGCGGTGATGGCCACAATGCGCCGGAACGACCCAAAGTCCAGCACACCGCCCAGCATGGCGCCCGCGAGCGCCACAGCGACCAGGCCCGCCACCCGGGACACCGCATTGTTGATGGCCGATCCAATCCCGCTTTGCGCCGGCCGCACCGCCCCCAGGATGGCCGAGGTCAGCGGCGCCACCGTGACGGACATGCCCACGGAGAACACCAGGAGGCCCGGCAGGATATGCAGCCAAAAATTGAACGGCCGGGAGGTGGTGGCCATCAGCAGGTAGCCGGCACCGGCCAGGATGGGCCCCGCCGTCATGAACAGCCTCGGGCCGTATTTGCCGGCCAGGGTCCCAAACCGGCCGGCCAGCAACAGCATGACGACGGCGGTGGGCATCGACGCCAGCCCGGCCAGCGCCGCCGGGAAGCCGGCCACCTCCTGCAGGAACAGCACCATCATCAGCCCGCCCAGGGACGCCCCGGCATAGATGAAGGTGGTGGCAACGTTGCCGATGCCAAAATTCCTGATGCGGAACAGGCCCAGCGGCATCATGGGCGCCCGCGTGCGCCCTTCCCACCACAGGAACACGGCCAGCGCAGCCAACCCCAGCACGAACGGGACAACCACGGCGGGGCTGCCCCAGCCCAACCGGTCCTGCTCGATCAGGGCAAACACCGTCCCGGCCAGTCCGGCGGAGGCCAGCAGCGCACCCGGGACGTCCACCCGCCCCGGGGAGCCGGCGGCAGCACCGGCGTCGTCCGCGGAAGGCAGCGCCAGCCCGCGCAGCAGCACCAGCGTGGCGGCAATCGGCAGGACGTTGACGGCGAAGATGAACCGCCAGCTGGCGAAGTCCACGAGCAGCCCGCCCAGCAGCGGGCCCGCCAGGAACGCGGTGCCGGTCCAGGCCGTCCAGGAGCCGATCGCCTTGCCCTGCGCGGTCCCGCTGAACGTGGAGGTGATCAGCGCCAGTGAGCTGGGCACCAGCAGCGCCGCGCCCGCGCCCTGCACGCAGCGCGCCAGGATCAGCACCAGCGCGGTGGGCGCCACGGCGCAGGCCAGGGAAGCAACGCCAAATATGAGCAGCCCGGCGCGCAGGACCCGGACGCGGCCCAGGGTGTCGGACAACGAGCCGGCAATGAGGATCAGCGAACCCAGGGCCAGCAGGTAGGCGTCCACCACCCACTGCTGGGTGGTCAGGCCCCCGCCCAGCTCCCGGGTCAGGGCCGGCAGCGCCACATTGACGATGGCGCCGTCGAGGAACGCCACGAACGATGCCAGGACCGCCACCCACAGCACGCGGCGCTGCATGGTTCAGCGCCTTCTGGCGAAGGCGGTGCGCAACGAGAGCTTGCGCGAATATTCGATGGAGCCGTAACGGAACAGGTGCACGGCCAGGCGCAGGGCCAGCGCGCCGAAGGCAAACAGCTCGGCAATGACCACCGCCGCCGAGGCCGCGTTGAGCGAGCCGAAGCCATTGCGCAGCATGGCCGTGATGGGGGCGGTGAACGGGAAGAAGGTAAAGATCTGGACGATGACGTTGCCGGGGTCGCTGACCACCATGGTCACGATGTAAAACGGGATGAACATCATGATCATGACCGGGGCGAACACGGTGCTGGCATCCTTCGCCGTCGGCATCACCGCACCGATGGCCACCAACACGCCGGTGAAGAGGATGAACCCGCCAATGAACAGCAGGGCGCCCACCAGCATGGGCCAGAACTGGATTTGCAGGTGCGAGATGTCAAAGTTGGGCATGGCCAGCTGGTCGCGGAAAAACACGTAGCCAAGGACCATCGGCGCGGCAAACACCACGGCCTGCACCGTGCCCACCAAAAACAGCGAGACCACCTTGCCCACCACCAGCGTGGTCGGGTTCAGCGTGGTGAGGATCATCTCCGTGACCCGGTTTTCCTTCTCCTCCAGCGTGGACGCCAGCATCTGGTTCGCCAGCAGGATGATCACCACGTAAAACAGCACCAGGAACAGCAGCGGCGGCACCACGGTTTCCAGCCCGCCGGAGACCTGCCCGTCCTTGAAGGTTTCCGCCTGCGTGCTGAACGTCCCCTGCACGGCGGCCGCCAGCTCCGCCGAGCCCACCTTTTCCCGTGCGGAGAGGACCACCAGCTGCCTGGCCACCGCCTCGTAGGTGCCGTTCTTGAAAATGCCGTGGTCCGTGCCGTACACCTTCACCTGGCCCTCGGTGAGGCTGGCCGGGAAGCTGAAGTAGGCGTTGAGCCTGCCCTCCCGGACACGTTCGACGGCGGTCCCCGGATCCGTCTCCACCTGCCCTCCCATGGCCCGGGCTATGGCGGGGTCCAGCAGCGCGGAGGCGTCCGTGTAGCTGAAGCTGAGCTTGTCGTTCTTTTGCGCCTCGGACAGGGACTTGGTGCTGGAACTGCTGGCGAACACGAGCCCAAACACGATGGCCAGCAGCGCCGGGATGGCCAGCGTGGCAATCCAGAACCGGCGTTTCTTGATGGTGCGGGTGAATTCAAACTGCACCACGGTGCCCAGGTTGTGCCGTGCCATGCTAGATCGCCGCCGCTTCGGCCGTGGAATTTTCCCCATAGACCTGGATGAAGATGTCGTCCAGGCTGCGCTTTGCCGCCACAAAGCTGCGGACCAGCATCCCGGAATGGACCAGTTCGCGCAACACCTGCGCTTCGTCGGCGGAGTCGTCCAGGGCCAGCTCGGCATAGTTGGTGTCCGCCAGCACCACCCGGAAATTCGGTGACGGGGGGAGGGTTCCGGAGAACTTCAGCCGCACGGTGCGCCCGCCAAACTGGTTCTGCACCTCGTCAATGGTGCCGTAGGCCTCGCTCCTTCCGTCCTTGAGCAGGATGATCCGGTCGCACAGCCGTTCCACCTCCTCCATCTGGTGCGTGACCATCACGACGGTGGCGCCGGCCTTCTTCCTGTCCTCGATGATGTCCATCAGCAGCCTGCGGTTCACCGGGTCAAAGCCCTTGGTGGGTTCGTCCAGGATCAACAGTTCCGGATTGTTCATGATGGTGACGCCGAGCTGGATCTTTTGCTGCTGTCCGCCGGAAAGCTTGTCCACGCGCACATCCGCCTTGTCGGCCAGGTCCACCCGGTCCAGGTAGTCGCGGGAAAACCTTTGTGAATCCGCCCGGGAGAGGCCCTTGAGCCGGCCAAAGTACGTCATGACGTCCAGCACGGACTCCTTTTTGTACAGTCCGCGCTCTTCGGGCAGGTACCCGAGCCGGGCCCCATAGTCGTCGCTGAACACCCGGCCGTTGATTTCCAGGGTGCCGGACGTGGGCCGGTAGATGCCCAGCAGGGCCCGGATCGTGGTGGTCTTCCCGCTGCCGTTGCTGCCCAGGAAACCAAACGTCTCCCCGCGCGCCACGTCGAAGGAGAGCCCGTCAATGACGGTGTTCTCGCCAAACTGCATGCGAAAATCCTTGATGTGGATGAGAGGTTGCGCGACGGCGTTGTCCATGGTGCCAGCGTATCGACATTTCACGGCCGTGGGGGCGTGCGCCCGGCGCGTCCGGGACCGCTGATGGTTGCCCTGCAGTCGGCCGCCGTACGCTTGAACCGGCCCTCCGCGGCCGCTCCGCCGACCCTCCGACCCAAGGAAGTGACCCGTGCACCTTGACATTCCACTGATCCTGGACCTCGCGGGCTGCTTTTTCTTCGCCGTCTCCGGTTCACTGCTGGCGGTCCGGAAGGGTTTTGACCTGGTGGGCTCGGTGCTGCTGGGATCCCTTGTGGGACTGGGTGGCGGCGTGGTCCGCGACTTCATCCTCAACGCCGGGCCGCCCGCCGCCTTCAGCAACCCCATTTACCTGGCGGCGCCGCTGCTGGCCGCCCTGATGGTGTACCTCGTGGTGGGCGGCGTGCAACGCGTCAGCCGGCTCGTGTTGATGTTCGACGCCGGCGGGCTGGCCCTGTTCTGCATCACCGGTTCGCTGAAGGCGCTGGAGGCCGGCATGAACGCGGCCGCCGCGATCCTGCTGGGCGTGGCGACGGCGGTGGGCGGCGGAATCCTGCGCGACATCACGGCAGACCAGGTGCCGAGCGTCTTCGACCCGAAGACCATGTACGCCATTCCGGCACTCCTGGGTTCGGCCCTGGCCACGGGCCTGTGGTACCTGGGCTGGCTGAACCTGGTCACGGGGACTGTTGTCGCGGTGGTGGTCTTCGCCCTGCGCATGCTGGCCCTGCACTTCCACTGGCACGCGCCCCTGGCGGCCCGCAGCTGGGCACGACCGCGATTCCGTCGCGGCTAGGATTGGGGAAACAACAATCGCCGATCCTGGAGTATTGAATGTCCGACATCTTTGTTGAGAAGTTCCGTGGCCTGGTTCCCCTGTACCTGGGCGAACCGTGGCAGAAAGCGGACGGGATCGACCGGGAGGACCTGGACAGCATTTTTGCCGAACTGGACCTCACCGTCCCCCAGGCCCTGCAGGAATTCCTCAACGCCGTGGGCAACTGTGAAGAACTCATGGAGGCCTACTACTACTTCTGGGATCCGGAAGAGCTCGAAATCGAGGACGGCTACCTTTTGTTCCTGGAGGACGAGGACGAGGCCTACACCTGGGGCATGCGGGCGGACCAGGCCGATGTCCCCGACCCGATCGTGTGGCGCCGCAACAACGCCACCGGCGAGTGGGTCAACGAGGAAGGCACGTTCAGCGAGTTTGTCCTCGACATGCTCGACTGGGTCTTCAACGACGACGAAGACGACGACTGACCCCCGCACGGCGGGGCCGTCACCGGCCTGAACCTGGGCTAGACGTCGCGGTCCACCACGGCCTCGGCAAAGCTGGCCAGCGCCGACTTGACCATGCCGTCAGGCAACGGGGCCAGGGCGGCGATGGCCTGGGCCGACCATTCGCGCGCCACGGTCCAGGACTCGGCGGTCACGGGGTGTTCGCGCAGCGCCGCCACGGCCTCCGCCAGCGCCTCGTCGCTGCTGAGGTCGCCCTCCACGAGCGCCAGCACGGAGGCGGCGGCGGCATCGCCCGCCGCAGCGGCCTTGCGCAGCAGCAGCACCGGCAGCGTGGGCACGCCTTCGCGCAGGTCCGTGCCCGGCGACTTCCCGGACACCTGCTTGAGCCCCGTGACGTCAATGACGTCGTCGGCCAGCTGGAACGCGATGCCCACCTTTTCGCCGTACTCCAGCATGACGTCCTGCAGTTCCTCGGGCACGCCGGCAAAGATGGCGCCAAGCTGCCCGGAGGCGGCCACGAGCGAGCCGGTCTTGTCTGCAATCACGGACAGGTAGTGCTCCACGGGGTCCTGGTCCTCGCGCGGCCCCACGGTCTCGTGCAGCTGGCCCAGGCACAGGCGTTCAAAGGTGCGGGCCTGGATTTCCAGCGCCCGGCCGCCCAGCTCGGATACCAGGATGGAGGCGCGGGCAAAAATGAGGTCGCCGGTGAGGATGGCCACCGTGTTGCCCCACACCTCGTGGGCCGTGGGCGCACCGCGGCGGTAGGGGGCGGAGTCCATCACGTCGTCGTGGTAGAGCGTGGCCAGGTGCGTCAGTTCGACCACGACGGCGGCCTGCACCACTTCCGGCCTGCCTGCGTCCCCCAGGTGGGCGGCCAGGAGCACCAGCAGCGGGCGGATGCGCTTGCCGCCGGCCTCCACCAGGTGGCGGCTCGTGGCGTCGGCCAGGGGGTCGGAGTTGGCGATGGCCTCCCGCAGGACCTTTTCCACCTTCGCCATGCGCAGCGCGATGGAGGGCCCCAGCTCCGGGTCATCGGCGACGGCGGTGAATCCGGCAGGCAATTGCAGGGCGGTGGCAATGGCCATGGTGCTGGGATTGGCGTCCGCGGAATCGGTACGCCCGTGTCCGGCATGGGTCCAGCTATGGTCTGCGGAAGTAGTCACTGCTTAACACTAACTATTGGAAGGGATGTTGCGTGGACGTCACGGGTCGTGCCTTGGTTGCCGGTGGCGGGCACCAGCTTCTCCAGTAGATGAATCACTCTATCCTCAAAACCGCGTTCACCGGGGTCCGTAAGGTTGGCCATGAGCCGCACCACAAAGCGCATGAGGGCCGGGAGCGGCATGCCCGTGCGCAGGGCCAGCTTCATGATGGCCGGGTTGCCGATCAGTCCCGCAAAGATGCGGCCCAGGGTGAAGTGGCTGCCCCACTGCCCGCGGACATGGGCACTGTAGCCGGCGAGGGCATGGTTCGCGGCCAGCCGCGAGTTGGTCCCGGCCGCGCGGACAATGAATTCCGCCGCGAAGCGGGCCGACTCCATGGCGTAGGAAATGCCCTCGCCGTTGAAGGGGCTGACCATGCCGCCGGCATCGCCGAGCAGCATCAGCCCGTCGGAGTAGTGCGGGGTGCGGTTGAAGCCCATGGGCAGGGCGGCGCCGCGGATGGGCCCCACCTGGTTTTCCGGCGTGAACCCCCATTCCGCAGGCATGGAGGCCGTCCACTCGCGCAGCACGGAACGGTAGTCCAGCTTGCCGAATTCCTTGGATGAGTTCAGGATGCCCAGGCCCACGTTGGAGGTGCCGTCGCCCACGCCGAACACCCAGCCGTAGCCGGGGAGCGGCTTGCCGGGCCGGCCCGCCTTGGACGGCGCCGCCAGCTCCAGCCAGCCTTCCATCCAGTCGTCGTTGTGCCGCGGGGAGGTGAAGTAGGTGCGGCAGGCCACGCCCATGGGCCGGTCGTCGCGCTTCTGCAGGCCCAGGGAGACGGCCGTCCGGGTTGAGTTGCCGTCGGCGGCCAGCACGACGTCGGCGAAAAAGTCCCGCGTCTCCCCCGTCTTCCGCCCCTCCCCGTCCACAAGCGACGCCCGGGCACCCACCACGGTTCCGGCGTCGTCCGTCAGGGCCCCGGTGACCGCATGGCCCTCCAGGACCGAAGCGCCGGCGGCCTGGGCATGGCGGGCCAGGGCCTCGTCAAAGCCCAGCCGGGTGCGGATCAGCCCGTAGTCGGGGAAGTTGGAAAGCTCCGGCCAGGGCACCTCGACGGTGCGGCCGCCGGCAATGAGGCGCAGCCCCTTGTTCCGCCGCCAGCCGTCCCCGGCCGGGTGCGGCAGGCCCATGAGCTGCATTTCCCGCACGGCGCGGGGCGTGAGCCCGTCGCCGCACACCTTCTCGCGGGGGAAACGGGTCTTCTCCAGGACCGTGACCTCGGTCCCGGCGGAGGCCAGGTGCCAGGCGGCGGTGGATCCGGCCGGGCCGGCGCCGACAACAAGTACCTTCACGGGGACCGCTAGGCCGGTTTCACGGCGCGGTGCACGGCCACAATGCCGCCGCTGAGGTTCCGGTACGCCACGGACGTCCAGCCGGCCTCATGGAGCCAGGCGGAGAGTTCGTCCTGGTTGGGCCAGGCGCGGATCGACTCGGCCAGGTAGACGTACGCGTCGGGGTTGGAGGCGGTTTTCCGGGCCACGGCCGGCAGCGCGCGCATCAGGTACTCGGTGTAGACGGTGCGCCACGGGGCAAAGGTCGGGTGGGAGAACTCGGCCACCACCAGCTTGCCCCCGGGCCTGGTCACGCGCAGCATTTCGCGCAGCGCCTTCTTCGGGTCGATGACGTTGCGCAGCCCAAAGGAGATGGTGGTGGCGTCGAAGGAGTTGTCCGCGAACGGCAGGTTGGTGGCGTCCCCGGCGATGAAGTCGATGTCCGGGCGGCGGCGCTTGCCCACCTTGAGCATGCCCACGGAGAAGTCGCAGGCCACGACGTGGATGCCGGCGTCGGCGTAGGGCTCGCTGGAGGTGCCGGTGCCGGCCGCCAGGTCCAGCACGCGCTGGCCGGGAACGGCATCGACGGCATCGACCACGACCCGCCGCCAGCGGCGCGTCTGCCCCATGGACAGGATGTCGTTGACGATGTCGTATCGGGGGGCCACGTCGTCGAACATGGCGGCCACTTCGTCCGGACGCTTCTCAAGGGATGCACGGTTCACCCCCCTAGTCTCTCAAACTTTGCGCGCGCGTGTGGACGAGTAACCTTGACTCATCATGACTGCAACCCCCGGCACCCTTCCGCTGCGCACCCTGACCACGGCCCTGGACGCCGCAGCACTGGACGGGCTTTCCGCCGCCACGCCCGCCGACCTCCTGGCCCCCGACGCCTTTTGCTGGCTCCGCCGCGGCGAAGGCCTGCTGGGCTACGGGGAGATCGCCCAGTTCTCCGGCACCGGCCCGGAGCGCTTTGCCGACGCCGAACAGTGGTGGAAGGAGCTGCTGGAGGGCGCCTTGGTCCGGGATCCCGTCCGCGTGCCGGGCACCGGCCCCCTCGCCTTCGGCTCCTTCGCGTTCTCCAAGTCCAGCCCGCACCCGTCCGTGCTGGTCATTCCGGAACTCGTGGTGGGCTTCCGCGACGGCACTGCCTGGGTCACACATCTCACCGTGGACGGCACGGTGCCCACGGCGGATTCCGCCCACGCCTTGTTGCGCGGCGTCCTGTCCAACGCTGCCGGAAGCCGTTCCGGTACGACGCCGGAGCCCCCCGCCGCGGGCACCGTGCGTTCCGGGGCGCTCACCGAGGAGCAGTGGAAGGCAACCGTCGCCGAGGGCGTCCGCGCCATTGGACGCGGCGGCCTGGACAAGGTGGTTTTGGCCCGCGATGTGGTGGCGAACCTTGAAAAACCGGTCTCGCGGGTTTCAATCCTGCAACGATTGGTGCAGCTGTACGGCGAATGCTGGACGTACGGGGTGCGCGGCCTGGTGGGTGCCACGCCGGAAATGCTGATCAAGGTTGACGGCACCACGGCGCAGGCCAGGGTGCTCGCCGGCACCCTGGACCGCAACGACGAACCGGCCGGCGCGGTGGGGTTTGCGGCGTCGGTCCTGGGCGGCTCGGCCAAGCAGCGCCAGGAACACGACTTTGCCGTCCGTTCCCTGACCCGGCAGCTTGCGCCCTTCGCCACGGACCTTTCCTTTCCGGCCGAACCGTTCATCCTGGAGCTGCCCAACGTCTGGCACCTGGCCTCCGACGTCACGGCCGAGCTGGCCGACTTTGAGGGCCACCTCCCCACCTCCCTGGCCCTCGTCGAGGCGCTGCACCCCACGGCGGCCGTGTGCGGAACGCCCCGCGAAAACGCCGGGGAGCTGATTCTCGAACTGGAAAAGATGGACCGTGGGCCGTATGCCGGGCCCGTCGGCTGGCTCGACGGGGCCGGCAACGGCGAGTGGGGCATCGCCCTGCGCGGGGCGGTGCTGGAGGACCCCTTCTCGGTGCGGCTGTACGCCGGCGCCGGCATCGTCGAGGCGTCCGATCCGGAGTCCGAGCTGGCCGAGACATGGGCCAAGTTCCGGCCCATGCTCCAGGCGCTCGGCCTGCATGCCTGATTTCGTCCGGGATTTCAGACAGCTTCCCCGGGAAGGCCCTTGCGCACTGGCGGATAAAGTTGTTTGATAGTGAAACATAGTTTACCGTGATGCAAATCACAGGGCGTTACACTAGATTCTGATCTCTGTGCTCCAGTTCGAAACAAAGGGTTAAATATGCAAATCTCGTCTAGGCTTACCGTTCGCCTGGCAACCGTGGCCGCAGTGGCAGCGTTGGCACTGACAGGCTGCACCACCGCGTCCCAGGGCGGCGGGTCCGGCGCAGGCAGCACCGGCGGCGCCACGGCAGCCTCCTTTGACCCCGGCACCGTGGCCAAGGATCCTGCACTCATTGCGGAGCTTCCCGCGGCCATGAAGGGCCAGACCACCCTGACCGTCGGCACTGACACCTCCTACGCCCCTGCCGAGTTCCTCGGCGGCGCGGACGGCCAGACCCCCGAAGGCTATGACGTGGACCTGGCCAAGGCCATCGCGGCGACCCTGGGCATGACGGCCAAGGTCCAGACGGCCGAGTTTTCCTCGATCCTGCCGTCCCTCGGTGCCAAGTACAACCTCGGCATCTCCTCCTTCACGATCAACCCGGAACGTGCCAAGGCCGTGAACTTCGTCAGCTACTTCAATGCCGGCGTGCTGTGGGCCGTCCAGAAGGGCAACCCCAAGGGCATCACCATGGACAACCTCTGCGGCAAGAAGGTCGGCGTCCAGACGGGCACCATTGAGGAAAACCCGGACGTGTCCGGCCGCTCCGCAGCCTGTGTCAAGGCCGGCAAGCCCGCCATCGACATTGTCTCGCTGAAGAACCAGACGGACGTCACCACGCGCCTGGTCAACGGCAGCATCGACGCCATGAGCGCCGACTCCCCCATCATCGGCTACGCCCTGTCACAGACCGGCGGCCAGCTGCAGACCCTCGGCAAGGTCTACGACGGCGCCCCCGAGGGCATCGCGATCGCCAAAAACGACATGGCCCTGACGAACGTCATCGGCAAGGTCATGAACAAGCTGATCGACGATGGCACCTATGGCAAGATCCTCAAGGCCTGGAACAACACCGAGGGCGCGGTCACCAAGGCTGAGGTCAACCCGGTGGTCACACAGTGAGTGTCATCGCGGCACGCAGGAAGGCCCAGGGCCCCGAAGGGGCTCCGGAGCTGATCAAGTCCGTTCCTGTCCGGCACCCGGGGCGGTGGGTCGCCAGCGTCATCATCATCGTGCTGGCGGTCCTGGCCATC
>NZ_JAAMFN010000057.1 GCF_013376095.1 Arthrobacter sp. SDTb3-6 | reverse complement strand
GGCGGACAGTCCGGCGCGCCCGAGCTGGCGGGCCTGGCGGGGCAAGGGTCGCCCTAACACGGAAGGGAGGCCAAGGGCTGTTCGGGGAGGACATCCTGGTTCGCCCTGCGATGCTACGACCGTCACGACAGCCGTCACCACAGGCACGGGTACCGCATACGGTCTCCTGCGGACCCAGACAGTTTTCCCGGCGGGCCCGCCAGCACTCGAACGCGCCGAGTCAGGAACCGGTTGCAGGCGCCGGGGATCCTGACAGCACCGACAGCAGCGATGTCCCGTCGGGGACACCCAGCCCCGTACACGCGTCCCAGCCAGGCGTCGCTTGGTAGCTGCCGTTGTTGCCGACGGTGATGTCTCGAAAGCCCGGGGCAACCTGTCCTTTCGTTACGGCGGCGTAGAGGACAGGCTGCAACTGGCCCAGTCCGCGCCCGTGCGACTGCACCAGCCGGGCCACCAGGGCGGCCCACAGCGGCGCCACTGCGCTGGTGCCACCAATGACCATGTCCGTCCCGTCCACCCGGACGCGGTATCCGGTTTGCGGATCTGCCACGGCTGCCACGTCCGGCACGCCGCGCCCCTTGGGCGTGGTTGCAGGTCCCCGGCCGGAGAGCACCGTGACCTGCTGCTGCCAGCTCGGGAGCGGGAAGGCATCGCTGACCCCTCCGCCCGTTGCGGAACTCGTGGAATCATTCCAGACGGTCTCGCTGGTGACGTTCCCGGTGGCGGTGTCCACTTCAAGCCTCGTTCCACCGCACGCGAGCACATGGGGGCTCGACGCCGGGAAGTCAGCATGGTTTTTTCCGTCGCGTTCGGCGTCGGCACTGCCGTTGTCCCCGGCTGCCGCCGTGACCGTGATGCCCAGCATGCCTGCGTCGACGAAGGCGTCGTCCATGGCTGTGCGGGCCTGCGCGGTCCATTGGTCCTCGCTCTGGCCCCAGCTGATGCTGATCGCGGCCGGTGCGGGCGTGTCGTGGATGGCCTTGGAGACGGCGTCCAGGAACCCGGCGTCGGTGTTGGGGGCGAAATAGACTTTCTGGGCGGCGCCCGGCGCAAGGGCGCCGGCCACTTCAATGTCCAGGAGCACTTCGCCGTCGGCGCCCTGGGGGTCGCCTCCGGGGACGTTGACGGCGCCGTCCACGCTGACCGTCTGCACGGACGGGCCGGTGATGCCCAGCTCCGAAAAGTACGTGTCCAGGTCCGATTGGCCGAATCCGCCGCCGAGCTCAATGATGGCAATGACCTGTCCGGTGCCGTCGGTATTTGCCGGGAAGTTGTAGATGCGGCCCAGGTCCAGCGGCGTGTAGCTTACTGAGCCGGCGGCTGCCGGCGCGAAGTGAAAGGGGGCGCGTGCCGACGGCCTGTCGTCGAGTCCCAGCACTGCCGTGACCACGCCGTCCAGGGCCGCCGGTACGCTCAGTTCCCCTGTACGGTGGCGGTGCGTGGACGTTTCATTGTTCGGGCCGACACTGGACACCGTGTCCAGGTCGGTGCCAAAAATGGTGCAAAGCAGGCCCACCGGCCCGGAAACCCGAAGCCTGCGCGAGGCGGGGTCGGTTTCAACCACGGTTGCACCGAGGCCCGTGAAGGTCCGGACGGCAAGGTCGACGTCGGCCGGCGCGGCCGCGTAGGCGGCCGGGATTGCGCTGCCCGCGGCCCGGGGCTTCCCGTGCCCATCCGGGACGGCGCCGGCCCCTGGGGCCCCGGCCTGCACCGACCCCGCCCGGCGCAACACCACGGTCACCGTAATTTCTTCCCGGTACAGCTCATCCTGCGTCCCGGCGCCTGCCGGATGGTGGAGTGCCTGGGGGGCCGGACCGCGGCTGCTGCCGGGGAGGGCAACCAGCTCGGGGCCGGAGTCATGGGCGGCGTGCCGCCCCCGTCGTGGTGCATCGCCCGTTGTTTCCTGGCTGCCGGCGCGCACCTGGCCCTCCCGAGGAGCGTCCCCCTGTGGATCTTGTGCGCCCGGCTGGCCCGCCAGCGGTTCCTTGTCAGACATGGCACTCGCCTTTCACTCGTTATCGGCGATACTACGACCCATCGTGGAGACAGACAACGAAGCGGGCGGCGAGCCGCAATTCATCCAGGCAGGTGGGTTGCGCCCTCCGGCGCGACGCGCGGCGGTGGAACCTGACGACAATATCGGCGGCATGGGGCGCAAGGCCGGCGCGTGTCAGTGCCGCGCCCCGACGCCGCCAAGGCGCAAGCCCGCAAGCCCCTGCTCCAAGACCGGCTGTCAGCTGCTCCCGAGGGGGACATGGCGGGCAACAGCCTCCACCGTCCGTTGCCCGGATGGGCTGCCGCTCCGGGCGCCTGCCCGCCCCGAGACCAGTTCAGCGGCCTTGAAGGCACCTTCCAGGACGGTGACGGCCGCCCGGTACCGTGCCGTCCCGCCCGGGCCCGGACTGCGGCGCACCCATTCGGCCTGCGCCTGGGCCAAGGCCTTGACGAGGGCCGAGGTCTCGGGAATCCGCACGTCGGCCATGCCGGGAAAGTCAATGGCACTGGCCGGATCCAGCTCGTACCGGCTCCAGCGGGCAAGAACCACGGCATGCCTGGCGCGCAGGGCCTTGCGTTCCGCCTCGGCCAGGCGCAGGGCGCGGGCGTTCGCCTGCTGCACCAGACGGCGACGCACCACGGTGTTGGTCCACCACCAGGTCCCGACTGCCAGTAATGCCAGGGTGGCGCCCGCCCAACGGTTGAGCACGGCTGCGACCAGCACGGCAGGCAGCACCACGCACAGACCCGCAAAAAGGTACCAGAAGTGGGCGTCGGGGTCATGTTCCAAGGCCGGACGCACTTTCACGAGCCATGTGGTTCCGGCCGTGGCCAGCACCACCAGCACAGCCGTCAAGACAAACCCTGCCAGGGCCGTCACCAACATTTCGGCACCTCCTGCCAACTGCCCCGGGCGCTTGGGTCCGGACACCTGCACCGGGAACCGGCCGCACCGCTTCCCTTATCTCCATTGCAGGCCCTTTCGGGGGCAAGGTCAAGGGTGCGGTGGGGCCACCCTATTCAATGCGGTGCCGGGGCGCTGACTGCTCCATGGCACCGGGCGCATGGCGGGCGGTCCCGGGGCCTGTCCGGGCACGGTTCCGGCCCGGCCCGGCAACGCCGTGACCCTGGCGTTCGACGGCGGGCACCCGCCGGACGGGCGGAAAGTCGGCGGACGGGCCCGTACCTGTTCCGGTCTCGAGGGAAGACTGCACGCGCGGCGGGACCGTTGCCGGGGAGTCGCTCCGGCCGGCTGCCTTCAGCTCCACGGGCGCAGGCTCGGGGTAGGCGTACTTGCCGCCGCGCAGCGCGGATGCGACGGCGGCGACCAGGCAGGCGGCAATGGCGAAGCCAAAGGCGACGGCCAGCCCGTCGGCGAACGGCCCGGAAATCAGGGTCGGGAAGAAACCCCGGCCGGTGAGGTAGGCGGCATTGGCGGGGGAGAGGCCGGCCAGGGCGGCAGGACCCACCAGCGTTTGGATGGGGTTGTAGCCCAAAAGTGAGGCAAAGAGGACGGAGACGGGCGGCAGGGAGGCGACACGGCCGGCGTCGGCCGCGCTGATGCCGTGGGCAATGAGTCCGTTGCTGAGGGTGGCCGGGAGGGTGCTGGCGAGCCCGGTCACCATGAGGGAGAAGAAGATGCCGATGGAGAGGACCATGGCCGAATTTTGGAAGGTGGTGCTCATCCCGGCTCCCACGCCGCGCCGGTTGGGCGGCAGGCTGTTCATGATGCCGGCACGGTTCGGTGCGGCAAACAGCCCCATGCCCACGCCGTTGACGAGCAGTGCCAGTGCGAAGGTCCAGTACTGGAAGTTCACCGGCAACTCCAGTAGCCACCAGAAGCTCAGCGCCGCCACCACCATCCCGCCGGTGGCCAGCAGCCTGGCTCCCATCCTGTCCGAGATCCAGCCGGAAACGGGTCCGGCCACGAGGAAGCCGGCGGTCAAGGGCAGCATGTAGATGCCGGCCCAGAGCGGGGTGCTGGCAAAGTCGTAGCCGTGCCGGGGGAGCCAGATGCCCTGCAGCCAGATGATCAGGATGAACATCAGCCCGCCGCGGCCGATGGCGGACAGCAGGCTGGCGAGGTTGCCGGCGGTAAAGGCACGGATGCGGAACAGGGAAAGGTGGAACATTGGATCCGGCACGCGGGTTTCAATGATGCAAAAGGCAGCCAGCACCACGCTGCCGCCGATCAATGCCGAGAGAACCCACGGATTGGTCCAGCCCATGGTGTGCCCGCCGTAGGGCTGGATGCCGTAGGTGATGCCCACCAGCACGGCCACGAGTCCGGCGGCAAAGGTCACATTGCCCCACCAGTCGAGCCTGGCCGGTTGGCGGATGCCGTTGTCGTGCAGCTTCAGGTACGCCCACACGGTGCCGAAGACGCCCACGGGGACGGAGACCAGGAAGACCAGGCGCCAGTCGAGCGGCCCCAGCAGCCCGCCGATGATCAGGCCCAGGAACGAGCCGGCAATGCCGGCCACCTGGTTCAGGCCCAGCGCAAGCCCGCGCTGGTCCACGCCGAAGGCGTCGGTGATGATGGCGTTGGAATTGGCCATGAGCAGCGCCCCGCCAACTCCCTGCAGGATGCGCATGACAATTAGCCAGTACACGCCGGGCACGCCCGTCATCCAGGTGACGGTCAGCAGGATCGAAAAAAGCGTAAAGATGGCAAAGCCGGCGTTGTACATTTTGACGCGGCCATACATGTCACCGAGCCGGCCAAAGCTGACCACCAGCACCGCCGTGACCACCATGTAGCCCATGATCAGCCACAGCAGCAGAGACGTGTTGCCGGGGGCCAGCGGGTTGATCCCCACACCACGGAAAATGTCCGGCAGCGCGATCAAAAGGATGGAGGCGTTGATGGTGGCCATCAACACACCCAGCGTGGTGTTGGACAGCACGATCCACTTGTAGCGCGGGCTGGCAAGGGCGCGCGCACGGGTTGCGGCGGCGGTGGTAGGTGTCAGTTGTGCCTTGGCCACAATGTTCGCACTCCCTGGGAAGCTGGTTCCGTCCATGGGCAGCGGTCGGTGGTTACCTCTGTCAACTAACCATGGTAGTCCCGTGGCGTGCCGTGAAGCTGAAAGATCCCTGTCAACCCGCCGGCTCCCGCCCCGCGGCCCCTTGGGCACGCCGGACCCGGGCAACGGGCCACGCGGCCGCCGCCGTCCAAAACAGCGCCTGTGGTCTGATAACCTGACCCAGTCCGCCGACCTCCCGTCACATTGTCTTGCCGGTTGCAGGTAACGGGTGGACACTGGAATCCGTTGCAGACTTGAGGAGAGCTCCATGCACTTGACGCCCCGGGAACAAGAGAAACTCATGATTGTGGTGGCCGCAGATCTTGCCCGCCGCCGCCAGGCGCGAAGCCTGAAGCTCAATCATCCCGAGGCTGTGGCAATCCTCACCTACGAGTTGATTGAAGGCGCCCGGGACGGGCGCAGCGTTGCCGATCTGATGAGCTGGGGGAGCACCGTCCTAAGCCGCGATGACGTCATGGAGGGCGTCGCGGAAATGATCAAGGACGTACAGGTCGAGGCCACGTTCCCCGACGGCACGAAGCTTGTCACCGTCCACAATCCCATCCGCTGACCGGCCGCCCCAGTGCGCCGTCGTCCGAATAAAGCCGTGAAATGAAAGGCATGCCATGATTCCGGGTGAATACATTCTCCGAAGCGATCCGATTATCTGCAATGAGGGGTCGGTGGCGAAACTGGTGCAGGTCACCAACCGCGGCGACCGGCCCATTCAGGTGGGCTCCCACTACCATTTCCAGGAGGTCAACAAGGCCCTGGAATTCGATCGCGCCGAGGCCCGCGGCCACCGGCTGGACATTCCTGCCGGCACAGCCGTCCGCTTTGAGCCGGGCGACGCCAAGACCGTCAGCCTGATACCGCTCTCCGGCACCCGGGAAGTCCACGGCTTCCGCAACCTCGTCAACGGACCACTCGACGCCAACACGGCGGGGGAAGGCAGCAAATGAGCTTCGAACTGAACCGCAAGCAATACTCGGACCTGTACGGCCCCACCACGGGCGACGCCGTCAGGCTCGCGGACACCGAACTGTTTGCCGAGATTGAGTATGACCTGACCAAGTACGGCGAGGAAGTCGTGTACGGCGGCGGCAAGGTGATCCGCGACGGCATGGGCCAAAACGGCCAGCTGGTCCGCGACGAGGACATCCCGGACACCGTCATCACCAACGTGATCGTGCTGGACCACACCGGCATCTACAAGGCGGATGTGGCCCTGCGCGACGGGCACATCTTCAAGATCGGCAAGGCCGGCAACCCCCAGATCTCCGACGGCGTGGACATCACCATCGGCGTGGCCACGGACATCATCGCCGGCGAGGGCCGGATCCTCACGGCCGGCGGCATCGACACGCACGTGCACTTTGTCAGCTCCGACCAGATCCCCGTTGCCCTGGCATCCGGCGTGACCACGCTGATCGGCGGCGGCTCGGGCCCCTCCGAGGCCAGCAAGGCCACGACCGTAACCCCGGGCGCCTGGCACATTTCCAAGATGCTCCAGGCCGTGGACAACATGCCCATCAACATCGGCCTGCTGGGCAAGGGTCACGCCAGTGCCATCGAGCCGCTCGCCGAACAGATCCGCGCCGGCGCCATCGGACTGAAGGTCCACGAGGACTGGGGCTCCACAACGTCCTCCATTGACATGTCCCTGCGCGTGGCCGACGAATACGACGTGCAGGTGGCCATCCACTCCGACACGCTGAACGAATGCGGATTCGTCGAGGACACCATCGCGGCCATCGGCGGACGCGTCATCCACACCTTCCATACCGAGGGCGCCGGCGGCGGACACGCCCCCGACATCATCAAGGTGGCCGGGCTGGCCAACGTCCTGCCGGCATCGACCAACCCCACCCTGCCCTACACGGTGAACACCATTGACGAGCACCTTGACATGCTCATGGTCTGCCACCACCTCAACCCGGAGATCCCCGAAGACGTGGCCTTCGCCGACTCCCGTATCCGCAAGGAGACCATCGCCGCCGAGGACGTGCTGCACGACATGGGCATCTTCTCCATCACTTCCTCCGACTCCCAGGCCATGGGCCGGGTGGGCGAGGTGGTGCTGCGCACCTGGCAGGTCGCCGACGCCATGAAGCGCCAGCGCGGCAAGTACGACGACGACCCCGAGGTGGGCGACAACGCGCGGCTGAAGCGCTTTGTGTCGAAATACACGATCAACCCCGCGATTGCCCAGGGCGTCTCCGACTACATCGGCAGCGTCGAGGTGGGCAAGTTTGCCGACCTGGTGCTGTGGGAACCGGAGTTCTTTGGCGTCAAGCCGGAAATGGTCATCAAGGGCGGGCAGATGGTCATGAGCGTCATGGGCGACCCCAACGCCTCCATTCCCACCCCGCAGCCCCGGACGCTGCGCGCCAACTTTGCCGCCCTGGGCCGCGCCGTGCATTCGACCTCCATCACCTTCCTGTCGCAGGCGGCGGTCGACGCCGGCGTGCCCGCCGAGCTGGGCCTGCAGCACGAGATCCGCGCCTGCCACGGCATCCGCGACCTCACCAAGGCGGACATGAAGCACAACGGCGAAACGCCGGACATCCAGGTTGATCCGGAAACCTACGAAGTCCGCGTGGACGGCGAAGTTGTCACGGCAGAGCCCTCCAGCGTGCTGCCGATGGCCCAGCGCTACTTCCTGTTTTAAAAGGAGCACACTTGATTATCGACAAGGTGCTGGGCAACAAGTTTGACCCGGCCACAGCGTCCTTCGACCCGGCCGTCCTGGCCGGACTGCACGAGGAAAAGGTGCTGTTGCCGTCCGCCGAGCTGGTCAAACGCATCCAGCGCGTGACCACCGACCACGGCAACGAGGTCGGCATCCGGCTTGCCGGGGACAACGTGCCGGACCTGCGCGACGGAGACGTCCTGTTCCTGGACGGGCACAATGCCATTGTGGTGGCCGTGGAATCCTCCGACGTGCTCGTCATCGCCCCCGGATCCATCCAGGAGATGGGGGTGGTGGCCCACAACCTGGGCAACCGGCACATGCAGGCGCAGTTCTTCGGCGCGGACTCCGAATACGGCGCCGAGGTGATGGTGCTGGCGTACGACCACACGGTGGAGGACTACCTCAAGCACGTCGGGGTGGCATATTCGCGCCAGGACCGTGTGATGGATGTGCCGTTCCGGCACGCCGGGCACACGCACTGAGGCCCGCCATGAACCACACCCTACGGGCTTACCTGCTGCCCCTGCAGCAGCTGAGCGATTCGGCGCTGCCCACCGGCGCATTCAGCCACTCCTTGGGGCTGGAAACCAGCCTGCACCGCTGCGAGGTCCACGACGAGCTCTCGTTCGCCGACTGGCTGACCCAGTTCATCCGCATCCAGCTGGTCCACAGCGACGGGCTGGCCATCCGCCTTGCCGTGGAAGCGGCAACGGAACCGGAGCTCCAGCGAGTCGACCGGGAACTGCACGCCGCCGCCCTGCCACGCGAAATCCGCGAGGCCGGGGTGAAAATGGGGGCACGCATGCTGGACATCGCGCTGGCCGTGGTGCCCTCCCCGGAACTGCAGCTTTACGCCGCGGCCGTGGCACGCGGCGACTGTGCAGGGCACCCGGCCCTGGCCTTCGCCGTGGCCGGGAAGTCCCTGGGCGTTCCGCTGCCGGAGCTGCTGGCCGCGTATATGTTTGCCACCGTCACTTCCCTGACGCAAAATGCCATCCGGGGCATTCCCATCGGCCAGGGGGCGGGCCAACGCGTCCTGGCGGGCGCGCACTCGGAGGTGGGTGACGGCGTCGTGCGTATCCAGGCGCTGGGCCGTGAGGACTTCGGCGTCACCGCCCCGGGCCTGGAAATCGCACAGATGCAGCACGAACGCCAGCGCGCCCGGATGTTCATGTCCTGACACCCGCCGGCCGGGCCTGTCGAGACCACAGATCTATTAGAAGGAGACACAATGAAACCCATCAGGATTGGCATCGGCGGACCCGTCGGCGCCGGCAAGACCCAGCTCGTGGAGCGGCTCACGCGCGCCCTCGACGGGGAAGTGTCCACCGCCGCCATCACCAACGACATCTACACCATCGAGGATGCCAAGATCCTCGCCGCGAACGGCGTGCTGCCGCTGGACCGCATCATCGGCATTGAAACGGGCGGCTGCCCCCACACGGCCATCCGCGAGGACACGTCCATGAACTCCGCCGCCGTGGAGGAGCTGGAAGCCCGGCACCCCGACCTGCAGGTCATTTTCATCGAGTCCGGCGGCGACAACCTCTCCGCCACGTTCAGCCCCGAGCTGGTGGACTTTTCCATCTACATCATTGATGTGGCCCAGGGCGAGAAGATCCCGCGCAAGGCCGGGCAGGGAATGATCAAGGCGGACCTCTTCATCATCAACAAGACCGACCTCGCCCCGTACGTGGGCGCGGACCTGTCCATCATGGAGTCCGACACGCTCGAATTCCGCGGACCCAAGCCCTACTGCTTCACCAACCTGAAGACCGACGACGGCCTGGTCCAGGTCATCCACTGGATCAAGCACGACGTGCTCATGCTTGACCTGGAGTCGCGGTGACCGAGACCGTTTTGGCCACTGTGGGCCGTCTGGGCGGGCCGGGGGAATGGGCGGGGAGGCTTTCCCTGGACATCGACCGGCGGGCCGGGCGTTCCATTGCAGTGCGGCAGTTCCACGACGGCGCGCTGCGCATCTTCCGGCCGCACTACCTCGACCACACCGGGCAGGTTTGCTACACGGTGATCAACCCGGGCGGGGCGTACCTGGGCGGTGACAAGTACCTGATCGAGGTTGATGTGGCAGGGGGCGCGGACCTGCTCCTGACCACGCAGGCAGCCACCAAGGTGTACCGCACACCCGGCAGCCGCGCCGAGCAGCACCAGCACCTGCGCCTGGGTGCGGCTTCGCGGTTGGAACTGCTGCCCGATCCGCTGATTGCCTACCGCCAGGCGAGCTACGGGCAGGTGACGACGGTGGACATGGACCCCACCGCCTCCCTCGTCATGGCCGAAGTGGTGACACCGGGGTGGTCCCCGGACGGGGAACTGTTCCGGTACGACGAAATCCGGATGCGCAATGAAATCTCGATCGACGGCCGTCTGGCTGTCCTGGACAACCTCCTGATCCGGCCCGGCAGCGGCTCTCCCGTGGGCGGCATGTCCTTCATGGGCCGCTACACCCACCTGGGGTCGCTGCTGGTCGTGGACGCCCGCGTGGACGCGGCCCTGGTCGACGAGCTCCATGGCGCCCTGGCGGGCATGGACCCGCACGGGCAACTGGGCATTACGCTGCTGGACGGCCCGGGCCTGGCCCTGCGCGCCCTGTCCGTCTCCTCGGAACCGCTCAACGCCATGCTGGCCACGGCAGTCGACCTCTTGCGCGGCCGCTGGTTCGGCCAGGAACCCCTCAACCTGAGGAAGTACTGATGTCCGCCACCACCCGGATGGGCTACCTTGAACGCGAGCAGCTGCCTGTGGCCCGCCGCGCCGGTGCCACATTTGGGGCGGTGGCCCTGCTCCACCTGGCTGTCATTGCGCTGATGGTCTTTTCAATGCTGCGGGACACCCACCCGCTGGCACTGGGCCTGCTGCTCACCGCCTACCTGGCGGGCGTGAAGCACAGTTACGACTGGGACCACATTGCCGCCATCGACAATTCCAGCCGAAAGTTCGCCGCCCAGGGGCGGGCGCCGGTCAGCGTTGGGTTCGCCTTCAGCCTGGGGCACAGCTCCGTGGTGATGCTGGCGGGCATCCTGGTCGTCAGCGGCGCCGGGATCATGGCCACCGTGCTCCGGGACGGCAGTGCCGCAAACCTGGCCCTGGCCCTGTTCGGGGCCGGGGTGTCCGCGGCCTTCCTGCTGGCCATCGGGCTGTTCAACGGCTCCGCGTTCCTGAAGGCCAACGTGCTCTACCGCAGGGTCCGGAGCGGCGGGACGGTGTCCGACGGCGAGCTGGCCCCCACCGGGATGGTGGCACGGCTGATGAACAAGCCGCTTTCACGGGTGAAACGGCCCCGGGACATCTACATCCTCGGCTTCCTGTTCGGGCTGGGCTTTGACACTGCCTCCACCATCGCGTTCCTGCTGCTGGCGGCGTCCGCAGCCCTGGCCGGGATCTCCGTGGCCGCACTGCTGGCCCTGCCGCTGGCCTTCGCCGCGGCCATGACCCTGTGTGACACCGCCAACGGCATGGCCATGATGAAGATGTACCGTTCCGCGATCATGAACCCCGCACGCCGCATCGGCTTCAACATGGTGGTCACCGGCCTGTCCTCGACGTCGGCGCTGTTCATTTCTGTGCTGACGATCGCGGGCATCCTGCACTCGGCACTGGGGCTCACGGACCCGGCCACCACGTGGCTGGCCGGCCTCGACCTCGGCCATGCGGGGCTGGTGCTGGTGGGCTTGTTCCTGGCCGTCTGGGGGATCGCCGCCCTGGGGTGGCGCAGGGACAGCCAAGGCACGGCAGCCGGCGTCGAACGTTAGGGCAGGCGCGGGCCCAGGGCCAGCAGGACGGACAGCGCCGTCATCATGACCAGGGCGTAGCGGAACATCCTGCGGGCCCACGCTTCCGCCGCCGTCTGCGCAAGTCCACGAAGGCCCAGTACAATCCAGCCCAGGCACAGCACGCCCATGGCTGCGGTGTAGCTCCAGCCCGTGTACCCGGCCGGCTGGGGGAGCAGTGCCACCACGGTGAACGCCAGCGTGTAGAGGAGGATCTGGACCTTGGTGTTGGCGATGCCGCGCACCACGGCGATGACCGGAACACCCGCCTTGGCGTATTCCCCGCGGCGGTAGATGGAAATGGCATAAAAGGCCGGCAGCTGCCAGAAGAACAACATGAGGAACGCAATCCCGGCGCCGGCATCCAGCACGCCGCTGGCACCGACATAGCCGCCAAGGATCGGGGCCGCGCCGGAAATGCTGCCCACGAGGGTCCCGTGGATGGACATCCGTTTGGACAGCATGCCGTAAAGGACCACGTAGGCCAGGTAGCCGCCCAGCCCGACGGCGACGACCAGCCAGTTCGTCCAGGCCGTCAGCACGGCCAGCCCCGCCACGCCCAGGAGCACCGAATAGACCACCGCATTGCGTGCCTGGACGCCGCCGGTGACGGTGGCCCTGTTCCTGGTGCGTGCCATGACCGTGTCAATGTCACGGTCCAGTACGTTGTTCAGCACGCAGGCGGAGCCGATCACCAGGGTGGTGCCGAGACAGACGGCAAGGAACAGCAGCCAATCGACGGGGCCGGGGCAGCCAAAAAGGAATCCGGCGGCCGCCGTGAGCACATTTCCGTACAGCACGCCGGGCTTGGCCAGCGAGTAATAGCGCAGCACCGCATCCCGCCAGCCCGGCCCCGTTGCGCGGGCCGCCAAGGCGCCATCCGTCCCGTCAGCGGGGCCCCTGGCGCCCAGGCGGCGCGGGGGAGGAGTGGGACCGGGCGCGGCCATGGCGGGGCCTTTCGTGCAGAAGATGGGGCCAAACCAGCATATCGACACCGCGGGCTGCACTATGGTGACGAACGGTCGAATGTGAGATGCGTCATAACGATTGGGGGCTGTGCGGTTGCACGCTAACGATTTGCAGCATTTTACAGCCGGGACGGGGCCTTCCGGCCGTCGGTGGACTAGAACTGGACGTACCCAACCCGTACATTCCCCAAAGGGGTGTTCCCCATGAGAAAGCTCAAGCCATGGCTGGCAGTTCTGGGGCTGCTTGCCGCATTCCTCGTCGTCGCGCCGGGCCAGGCACAGGCGGCGCCCTATTGCGGGATCACGTGGGGGTCGCTGGCCAAGTCCGCCGGCGCCACCTCCAGTGCCCCCATCGCCAACGTCAGGGCGGGCCGGCATGCCTGCCTTGACCGCCTGGTGGTCGACATCAACGGCCACGCCAACGGCTTCACGGTGCAGTACGTTGCTGCCGTGCACAGGCAGGGGAGCGGCGCCGTGGTGCCGCTGCGCGGAGGCGCGTTCCTGCAGGTCACCGTGGAGGACCCCACCTACAACGTAAACACCGGCATGCAGGTTTACCGGCCTGCCAACCCCGGTGAACTGGTCGACACCGCCGGCTATGCCACATTCCGCCAAGTGGCGCTGGCAGGCAGCTTCGAATCCCGAACCACCGTGGGGCTTGGCGTGCGTGCGCGCCTGCCGTTCACCGTGTTTGTGCTCAACGGGCCCGGGAACCAGTCGCGGCTGGTCATCGACGTGGCGCACCGCTGGTAGCCCCGCCGCCGTCACGCCTGTACGACGTCGGACCGGTCCCGCTCGGGGGGCCGGTCCGACGTCGTGCACGGCACCCTTGGTGGTGGCGGGTCAGCGGCCCTTGACCGGGATGCCGTTGCGGGTCATGGATTCGGCGTAGGCCTTCGCCGATTCCAACAGCCAACCGGCCTGGCGGTCGGCTGACCCGGCAAAGCTGCGGCCGGAAAGGGAGCGGACCTTGTAGATGCCGAAGCCGCGCTTGTACAGCATGGGGCCCTGGGCCTTCAGGAGCTGGTCGGCCAGGCGGTGGGCCTCGGTGCCGTGGGCCACCAGGGCGGACGCACGGGGGACCAGGGTCAGGAACTTCACAAGGGGGCGCAGTCCCTGTTCGATCTGGGCGGCGCTCAGGCGGCCGTTGGGCTCACCGGGAGTGAACCATGGGTGCACGTTCCAGGGCATGACGTAGCTGGGGCGCAGGCCCAGCTGCCAGTGGATGCCCAGGAGGCGGGTGGCCGCCTGCTCGTCGCCGGCGGTTACAAAACCGGAAGGGTCCAGCTCCCCGACGTTGGAGAACAGGCTGATGATGCGGCAATCGTCGACGTCGTGAACCGGATCCACATACGCAACCCGCTGCTCCGGACGGGCCTGGGCCAGGGAGTCGCACAGTTCGGTAATGGGTGCAATGTTCTCGTCATAACGACGGTTCCAGAGCTGTTCGCGCAGTGATTCGGTTGCCACGGAAGTCATTGAGGGCTTGGTCTCCTTGAGGGTCAAAGTAATGGGACGGGCGCTTCCCCACAAGGGCCTTTGTCCAGCGTTTCAGCCTACCAATCATCGGCCGTCTTTGGGGGCGTTCCGCTTGTGCTAGGCCCGGCGGCACGGCGTCGATTGTGAGAAAGTCAACAGCGCCGCCGCGGCAGCGCACCCGGGCGGGAAAAGGCGTCGCACCCCCGCCCCGGCGACCGGCATGTGGACGGCGGCCCGGGCCGGCGTCGTCGTTGTGTGAAAATGGAAGGCATGCGCCCCATGCAACACTCCAGCAAGCTTGCCAATGTGCGGTACGAACTTCGCGGCCCGATCCTCCATGCGGCCCAGAAGATGGAGGCGGAGGGGCACCGGATCCTGCGCATGAACCTCGGCGACACGGCGCCGTTTGGGCTGGAGGCCCCGGAGTCGATCGTGGTGGACATGATCCACCACCTGCGCGGGGCCCAGGGATACAGCGACTCCAAGGGCATCTTCTCGGCCCGCACGGCCATCTCGCAGTACTACCAGACCAAGGGCCTGATGAAGATCGGCGTGGAGGACATCTTTGTCGGCAACGGCGTCAGCGAACTGATCTCCATGACCCTGCAGGCGTTCCTGGAAAACGGCAACGAGGTACTGATCCCGGCGCCGGACTACCCGCTGTGGACCGCCTCGGTCACCCTGACCGGCGGCGTGCCGGTCCACTACCTGTGTGACGAGGACAACGAGTGGTGGCCGGACATGGCCGACGTGGCCGCGAAAATCACGCCCGCCACCCGCGCCATCGTGATCATCAACCCCAACAACCCCACGGGGGCCGTCTATCCGCGGCACATCCTGGAGCGGTTCGTGGAACTGGCGCGCGAGCACGACCTGGTCATCTTTGCCGATGAGATCTACGAGAAGATCCTCTACGACGGCCGCACGCACATCCACATGGCCTCGCTGGCGGACGATGTCTGCATGCTCACCTTCAGCGGCCTGTCCAAGGCCTACCGCATGCCTGGCTACCGTGCCGGCTGGGTGGCCCTGTCCGGACCGCGCGCCGCGATGGCCGGCTTCAAGGAATCCCTGGAGCTGCTCGCCTCGCTGCGCCTGTGTGCCAATGTGCCGGCGCAGCACGCCATCCAGACGTCCCTGGGCGGCTACCAGAGCATTAACGACCTGACGAAGCCCGGCGGGCGCCTGTGCGAACAACGCACGCGCGCCTCGGAACTGCTCAATGCGCTCCCCGGCGTTTCGTGCGTCCCGGCCGCCGGGGCAATGTACCTGTTCGTGAGGCTGGACCCGGAGATGTATCCCATCGAGGACGATGAAAAGTTCGTGATCGACCTGCTGCAGGACCAAAAGATCCTGGTCTCCCACGGCACCGCATTCCACTGGCCCTCGCCGGACCACTTCCGCTTTGTCCTGCTGCCCTCGGTGGGCGACATCGAGGAGGCCGTGCGGAGGATCTCCACCTTCCTGGCCGTCTACCGCAGCAAGGCGGCCATGGCGCTGCGGTAGAGCCCGGTGCCTCCAGTGGTCCGGGAATAGTTTCCGTGGGCGCCCAGTTCTCCAAGTAGATGCAAACGCATATTTCCCGGAATGGCCGGCCAGCCGGCGCGGGAGTGGGGCTACGGAATGGAGCAAGGCATGGTTGACGCTGACTTTGAACTGGGGCTGGACACCTTCGGTGACATCACCCTGGACGGGGAAGGCTTGGCGAAGCCGGCCGCCCAGGTGATCCGCGACGTCGTCGAACAGGCCGTGCTGGCCGACTCCCTGGGCCTGGACTACTTTGGGATTGGCGAGCACCACCGCGACGATTACGCCATCTCCTCCCCGGACATGGTGCTTTCCGCGATTGCCGGGCAGACCAAGCAGATCAGGCTGGGATCGGCCGTCACTGTGCTAAGCTCCGATGACCCCGTCCGCGTCTTCCAGCGCTTTTCCACGCTCGACGCCGTCTCCTCCGGCCGTGCCGAAGTCACCCTGGGCCGCGGCTCCTTTACCGAATCCTTCCCGCTCTTTGGCCTGGACCTGGAGCAGTACGAGGAACTGTTTGAGGAGAAGCTGGCCCTGTTCGCCGAGGTGCTCAAGCAGGGCCCCGTCACGTGGAGTGGCAGCACCCGTGCAGCCCTGGCCGACCAGATGGTATATCCGCACCTTGAAAAGGGGACGTTGAAATCGTGGGTGGCCGTGGGCGGAAGCCCCCAGTCCGTGGTCCGCGCGGCACACTACGGCATGCCCTTGATGCTCGCCATCATTGGCGGGGAGCCCCTGCAGTTCGCCCCGTTCACCGACCTTTACCACCGTGCGCTGAAGGAATTCGGCCAGCCGGAGCAGCCCATCGGGGTCCACTCGCCGGGGTACATCGCCGAGACCGACGAACAGGCCATGGAAGAGCTGTGGCCACACTACGCCGCCGCGCACAACCGCATCGGCCGTGACCGCGGCTGGCCGCCCCTGACCCGCCTGCAGTTCAACGCCACGGCCAGCCCCAAGGGCGCCCTGATGGTCGGCTCGCCGGAAACGGTGGCGCGCAAGATCACCACCGTGGCCAAGTCGCTGGGGCTGTCCCGCTTCGATCTGAAGTACAGCCACGGCACCCTGCCGCACGAGCAACTCATGCGCAGCATTGAACTCTATGGCACGCAGGTTGCCCCGCTGGTCAGGGAAAACCTCCGCAAGGCCTGACCAGCCACCAACGCC
>NZ_JAAMFN010000056.1 GCF_013376095.1 Arthrobacter sp. SDTb3-6 | reverse complement strand
GGCCGGGCCGTCGTCGTCCCTGGGTTCGTCGTGCTTGGTTTCGACGGGCCCAACCGGCGCGCGGCCGGTTGAACCGGCGGGGATCAGCGGGAGCGCTGGCGCAGGCGGTTGACGTCGAGGATGACGACGGCGCGGGCCTCCAGGCGCAGCCAGCCGCGCTGGACGAACTCGGCCAGCGCCTTGTTGACGGTCTCGCGCGAGGCGCCGACCAGCTGGGCCAGCTCTTCCTGCGTGAGTTCATGGGCCACGAGGATGCCGTCGGTGGCGGGGCGGCCGAAGCGGTCCGCCAGGTCCAGGATGGCCTTGGCCACGCGGCCGGGGACGTCGGAGAAGACCAAGTCGGAGAGGTTGTCGTTGGTGCGGCGCAGGCGGCGGGCCAGGGCCTGCAGAAGCTGCATGGACACCTCGGGGCGGTTGCGCAGCAGGGCGTTGAGCGATTCGTTCTTCAGCCCGGCCAGGCGGGTCTCGGAGACGGCTGTGGCGGTGGTGCTGCGCGGGGCCGGGTCAAAGAGGGCCATTTCACCGAAGAGCTCGCCCGGGCCCAGGATCGCAACGAGGGATTCGCGGCCGTCCGGCGAGGTGCGGCCCAGCTTCACCTTGCCCGAGACGATGAAGTACAGCTGGTCGCCCTGGTCGCCTTCACGGAACACGGAAGCCCCGCGGGAGAGGTCCACCTCGGCCAGCTCGTCGGTCAGCAGTCGGAAGGCCTCATCGTCGAGCGTGGTGAATAGTGGTGCGCGGCGCAGTACCTCGATGTCCATGAAATCTCCTTGAAGTTATGTAGCTAAACAGTTGGGACCTATTACTGATTCTTTCAGAAGTTTCGGGCTTTTGTGACCAATTTGGCATGCGCGGCGGTCTCCGTTCGGCATTTTACCCCAGGGACCCACAAGGGCTGCACGGATTCGCCCGGTATTATGTGCCTCGCGGGTGCCATCCGGGGAGTCGCGGGCAATGACCGGGAAAGTGCAGGGAAGGCGGTACTGGATGCTTGGCTTCTCCTGGCTGGATGCGGTGTTGATCCTGTGGCTGTTGTGGCAGCTGATCTACGGGCTCAGCGCGGGGCTGGTGGTCAGCCTGGGCGGGCTGCTCGGCATGGTGGCCGGCGGCGCTGCGGCGTTTTTTGCCGCGCCGTTTGTCAGTGAGCATGCACCCGGGCCCGGCTGGCGGACGGTGTTTGTCATCGGCGCCACCGTGATCCTGATCGCCATTGGCCATGCCGGGGGAATCAGGATCGGGCGGGCCATCGGCAAACGCGTGAAATCCGGCCCCGTACGCACCGTGAACCGGCTGCTCGGAGGGGCACTGAACGTGCTGGTGGGCGCGGTGGTGATTTCCCTGCTTGCCTTCGGCGTGACCAACCTGGGCATCCCCGCGGTCTCCAGGCAGCTGAGCAGTTCGGTGGTCATTTCCAAGATTGACGCCTGGACGCCGGACCCGGTCAAGGCGGTGGCTGCGCAGATGCGCTCGCTGGTCCTGGAGGAGGGCATACCCCAACTGCTCAACCCCGGCGGCCCCCACAACCCCGTGGCTGCGCCCAACGCCAGCACCAACACGCCGGCCTGGAACAACGCGGCCAGATCCGTGCTGAAGATTTCCGGCACCGCCTTCCAGTGCGGCCAGAACCAGACCGGTAGCGGGTTCGTGGTGGCACCGGACCGGGTCCTGACCAATGCCCACGTGGTGGCGGGCGTCCCCATGCCCGTGGTGGTCACGCCGTCGCAGGGCTCGCTCCCGGCCCGCGTGGTCTACTTCGACCCGGTGAAGGACCTGGCCATCCTTGCCGTGGATGGCCTGAACGTGGCTCCCCTGCCCACCGGCCCCACCCTCCGCGACAACTCCCAGGCGGCCTTCGCCGGCTACCCGCTGGGCGGGCCGCTGCAGGTCCGGCCCGCCACGGTGCTGGCCAGCGGGCCCATGCTGATTCCGGACATCGAGGGCAAGCAAAAGTCGGTGCTGGACATTTACCAGCTGGCCGGAAACGTCCAGTCCGGCAACTCGGGCGGCCCGCTGCTGGACACCTCCGGACGGGTCGTGGGAGTGGTGTTTGCCAAGTCGACGACGTCGGAACCGGTCGGCTTCGCCTTCACCATGGCCGAAGTGGCCCCGGTCATCGCGGCCGCGCCAATGCTCCACAGCCCGGTGGGCTCCGGGCAGTGCAGCGTCAAGTAGCTCCTGCCGCCATGTTCCTGGCGCCCGCGTCAGTGCATTTCCCCTGCATGTAGCAGGAGCGCGTGTTCCGGGCGGAGGACGGGAAGCGGAAGGCCGACGTTTGCCAGGAATGCACCACTCACCGTAACCCCGTCTTCCAGCCAGTTGCTGGACCGGATCTGGACAAAGGGACTTTCCTCCTCCCCTTCCCCCGACGTGGGGAGGTCGGCCACGGTGGGCATGAGAACTTGGACGCGGTAGGCCTTTCGCGGGTCAAGCCCGGGAAGCTCGACGCGTCCGGGGACTTCCGCGGCGAGGGAGGCGTGGACGACGGCGGCATACAGGGCTTCGGACTGGTCCCTCGCCACCACGCCATGCAAGGAGAGGTTGGGGTCGGCAATGTCGGCGTTCACCCGTGTGCCGGAATGGAGTAGGCCGCGGTGCTTCTTGTAAAGTCCAATGGCCCGTTTCAGGACGGTGCGCTCACGTGCCGTGGCCTGGCGGACGTCCCATTCCATGCCGAAGTGGCCGAAGATGGCAGTGATGGCCCGGAAGGTGATGTCGTGCACCCGGCCGGTGGTGTGGGAACGGGTCGGCCCCACATGGGCGCCAACGAGTTCTGGCGGCAGCACGGCCTGGGTCCAGCGCTGGATGGTCTGGCGTTCCAGGGCGTCATTGCAGTCCGATGCCCACACACGGTCCGTGCGCTGCAGGATGCCCAGGTCCACGCGGGCACCCCCTGAGGAGCAGGACTCGATCTCGACGTTCGGGTGCAACACCTTGAGTGCGTCAAGGAGCCGGTACGCGGCCAGGGTCTGGCCGTGCACGGAAGGCCGCCCGCCATGTCCATGCTCGGTGAGGTCACGGTTCTGGTCCCACTTGAGGTAGGCGATGTTGTTCTCGGTCAGGAGCGCATCGAGCCGGTCGTGGACGTACTGCCAGGCCTCCGGGTTGGCCAGGTCAAGAACGTGCTGCCCGCGCCACTCCAGCGGCAGTCGCCCGCCGTCGGTGTGGAGGCGCGTGTCGGGGCCCACGATCCATTCGGGATGTTCCCGGGCCACATCCGAGTCCAGGTTGACCATTTCCGGCTCCACCCAGAGGCCGAACTCCATGCCGAGTCCGTTGACATGCTCGATCAGCGGCGTCAGGCCCCGGGGCCAGACGTCCTGGTCGACGAACCAGTCGCCCAGGCCGGCGGTGTCATCCCGGCGGCCCCGGAACCAGCCGTCGTCCAGGACATACCGCTCTGCCCCCAGTCCGGCCCCGGAAGTGGCCAGTTCCATGAGCGGTTCAAGCCGATGGTCGAAGTAGACGGCCTCCCAGGTGTTCAGCACAACGGGACGGACACGGCCCTCCGTGGTGTCCACGTGGTTCGGCCGGGCCCGGAACCAGCGGTAAAAGGCATCCGTCACCCCGTCCAGGCCCTGGGCCGAGTATGCCGCATAGAGGACCGGTGTCCTGTAGCCTTCGCCCGGGGCCAGAACCAGTTCGCCGGAGCCCAGGAGCTCGGTGGCGCCGAGCATCCTGCGGCCGTCAGCCAGGGAATCCAAAAACTGTTCGTGGTTTCCGGACCAGCCAAAGTGGGTGGCCCAGACTTCACCGCGCCGATTGCCGAACCCCTTGGTCCCTGCCGCCACCAGCAGGGACGAATCGTGCCCGGTGCGCCCATGGCGGCCGGTGCGGACCCAGGTGCCCTGCCGGATGTCCTGCCGCTGTGGGTGGTTCTCGCGGATCCAGCGGCCGGTGAAGTCCAGCAGTTCACCGGCCCGCGCAGGGACGGGGAGGCTCAGGGCCAGTTCCTCCACGGCATAGTCCGTAGTGCCGTTGTTGAGGAGTTCGTGGGCAACCTCCAGCAGCCCCCCGGGATTCAAGACGAGGGTCGTGGTCAATTCCAGGCCCGCCTTCGGGTCGGTCTGGATGATCCGGCCGGCCTGCGAAACGGCCCCCGGCACGGTGCCGGCCGGCACCGGAACGGTTTCAGCAGAGGTGACCCGGAAGCAGGGGGAGAAATGAAAGCCGGGGACGCCTTCGTCATTCCAGCGGTAGCCTCGCAGGCCGGGGCGCCCGGCCCATCCGGAGGACGCCTGGGGAAGAAGCCCGGCCACGATCGGCGCGTCCAGGGCGGAGTGCGGGATGGGGTTGTTCAGGCGGCCCATGTCCGGAAGGCCGGGTCCCAGGGCCGGGCCCCAATGGACGATTTCGGCCTCGCCGGATTCGAAGGAGAGGACCAGGCTGGAACCGGCGGCGGAAAGGTGGAGGGGGTGCATGGAACGGCTTTCGGTCGGTGCGGGGGGAGGGGACGAAAAGTGTGCGACGACGGCGGTGCTGCTGCCGCCGCCGCACACGGCGTGGTGCTACTTGGCGAACAGGGCGTTGACCTGGCCGTTGGCAGCCGTCAGTGAGCTGGCGGGCGCCTTGCCGGCGACCACGGCATCCATGGCAGGCTTCATGATGCCGGCCACCTTGGCGGCATTGTCCGTGATGGGGAGCAGGAACGTGGTGTCGTCCTTCACGTGCTGCGTGAAGGGCGTGACGTCAATGCCCTTTGCCTTGAAGGCTGCAGCGGCCTTGTCGCTTGAGGTCTTGATGGCGGGGAAGACCACGGCCTTGGAGGCCACCACGTCCTGGCACTTGGTGGAGGCGAGGTACTCGACCCATTTGATGGAGGCGTCTTTCTTTTTGGTCCCGGCCCAGATGGAGTCGGCCAGGCCGTTGAACATGGACATGCTCTTGCCGTTGGGGCCAACCGGGGTGGGGGCGATGCCCAAGTCCACGCCCTTGTAAGTCTTGTACTGGCCGATCATCCAGTCGCCATTGCTGTTGATGGCGGCCTTGCCCGCACCGAATGCATCAGGTGCGCTGGCGCCCACCGTGGTCTCGAGTTTTGGCATGTAGCCCTTTTGGGCGAGCGAGGCCCACCAGGCGATGGTGTCCTGGAGGCGCTTATCGTCGTAGTTGAAATGGGTGCCCCAGGGGTTCTTGTCCGTGGTGGTCCAGCCCGTTGTGGCGCTCAGGAAGCTCCACTGGGTCTGCCCCGCATTTTCACCATCGGAACCTGGCAGGCCCAGTCCGTAGACGGCCACGTTGTTCTTGTCGAAGCCCGGCTCGTCGCCGCGCTTGCCGTTCTTGTCGACCGTCAGGTGGGCGATTGCCTTCTCGTAGGTGCCGCCGTCCTGGGGGTTCCAGGTGAGGGATGCCATCTGGGCGGGGCTCAGGCCGGCAGCGGCGGCCATCTTCTTGTTGTAGAACAGCGAAATGGTGTCCCAGTCCTTGGGCAGGCCGTAACGCTTGCCATCCTGGCCCACCCAGAGGTCGGCGAGGCCGGCGTTGTACTGGTTGAGGTTGATATTGGCGGCCTTGACGGCGTCGTCAAGCGGCACCAGCTGCTTGGTCTTGACGAAGTCCGGGAACTTGGACAGGTGGTCGGTGAATACATCGGGCGCCGTCCCCGCGGCCATGCCGTTGGTGAGCTTGCCCCAGTAGTCATCCCAGCCGGTCTGGGTGATCTTGACGGTGATGTCCGGGTTGGCTTTGTGAAAGTCGTCAGCGCACTGCTGGTAGGCCGGCAGCTGGTTGGCGTCCCACAGCCAGTAACTGACGTCCCCGCTGGCAGAGTTGCCGCCGGCGGAGGCGCCGCCACAGGCGCTCAGGGACGCGGCGGCGAAAACGGCAATGGCCACTGCGCCGACGGTCTTCTTGCTGGTGAAGGGGTTTTTCATGGGCTTCTTTCTTTCCGGGGTGTTTGAGGGGTTGGCGCCGGACTACTTGGTGCCGTTGAAACCGATGGAATTGACGATCCGTTTGCCGAAAGCGGCGAACAGGATCAGGACGGGAAGGGCAGAGACAAGGGTTGCGGCCATGAGGCCGGACCAGTCGGGCGCGCCCTGGGGCGACTGGGACTTGAACACGCTGAGCCCAACGGTCAGGACCCGGGAACTATCGTCACTCCCCACCAGGAGTGGCCAGAAGTACTCATTCCACTGGCCCATGAAGGTCAGGAGCGCAAGTGTGGCCAGGGGTGCGGCAGCGTTGGGAAGGACAACCTGGAAGAAGATCCTCCAATGCCTGGCCCCATCCAGCATCGCCGCCTCCTCCACTTCACGGGACATGTTCAGGAAGAACTGGCGCATGAAGAAAATGGCAAACGGGGTCATGAAGATGTACGGCAGGACCAGGCCCGCCATGGTGTTCAACAGGCCGAGGTTGCGGACCAGGAGGAAGTTGGGCAGGGCCGTGAAGATCGGCGGTACCAAAATGGTTCCCAGAAACAGTGCAAAGACCTTGTCCCTCCCCTTCCAACGGAGCCGGGAGAAGGCATAAGCCGCCATGGAGCTGAAGAAGACCGCGCCCGCGGTGGTCAGGGTCGCGAAGAGCATGGAGTTGAGCAGGTAGCCCCAAAAATTGATGGAGGCACCCGATCCGCCGGCCGCGATGGCCTCCGCCGTCGTCTGCAGTCCAAAGACACGCTTGAACGCGCCCAGACTGAAGTCCGCCGGCAGCAGATTGGCCGAATTGGCCGCCAGGGAACCGTTGGTGGACAAGGCAGTCCGCAGGACCCAGTAAAAGGGCAGGATGCTGATGGCAATGGCGAGACCGACGGCGGTCCAGGCCAGGACCAGGCGCCACCTGAACCTGCGTCGGCGCTGTGATGCGAATTCAGTCATGGGGGTTCTCCTAGTCCAGGTCCGATTCATTGCCGCGCAGGAATTTCATCTGGATGACGGCGACAACCATGAGAATGAGGAACAGGATCACGGCAATCGCGGAACCATAGCCGAAGTCCTGTTCGTTGAAGGCGCGCTGGAAAATGAGGTACTGCAGCACGCGGGTGGCGTTGATGGGGCCGCCCTGGGTGGTCACGGCAACGGTGTCAAAAACCTGGAAGGAGCCGGTGACGGTCATGACGAGCACCAGGGCCAGGACGGGACGCAGAAGGGGCAGGGTGATCTTGCGGAACGTCTGGCCCGGGGAGGAGCCGTCAAGGCTGGCCGCTTCATACAAAGAGCCGGGAATCGCCTGAAGGCCGGCGAAAATGAGCAACGCCGTGTACCCCATGTTCCGCCAGGTGTTGATCAGCGCCTGGGTCGGAATGGCCCAGATTTGCGAGCCGAAGAACGCCACCCGGGGCAGCCCCAGCCATTCGATGACCTGGTTGACGATGCCGATCTGGTAGTCCAGCATCCAGAACCACAGCAGCGCGGCAATGACGTTGGCCATCAGGTAGGGCAGGAGTAGTGCGCCGCGCACCAGGATGGACTTGGCCACGTTGTGCATCAGGAGGGCCAGTCCCAGCGCAATGGAGGTTTGCAACACGATGTTGATGACCACATATTCAACCGTCACCCAGAGCGAGTTCCAGAACATCGGGTCCTTTGCGATGGCCTGGTAGTTCTTCATGCCCACCCACTCCGGGTCGCCCAGGATCGAGTAGTCGGTAAAACTGAGGTAGAGGCCCCGGAAGGTCGGGACAATGTAGAAGGCCACGAGGCCGATCAACGCAGGGGCGATAAAGACCATTGCGATCCTGGCGTCGCTGCGTCCACGGCGTGCCTTGGGGCCCTTCCGGGGCAGGGCGCTGGGGATGGGTCTTCTGGTTCCGGCCCTGAGGGTGCTGCTGGCCATACGTGCCTCCATTGATGTGATGCAACTAACAACAGCACAGGAATCTACACGAGTAACTATTTTGAGTGCAAGTAATTTCGACAAGATAGCCAGATGTTTCAATTTGTATTGACTCGAGTAGATCCTCATGTAAAACTCGGGGGCATGACCCAGATGACACCTTTTTCCCTCGGAATCGTCGGTGCCGGCCAGTTCGCCGGCCAATTTGCAAAACTCTTCCAGGCACACCCGTGCGTTACCGACGTCTATGTCACCGATGTCCTGCCCGAGCGGGCCGAAGCCTTGGCGGGGCGCCAGCATCTCGCCGGGACTTTCGCCAGCTTCGAGGAAATGCTCGCCAGCGGAGTGGACGCCGTCGCGATCTTCACGCAGCGCTGGACGCACGGGCCCCTCGTCGTCCAGGCCCTGCGGGCAGGCAAGCACGTCTACTCGGCGGTTCCCATGGCCATCAGCGAAGAGGAAATTGCCGACATCATCGCGGCGGTCCGTGAAACGGGCCTGACCTACATGATGGGTGAGACCAGCTACTACAACCCCGCCACCATCTATGCGCGCCGGATGAAGGATGCCGGCGCCTTCGGCCGGGTTTTCTACGCCGAGGGGGACTACGTCCACGACATGGACCTGGGCTTCTACGCCGCCTACCAATACAGTGGTGGCGCGGACTGGCAGAAGACGGCCAGCTACCCTCCAATGTTGTACCCCACGCATTCCTTGGGAGGGGTCCTGGGCGGGATCGGCGGCCACCTGACCAGCGTGAGCTGCATCGGAGTCCGTGATGACCGCGGCGATGGCGTCTTCGACCGCCAAATCAGCATGTTCGACAACGATTTCTCCAATGCCAGCGCCCTGTTCGAGATGGCAGGCGGCGGCAGCGTGCGCATCAACGAGTTCCGGCGCGTCGGCTATCCGTCCCACCTCCGGGAGAGCCGCTTCCGCTACTTCGGCACCGAAGGAAGCTTCGAGCAGCTCGTGGAAACCGCCGTGTGGCAGGACAAGAAGGGCTTCACGGACGTCAGCGAACAGATCCGCACCCTCCCCAGCCTCGCCCTGGACGATCCGTCACTGGCTGACGTGGACCCGGCATTGCGGGACGCCTTCGTTTCCGGCCTGGCGCCGGTGCATGATCCCAGCCGCCTCCCGGTTCAACTCCGCGCCCTGCCCAGCGGGCATGAAGGCAGCCACAGCTTCCTGGTCGACGACTTTGCCACGGCCGTTGCCACCGGCGAACTACCCCCGGTCAACGCTTGGGAGGCGGCACGGTACACCCTCCCCGGGATCGTGGCCCACAGGTCGGCATTGCGTGGCGGCGAACGCCTGCAGATCCCCGACTTCGGCGACGCCCCGGCCGTGGCGCGCGCGGCAGGGGAACTGGCCGCTGAACGCTAACATGGTGGCTATGCCGGACCACCCCTCCCCGCCCAGACCCGTCATCACGCGCAAGGACGTCGCGCGCCTGGCCGGCGTCAGCACCGCCGTCGTCAGCTACGTGGTCAACGGGGGGCCCAAAAACGTGGCCCCGGCCACGCAGGCGAAGGTCCGGCAGGCCATCGCGGCCCTCGGCTACCGGCCCAATGTGGCCGCCAGGGCATTGAAGAAGGGATCCTCCCGGCTCCTGGGCATGGTCGTTCCGAAGATCGGCAATCCCTTCTTTGCCAGCCTTGCGGAGGAGGTGGAGCAGGCCGCGGAGGAACGCGGATTCGCCATGCTCCTGGCGGATTCCCGGGACTCACTCTCCGTGGAGCAAAGCCACCTGAGGAACTTCGTGGACCGCCAGGTGGACGGGGTGTTCCTATGTTCCGTGCTGAGCAATCCGGATGTCGGCGAGCTGGAACAGCGGGGGATCCGGACCGTGCTGCTGAACTTTTCGGAGGACGCCCGGGCCATTGACGCCATTGGCCCGGAATTCACCCGCAGTTCCCGGCAAGCCGTGGAACACCTGGGCTCGCATGGCCACACGGAGATTGCCCTCATTGTGGGTATCCCCACGGGAAACACCCTGGACCGCCGTGAAATAGGTTGGCGGCAGGCTTTGCAGGCCATGGGGCAGCTTGACGGACGGGTATACCGCTGCTCCTTCGACCGCCAGGGCGGCTATGAAGCAGGGCAACAGCTCCTGGCCTCGTCGCCCCGCCCCGGTGCGGTGTTCATCAGCTCGGACCAGCAGGCCATCGGATTCCTGCGGGCCATCCATGAAGCCGGCCTGCGGATTCCCGAAGACGTTGCGGTCATGTCCTTCGACGGCTCAGAGGAAGCGGAGTACTGCTGGCCACCGCTGAGCACCGTTCGCCAGCCCGTCCGGGAGATGGCGGAAGCCGGGGTGAAGGCCATCATCGGCCCCGGGCGGAACACGCCGCCGCAGAGCCTGGTCTTCGACTGCGAACTGGTCCTTCGCCGCTCCTGCGGCTGTACCGCGGCCCACGACGCAGGCCAGGGCGTCAAGTGACCTACGCCAGCGCCTGGTCCAGGTAGCTGACGGCCAGGACGTAGCCGTGGACGCCGGCGCCGACGATGACGGCGTCGCACACGGGGGACAGGTAGGAGTGGTGCCGGAACTCCTCGCGCTTGTGCACATTGGAGATGTGCACCTCCACCGTGGGAAGCTCGACGGCGGAAATCGCGTCCCGGATGGCCACGGACGTGTGCGTGTAGGCGCCGGCGTTGATGATGATGCCCACCGCGGTGCCGCGCGCCGCGTGGATGGCGTCCACGAGGTCGCCCTCGTGGTTTGACTGGATGCACTCGGAGCTGAACCCGGCGTCCCGGGCGGCCGCACCGGCGAGCCGGGCGACGTCGTCGAGCGTGTCACTGCCGTAGATGGCGGGCTCGCGCGTGCCCAGCAGGTTCAGGTTGGGGCCGTTGAGGATGAGCAGTTCGCCGCGGCCGGCGGGCGTGGCATCGGGTGTGGAAGTCATGGAACCATCATGCCCCATGCACGCCCGGCGGTAGGATGCAGCCATGGACATCTGGTGGGGTCGGTTGGCTGCGGACCTGGGCAGCTGGGGCCAGGGCTGGCTGCCCGTCATCTCCATTGTGGGCGTGTTCGTGACCGCACTGGTCGCCTACCTGACCTACCGGCAGGCGCTTGACGCCGGACGCCGCGACCAGTGGTGGGTGCGGGCGCAGTGGGCCATCGACGCCGCGCTGGACACCGGCAGCGACCGCCGGCTGGCCGGCCTGATCGTCCTGACGAGCCTGAAGACCAGCGATCTGGCCACCCGGCAGGACGCCGCCCTGTTCGACGAGATTGCGCGCAATGTCAAGGCTTCCCTTGGCGCCGCCGGGCCACACGGACAGCAGGCACCCCGGCCAGGGCTGACCGAACCATCCGTGTCCGAGCCGCCCGTGCCCGAACCATCCGTGTCCGGCCGCGACCAGCTGCTGCGCCAGGCGGACGCCCTGCTGCAGTCCGCTGCGCCCCCGGAGTCCGGCAGGCGGGCACGCAGCCCCATCAGCGCGCCGTGACCTCCAGCAGGATGGCATGCTCCGGGTTGAGCACCGGCATGGGCAGCCCCACCTCGGCCAGGAACCGGCCGCTGGCCACCGCCCCGCCCGCCAGCCAGGCGGGCGCGGCGGCCTGCATGAACGTTGCCCCCGCCGCGTCCGGCCCCGGGTAACACAGCGCCACGCGGTACTGCAGTTCCGGATCCAGTCCGGGAATGGCCACCCGTCCGGGCTGCTCGGCGTACGACGTCGCCACCGCCACGAGCGCGAACAGCGCCCGGGTGCCGTCCCCGGCCACAACCCCGTGCAACATCAGGGACGGGTCCGGCACGTCCGCGCGGACCATGGTGCCGCTGTGGATGAGCCCGCGGTGTTTTTTGTACAGTTCGACGGCGCCGCGCAGCTCCTCCCGCCCGGCGCCCGCGACTCCGCGGATGTCCCACTCCATGCCAAAGTGGCCGAACAGGGCCGTGGCCGCACGGAAGGAGAGGTCGTGCGTGCGCCCCGTGGTGTGGGAGGTGCCGGGCCCGATGTGCGAGCCCACCAGCTCCGGCGGCACCACTACGGACGTCCAGCGCTGGATGGTCTGCCGTTCCAGGGCGTCGTTGCAGTCCGAGGCCCAGATCCGGTCCGTCCGTTCCAGGATGCCCAGGTCCACGCGCGCGCCGCCGGAGGAACAGCTTTCAATTTCCAGGCCCGGGTGGGCGGCCTTCAGTGCATCCAGCAGCCGGTACACGGCCAGCGTCTGCCGGTGCACGCCGGGCCGTCCGTCGTGGCCCATCTCGGCCAGGTCCCGGTTCTGGTCCCATTTGAGGTAGCTGATGGGGTATTCGTCCAGCAGCGCGTTGAGCCGGTCAAAAATGTACTGCCAGGCGTCCGGGTTCGCCAGGTCCAGCACCTGCTGGTGGCGCCACGGCAGGGGCAGCCGGGACCCGGCGTCGTGCCTGGCCACGGGGCCGGCGATCCAGTCGGGGTGCGCACGGGCCACGTCGGAATCAACGTTGGCCATCTCCGGCTCCACCCACAGCCCAAACTGCATGCCGCGGGAGGTGACGGCTTCCACGAGGGGATGCAGGCCCTGCGGCCACACGTCCCCGTCCACGTACCAGTCGCCCAGCCCGGCGGAGTCGTTGCGGCGGTGGTGGAACCAGCCGTCGTCGAGCACAAAGCGCTCCACGCCCAGTTCCGCCGCGGACTCCGCCAGCTCGGTCAAGACGTCCAGGCGGTGGTCGAAGTAGACGGCCTCCCAGACGTTCAGGACCACGGGGCGGGGCGTGGACGGGTGCCTGCTGCGTGCCCGGAACCAGTGGTGGAACGCCTCGGAAATGCCGTCCAGCCCGCGGTCCGAGTAGGCCGCAAAGCACGGCGGCGTGACGTAGCTTTCGCCGGGCGCCAGCACCACCTCGCCGGAACCGAGCAGCTCCTCCGCGCCCATCACGGTGCGCCCGTCCGCGACCGTGTCCACAAATTGTTCGTGGTCCCCGCTCCAGCCAAGGTGGGCGGCCCACACCTTGCCGTGCCGGTTGCCGAAGCCCGGAGTCCCAACGGCCAGCAGCAGCGAGGCGTCATGCCCGGTCCGGCCATGGCGGCCGCTGCGCACCCACGTGCCCTGCCCCACCGGGCGGCGTTGCGGATGGCGTTCACGGCACCACCGGCCGGTGAGGTCGAGGATCTCGGTGGCGTCCCGGCCAGCCGGGAGGGTCACGGCGAGCCCGTCCAGGGCAAAGTCCGCGCCGCCGCGGTTTTCCACCCCGTGGCTTACTTCCAGCAGGCCGCCGGCGTGCAGCGTCACCGTGGTCATCACGGCCAGGCCAAGGTCCGCATCGAGCTGCTCAATGCGGGCCTCCCCGCCGGACTGGGACCAGTCCTCCAGGCGCAGCCGGGGCGAGAATCCTGCCCCGGAGGCGCCCGTGCCGTGTCCGCGCAGGCCGGGGCGCCCGCGCCAGCCGTCCGACGCCTGCGGCACGAGCCCCAGGGGCACGGGGACGTCCAGGGCGGAGTGGGGGACGGCGTCGCCCAGGATGGCCAGGTCCGGCAGCTCCGGGCCGAGGTCGGCGCCCCAGTGCAGGAGTTGCGGGGCACCGCCGTCGAGCCCGATGACGAGCGATGTTCGGCCCTGGCGCAGGTAAATGGCTGGCACGTGTGACTCCTGAACGTTTCTTGGCGGGGTTAGGGGGTGTGCGGATGCGGTGCGGTGGCGACGAGGCGCAGCTTGCCCACGCGCTCGCGCAGGATGCGTTGCGCTTCCAGGGCGAGGTCCTCGTCGCTGATGACCTCATCCACCTCCTCCATGGCGGCGATGGTGCTGATGCCCACGGTGCCCCACTTGCTGTGGTCGGCCAGCACCACCACCTTGCGTGCCGCCTCAATCAGCGCCCGGTCCATCTCGGCCTCGAGCAGGTTCGGGGTGGTGAAGCCGGCATCCTCGTCCACGCCGTGGACGCCCAGGAACAGCACGTCCAGGTGCAGCGAGCGGACCGACTGGGTGGCGATGGGCCCCACCAGGGCGTCCGACGGCGTGCGCTCGCCGCCCGTGAGGATCACCGACACCCTGGACCCCGCGCCCTGGAAGACGTCGGCGATCTTCACGGAGTTGGTCACCACCGTGAGGTTTTTGCGGGCGCTGAGTGCCTTGGCCAGCGCCCAGGTGGTGGTGCCGGCGCTGAGGCCGATCGCCATCCCGTCCTGGACAAGCAGCAGGGCCTCCTGCGCGATGGCCTGCTTTTCCAGCGTGCCCAGGGTGGACTTGAGCTCAAAGCCGGGTTCGTGCGTCCCGGCGCCGCCGGGCAGCTTGGCGCCGCCATGGATCTTCTGGACCAGTCCGGCGTCGTCCAGGGCATCGATGTCGCGGCGGACGGTGACGAGGGAAACGCCGAACTGTTCGGCCAGGTCCGAAACCCGCACCACGCGTTCTCGGGCCACCGTGGAGACGATTGCGGTGCGCCGGGCGTCGGCGAGCATTGGCACGTCTTCGGTGCGGTCGGACCGCTCCGTGTGGGGCAGGGGGGCGCCCTTGGTGGCTTTCATGTGCTTCCCGGTTCTCACGCCACCCTCAGCCCTTGCTGGAGCCGAGGGTCAGGCCGGCAACAAAGTGGCGTTGCAGGACGATGTAGATAATCAGGGTCGGGACCACCGTGATGGTGGCCCCGGCGGCCAGCAGGTTGTAGTTGGAGAGGAACGTCCCCTGCAGGTTGTTGATGGCCGTGGTGACGGGGAGCCTGTCGCCGCTTTGGATGAAGAGCAGGGGCCAGAAGTAGTCGTTGTAGATGAAGATCAGTTCCAGCGTGGCCAGCGCCGCGATGGCCGGGCGGCACAGCGGCATGATGATTGATACGTACTGGCGCCAGATGCCCGCGCCATCCACGAGGGCGGCCTCGGTCAGGTCCGCCGAGAGCGCCTTCATGTAATTGGAGAGCACGAAGGTGCAAAAGCCGATCTGGAACGCGGTGTTGGCAATGATGACGGAAATGTAGGTGTTGAGCAGGCTGCCCGAATCGCTGAACCAGTACGGCAGCTGGATCAGCTTGAACATTTCAAAGAGCGGGGTGGCCAGGACCTGGGGCGGGAGCAGGTTGCCGGCCGTGAACATGATCAGCAGGGTGACGTTGAACTTCCAGCTCACCCGGCTGACGGCAAAGGCCATCATGGAACTGAACAGCAGCACCAGGATGATGGTGGGGACGGTGATGATGAGCGAGTTCATGAAGTAGCGCGGGAAGCCGCCCTGCGTCCAGGCCTGTGCGAAGTTGTTGAAGTTGAATGCGCCGCCGAGGCTGAAATAGCCGTATTTGTCCGTGTCCGCCTTGGGGCGCAGGGCCGTGAACAGGGCCCAGCCCAGGGGGACCATCCACATGACTGCCATGACGGTGAGGAAAAGGTGGGTGCCGTAGTGCGGGCGGCTGCGGCCCGCCCCTGGCTTGGCGGGCCGGGCCCGGCGGGCGGTGGTGGAAGCAGACATCAGAACTTCTCCTTCCGGAACGTCCGGGACAGGTAGATGGTGATGGGCACCAGGGAGATGACCAGCAGGATGACGGCAAAGGCCGAGCCGATGCCGATGGACTGCCCCTCGCCGATCAGGTAGGTGATGACCAGGGCGCTGATGAGTTCCAGGCCGTTGGTGCCCTTGTTGATGACCCAGACGACGTCGAACGCCCGGAGGGATTCGATGATGGTGATCACCACAATGACGATGTTGATGGGCGCCATGGCGGGGAACACGATGCGGAAGAACGTCTGGGTGGCGTTGGCCCCGTCCAGGGAGGCGGCCTCCTTCAGCGAGGCGTCCACGCCCTTCAGGCCGGCCAGGTAGAGGATCATGACGTAGCCGGCGTGCCGCCAGGTGGCCGCTATGAGGGCCGCCCAGATGTTGACGCTGGAGTTGCCGAACCAGTCAACGGCCTGCGGCGTGCCGGCGGTGCCCAGCAGGAAGTTCAGCAGGCCGTTGTCCTTTTGGTAGAACAGCTGCCAGATGATGCCCACCAGGGCCAGGGACAGCATAACCGGGACAAAGAAGATGCTTTGGTAGATCTTGCTGCCGCGGATCTGCTGGTCCAGCAGCACGGCCAGCAGCAGGCCCAGCGGGGTGGCCACGACGGCCAGGAACAGCAGCCACAGGATGTTGTGCTGGACGGCCGGCCAGAAGGCCGGGTTGTCCGTGAAGGCGTAGGTGTAGTTGGCCATGCCCGCGGCACGGATGTCGGAAAGGGACAGGCCGTTCCAGCGGGCGAAGGACAGCAGCACGGACAGCAGCGTGGGGATCCAGACAAAGGCGAGCTGGATCAGGGTCGGGATGCCCACCATGATGCCCAGGACCACCTTGTCCCGCTTGGAGAGCCGTTTGACGCGGCCCGGTTTGGCCTGGCGCACGGCTGTTTTGTGGCTGCCCCGGGTGCCGGGGGCGGCTGGTTCGGATAGCTCGGTTGGCGTGCTCATGGGGGCAGACTCGTTTTCTCGCAGGGACGCTTGCGGGGCGGATTCAGGTGCAGCGGACGGCGGTGGCGGCCGGGCCGGCCCGGCGGACGGGGCCGGCCGCCACCGCACGCAGTCACTGGGCCGCGTACAGCGCCTTGGCCTGCGACTCGAGGTTCTTGACGTCCACGGTGCCGTCCTTGATGAAGCCCTGCAGCGCCGGGATCATCACGTTGTTGGCCATGGCCGGCAGGGCATCGCGGTCAAAGAACTGGCTGATGCTCTTGGCGTTGGCGATGGTCTCGGCGCACTTTTTGGTCAGCGGCGAGAACGTGGAGGTGTCGGCACCCTTGGCGGTGGCGATGTTGGACGGGTCCACCTTTGCGTACGCGTCCTGTCCGGCCGGGGTTCCCATGAAGGCCAGGAAGTCCCGGGCGCCCTGGTTGTTGCCGCCCTTCTTGGACAGCAGCAGGCCGTCAATGGGCGCCTCGACGGCGTCCCGGCCCTCCATGGCGATTTCCGGGAACGGGAAGAAGTCGATGTCGTCCAGGATCGCCTTGTCCGTGTACTGCTGGGTGACGAAGGACCCCAGCAGGAACATGCCGGACTTCTTCTTGCCCATGTTGATGGCGCCGTCCTGCCAGGTCATGCCGAGGGCGCCGGGGTTCTGGTAGGGCAGCAGGGCCTTCCAGGTGTCAAAGACGTCGCTGACCTTCTTCTGGTCCCAGGACTCCTTGTGCGCGGTCAGGTCCATGTGGAACTGGTAGCCGTTCAGCCGCATGTTGATGTAGTCGAAGGTGCCCATGGCCGGCCAGCCGTCCTTGTCGGTGAACTCGATCGGGATCAGCCCGTCGGACTTCATCTTGGCGCACAGGGTCTTCAGCTCATCGAACGTTGTGGGGATGGCGTAGCCCTTTTCGGCCCAGACGCTCTTGCGGTAGAAGAAGCCCCACGGGTAGTTGTAGTTCGGTACAAAGTACATCTTGCCGTCGGGGCCGGTGGAGGCCTTCTTCATGGCGTCCGAGTAGTTGGCGCCGACCTTTTCCCACACGTCGTCGATGGGTGCGAGCAGGCCCTTGCCGGCGTAGTACCGCATGCGGTAGCCGGCGAACCAGGTGAAGGCGTCGTCCGGGCTGCCCTGCAGGTAGGTGGAGATCTTGTTCTGGAAGTCGTTGTGGGGGACCACGTTGGTGGTGACCTTGATCTTGGTCTTCGCGGTGAACGCGTCGGTCACCGCCTTGTAGGCGGCCTTGGGCACGTCGTCGGAGGAGCCGGACCCAAAGGTCAGCGACGTGGAGGCGGCGGCCGAGGCACCCGGGCCGCTGCCGCCCGTGCAGGCGGCCAGCAACGGGATGGCGGCGGCACCGACGGCACCGACGCCGAGGGTCTTCAGAAGGGTGCGGCGGTCAAAGCCCGGCCGGATGTTTCCGGAGGCGGGCCGATCTTCATTGATTGACATGATTTCTCCCTTGAAAAACACAAGCCTGTGAAGTGGATCACATGAAACAATCATGAAGCAGTCAAAAACGAACGTCAAGACTCAAAAAGAAAAATTTTCGATCATGCGTGCCCGCGCCGGCCGGTTTAAATGGATCTGTGTTGCAGTTGTTGGACCAAAACGAGCCAAAACGGACGCTTTCAATCAACAACTGCAACACAGATGGGGTGGGGCGGGGGCCGGGTCAGGCCTTCAGGGAGTCCGAGATCTGGTTCATGACGGTGTTGTCGGCGAGGGTGGAGGAGTCGCCGGCTTCGCGGCCCTCG
>NZ_JAAMFN010000055.1 GCF_013376095.1 Arthrobacter sp. SDTb3-6 | reverse complement strand
TTCTTTCGTGTCTGGCTACTTTCTGCTGGTGGTTGCGTGGTTTCGGACCAGCACGCTGGCTTTGCGTGCCGCGGCGGTGGAGCGCTGCATGGGCATGAGGGCTTCTTCGGGAATGGGGCAGTACTCGTCGGTGAATGTCAGGGGTGCTAGGGGGCGTGCAGATGCCGGGTCAGGTAGCTGGCGAGCATGCGCAGGAACTCGTAGGAGCGGGTGCGTGTCTCGGTGTTGGGGTTGTTCGGGCGGATCTGCACGTCCCTGGACTTGAGGGTATTGAAAATCTTCTCCGCATGGTATCCGGGTTACGTCCCTAGAAAAGTGTGATGCCTGTGATGGCCAAGGTGAAGTGTTGGCCCATGTTGTCTTTCCCCAAGGTTTCCCGAACCGCAGCGCGGTTTTGGCGGCGTCCTTGAACCGGCGCGGGTTCACTGCTTTTTCGTTTGGTTTTGGACGGCTCCCTCGGGAAAGGCCGGGTGGGTGATCTCGACCAGGTTCCACTCAGCGCACAAGCTCATTTGCAAGGGGCTGCGGTCTTCAGCGACGGCTTCGATGACAGTGTTCCGCAGAAGACCGACCCAGCCCAGGGTGGCTTTCTTCAATGCCGTGATTTGGGTGAGGGGTGCATGACCCGGTCACCCACCGTGACCATGTCAGCGCCCTTGGCCAGGACTTGAATCTTGGCGGCGAAGGGGATGCCGGCGCGGGTGGCGAGTTTCCCCAGTCGATCTGTTCCGTGAAACGTTCTTGTCCTTGGAATATCCGTGCACCGCCAGGGGTTGTGAATGCCGGTCGCCCAGGAGGATGAAAGGTCCAATAGTGTCAGGTTCCGCGCGTTTACCTCGGGGAGCAGGTAGATGCGGGCCATCTCTTTTCAATGGTCCTCTGCCGGTCACAGGGCCCACGCCGTGGCCCGGACTGGTGTCGGCGTGCCAGGACCGGTTCCCCAGCTTCGAGGACGGGGCACAGGTCCAGGCTGCTGCGAGCAGGGCCATGATCGGGTCCCGGTACTGGCGGGCCAGTCCCGCAGGGATTCAAACCCGAGCCCCGGCCTTGGCGCGGCGGCCGTGGATGTGGCCGTGGTGCGGGGAACGGGTGGTTTGCAAGCCGGGGAAGCCCGCAATGTCTCCACCGACACAGCCGGGAGTGCGGACAGGTTTGCCATGGCTTCATGCTTGATTTACCTGTCTTCACGCTACGAGCGGCGCAGCAGCACCGATCGGTACTCAACTTCCACCTCGGACTTGTTCCTTCGGCGGGATGGATTCACGGCTGCATGCATCGCGGGTGCCACCTTCGCCGTGCCCAGCTAATAAGCACATTCGAGCGTATCCGTTTGGCCCAGGTTCTGCGGGTGGTTCCGAGCCCTTGTGCCACGATTTCCCGGAAAGTTGTGGGGTTACGGTGCGGCTCGAGCCCGAGCAGGCTTTGGAAGACTGACACGGGTGGGGTGAGGGCCGGCCATTGTGGCGAAAGGCGAACTGTCAAGGCCTGCAGATGTTCATTGCCCACGAGCCGGTGGGTGCCTCGCAAACGGGACGTGAAGTTGCTGATGGCCCTGTGCACACGCGGCAGGACAGGTTCCGTGTCACCGGTGCGTTTGGCGGCCCTTTGGGAGCGCGGCCGATGCTCGTAGCCCTTCTTCGCGAGCAGGACATACGGACCCCATCCATCCGTGTAGACAACCGCTCCAGGTGCCACGGTGTCACGAACGAAGTTGTACAAGGTCGGTCCTGACGCATCCGGGATGACCTGCATGCGGATCCGCCCGGAGCCCCGGCCTCGGACCTCAACGGCAAGAACAACATGGGCCGCCTTGGCAAGCCGGCTGCGCCCGCCGCTGCGGCCCTTTTCAACCCCGCCGACCTCGCATTCATCAACCTCGACCTCGCCCGTCAGCAGGGTGCGCTCAGGGTTGACCATGGCCCGGCGCAGCCTGTGCTGCATCGTCCATGCGCTCTCGTAGCGGCTGAGCCCGTGCAGGCGCTGCAGCTGCACCGCGGAGATCCCGGGCGTGCTGGTCGTCATCAGGTAAGCCGCCCAAAACCAGTCCTGGAGTGGAAGATGGTTCTTGTGCAGCACCGTCCCGGCCGTGAGCGAGGTTTGGCAGTGGCAGCCAGCACATTCCGAAGGAGTCCGCGTTGACAGGGGCCAGCCCCGACGCCCCTGGCACCGTGGGCAAACAGACCCCTCCGTCCAGCGGCAGGCAAAAAATGTTCCAGGAAGGACGGTTCGCCCCCGGACTTCGACTGAAACTGCCGAATCGACCGCGGAAAGTCCGGACGTGCCATGACCCGAAACTACACCTGAGCCACCCGGATACGAACAAGTACATTTATCACGAAAATGAAGAGAAGCCGCAGCGAATATGGTGCCTACAAATATTGGCACAAAAGTGATCCTTTGCCCGGAATCCGGGGGAACCCGGGGAAAGAGCCAACGCATCTACAGCTAAAACCAGGAGCGGACCCTTCATCCCTGCTGTGCTGTTGGAGGCACTCTGGCAGTACGTCGCCCCTCCTCGCAAGTTCAAGGATTATGTGCGCGTACGCTGAGAAGCAACCGACCTTGTTCGCGGCCATCGGGGCAACCATCGATTCTGCGCCTGTGAACACTTTGAGGCCCGGCCTGAACTGCAGGGCATGGTCGAACGTCGCCTTCGCCGGTGAATTGGCGGCCGGGCGCGTGCTGGTCGTGCGACGCAGCGGTCCCACAGGAGCTGCCCGCGGATTGCTTGCCAGCTCGGTCGAATGCTCCACGCCCGCCCGCCGCCCGGGCGATACCCCGAAAGTTCCGAAAAGGGCTGTCCAGCACACACCAGTCCTGGACCGCCCACACTTGCCATCTTGATAAGGAACTCTTGCTTATCAGCCGCGGCGTGCTGTAATGTGCGCGGGTCGTTCTGTGCCCCAGGCGGCTGCCTTCTCATATGTCTGTGCCGCCCGGAGAACCTTGTGGTCGGCATGCCGCGGTCCGATGATCTGCAGGCCTGCTGGGAGGCCGGCCTCTGTGAAACCGCAGGGAACGCTGACCGCGGGCTGCTGCGTCATGTTAAAGGGGTAGGTATAGGGCGTCCAGCTGGTCCAGTTCGGCGAATGCCAGCCCTCTGGGGCGTCGCGGTCCCGGGGGAAGGCAGCGATGGGAAGGGTGGGCGTCAGGAGCAAGTCGTAGGTTTCGTGGAACCGTCCCATTTTGACGCCCAAGTCCATCCTGGCGGCGGTGGCGCCGAGGAAGTCGGAGGTGCTGATTTCGCCCTGATCCTCGATGGAACGGCGCAGCCCTGGATCCACCTGACTAATCGCCTTAGGACCATAGGCTTCGAGCACCTTGGCCGCGCCGGCAAACCACAGAATATGAAAGGCCTCAACGGGATCTTGGATGCCTGGGTCCACTTCCTCGATGATGGCGCCGGCTTCGGCGAGCACCTCGGCGGCCGAACGGACCAGCCGCTCGATCTCAGGGTCGTTGGTGCCGAAGCCAAGAGTGGGTGAGAACGCGATGCGCATGCCCCGGACGCCGTCATTGAGGCCGTCGAGGAAGGAACCGGCCGGCGTCGGGAGAGCTGACCAGTCGCGAGAGTCGAAGCCCGTGATGACATCCAGCAGCAGGGCCGCGTCAGCAACTGTGCGGGTCATGGGTCCGGCGTGGGCGAGGGTTCCGAACGGGCTGGCGGGGAACATGGGAACCAAACCATAAGTGGGTTTGATGGCCACCGTCCCGGTGAATGCCGCAGGGATACGGACCGAGCCGCCCCCGTCAGTTCCCACCGACCATGGCCCCATGCCGAGTCCTACGGCTGTGGCACTGCCGCCGCTAGAGCCGCCGGATGTCAGACCCTGGGCCCTCGGGTTGCCCGTGGATCCGTAACGGAGAGAATCCGTCACACCCTTCCACGCGAACTCGGGGGTTGTCGTCTTTCCAAGCAGCACTGCACCCGTTTCCCGTAGCCTCGCTACGCACGGCGCATCCTGGTCCCACACTGAATCCGGATTGATGAGGTTGGTGCCGCGCAACGTAGGCCAGCCCCTGGTGTAAAAGATGTCTTTGATCGAAGTGGGCACGCCGTCGCCTGGCCCCAAGGGCTGGCCAATGCGCCATCGGGCTTCCGAGGCGCGGGCTTCCCGCAATGCGCTGTCGGCCTTAATGGAAACAAAGGCGTTGACCTCGTTGTTGTCCGTATCGATGGCATCCAGGGCAGCCTGGGTGGCGTCCACGGGCGAGACGGTGCCGTCCCTGTATCCTCCCAACAGCTCAACAGCCGTCAGTTCGGTTAGATCGCTCATCTGCTTATCCTCCTACTGGGGTCCGCTCCAGACCCGGGTTCGCTTGGTTGTGTTGGTCGGGGAGGGCGGTAGATCACCAAGGGGCAGGCAGTCTATCGGCTGCGTGCCCCTGTGTTTCTGGAAGCTGCCGTATTCGTATTTTCCGAGACCGATTTCCCTAAAATTAATACTCTAGGTGCGGGGGATGGACATGTACTTGAGCTCCAGGAATTCGTCCAAGCCCACGCGTCCACCTTCACGACCCAGACCCGAAGCCTTGATACCCCCGAAGGGGGCCGCGGGGTTGGATACTATGCCGGTGTTCAAGCCCACCATGCCAACTTCGAGTTCGTCGCCCACGCGGAAAGCACGGTCGAGGTCCTGGGTGAAGAGGTAGCCTGCCAGACCCCACGGGGTGTCGTTGGCCAACCGGATGACTTCCTCTTCGGTGTCAAAGGGCACGATGGGGGCCACCGGACCGAAGATTTCCTCGCTCATCAGGGCCGCATCCGGGCTGACATCGGAAAGCACCGTGGGGGAGTAGAAGTAGCCGCTGCGCTCTGGTCGGGACCCGCCGCAGACCACGGTGGCGCCCTTGGCAACGGCGTCGTCGACAAGCTCCTGGACCTTTTTTAGTGCCTTCGCCTCCACGAGTGGTCCGACATCGGTGCCAGCCAGTGCACCGTCGCCTACTGTCAACGTGCCGAGACGTTTGGCGAGCCTGCTCGAGAAGTCTGCGGCTACCGATCGCTGGACGAAGATGCGGTTGGCCGCGGTGCACGCCTCGCCCATGTTCCTCATCTTCGCGGCGAAGGCACCTTCCACGGCCCGGTCCAGGTCGGCATCCTCAAAGACTATGAGGGGAGCGTTTCCGCCCAGTTCCATGGAGGAGCGCATGACATTCTTGGCCGCCTGCTCCAGCAGCCGGACGCCAACTCCGGTGGATCCGGTGAAACTGACCTTGCGCGCGATACCGCTTTCCATCCACGCGGTAACTACTTCGGAGGCATTGGTGGTCGTGACGACGTTCAACACGCCCTTGGGCAGGCCAGCCTCGATCAGGATGTCCACCAGCGCCAGGGAGGACAGAGGCGTGAGATTGGCCGGTTTGAAGACCATGGTGCAGCCGGCGGCGATGGCCGGACCGATCTTCCTGGTGCCCATGGCCAGGGGGAAGTTCCAGGGCGTTACCAGGACGCACGGACCCACCGGTTCCTTGGAAACGAGTATGCGGTTCTTACCGTCGCCGGTGGTGGTCACGTCACCGCCGATGCGCATGGCTTCCTCGGAGAACCAACGGAAAAACTCTGCGGCATAGGCTACCTCGCCTTTGGCCTCGGCGAGGGGCTTACCCATTTCCGTGGTCATGATCATGGCCAACTCATCCTGCCTGGCCATGATCAGGTCGAAGGCGCGGCGCAGGATCTCACTGCGCATCCTGGGCGCAGTTTTTGCCCACTGCTTCTGCACCCGTCCGGCCGTTTCGATCGCCCGGCGCGCATCCTCAGGGCCGCCGTCCGCGACGGTGGCGATGACTTCCTCGGTGGCGGGGTTGATGACGTCGAACCGCGCGCCCGAAGCAGCTTCGGTCCATTCGCCGTCGACGAACAGATTGGTGCTGACCATCGCGACGGCGTCCAGCGCCTGCTGGGAGGTTCGGGAGTTCGCGGTTGCCTGAATGCTCATGAGGGATCCTTTTCTTGTGCTTGGTTCTGGGGCAGTGGCTTGCTGCCACGGCCGGAGGGTGGGTACTGCTGTGGTTTGCCAGGGTCGAGCAGTTCGGCCAGATGCAGGCTCACCCTGGAGGCATCGAGCTGCTGAACCTGCATGGCGCAGGAAAAGCCGTCGGTGAGCACCGCTGCGCCGACCTCCGCCTGGCGCAGGGCCGGCGCAAGTGCCTGTTCGGCCACTTGCATGCTGATGTCAAAATGTTCTTTTTCAAAGCCGAAGTTTCCGGCGACGCCGCAGCAGCCCGTGGCCTCGACGACGTTGGCGACACCCACCGCCTGGAGTGCCGTACGCTGGACGCCCGAGCCGAAGACGGAGTATTCGTGGCAGTGCGATTGCACCACCACCTGCTCGGGCAGGGGCCGGGCCGGGGCTGGTTTCCAGCCGGATTTCGTTAGCTCCTCAATGTGGGAGGCAAAACTGCGCACCCGGCCTGCGACCCGGCGCGCCTGCTCCGTGTGGACCAATTCGGGAAGGTCCTTGCGAAGTGCGGCGGCGCAGCTGGGTTCCACGACCACGATGGGGCGGTCCGTTCCGTCGTCAAGGGTGGCGGCGGCGTTGGCCAGGAGTTTCTTGGCAGTGTCCAGCTGCCCGGTGGAAATCCAAGTCAGTCCACAGCAGGCGTCCGCGGAGCACTCCGCGGGTGCGCCGGTTGCAGTCAGGACGCGGGCCACGGCGCCTGCCACTTTTGGCCGGAAGCCCCGGGTGAACGTGTCCACAAACAGGACCACGCCGACGCCGCTGCCTTCGTCACACCGACGCACGGGGCCGACGCCGGCCGCCGCAACTTCCCGGCGCCACTCGTTCGCCCCGGCAAAGCGCGGAAGTGCCCGCTTGGTGGTGAGGCCCCCAATCGCAGAGGCGGCCTTGGCCAGCGGTGTGGACATCGCTGCGTTGACCAACGGGGCGATCCGACCGGTGATCTTGAGCCAGCGCGGCAGCCAGCCAAGCGAAAAGTGAGAGAGCGGGCGGCGCTTTCCCTCGTAATAGTGGGAGAAGAACTCGGATTTGTAGGTGGCCATGTCAACGCCAGTAGGGCAATCGGTGGAGCACGCTTTGCACGAAAGACATAGGTCTAGTGCCTCGCGAACCTCCTCGGACTTCCAGCCTTCCTCCACCGTGCGTGCCCCGCGAACCATGTCCTGGAGCACGCGGGCACGCCCTCGCGTGGAATCCTTCTCGTCCTTGGTGGCGCGGTAGCTCGGGCACATCACGCCGCCGGCATCCGAGCGGCACCGACCCACCCCAATGCACTTTTGGAGTGCATGGACCCATGAATCTATCGCGCCGGGGGATTGCGGCGCCGCGTTTTGTTCCACCGCCGGCCCATGGGGGTGCAGGTCGAAGCTGGTCCGCCACTGCCGCTGCGGAACCCCTGCAAGGGCAAGATTGGCGTCCATCGGGTCGGGTTCCGTAAGGGACCCCGGGTTGAGGATGCCCACAGGATCCCAGGTGCGCCGGTATGAGGTGAAGGCATCCAGCATTTGCGGCGAGTACATCACCGGCAGAAGCTCGGAGCGGGCCCGCCCGTCGCCATGCTCACCGGAGAGTGAGCCGCCGTGATGGACGACGAGCTCTGCGGCCTCCCTGGTGAAACGGCGGAAGACGGCGCGGCCGGCGTCGGTACGCAAATCGTACGTGATGCGGATGTGCATGCACCCGGCCCCAAAGTGGCCATACATGACACCCTTGAGACTGTGGCGGGCCAGAAGCTCGCGAAAGTCGGCGAGGTAGTCGGCCAGCCGCGCGGGCGCGACGGCGGAGTCCTCCCAGCCGGGCCAGGATTCGCCTCCTGTGGAGAGCCTTGCGGAGAGTCCGGCGCCGTCTTCGCGGACGCGCCAGAGGGACACCTGTTCCGCCGTGTCGGGAACGGTGCGCCCGTCCACCAGCCGGCCATTGTCCCTCAGGCGTGCAAGCATCCGTTCTGCGGCCTCATGGACTTCGGTTGGGTTGTCCCCGTCGAGATCGACATACAGCCAGGCCTTGCCCTCCGGCAGGCCCATCACGGACGCGTCGCCGCGGCGGAACTTCATGGTGTCCACAATGGCCTCGTCCATGCCTTCCACAGCAGCCGGCGAAAACTCCAGAATGGTCTCGATGTCCCGGGCGGCCTCCACCACGTCCGCATAGCCCAGACACACCAGCAGCGCACTGGCTGGTTTGGGTACGAGCTTCATTCGTGCGCCCACGATGATGGCGCAGGTCCCCTCGGAACCCGCCAGGGCGCGGGCCACATTGAAGCGGCGTTCCGGTAGCAGGTGGGCCAAATGGTAGCCCGAGACCTGCCTCTGGATCTGCTCGAGTTCGGTGCGAAACTCGAGCAGATGGGCGTGCGCGAGGTTCTTAAGTGCGGTGGTCAGGGCCGCTGCGCGCGCCACCGACCCCGTGTCTCCGGGATCGGTGGCGACCAGCCCTGTAGCAGTCGCGGTAAGCCGGGCTCCGTCGGAAGTGACGACGTCGATTTCCGCCACATGGTCGGAGGTGCGCCCATATCGGACCGAATGATTCCCGCAGGCGTCGTTGCCCAGTGAGCCGCCGATGGTGGCGCGGCTTTTGGAGGACGGGTCAGGGGCGAACGTGTGGCGGCCACTGGTAGCCTGCTCCACGGTGCGCGAGAGCGCGGCAAGCACGACGCCAGGGTCCACGGATGCGGTTCCGGCCACCTCGTCGATACCGTGGATATTGTTCATGTGGCGGGAGAAATCCAGGACGACGCCGGGCCCCACGGCATTTCCGGCCATGGAGGTCCCGCCGCCGCGGCTGATCAGTGGTGTCGCGGTTTCACGGCAGGCCGAAACAGCAGCCACGACATCCTCAACAGTTCGTGGGAACACCACGGCCAGCGGTGGCACCCGGTAGTTGGAGGCGTCGTAGGAGTATTCAGCCAAGCGGCGGGGGGAACTGTCCACGGACACCCCGGCCGCCGCCAGCCGTGCCAGGACAGCCGGCTCAGCCGCCGCCCCGGGCCCGGGAAGGCCAGCGGTGTCCAGTGCCGGGCCTGATCCTGTCAGGGAATGAACGGCGTCAGTCATGGGAAGGATCAGACCCCTGCCGCAGCCGGAACAGCGCCGACGACGGCCCCCACAGCGGCCTCGAAGCGGTCCAGACCGGTCGAGATTTCCTCGGCTGTGACGACCAGCGCAGGGATCAGCCGGACCACGTTGCCGGACGGACCGCAGGTCAGGGTCAGCAGGCCCTGCTCCGTCGTAGCCTGCTGGACGGCGCCGGCAGTTGCGGCGTCAGGGCTGCCGTCCGCTGCCGTGAATTCGATGCCCACCATCAAGCCGTGGCCGCGGACATCGCCGATCACTGGGAAGCGCGACTGGATTTCTTTCAGGCCCGCCTGCAGCTGCTCGCCGCGAATACGGGAGTTCTCCACGAGACCTTCCTCCTTGACCACGTCCAGCGTGGCGACTCCGGCGGCGGCGGAGACGGCGTTGCCCCCGTAGGTTCCGCCCTGGGACCCCGGCCATCCCTTGGACATGGTCGCGGTGGAGGCGGCAATGGCCGAGATCGGGAAGCCGGAAGCGATGCCCTTGGCCGTAATGATGATGTCCGGCGTCGCGGTTGAGAACTGATGGCCCCAGAACTTGCCCATACGCCCCACGCCGGCTTGCACCTCGTCGAAAATGAGCTGAATTCCGTAGCGGTCTGCGCGTTCACGAAGCCCTTCGAGGAAGGCAGGAGGGGTGGGAATGTAGCCGCCGTCGCCAAGGGCCGGCTCGATCAGGAACGCGGCGGTGTCATTGGGGGCGGTCCGGGTCTGGAGCAGGTAGTCGAGTTCCTGCAGGGCGAAGGCGACTGTTGTGGGCTCGTCCCAGCCATATCGGTAGGCGTAGGGGAAGGCGGACATGTGGACGCCGGCCATCAGCGGGGCGAAGCCGGCCGAGAAGCGGGTGCCAGCTGTGGTCAGCGACGCTGCGGCAACGGTGCGTCCGTGGAAGCCACCCTGGAAAACGACAATGTTCGGGCGGCCGGTGGCCATGCGCGCGAGGCGGATGGCGGCCTCAACGGCCTCGGAACCGGAGTTTGCGTAAAACACCGAGTCCAGCCCTTCCGGGAGGACCTTCCCGAGCTTCTCCGTCAGTGCCAGCAGCGGCTTGTGCATCACGGTGGTGTACTGCGCATGGATGATCTTGCCCACCTGCTCACGGGCCGCTTCCACCACTCGCGGGTGGCAATGGCCCGTACTGGTGACGCCAATTCCGGTGGTGAAGTCAAGGTAGGCCTTGCCGTCGGTGGCGTAGATCCAGCTGCCGAGTGCACGGTCAACCACAAGGGGAGTTGCTTGCTTAAGGAGGGGGCTAAGTGAAGTCATGACACGATTCTTCCCAAAGATTGAATGATTGTCAACAATAGGCAAAGCACTTAGAATGGAGGAGTGAACAAATCAAACGAGATGCCGGCTACAGCGAAGCGGCCCAAGGTTGTTATTCTTACGTCCCCGGACGTGGCCCCTCCCTACAATCTTGACGCCCTTGGGGGGCAGGCTGAGCTCGTGATAACGGACGCGGCCGGCCTGTCCGATGCCATTCCCGGCGCCCAGGTCTTGTTTCTGTGGGATTTTTTTTCAACGGCGTTGCGCGAGGCGTGGGATCACGCCGATTCATTGCGCTGGGTGCATGTTGCGGCCGCTGGCGTAGACAGCCTGCTCTTCGATGAACTGCGCCAGTCTGGTGTGCTGGTCACCAATGCGCATGGAGCATTCGACGGACCCATCGCGGAATTTGTCCTGGCCTCGATCCTCGCCCACGACAAGCAGATTCATGTCAGCAAGTACCTTCAACGGCAGAACGTATGGAAACACCGTGAGGTGCAGCGCACGGCTGGGCAGAACGCCCTCGTCGTTGGCACTGGGGGGATAGGCAGGGCGACGGCGAGGCTGCTGAAGGCCGTCGGCATGGACGTGCTCGGAGTGGGCCGGACCGTACGGGAGGAAGATCCCGACTTCAACAAAGTGGTGTCCAGCTCCGAGTTGGCAGCGTATGCCGGCTGGGCGGACCATTTGGTGCTCATCGCGCCATTGACGGAAGACACTCGTGGAATTCTCAGCGCGGAGGTGCTTGCACGCATGAAACCCACCGCGCATATTGTCAACGTGGGGCGCGGCGCACTTGTGGACGAGAAAGCGCTATTCCAAGCGCTTCACGAAGGGCAGGTTGCCGCAGCCTCGCTCGATGTTTTCAACGAGGAACCTTTGCCCGCCGACCACCCGTTTTGGAGCATGGGAAATGTCCATGTTTCCGCACATATGTCAGGTGATGTGGTGGGATGGCGAGACACCCTGGCAGGGCAGTTTGAAACGAACCTGGGCCTGTGGTTGTCAAGTGGGACTCTCATCAACAAGGTGGACAAGAAACTCGGCTACGTCACTACCGGCTAGTATGCAGAATTACAGGGAAAATTCAGGCCGCTCTCTTCCCGGATTCGGCGCCTGACAGCAGCTTGCCAGCTACCGCGCCGATGCCATCAACCAGGGCCCAGGAGGATGCATGTGGTCAGCGGGGACACACGCGGTGCAGCACGTGCAAGGGTTGTCGCCTGCCAGGAGGATGGGACCGCTGTAGCCCGTTTTTTGCCACCTTCATGGGACCACCTGTTTAGCCAGTCATGGGACCGTCCGGCGTGTTGCGCCGGGGAGTTCTTCGCTTCCTTGTTTGATCATCGCGTCAGTGTTCTCGGCGTGGAGGCCAACGGGGATGGTTTTCAGGGAGGTCAGCGTGGTTGAGATTCGGGAAGTTTTACGGGCGTGGCTGGAGGGTGCGGGGTTCCGCACAGTGGGCGAGCGGGCCGGGGTGGATAGGAAAACGGCACGCCGCTATGTGCAGGCTGCGGAGGCGGCGGGCCTGGTACGCGACGCCGGGCCCGACGCGGTCACTGACGAGCTCGTCGGGGCCGTGGTCGCCGCGGTCCGCCCGTCACGGCCGAACGGGCACGGGCCGGCGTGGGAGGCGCTGGCCGGGCATGAGGAGCAGATCCGGGCCTGGGTGACCGGGACGGGGATGGGGAAGGCGGGCCGGTCACTGACCCTGGTGAAGGTCCATGAACTTCTGGCCCGCCAGGGCTGCCAGGTGCCGTACCGGACGCTGCACCGTTTCGCGACGGAGCGGTGCGGGTACCGGGTCAAAACGACGACGGTGCGCGTCGCCGACGGCGAGCCCGGGATGGAGTGCCAGATCGACTTCGCCTACATGGGCACCATCACCGACGCCGAGACGGGCCGGGACCGGAAGGTGCACGCGCTGACCTACACGCAGACCCTGGCGGCGGTGATTGCCGGGTGCGAGATGGCGTGGGCGTTCTTTGGCGGTGTCTTCAAGGTCCTGATTCCCGACAACATGAAGCCGGTGGTGACGGCCGCGGAGCCGGTGAACCCGCGATTTTCCACGGGCTGGCTGGACTACGCCGCCCATGCCGGGTTCGCCACCGACGCCGCCCGTGTCAGGACGCCGACGGATTATTTCGAGGAATCCGTTATCCCGAGTCGTCGCCATCATCCCTTTGCGCCGCCGGGTTTTGCGAGGTCTTACTCGGGATAACAACCCGGGACTACTCTGAGTCACCCCTGTTCGTTTTCTCATGGAGGTGAGGAAGAAATGAAGGTCCACATTGGCGAGTTGATCGCGAAAGCTGACACCGAGGTCCTCAAGCTCAATCATGCGCCGTCGACGCTGATGCAGTATCGGTGGGCGTGGCACCGGTTCGAGGTGTTCTGCACCGAAGAAGGCATTACCGAGCTCACGGGCGACGCGTTGGTGTTGTATGTGCAGTTTCTGGCCACGGCGCTTCGCGAGGGCCGGTTCAAGGAGTGGAAATACAAGCTCTTGCGTAAGACGGCACTTGTGTTGTCAGAGGTCAATGAAACTGGCACGTATCAGTGGAAGCTTTCAAAGCATGCCGGACCGAATGATGTGCTTGATCAAGTGTTTCGCCCGGTCCAGGAGCACTTCGAAGGATGGCTGACCCAGCAAGGCCTTGCCCAGGCGACACAAGACCTGTATGCAACGGTTGGCCGCCGAACGCTGGCGTCGTGGCAAGGACGGAAAATCCCAGGCCCTGCTGCTTTGACTGGCCCAGATGTGGCTGCCGCGTTGGTATCGCTGGGCGATAGTTACCAGCCCGGCAGCATGAGGACGGTGCTCTCCGCTGTTCGGGTGTTGTGCCGATTTCTCGAAGAATCCCAAGGCTGCTCGGGCCTGGTCCGGGCCGTTCCGCGGATCGTTTCACGGCGTGTGAGGCACGTTTCCGTATTGCCCACTGAGACGATTGATGTGCTGACGAACTCGCCTGACCCTAGCAAGGTCGTCGGGCGGCGTGATCGGGCGATGCTGCTGCTGGGTGCCCGTACCGGGTTGCGCCCCGTCGACATTGTTGCCCTGCGACTGCAGGACATCGACTGGCGGCAAGGACACATCACCTTGGCGCAGCATAAGACCGGTGCGGTGTTGGCGCTGCCGTTGTTGGCGGATGTCGGCGAGGCCATCGCCGACTACCTGCTGCACGACAGGGCGACCGGGGCCAACGATGAGCATGTGTTCCTTCGTGCACAGGCCCCGTACATTGCCCTCGCATCGTCTGGCAGCTTGTATGAAGTGGCGGCCCGGGCCTTTGCCACGGCAGGAGTCGCTGACCAGCCCCATAGGGGGCGCGGTTTTCGGGTGTTGAGGGCATCCTTGGCGACCAGGATGCTCGAAGGCGACACGCCGTTGCCCGTGATCTCCGGGGCCCTCGGCCACCGGGGCATTTCCTCGGCCAAGCATTACCTCAGCGCCGATGATGAACGCATGCGCGAATGCTGTCTTGATTTCGTGGGGATCGAACCGGGCCGGACACTGTCATGAACCGCTTTGCCAGTGGCTTGGCCCCTCATATCCAGGGCTTGTTGGAAGTCAAGCATGCGCTGGGGTTGCCCTATGAAGAATCCGGGCGGCATCTGCGCAAATTCGATGCGATGTGTGCGCGGGACTTTCCTAGGCAAGGCACTCTGACCCGCGAGATGGCGATGGCCTGGGTGGTGGGCCGGCCCGGGGAACACGTCAACGGCCAGATACGACGGATCACCCCCATCCGGCAGCTCGCCAAGCACATGGCCTCGATGGGAGCCGCTGCCTACGTCATCCCGGCCGGCATTCCCGGGCCGCACGTTCACTACCGGCCGCATATTTTCTCCCACCAAGAGTTGCGGGCACTTTTCGATGCCGCCGACGCGATCAACGCTTCGCCGTTTGGTGGCCAACGGCAACTGATCATTCCAGTAATGTTCCGGATGATCTATTGCCTGGGCCTGCGACCCGGCGAGGCAAGGAAGCTTCACCGCAACGATGTCGACCTTGCCCGGGGTTCGGTGCTGATCCGCGAGTCCAAGGGACACAAGGACCGGATGGTGTTCCTCTCCCCGGACCTGCAGGAGTACTGCCGCCACTATGAGGCCGCGATCAGCACCTTCCACCCGGGCCGGATACCGTTCTTCCCCAACCATCACGGTGTTTTTTACAGCAAGGGCACACCGGACTACTGGTTCCGTGAGCTTCTGACCACTGTTGGTCCGCTCATCACGGCCGGTCCTGGTTCGCCTCCGCGCATCTATGACCTGCGGCATGCGCATGTGATCGAAGTGATCAACCGGTGGGTGCGTGCCGGACGGAGCCCAGAAGCGCTCGTCGCCTATTTGAGCCTGCATCTGGGCCACAGCAACACCGAAGACACCTGGTATTACTTTCACCTGGCGGCCGACTTCCACCCCGAGCTGCGCGGCATCGCCAACACCACCATTGAAACCCTGTTCCCAGAGGCACACCATGAAATCCGGTGAATTCTTCACCCTGGTCCGGACCTGGCTGACCAGCTATCTGCCACGATCCCGACGGCTCAGCCCACACACGATCCGCTCCTACAAGACGGCTTTGAACACCTTGTTGGAGTTTCTTGCCGAAACCCGGCATTTGACACTGGAGCAGGTCGGCTTCGATGCGGTCACCTACAAGAGCATGTCGGAATTCATCGCCTGGCTCATGGATACCCGGCACCTGAGCGCCACCACGGCCAATCAACGCCTGGCCGCCATCAAGTCCTTCCTCTCCTACTGCGCCGGGGAAGAACCGTCACTCGTCGCTGTCTGGCTGGACGTCAAAAGGGTCCGCCCAGCACGAACGCCGGAGCATGCGCCGGATGCGTTGAGCATGGCCGCCGTGGACGCGCTGATCCGAGCGCCCGGGCAACAAACCCTGCAAGGGCTTCGCGATACCACCATGATCCTGTTGCTCTTCGACGCCGCAGCGCGCATTCAGGAAGTCCTGGACCTCACCCTCGCCGACGTGAACACCACGCCGGGAAGCGGACAGGTCACACTCACCGGAAAAGGGCGAAAAACACGCACGCTTCCCCTCATGGACAAAACCGGCCGCCACCTCGAACAGTATCTGGACATATTCCACCCCGGCACCCGTGACCCCGGAACACTGCTCTTCTTTACCATCCGGACAAGCCGGCACCAGCCGATGAGCCAGGACAACGTCGCCTACCTGCTCAACAAGCACGCCGCCATCGCGCGGAATCAATGCCCCGAGATTCCGGAACGGATTCATGCCCACCAGCTCAGGCACTCCCGCGCCATGCAGATGCTCCGCGCCGGCGTGCCCCTGCCCCACATCAAGGAATTCCTGGGTCATGCGAACATTGCCACCACCAGCATCTACGCCTCGGCAGACAACCAGATGGTGCGTGAAGCCATCCAAAAAGCATCCGGCACCACTCCAGACCTCGCACCCCTCTGGAAAGGAGACGACGACCTGATCCTCCGCCTCGCCGGACTCAAATAGTTATCCCGAGGAATAACCACCCGAGGCCGCGCCCACACAAGCATCACGGCGACGACTCGGGATAACGGATTCCTCGGAATAATCCATCTTATCCCGAATTCGGGATAAGACGGACAAACCCCGCGTGGAGCGGGTGGTGCAGTATGTGCGCGGGAACTTCTTCGCCGGGGAGGTCTTCGCCGATCTGGAGGATGCCCAGGCCCGGGCCGTGTTCTGGTGCCAGGAAAAGGCCGGGATGCGTATTCATGGCACGACCCAGGCGCGCCCGGCGGAGGTCTTCACCGCCGAGGAAGCCCCGGCCTTGCTGCCGGCCCCGGCAGACTATGACGTGCCCTTGTTCAAGGAAGCGAAGGTCCACCGTGACCACCACATCGAGATCGGCAAGGCCCTGTACTCGGTGCCCGGGGACTACATCGGCTCCCAGGTCGACGTGCGCGCCGACAGCGAGCTGGTGAAGATCTACCACCGCGGGCAGCTGATCAAGACCCATCCGCGGATGCGGCCCGGGACCCGCTCCACCGATCCGTCCGACCTGCCCGAGCACAAGAGCGCCTACGCGTTGCGGGACATCACCCACCTGATCGGCCTCTGCGCAGGGCACGGGGAAAACATCGGCATCTACGCCGAACGGATCCTCGATGACCCGCTGCCCTGGACGAGGATGCGCGCCGTCTACCGGCTCATTGGCCTCGTGCGCCAGTACGGGCCGGCCGCGGTGGAGGCAGCGTGCGCCAAGGCCCTGGACCTGGACGTCGTCGCCGTGGGCAAGATCGACTCGATGCTGGCCAAGGCCGTCGAGAACATCCCGGCCCTGATGCCGGTCGCCGTCGCGGCCGGGACGGCGCGCTTCGCCCGCGACCCGTCCGAATACGCCGCGGCCGGGCCCTCGGCGGCGGGACGTTCTGCCGGCGCGGGGACCACCCTGGCCAGCCGCGGGACCGGCGGCGCTGCCAGTGCTGGGACCGGCGTGGCCAACGCTGGGACCGCTATTGCCACCACGCGGACCGGGCTGGCCAATGAGGGGACCGGTGCCGCCGCCAGTTCAGGGACCGCCGGGACAGTCGGGGTCGGCGCCGGCCCCCGGTACGGCCGCGGCGTGCAGCTGCACCTGGTCTTCTCCCACCCCGACACACCAGAAAACACGCTACAGCCGGAAGCGCGGGAGGATGCACGATGAACCAGCCCAGCACCACGACCATACCGGCGGGGCCGGTGGACCCGGTCAGCACGGACCTCTCACGGATCCTGCGGGCCCTGAAACTCTCCGGGCTCAAGGACACCCTGCCCGAACGCCTCGTGCTCGCCCGCCAGCAAAAGATGGGCCACGCGGCGTTCCTGGAACTCCTGCTCGCCGATGAACTCTCCCGCCGCGACTCCCGCTCCGCAACCCTGCGCGCCGCCCGGGCCGGACTGGACGCATCCATGCGCCTGGAAAGCTGGGACGACGCCGCGGACCTGAGCTACGACCGGATGCTCCTCTCGGACCTGTCGACCCTGGCCTTCGCCGAGGCCGGGCACTCCGTGCTCCTGCTCGGCCCGGTTGGGGTCGGCAAAACCCACCTCGCCACCGCCCTGGGCCACGCCGGGATCCGGCGGCGGATGAGCGTGCACTTCACCCGCGCCGACAAGCTCTTCACCCGGCTGCGGGCCGCCCGCCTGGACAACAGCCTTGAGGCCGAAATGCGACGCATCGCCACCGTGGACATGCTCATCGTGGACGACTTTGCCATCAAGCCACTGGACACGACCGAGACGAACGACTTCTACGAAATCGTCGTTGAACGCCACCGTCGCAAATCCACCATCATCAGCTCCAACCGCGAACCCGCCGAATGGATGGCCATGACCGCCGACACCCTGCTGGCCCAATCAGCCATCGACAGGCTCACCCAAGGCGCCCACACCCTCGTCATCGAAGGCCCCTCATGGCGCCAACGCAACACCGGAAACCAGCGCCCCAACCTTGACGAAAACAAGGAGACCCGCAATGCTAAATAACACTAACGAGTGGTCCCATACTCGTGGCAAAGCGGTGGTCCCATCCCGCTGGCAAGCGACAAGGGTCGGCCATCCCGCCGAGTTCACGGTGGAGATGATTCAGCCCACGGGCCCAGACGTCAACGTTCCATCGGGGCTGGCGGCCAGTGTCCAGACGAGGGTCGATCCATTATCAGTGCGCGAAAAGCTGCCCTGGGCAGGAACTGAAAATCCAGGTCACGGGCGAACGGTGCCAGCCGCCGCTGGCCGCCCACGACTTTTGGCCACTGGCTTCGAGGCTGTTCATCCGGGTTATTGCGGCGTGGCGCCACGAGGGATGGTGCGTTTCTTCATTGGGTATTTAATCAGCCTACCAACAGCCTGAAGGGCGAACTTGAGTTGATTGATGCACCTATGATCCTGAAAATGCCGGGGACCTAAGGCGGCAGGGGGGCCACTAGTATTCCGGAAGTGGGCGGCCGATGGAGGTCGCTGCAAGGAATACATCGCAAGGATTTCGGCGGCTGTTCTATTTCTTCAGGGAGTCCGAGATCTGGTTCATGACGGTGTTGTCGGCGAGGGTGGAGGAGTCGCCGGCTTCGCGGCCCTCA
>NZ_JAAMFN010000054.1 GCF_013376095.1 Arthrobacter sp. SDTb3-6 | reverse complement strand
ATGTAGGCCCAGCCCTGCCACTGGCGTTCCGCTAGGTGCGGCGCGGGCATTTTCTGAACTGCGGAGCACGCCGGCCAATGATTCCGCATCAAGCGGACCGGCTGCATGGAGGAGCAGGCCCGGATCATTCGGTCCTGGTAATGACATGGGGGAGCCCTCGTTGGCGGTCATGGTTATCCCTGTCAACTGTTTAGTGCTGCGAGGGTGTTCCGGAGGCGGGTACCGGCGTCGTCGGCGATTTCCTTGACGGCAGGAGCATCGCTGAGCTGGACCATGGTCTGTGGGTCGATGGCCTCGATGGTGGTGAGTCTTGCGTCCTGGCCGCGGCGTACGACGACATTACAGGGCAGGAGTGCTCCAATCTCGGGTTCGGCGGCAAGGGCGCGGCTGGCCAGGGCGGGGTTGCAGGCACCGAGGATGACATAGTCGCCGACCGTGTCGGCGGCTTCGGCACCCAGTTTGGCTTCGAAGGTGGACCGGACGTTGATTTCGGTGAGGACTCCGAATCCCTGGGCTGCCAAGGCCTCCCGGGTGCGCTCCACGGCTTCGTCCCATGGAAGATCGATGGTCGTGCTGAGTGTGTACCTCATGGTTCCCCTTTGGGTGGCTCGAACTGTGGTTTGGTCAGGCGAGGGAGAGGAAGAGTTTCTCCAGGTCCTTGGTGTTCATGGTGGCGTCTTTTTGGACGATGCACTGCTCCAGGCCAGTGGCGATGATGGCGAATCCGGCACGGTCAAGGGCCTTGGATACGGCGGCCAGCTGGGTGACGACGTCCTTGCAGTCCCGGCCCTCCGCGAGCATCCGGGTGACGGCGGCGAGCTGGCCTTGGGCTCGCTTGAGGCGGTTGATCACGGGAGTGAGTTCGGTTGGGTTCAGTTCCATAAGGGTTCTCCATCGATGGGGTGCTTGCCCTCAATATTATACCCCTACGGGTGTTTTGACTACCCCCGGGGGTATCTGCAATACTCGGTGGGGTATCCAACCGACCCCTTCTGAGAGGCCACCCGTGACGTCCCCTTCCAAAGCAACAGCCGTTACCGCACTCGCCCCTGAGGCCCTCCAGTCCTGGATCAAGGAACACCAGGATCTTGTGGTGATCGATGTGCGTTCCGCTGCTGAATTCGAATCCATGCACATTCGCGGCTCCTACAACGTGCCGCTTCCGCTGCTCTCCGGGCACACCGACGAGCTCGCCGCTCGGCTGGGCTCCCGGGTTGTCCTGGTCTGCCAGTCCGGCGTCCGCGCCGAACAGGCCCGCCAGAGCATGGCCACCGTCGGACTCGACACCGCCTTCGTCCTGACCGGCGGGGTTCCCGGCTTCGCTGCAGCCGGCGGCGACGTGGTCAAGGGCAGGGGCCGCTGGGACCTGGAGCGCCAGGTCCGCCTGGCCGCCGGCTCCCTGGTGATGCTGGGCCTGGCCGGGGGCAAGTTCGTCTCCCCCAGTGTCCGCATGCTGGCCGGCGCCATCGGCACCGGTCTGACCTTCTCGGCCGCGACCAACACCTGCGCCATGGGCAAGGCACTCTCTGCCATGCCGTGGAACAAGGCCGCCAAGGAACCCACCCGTGAAAGCGCCATCCTGCAGCTTCCCGTGCAGTCGGCTGAAGATGGCGCAGCGGCATGATCCCGGCCCTGGGTCTGGGGCTCGTCGTCGGGGTCGTCCTGGGCGTAGTGGGTGGCGGCGGGTCCATCATTGCCGTTCCGGCCCTGGTGTACGGTGTGGGCATGAGCCCCGCCCAGGCCATTCCCACCTCGCTGCTGGTGGTGGGAGTCTCCTCGCTGGCGGCGCTGCTTCCCCGCATCCGGGAAGGATTGAACTGGCCTGTGATCGCCCTGGTGGGCGGTGCCGGCATTCCGGCAGCCTGGGCCGGCGCGGCCGTGGGCAAGCTGCTGGACCCGAACATCCTGATGCTGGCTTTTGCCGTGATGATGGTGGCCGCGGGCATCCGGATGCTCAGCAAGCCCCGCGAAAGCGAGGGCTCCTGCAGCACCGGGCCGAACCGGGCCTTCCGGTCCTGCGCCCCAAAGGCCGTGGGGGTGGGTCTGCTCGTCGGGTTCCTCACCGGACTGCTGGGCGTGGGTGGCGGCTTCCTCATCACGCCCGCTCTGACCATCTTACTGGGCCTGCGCATGAAGCAGGCAGTGGGAACATCCCTGGCCATCATCGTGGTCAACTCCGCAGCGGGTTTCAGCGCCCACGCCGCCGGCTACACCATCGACTGGGCCACCACCCTGGCGTTCGCGATCCCGGCAATCGTGGGTTCGATCGTTGCCGCCCGGCTGGCGCGGCGCCTGCACGACAAGCACATCCGCATCTCGTTCGCGGTCCTCATCTTCGCCGTCGCGGCTTGGGTCACCGCCGGCACGGTCACTGCCTGACCCACCCACAAAGGAGAACATAATGGGATTGATCGATTCCCTCAAGAAAGCCTTCAGCAAGCCCTACGAAACGATTTCCGTGGCGCAGGCCAAGGAACTCCTGGGCTCCGGCGCGACTCTGATCGACGTCAGGTCAGCCCAGGAATGGCGGACCGGCCGGGCGCCGCAGGCCAGGCACGTTCCCTTGGACCGCCTGCAGACCGGCACTGCAGGCATCCAGAAGTCCCGTCCGGTGATTGCCGTCTGCGCCTCCGGCGTCCGCTCCGCCTCCGCGGCCCGGCTTCTTGCCTCCCAGGGATACGACGCCTACTCGGTGCGCGGCGGCATGACCGCCTGGCGCCAGGCCGGCGAACCCGTCCGCTAGCAGCACCACCATCAGCTCCAACCACGCACCACTTCGAAGGAGAACCACCATGGCTGAAATCACCGTCAACGAAACCGACCAGCGCCGCTCCACCGCACGCATCCTCGACGTCCGCGAGGACTTCGAGGTTGCCAAGGGTATGATCCCGGGCGCCCTCAACATCCCCATGGGCCAGCTGCAGGCCCGACTGGGCGAGCTGGACCCGGCCGTGCCCGTGATCGTCGTTTGCCACAGTGGAAACCGCAGCGCCGCCGTCGCCGATGCCCTCAACGGTGCCGGCTACTTGGCGGACACCATGGCCGGCGGCATGACCGCCTGGGCCCGCACCGGACTCCCCACCACCTAGGCTCTGCCTCGCCCTCGTAACACGAGGCACCCACCCCACCCGCCCGAAAGGACACGATAGACCATGGCAATCATCGACATCACCGAGCAATTCTTCGCCCAGACCCTCGAGGACGACGACATTGTCTTCGTCGACTTCTGGGCAGCCTGGTGCGGCCCCTGCCGCGCGTTCGCCCCCACCTACGCCGCCGCCGCGGACCGCCACCCGGACGTCACCTTCGCCAAGGTGGACACCGAGGCCGAACAGGCCCTCGCGGCCGCAGCGAACATCACCTCCATCCCCACCCTGATGGCCTTCAAGGACAAGACCCTGGTCTTCTCCCAGCCCGGCGCGCTCAACGCCATGGGCTTGGAGGAAGTCATCCAGGCCGTGAAGAACCTGGACATGGACCCACTCCGCATCGAGGCCGCACACCAGCACGCCTGATCCACCACGCCGCCCATGGATTTTCCCGCGTGGCACTCCGCTTGCCTAATACCCCCATGGGTATTTAAAATGGTTGGCAGAGCCCAACACTTCCCCCTTTCAACTGAAGGAGAGCACCAGATGCTTATCGAGCGTATTTACGATGAAGACCTCGCCCAGGCCAGCTACCTGATCGGCTGCCAGGCCAACGGCACCGCCGTCGTTGTCGACGGGCGCCGCGACATCGCCGTCTATCAGGAGCTGGCTGAGAAGAACGGCATGAAGATCGCGGCCGTCACCGAGACCCACATCCATGCCGATTATCTCTCCGGCACCCGCGAACTGGCCGCCGCGACCGGCGCGAAGATCTACGTCTCCGGGGCGGGCGGACCCGACTGGCAGTATGGGTTCGAGGGCGTACGCCTCTACGACGGCGACAAGATCACTGTTGGCAACATCAGCATCCAGGCTCTCCACACCCCCGGCCACACCCCCGAGCACCTGTCCTTCCTGGTCACCGACGGCGCGTTCAGCGACAAGCCCGGCTACCTGCTCTCCGGGGACTTCGTCTTCTCCGGCGACCTGGGCCGCCCCGACCTGCTGGACGAAGCAGCCGGCGGCATCGATACCCGCTTCGAGGGCGCCAGGCAGCTCTTCGCCAGCCTCCGGGACAAATTCCTCACCCTTCCCGACTACGTCCAGGTCCACCCCGCCCACGGCGCCGGCAGCGCCTGCGGCAAGGCACTGGGTGCCATCCCGTCCTCCACGGTGGGCTATGAACGCCTCTACGCCTGGTGGGGCCCCTACCTCGCCGCAAATGATGAGCAGGGCTTCATCGACGAGCTCCTGGACGGCCAGCCCGACGCCCACGCCTACTTCGGCCGGATGAAGCGCGACAACCGTGAAGGCCCTGCCGTCATGGGTGAACGCACCCCCCTGCTGGAGCTTTCAACAGACTTCGTCGCGGCAGGCCTGGCCGCGGACACCCTGACGTTCATCGACACCCGCTCCAACGGCGAAGTCCACCAGGGCACCGTGGCCCGGTCCCTGAACGTGCCGGCCGGCAAGTCCGTTGCCAGCTATGGCGCTTGGGTGGTCAACCCGGAGACGGACAAGAACCCGCTGGTGCTCCTGGCCCAGGACCAGGAGCAGGCGCAGGAGATGTGGGACCACCTGGTCCGCGTGGGCATCGACAACGTCGCCGGCTACCTCACCGACATCGACGGGCTGCCCACCTTCACCCCCAAGCTGATCCAGCCCGAAGAGCTCGAGGGCTTCGACGCCGCCATGGTCCTGGACGTCCGCAACAAGACCGAGCACAAGGCCGGGCACGTCCCCGGCTCGTACCAGCTCAGCGGCGGCCGCGTCATGTGGCACCTGGATGAACTGCCCGCCAAAGGCACCATCGTCTCCTACTGCCAGTCCGGCGTGCGGAACTCCGTCGCCGCCAGCGCCCTGCGCCGCGCCGGGTACGACGTCGTCGAACTCGACGGCAGCTACGCCGCATGGAACGCCTGGCAGAACAACGTCCCCGCGGCCTAACCAAACCACCGCAAGACCACGCGGAAGGACCCCCTCCTGCCGTGTTCCCGGACCGGGCGTGCCCCACACGCCCGGTCCACCTTTATGCCCCCACCGGAACGGAGCACCAATGCCCGGCAGGACATTCCCCCGACATACCGGCGACTCAGGCGGCGCGGTATTGGGCCTTCGGCAGAACCTGGCGCAGTTCATTCTGCTGGTCGCCGTCAACGCCTTGGTGGGCGGCACCCTCGGCCAGGAACGCACCGTGTTGCCCCTGCTGGCAACCCAAACCTTCCACCTCGACCTGTATACCGGTGCCCTGACCTACATCCTGGCGTTCGGCCTGTCCAAGGCCGCGATGAACTACTTCGCCGGCACGCTCTCGGACCGGTACGGCCGCAAACCCGTCCTCATCGCCGGCTGGTTGGCAGCGGTACCAGTGCCCCTCATGCTCATCTTCGCTCCCTCCTGGGGCTGGATCGTGGGGGCCAACGTGCTGCTGGGCATCAGCCAAGGCCTCACCTGGTCCACCACGGTCATCATGAAAATGGACCTCGTCGGACCAAGGCAACGAGGGCTGGCCCTGGGCTTCAACGAGGCCGCCGGCTACCTCGGCGTCGCCGCCACAGCCCTGGCCACCGGCTACCTCGCCACCACCTACGGCCTCCGGCCCGCCCCTTTCCTGCTCGGAAGCGCCTACATCGCCCTCGGCCTCGGCCTGACCGTCCCCGCCGTCAAGGAAACCCACCACCACGCAAAAACAGAAGCCGCAAACCACCCCAGCGGCCGGGACACCCCAGATGCCGGCCTCACGACCGGCCAGGTATTCATGCTCACCAGCTTCAAAGACCGCTCCCTCTCAGCAGCCAGCGAGGCCGGCCTGGTGAACAACCTCAACGACGGCCTCGCGTGGGGCCTCTTCCCCATCCAGTTCGCCACCGCCGGGCTGGGCCTGGTTCAGATCGGCATCCTCGCCGCTGCCTACCCCGCCGCCTGGGGCACCGCCCAGCTGGTTACCGGCGCCGCCTCCGACCGATGGGGCCGCAAATGGCTCATCACAGCCGGCATGCTCGTCCAAGCCGCCGCCCTGGTGATCATCGCAACAGCTCACAGCTTCGACCCATGGCTCTCCGCCACTATCGTCCTGGGACTGGGTACCGCCATGGTCTACCCAACCCTGCTGGCCGCCGTCGGCGACGTGGCCCACCCGCTCTGGCGTGCCCGTTCCGTGGGTGTGTACCGGCTATGGCGCGACGGCGGATTCGCCCTCGGAGCCCTCATTTCCGGCGTCATCGCCGACCTCTACGGCATCCCCGCCGCCATCGTCGCCGTCGCCGCGCTCACCGCCGGATCCGGCGTCGTTGTAGCCGTCCGCATGCGCGACAACGACCACGCGTAGGACACCATTGGTCCTACACGCAATTGTGAGGACAGCTGTTACCCGCTCTTGGCACTGGGGAATTGTCGCGGTGTTCGATAAGTTGGCTGAGCGAGACCTTTGTGAGTTTGCATCTGACGGGTTGGCCGCTGCGAACCAAACTGGAGTGGTGGTTCGGACCTGTCAGGCACAAGAAGCCGCGGTTCTCGATGAAGGCTTCGCTGAAGCGTCCATAACCGTTCCTTTTCATCCAGAACGCGTCAATCCAGCTCAGGGACGTCATTTCGTATGCTCTGGAAGGCTATCGACTCCGGGGGCACGCTATCTATCGGTGACGCCGACTTGGACGTCATAGTCCCGGCAGCTACTGGGATTAACAATTTCCTCGTCCGCGTCGCCTATGTCGACGGACATACGCCACCCACGGCACGACGCCGGAAACCGACGGAACGGTTGCACCGTGACGAACCCGTCAGCACCGCTTCCCGAAACCGGCGTTACGGCCGTCGACAACTCCTGACAGCGGACACGGGGCCTGGCGCCGCTTGACGCGGCGGGCTTCACCACAGCCTTTGGCGCCCACAGCATCGCTGCCGGACCCGGGGCCGAATACGGTAACCGGGGCATCGCCCTGCTGACGTTCGGTGTGCTGCTGGCCGCCTACGACCTGGCTGGGGTGGTCCTCAAGCCCGTCCTTGGCTCGCTTAGCGACAGGATCGTGGCGAAACCGGTCATCATCGGCGGCCTCCTCGCCTTCGCGGCCTTCTCCCTGCTGGGAATCTTCACCACGACTTCCGCAACCCTGGGCTTGGTAGGCCTGGGGCAGGGCGCCGTGGCCCGCATGGCCGGCCCCGCCGCTGCCGGCCGGTACTTTGGCAAATGGGGATCCTGGAGGGGCTCGGCTACGTGCTCGGACCCCTGATCGGAGCAGGCCTGACCTGGCCGGCGGACTCCCCGTTCATTTCTTGGCGCTGGCGGCCATCGCCTGTGTCGCGGCACTCTGAACACAATTTTCCATGCCCGCGCTGCCCATCCTTCTCCGCACCCGCTACACCCTGATTGACCTTGCACAGCAGGTCGGACAGCGCGGATTCATGGTCCCCACGATGGCACTGGCAGGAGCCACCGGTGCGCTGGGCGTCGGCTTCCTGCCCCTGCTTTGGATTTTGTTGCACCTGTCCCTGTTTGGCAGCATGGCCGTCGTGGTGCTCTTGGCACTGTCTTCCGCCCTCATCCAACACTGAGTGGGCTGACGCCCGGACACCGGACATGTTTCCACCGGAAAAGGCATGGCCATCGGCCTGGCCCTGGTCGCGGCGGCCGTTGCCGCCCTCGCCCTGATTCCGGGCGCCGTCACGTTGTACATCTCGGCTGGCGTGCCCGGGCCGGGATCGGCATCACCACCCCGCTGGGCTTCGCCCACCTCGCCGCCACCACCGCGCCCGAACGCAAGGGAAGGACCGGGAGGCCGCCGAAATGGGATGCAAACTTGGCGACGCCGGTGTCCTCCTCCTGGTCGGTGGGATCGGTGCCGGCGTGAGCCTCGCGGTAGGACTCGGCGCCCTCGCCATCCCACTGGCCGGCATGGCCGCAATCTGCGCCATCCTCCTGCGCCGACGGTCCGGTCGCTGATCAGGGGACCGGTAGCGCTGTCCTAGTCACGACGTGAGTGCTATGGCAAGATCCTTGATATCCTGTGGCCAACGGCGAAGGCCGGGGTTGCGGCAGGTTCCTGATCAGCAACAAGGCTATTGTGCCCACGCCGAGGGCTGTGCGGTAAATGTCGTGCTTTGCTGCAGCTTACTTTGCGACGGTGATGGAATCGAAGGACGCCTTGGCCTTGGCGGCGAGGGAGGCGGGCAGCGGGGCGCTCTTGGCCGCCGCGGCGGCGGCCTGCTGGCCGGCGGTGCTGATGGCGTAGTTGCCGAAGGCCTTGACCAGGTCGGCGGTCTTGGCGTCGGGGTAGGAGGCGCAGACCACGGCGTAGGAGACGAGGGCGGCCGGGTAGGCGCCGGCTTCCTTCGGTGTGCGGTTGAGGGTCAGTGACAGGTCGTGTGCCGAGCGTCCGGCCACGACGGTGGCAGTACCGACGCCCTTGGCGGCAGCTTCGGCGCTGACGGGCACGTAGGCGCTGCCGACCTTCAGCTCGGCCTTGCCCATGGAGGCGGTGACGGCGGAGTCGTCGGCGTAGGCGATGGCGCCGGCTGTCTGGGTCACGGTCTTCACGACGCCGGAGGTGCCCTTGGCGTTTTCACCGGGCAGGGAGGCGGGCCAGTCGCCGGTTGCCTTGTCCGTCCATACGGAGGGGGCGGCCTTGGCCAGGTAGTCGGTGAAATTCTGGGTGGTGCCCGAGTTGTCCGAGCGGTGCAGGGGTGTGATGGCCAGGTTCGGCAGCGCCACTGACGGGTTTGAGGCCTTGATGGCCGGGTCGTTCCAGTTCTTGATCTCGCCGCGGAAGATCTTGGCGACGGTGTCGGCGTCGAGCTTGAGGTCCTTCACGCCAGGGACGTTGAAGGTGACCGCGATCGGGGAGATGTACCAGGGGATGTTGATGGCGCCACCGGGGCCACATTTGGCCTTGGCGCCGGCCATCTCGGTGTCGCTCATGAACGCGTCAGAGCCGGCAAACTGCACGGCGCCGGCGATCAGGGCCGTGCGGCCCGCTCCGGAGCCTTCCGGGGAGTACTGGACGGTGGTGCCCGAGTTGGCGGCCTCGAAGCCGACCTTCCACGCGTCCATGGCAGCCGAGACGGCGGTGGAACCGGTCCCGGTCAGGGTGCCGGTGACGGAGGCGCCCGCCGCGCTGGTGGAGGAGCCGCCGTTGCCGGGGGTCACGGCGTTGTCCGTGCCACAGGCCGTCAGGGCGAGTGCGCCGACGGTGAGAACTGCTGCCACGCGGCCAATGTGAAGTGCCTTCACTCGATTTACCTCTTCGATGGGTGTCTGTTGGTTCCTTACCGGGCCAAGCTACGGACCCCGGGTGACGGGAGGGTCCGCCTCAGGTGAACGATGGGTTAACGCTGATGTGATGTTTGGTGTCTGGCGTGCAAGGGAGGACGCCACCGGGTGGGGCCACGTTGTTGCAGGGCAGGGGGTGCTAGGCCACGACGCAGCGCGCATGAGCACTGACCACCGTTATCGTCGCTTTGATGTGCATGACGTCATGCCATCGTTCAACGGCTGTTCATTCGTCCTTGGCGTCCCTTGGCCGCAAACAAGCAGGACGACACGTTGTTGCCTGCCGGAGGGCAGGGTCTTATGAGCTGATTGGCCTGGCACGTGGGAGCGTCGTGGGTGGTCAGGTGTTGAGCTGGCCGGTGAGGCGCCGGTGGAACCCGGCGCTGTGCCCGTCAAGGCCGGTGATCGTCACGGTGGCGCCGTGGTCGCGGTATTTCGTCTCAACGGAGTGCGGGGCGGCAACGGTTGAGGCATCCCAGATCTGGGCTCGGCTGAGATCTATGTCAACCACGGCCGGGTCGTCGGCGTACGCGAACTGGTCCACCAGGTCATTGCTGCTGCCGAAGAACAGCGGCCCGACCACCGCATACCGGACCTTCGCGCCGTCGTCCGCCAGGGTCCTGTCAACGCTGATGACGTGGGCAACCCGGCGGGCGAAGAGCACCATGGCGAGGGCGGCCATCGGGATTTGCCCGGTGACCTCGCTGAGCCCGGTCACCGGGTCCAGGAGAAACACCCCGGCCACGAACGTAAAGATGCGGGTGCGGGCCTGCCCGGTCGTCACTTTAGGGACCGGCTGGCCGATCATCGCGCAGCCGGCCATGCCGCCGTAGAACCCGGACAGGATGTTGGAAACGCCCAGCGCCCAGGACTCCTGGCCCTTGTGTGAGCGGGTGTAGGTGATTTCGTCGACGGGCTTGGACGTGAGTAGGGTTTCCCTGAGGCCGACGAACGCCACGCTCAGCGCCGTCGGCCAAATCAGCTGGTGGGTCGCCAGGTCCAGCGGCACGGCCGCGTCGTTGTCGGTGGCCTTGGTTTACCCGTGGGAGTGGGGACGGTGTTTGAGTCCGTGTGAGGGTATGCCCAGTACGGGGACGGGCTGGGTGGAGAGCAGTCGATGCATGAGGGAGCCGGAGACGAGTTCGTCGACCTTGGCCATGATGCCAGGGCGGCGGGTGCCGATGACGATGGTGGACGCCCCGGTGGCCTCGGCGAGGCGGCCCAAGGCCGGGGCGGGGTCACCGGCGATGATCCTCATGGCCCATGTCGTGTTGTAGCTGGCGGCAGCATCTTGAAGGGACTTTTTGAGCCGGGATGCGGCGATGGCGGTTTCGTCCTCCTGGTCAAGGATTGGATCCAGGGAGATCGGTAGAATTTCATGGCCCGGGGTCCATTCGATCAGGTAGCTGGCGGGATCGACGAATGCCGCTATGAGTGGCGCGGAGAGGCTTTCGGCCAGTTCCAGGGCCCGTTCCCATACCGCGGGGTCCTGCCCCGGGGTGACCCCGGCGATGATGGTGGAACCGGCAAACGGCGCAAATCCTGCGTGTTCGTTCATGTTGACCGTGTCCTCTCTTCCTTGGTGACGGCGGTATGCCCGGAATGGGACTTTAGGACCAGCCTGCCGATGTCTTCCCGGTCCAGACAGGCTACCTTGCAGCTTTGTTCTTTCGTCCAGCCCCGAAAACCCAGCGTGGCCCTCCCTGAGAAGGTCGGCTTCAGGTGGATCGGCCACCGCGAACGCATAACTCACTCAAATGTCTTTCGGCCCCCGTGCCGGACGGTGGCGCGCTGTCATCCTCTATGAACTTTGATTCTAGCGCCCGGGACGGGCCTAATATTCTTGTCCGCATCTCCAATGCTGGGGCTACTTGCGGGCCTGTTGGTGGCGCGGCCGGGCGGGTGGTGGCGGACGAGTGGGCCAAGCCGGGGCACGGCGCATTGAGGTGGAATCCGGGGGCGGAGGCATGCAGTTTACGCCAGCTGACCAAATCGGGACATTTAGCCATTACGTATCGGGGGAGGCAGGGCTGTTGGGTGGAATGGGACCGCGCCGTTGCGGTGCAATGTGCACCAGTGCCGGGTAGGTGACCGCGGCGAGTGCTAGGTGCATTACGACGAGGATTACGACGGCCTCGGGAGGTGCGCCTTTGTACAGGATCCAGGCATCGGGGGAGAGTCCGCCCAGGGTCACGATCACGGTGAGCCAGGCAAAGGGCCGTCGTGCCTGTGACGAAAGTAGGGTGACGGTGGGCCATGCCAGGGAGGCCGCTGTCACACCCGGCACCGTCAACTTTGCGTAGTCCATGAAGCGGAAATGGTCGTAGCCGGATGTTGACGGGAAGAGGGCGGTGCCGACGGCGACGATGACTGCGCAGGCAGCCAATGAGGCGGCGATGGACACGAGGGCGGCAACAAGGAAGCGGCCCGCCGTGGGCTGGCATCGGCCCCGCGGGAAGTCGAGGTTGAGGTAGGCGGTCGCTTTTTGGTTGAGCGGGGGAAGAGGTGTGGCCTCGACACTCTGGGGGCTGGACCGGTCTGGCATGCAGCGAACTCCTTTTGCTGGGCGTGACGGGGGTCCCTGCCTTTTACGCTGGTTTTGCGTTGGGTTGGGGACTGCAGTCGTTCCCTCCAGCGTAGGGAGTCATTCTTAGAGGTTTCTTGGGCCCATGCCAGCTGAGGGGGTCACTGGTTGTGCCCCTATACTTCAGATCATGGCCGATAATCCTTCTGTGCTCCTGGTGGAAGACGATACGGCACTGGCGTCCATGGTCCAGGAATTGCTTGAAGGTGAGGGATACGCGGTGCTGGCCGTCCATGACGGCCAGAGGGCACTGCACGAAGGACTGAGCGGGTCCTTCGACATTCTCCTGCTGGACCGGGGTCTCCCGGCCATCGATGGACTTGATGTCCTTGGCAGGCTTCGGGCCAAGGGCGTCACGACGCCTGTGTTGATCCTCTCTGCGCTGAGCAATCCGGCCGACAGGGTTGAAGGGCTGGATCGTGGGGCGGAAGACTACCTGGGCAAGCCGTTCGACGTCGATGAGTTGTTGGCACGGATGAGGTCCCTGTTGCGGCGGCATACTGCCATCTCCGATGCCGTGCGTATACCGGGCGGACTGCTGGAGCGTGCGAACCGCACCGTGACGCTCGACGCCGGGTCCGTCGTCGCACTTTCCGAGAGGGAATGTGAACTGCTGGCGCATCTGGCCCGCAGCCCACGGCAAATCTTCACCCGTGAGTCCTTGGTGCACACCGTTTTCACAGACGCTGACGACGATGGGGTGGTGGACACCTATGTGCACTACTTGCGCAAAAAGTTGGGCCGGTCTTCTGTACTCACGGTGCGTGGGCTGGGCTATCGGCTGGGACCGCTTCGATGAATAGCAGAGACCAATTCGAGCTCAAGCGGGCCGTGCTATGGCTTGCCCTGCAATTCACTACCGTGATCATCGTCTTGTTAGTGCTGGTTGGTGCCCTGATCTACGCCATTGTGGCCGCCAGCGCACAGGAGGCGGGCAGCAAGGTGCTCACCGGGGCAACGCTGATCGACTCGCCGGCCGATGCGCCCCTGGGGGCCTTCGTCGCCATCAGCACAGGCGGGCAACTCCTGCTGTCCCGTAAGGTGCCCGACGGGCTGCCTGACACCGCGGCGATGGTACGGGTTGCCACGACACAACAGGATGAAACCGACACCGTTAAGGCCGGTGGCAGGTCCTATTCCGTTCTGACGACGTATCGCAACGGCAGGGTTATCCAGGCGGCCATCGACCAGCACGAAAGCGAGGAAGAACTGAACCGCTTGATGCTGGCCATGACGATTGCCGTCGCGGTCTCGGCCGCACTGGCTGCGGGTCTGTCCGTCTTGATGGCACGGCGGGCCATGCGTCCGATGGCTGAAAGCCTGGCGCTCCAACGTCGATTTGTGGCGGACGCCAGCCATGAACTGCGCACCCCGTTGACGCTGCTGAGCACCCGGGCCCAGCTTTTGCGCCGCAAGCTCGAAAGCGGCACGTCGAAGCCCTCCGAACGCGAAGTAGCGGCCGGTGTGGCCAGTCTCGTGGAGGACGCCAAAATGCTCACCGGGATCCTCGAGGACTTGCTTTTGTCAGCGGACCCACGGGAAACCGTGGGACACGACCTCCTCAACCTCGTCACGATTGCTGACAGCGCAGCATCCTTGGCGGAGCCGGAAGCCCTACAGCGCGCTATCCAGCTCAGACGATCCGGTTCTTCTGAACCGGTCAATGTCCGCGGCTCGGAGGTGGCACTTCGGCGCGTTTTTACGGCTCTGATTGCCAATGCCCTTGACCATGCCGAAACGAACGTGGAGGTTGAAGTGGCCGTGCACGCGCGGGACGCCGTGATTTGTGTTCGTGACGATGGTCCTGGTTTTGCCCCCGGAACCCAGTTGAGGGTATTTGATCGTTTCGCCTCCGCTCGCCGGCTCCCAGGACGCCCTGATGGTATGCGTCACTACGGACTGGGCCTGGCCCTTGTAGCTGAGATTGTCGCCCTGCATGAGGGAAAAATCATGGTGGAACCAGGGCCGCCGGCCGGCGGGGCCGTCATCAAGGTTCTGGTGCCACTCGCACAACCTTGACATGACATCGGCATGGGACTTGCTATGAAGGCGCAAGGAAACTGTCTGAATGACGGAACTAGGCAGACCAACCTCGGAACGGCAGGTGCAGACCATGATGAAGGTACCGCGCAGGACTCGGGAGCAGGCCAAGACAACGGCGCACCATCGAGAACCCGGTGCAGCCTGGCAAGGGCGGGGCTGTCAGCAGTCGGTCTTCACCGGCGGCCAAGCGCCGGAAGGTTGCTGGCAGGTACGCGTCCAGGACCTCTTCTATGGCCCATCCCAACAAGTCACTGTGCGGGCCGGCCACACCATGGCACCTCCAGCAATCAATAACACCGGTGGCAGCAGGCGAGAAGAACGGGCCAGCACGTTCCCGACCCACGGGTCAGGCATCCCGCCGGGGAGGTCTGCGGTCCGGGCACCGAACTGCTGCCCATCGTGCTGGAACGCGACGATGGGGGCTACCTGTTGGCTCAATGGCCCCGCGACGACAGCCGCAGCTAAAAGAGGAGCGGCCCCGCCAACGCCGAAGTAGCCAGGGAAGGCGTTTCCCTCAGCCGCAAACCAGCACCCAGCCTCACGGCCCAGGCACCCGGTATCCTGCGGTTGGAGTATCCGGGCGGCGCCAGTACTCCGGTTGCTTCTGGTGTCCTGCCGAGGAAGTCGGTGCCCGGGAGGGCGGCAGCTTCGCCAAAGATGATACAGGCCGCCGATCAACCCACAGGGCTCAGAGAGGAATGGCCGCTGCTGTACGGTCGGTATTGGAGCAGTAACCAGCGCCCCGCCGCTGGATCCATGAATTGGCAAACTTTTTTGCGGTCGGTGTTGCATTCATCATCCCTTGGATGACTGGCGGCAGTATGGCTTGGATGGTTGCCATCGCCGGCACCCTCGCCTTGGTGCGGCACTTACTCTTCGGGATGGCGGCTAAGAATCTTCTAAGAACGGGTGCGTAGCGTCAGTGGCATGGGTACAACCACTGCTCGCACTCCCTTAGGGAGCTTGGGGAGAAAGCGCCGCACCGGGCGATCCGGGCCGCTGTTGCGCACCCTGATCGCAGCCGGGGTGATTGGTGTGCTCTGCCTCTGGTGGTTGGGTGCGCCCTCGGCTCCGGCGTTCACCCCGGCATTCACGGCAACGTCCTTGGGTGAGCTCAGCGGCATGGTCGGTGCGTTTCTTGTGTGCGTCCAGGTTCTGCTGATTGCCCGTGTTCCGTGGTTCGAGCATGCCGTAGGAATGGACCGCTTGGTCAGCTGGCACCGTACGCTTGGCAGCACTGTCCTGTTCCTCATTTTCACCCACGTGCTGCTCATGGTCCTGGGCGTTCAATTCCTCACCTCCGGCACACCGTGGGCGGCAACATGGGAAGTCCTTACCTCCTACCCCGACATGCTCACTGCACTCATTGGCACGGTGCTGTTCCTCATCATCGGTATCAGCAGCGCCAGGATTCCCCGGAGCAGGATCTCCTATGAAGCCTGGTACTGGCTTCACGTCACGGCCTACATTGCAATCTTCCTGACCTTCTTCCACGAACTGAGTGCAGGGGTCCATTTCATCGACAACCCCGTCAATCGCGCCATGTGGATCACCCTCTACGTCGCCACCGCCTCTGCCGTCCTCACCTGGCGGTTCATTCTCCCCGCGGCCGCGGCGTGGAAACATCGTCTGCGGGTTCACCAGATTGTGAACGAGGGCGATGGAATCAACAGCGTCTGGCTGTCCGGCCCACACCTGGACGAACTCGGCGTCCGTGCCGGACAATTCATGTTCTTCCGGTTCGTCACCGTTGGGCACATGCTGACGTCGCACCCTTTCTCCATTTCTCGTTTGCCGGCTGCTGGGTTGATGAGGATCACGGTGGGTGCGCTCGGCGACCACAGCTCCAACATGCACCACCTCAAACCCGGGACCGTGGTGTTCGCCGAAGGCCCCTTCGGCCATTTCACCCCCGAAGCGAGCAGTCGGCACAAGGTACTGCTGATAGCAGGCGGAGCCGGAATCGGCCCGATTCGCGCCCTTGCACAAAGCCTCGTCCAAGCGGGCCGTGATGTTGTGCTGGTTTACCGCAGCACCAGCCACGACCGGCTGGCCCTGGAGCCGGAACTGCGCGCCATGCGTCCGATGGTCCTGCACACGGTGGCCGGCAGCCGTGCCGAACTCGGCCACGACCCGTTGGGTCCACAGGCACTCAAACACCTGGTCAAGGACATTTCAGAACGGGAGATCTACATCTGCGGTCCTGAAGGAATGGGGATCACCGCCGAGACCTCACTGTCGGCCCTTGGCATTGCCAAGCAACTGATCCACCGCGAAATATTGAGTATGGGATAGGGAAAAGGACTCAGATCATGAACAGAAAGTGGAGGGGCACGGCTCTATTCCTGGCGATCTTTGTAGTCATGGGCGCAACGTTCGGCCTCAAGCTATATCTTGGCTCGATGCATTCGCCCCTCGCTACGTCGCTCGCGGCTGCACCGGTGTCTCCGACGGCGACGGCGAAGCCAGGCGGCGGGTCGCCGTCCCCTGTGCCCAGCGCAGCAGCGACGACGTCGGGCCCGGGAGCGGCGGCCACCACGATCACCGGTGATACGGAAAGCACCCCGTACGGCAACGTGCAGGTTTCGGTCAGATTTAGTGGGAGGAAGATTACCAACGTCACGGTGCTGCAGGTGCCCGACTCCGGAAATTACGATCAACAGGTCGCACAGGTGGTGCCGCCCACGCTTCTGCAGGAGGTCCTCTCCTCCCAGTCCGCGACGGTCAACACCGTAAGCGGCGGCACCTACACCTCCAACGGTTATCTGCAGTCGGTGCAGTCAGCCATCGACAAGCTGCCCTGATGCGGTTTCTGGATACCGTAATGGGGATACCGATGTCCATCGACATCCGTGATGGCGGGGACCACCGGGCAGCGGTGTCGGAAGCGTTTGCGATTGTGCACGAGGCCGATGCCATCTTCAGCCCCTACCTGCCGGAGAGTGAATTGAGCAGGCTGAACCGTTCCGAGCTCACCCTTGAGACTGTCAGCGGCCTGTTCACGGAGGCACATGAACTCGCGTCACGATTTGCCGCCGCGTCCGGTGGGGTTTTTTCCTTGCGAAACGCCGCCGGGGAATGGGACCTTAATGGCTTGGTCAAGGGGTGGGCTGCCCAGCGTGCTGCTGACAGGTTGAAAGCTTTGGGCCTGGCAAACTTTTGCCTCAATGCCGGCGGTGACGTCGTCGCGGCCGGGAGCATTGAACCTGGCAAAGCCTGGAACGTTGGCATTCGATCCCCACAGGCCCCTCAGCAGATGATGGCAGTGCTCGCGCTGAGCGATCTGGCGGTTGCCACCTCGGCGACGTACGAACGTGGAGAACACATTATCGATGGCCGCACCGGGCGTCCTGCCCGTGGATTCTCGAGTGTTTCCGTGATCGCGCCCGAACTGACCACCGCCGACGTGCTCGCCACCACGGTGTTCGCCATGGGTGTGGATGGTCCACATTGGGCCGCAGAACGCTACCCTTGCAGCGTTCTAGCCCAAACAGAGAACGGCACGCTTGTTGAGGCCGGTGATCTAAGACGTTGGCTGGCACCCGCAGAATAGGATGCGTTAGCACGGACACAACCCCGCACTGCGACGATACGCTTCCGCATCTGCGCCGGACGGAGGAACAGCGGATCAGCCCACTCAGAAGTAACCGTCCAAAGTCCAGCTGTCCGGTACCTGTAAACCCATCACTCGGCTGCCGAACCAAGGCGCTGGCGTAACACTGAGCCGCCGTACTAAGTTCTGAAGAGGGATGGTAAACCGGATACGAACCCTGACATGAGAGCTGGGTGTCGGCTCTTGAACCTGTCGGGGACCAAATTGTTTGCGCCAATGGATTGATGACAGGTGGATGTTGTACTCCTATGGTGGCGAGTAGGTTGGCAGCCAGGGCGACATCCTCGGATGGGACCTTGTGGCTCTCCACGGATCCATTGAGGCTTCATCCGGCGTACCGGGGCAGGACCCGCCGGGTCGTGGCTTGTGGGTCTACGTTCTTCGTCGATAGACCGAGGGCCGGACACGCCCGGGCCGGCTCCGAGGGCAGGCGCCCGCCACGGCAAGCCGACGACACAGTGCCTGCTTTCTGGTGACGGGTGCACGCTGTTCATTCACGCTGTTCTATTTCCTGCCCATGCTCTATTTCCTGCCTGTGCCGGAGGGCACTTTATGGACCGGAGCTTGTATCGGTGGCGTGACCTGGTGTTGGGTGCCGCTCGTGGATGGCTGGTGATGTATCGGCACGCCGCTGCCGGCCAGTGGATTGTTGGTGCCGGCGATCAACGGTGCGGTTTGGCTGAGCATGCTCGCCGGGGGTGCTGTGAGCGGGTTGACGTGGTAGGCGGGATTATTCGCGGCGGCGTTCATGACGGCGGCCCAGTTGGACCCGGCCAGCTGGTTGCCGTCCAGGCTTGGGTAGTACACGCCGTTGATGGTGATGTCCTGGTTGTGCCATTCTGGTCCGTTGCCTTGGTAGCTGCCGAACCAGGACGATGTGGCTATCGCGGAGTTGGCCCCGGTCGTCCAGGTTTCGACGTTCCAGTCGGTGGTTCCTGTCTTGGCGAATGCTGTGGCTTTGTCGTTGAGCGGGATGGCGTAGCCGGATCCGTGCACGAGCATGTACTGCAGCGCGTAGGTCACGCCGGCCGCGACTTCCTTGGACATGGTCCGCTGGCAGTTCGCGGAAGGCACCGGGTAACTCTTGCCCGTGGAGTCCGTAACTGAGGTCAGGGCGATCGGCTCGCACCGGATGCCGCCCGCGGCGAAGGTGGCATAGGCGGTCGCCATGTCGATGGGCGCGACGTTCTCTGAGCCGATCAGGTTGGAAATGTGGGAGAGGTTGTAGGGCTTGTTGGTGGTGCCGTTTTTGACCCCGGCGGCTGTTGCCATTTTTTGGATGTTGCAAAAGTCCAGCTGGGTGGCCGTCTGGAAGGTGATGGTGTTGATCGAGATGGCGAGCCCAAGGTAGGCGGTCATCGGGTAGTAGTGGTTCGGATCG
>NZ_JAAMFN010000053.1 GCF_013376095.1 Arthrobacter sp. SDTb3-6 | reverse complement strand
GTCAGTGGCGAAACGAGCCATGACGAGCGCTGCATCGCGCAGAGTGTCACGGTCACGCCGTAGGCTGGAGATTTCCTCAGCGGAGACCACCTCTGCGACGACTCTGCCATGTCGGGACAGGGGAACATCGTTTCCCGCTTCAGCCGAGGCAACCAGCGAGGATAGGCCGGCACGGGAGGCTTCTGTGATGGTCATGGTGGTCATACAAAAACTATACAGATTTCTGTGTAGATTTTCAAGGATGGAAGAAATTGTGTCGCGGTCGAGCTTACGTCTACGAAGGCCGGTTGCCTGCACGCAGGTGGCCAATTGGCTTGAGTGAACATCGGCGAGGTGTTGACCGGTCGGCTCTATATTGCAATGTTTAAGGGACCTGATGATCCAAGGTTGGTTTCTGCGATCCTAGATCGCCGTAATGTGGGATTGGGAGAAGCGATGGGCGGAATATTGATTCGTCAAGGTGATGGAACGTGGCTCGAACCGCTCGAGGCAGGTTATGGCTTGGAGTCTGAGCTTCAGGAGATCCTTGCCTCGCACCCAGAGCTCATTCCGGGAGTCAGTTCGGCGGCCAAAACGTGCCGGGAGTTCCAATCTGACGTTGGTCCTGCTGACATTGTCGTTGTTGACTCAACGGGAGAGCTGACGTTGGTCGAGTGCAAGCTGGCCTCGAATCCCCAGATTAGGCGTGAGGTCGTCGGGCAGATGTTCGATTACGCGTCTCGGCTGTGGAAGATGGATGTTGAAGAGTTTGCCGCGAAATGGCAGGCCCGCACTTCCCACCCGTTCATTCTCGATGAAGTAGACGGGGGAATTTTGCTGAGGGGGGCCTTGGCGCGAAATCTTGCGGACGGTAGCTTCCGCATTGTCCTGGCCGTGGATGTCATCAACCCCGCGTTGAAGAGGATGATCGAGTATCTCAACGCCATGGCCGGTCCCGGGACCTCGGTGATTGCCGTTGAATATTCCCGCCTAAGACAAGGCTCCGTCGAGATACTGATGCCACACGTGTACGGGCAGGAACTGGCCGAAGCCAAGTCAGTCCGGAACAGCAGGGAAGTGACGGCCTGGGACGACGGTACTTACCGCTCCTGGTTGCAGGACCATGACTCCGAGAATCTCGAAAGGTTCGACTTTTTCCTTACGACGGCACTCGCGGCGGGGCTTACGTTCGCAGGTTCCACCTCGGTGCATCCTGCAGGAAGCCTGCCGATCCTCAGCCGGAGAAATATCCGGCTAGGCACTGTGTCTTTCTTCTATTTTTCGGGTCAGGGAACCTCGGTAGAGATCAACCTCGGACGGATGGCAAAGCTGTCAGATGAAGAATTGCCAGACGCCGAAGCCCGGGATTTGTTTCTCCAGAAATTGAGAGACATCCCCGTTCTTCTGGAAGTGGCGGCGAACCTCAAGACAAGCAGTTTCGCAAGCCGTAAGCCGAATGTTCCGCTGTCCATGTTCTCGAAGGACGCGATCCAGAAGGCCGTCGACGCCCTGGGCACACTTACCGGCGCGTGAATCGACGACGTCTCACAACCTATAGGTTTCGAGGCGTTTAGGTTATGAGACAGCGGATCCGTGCTCAGACCTGACTCGCGACGCGGCGGATGCCAGCTGGATCGGATGGTGACACCCTGCACGAATTGCTGGCAGTTTCCAAGGCACTCCGCGATCGGGTGGAATTTGTCTGCGCCCGTGGAACCATGGACGGCGGGGGCGTCGTCGTGGCTCGCGCTGCCGGAGAGCCCGTTTCGTTGCAACCCCTCCCTGGTCAGGTTCCGCCCCACGTCAGGAACCTTCGGACCCGGAACCGTCAGGACCCTACCGGTACCGGGATCGCGGATCTTACTGAGCCGTTTGCCATTACTTCCGCGGAGTGAATGCCCCGCTTCCAGGTGAGGTATCCGCCGTCGAGGTTTTGCGCGGTGAAGCCGAGCTGGGTCAGTATCCGGGCCGCCGTATTTCCTCGCTGGCCGACGGCGCAGTGCACCACCAGCGGCGCATCGGGCAGTTCGCCGTGGCGGGTGCGCAGCTCGTCGACGGAGACATTGATGGCACCGGGGATGGCCCCGGCATCAAATTCGGCGGCACTGCGCACATCGACGATCTGGGCTCCGGCGGCAACGGCGTCATCGAGTTCGTGCCATTGCAACGTACTGAGGTTGCCGGCTGCGAGGTTGTCAGCAATCATGCCCAGCATATTCACCGGGTCTTTAGCCGAGCCGAATTGCGGCGCGTAGGCCAGCTCCAGGTCGGCCAGTTCACTGGCCGTAATTCCTGCACGCATGGCTGTGGCGATGACGTCGATGCGCTTATCCACTCCCTGTCCGCCAACACCCTGGACGCCGAGAATCTTGTCATTTTCCGGGTCCACCAACAGCTTCAGCGACATCCCTGTGGCACCTGGGTAGTAGCCGGCGTGGTTGGCCGGGTGCGAATGAATGGCGCGGTAGGCCCGGCCCGCAGCGCGCAGCCGCTGCTCATTCCAGCCGCTCATGGCGGCCGTCAGCCCGAAGACACCGACGACGGCGGTGCCCAAGACCTCTGCGGCACGAACCGTCCGTCCAGTGATGACATCGGCAACAAGGCGCCCGTGCCGGTTGGCGGTCTGCGCCAGCGGCACCAGCACGGCCCCGCCGGAAATGGCATCGCGCTTTTCAGCGGCGTCACCAACTGCATAAATACGCGGGTTGCTGGTGCGCTGAGAGGCATCCACCACCACTCCACCAGTAGTTCCAACGCTCAGGCCGGCGGCCCGTGCCAACCCGCTTTCGGGGCGCACGCCGGTGGCGGTCACCACCAGGTCGGCCGCGATGCGCGTCCCGTCGGCGAGGACTACGGCGTCGTGCTCAATGCCCCTTGTTACGGCACGGGTGAGTACGGTTACCCCGTTCGCCTCGAGACGCTCGACGACGGGAGTCACCATTTCAGGGTCAAGCGGCGCCAGGATGCGGGGTCCGGACTGCAAGAGGGTGACCCCCATCCCGCGAAGGACCAGGTTTTCGGCGAGTTCCAGGCCGATGAAACCGCCTCCGAGGATCGCTACCCGAGGGGTCTTCCGGGCGCCGGTATTTTTGGCTGCACGGGATTCCAGCACGGCCAAGTCCGCCATGATGGCATCGAGGTCGGCCACGTCGCGCAGACTATGCGCGCGCTCAATACCCGGGAGCTCGGGACGGTACGGTGCGGCGCCGGTGGCCAGCACCAAGGCGTCGAAGCCCTGCTCAAATTCGCCCCCTGTGGTGAGATCACGCACGGTGACGGTCCCGGCGTCGGGATTCACGGCCGTAACCTCGTGGCGGATGCGAACATCGAGGTTGAAGCGCGACTTCAGCGACTCCGGGGACTGCAACAGCAGCTCTTCCCGGTCCTCGACGACCCCGCCCACATGATAGGGCAGGCCACAGTTGGCAAAAGAGACATGCCCGCCGCGCTCAAAGACGGTGATGGCAGCGTGTTCGTCATTGCGCCGGAGCCTGGTGGCCGCGGACATGCCCCCGGCAACGCCCCCAACAATGACTACGCGCCTGGTTACCGCACTCATTTGCTGTCCACCTTTGTGCCGAAAAGCCTGCTGAACCATCCGCCGGTCTTGTCCTTGGGTGCAGCAGGCTTTGGCGCGTTGCGGTCGCAGGAGCAGCGTTCGGATTTGGGGATATGGCGCATGACATCCTCAACGTGGTTGCCACAGCCGGCCCAGGTGGTCTTGTTGCAGGAACGGCATTTCACGGCACGGCACATGTGGTTTCTCCCTATTTTTCGATACCCCCATGGGTATGGTTGACACCAGCTTACATACCCAGGGGGGTATGCTGTCAAGGTAAGGCCAACAACAAAGGAGCATCATGCAGCTGTCCGAAGAAGCCTCCAAGCCCATCATCAACAGACTCCGCCGCGCCAATGGCCAGCTGACGGGCATTATCCGCATGCTCGAGGAACGGCGCGACTGCGAGGACATCGTGATGCAGATGGCAGCCGTGGGAAAGGCCCTGGATCGTGCGGGCTTCGGTCTTGTCGCAGGCAGCCTGAAAGAGTGCTTGGCCTCAGGACAAAGCGACGACCTGGACAGCGGGAAGCTGGAAAAGCTGTTCCTGTCCCTCGCCTGACAGTCTGGGCGCCAGGAGGAACTGCGGGACCTGGATCCCGATTATGTTCCGCGGAACATAATCAAAAACCATGTGCCTGGGGTACGGCGCCGATGTGTTCAAAGACGGTGCGCAACCCTGGCAGACGCACTCGGCGGTCTCGCCGGCGTAGGCCTGGACGAAGCGCATGTTCGAGAACGGGAAACTGACGATGAGGATATGCAGGACCTGCCGGATCCCGGCAATGATCGCCTCGCCCTGGCCGAAGTCGACCTGCATGGTGGCGGCGGGCCAGACAAGCTCGGTAAAGCCCTCCCCGGCGCCACGGTTCAGTGCCACCCACTTCTTCACGAACCGCTGGACGGGTGAATAGGTGCCGGTGAACCCGTGCTCCTCGGTAAGCCGGTCAAAGACCCGCTTGGCCGTATGCCGCTGTTTCCGCGGGCGGCGGGCATCCTCGCCCAGCCACGTTTCGATTATGTGCTTGAACCCGGCCAGCACCGAGCCCCGGCCCGGCCGTTGGTGCCGGTGGGGCCGGGGAGAAATTCTCCTGCCCGGCATACTTGGCCGCCGAGGCCCGGCTGACACCCAACCGCCGGGCGATCTCCCGCACCGGCACTCCCTGGGAGTCCAGTCTTCTGATATTTTCTTGTACGGACATGGGTACCGTCATCTGCTTTCCAGCACTTCCGGCGCATACGCTTCGCAATGGCAGCGCCGCAAGGAACCTATCGGGAGGTGGCGGGCCCATGTCCCCAACACTCTGGACAGGCCCCGGCCACCGGGTGATCTCAATGTGAAGGCCAACCCCGAAACCATGATCTTGAGGGGAAAAAAGCTGGCCTGATTCTTACCGCTCTTTTGGCCTGAAACGAGCCGCTAACTTGGCCTACATTCCTAGCTGAAACGGCCTACATATAGTTGATCACACACAGCAGGCGACTTGGTCTGGCGTGCGGTGTGTGTTTTTATGCGAGGGTCACCCCCGGAACTGGTCCGGGAGTGACCTTGGCATGATTGATTTATGTGACCGGGATCAGCTGCGTTTGAGGAAGATGCTGACGTCGTCGTTGTTGATCAGGTCGGGCACCGTCCAGCCGTCCAGGTCGTATTCGCTCATGCATTGGTCGGCGAAGCCGGTCATCATGGCTGTGGTGCCCTGTGCCTGGGCGGCGAAGAGTATTTCGGCCTTGACGTTTTCGTGGTTGCCGGAATAGTTCCGTTCGTAGAGTTCGTGTCGGCCGCCGAATTCGGTGCCGATCGCGTCCCAGAGAAGCTTCATGAGCTTGACCCGGTCCACGGCCTGGATGCCGCCGGAGCCGCGGACGTACTTGTCCAGGTAAGGGCGGATTTCCGGAGTCTTGAAGTCCAGGGCCGAGGAGTTCAGGTAGATCAGCCCGGAAGCGACGTCCTGTTGGATGATTTCCTTGATTCGCGGGTAGCCGGTGGCCATGAACATGCGGTAGGCGAGCCCGTAGTCCAACTTCGGCAGCACGGTCCCGTCGGGGCCGGCATCCGGGTTCAGCGCCATGGCGTCGGCGAGGGCGTAGAACATGTTCCGCCAGCCGATAACCTCTCCGGCCCGGGCCTGGACGCCGCGGAAGTCCTTGGTTCCGGCGATCTCCAGGGCCTTGAGGAGCAGGCCGGCGATGAAGTCCAGTTTGACCGCCAGTCGTATGACGCCTTGGTATGTGAACCGGTTGAGGAAGCCGGTTTGCGGGAAGAAGTTGTTGATCTTCTCCACGTCCCCGTAAGCGAACACGTTCTCCCAGGGAATGAGGACTTTGTCGAACACGAAAACGGAATCGTTCTCGTCCAGCCGGCTCGAGAGCGGGTAGTCGAACGGGGTGCCCATCACGGCGGCCTGATGGGAGTACGAGGCGCGTGAGATCAACTTGACGCCCGGCGCATCCATGGGGACGGTGCAGATCAGCGCGAATTCTTTCTTCTTGATCGGCAGACCGTAGTGGGCAATGAAGTTGTACTGCGTGATGGCCGAGCCGGTTGCGACGACCTTCGCCCCGGACACGATAAGACCGGCATCGGTTTCCTTCTCGACTTTCATGAACACGTCCCCGACCTGGTCCGGGGGCAGGTGGCGGTCCACCGGCGGGTTGATGATCGCGTGGTTCCAGTAGAGGACCTTTTCCTGCGATTCGTTGTACCAGCGGATCGCGTTGTCCTTGAACGGTTCGTAGAAGTCCGGCATTCCGCCCAAGGTGCCCAAGAAGGCGCCCTTGTAGTCAGGGGAGCGGCCCATCCACCCGTAGGACATTCGCGCCCAGGTCTCTATCGCGGTGCGCGAAACCTTCAGGTCCTCTACGGAGCGTGCTGCCTTGAAGAACGGGTGGGTCATCCCGCCGGAGCCGGTGTCGGTGGGCACTAGAAGTTTAGGCGCGGTGTCCGGGTTGTGGAACCCGTCGTAGAGGCGTGCGGCCATGCGCACTGAGTTGCGGAAGGCCGGGTGCGTGGTGACGTCCTTGACCCGTTCACCGTAGATCCAGACCTCCCGGTCGTCTCGCAGGGACTCGATGTATTCGTCGCCGGTCTGTGGCAGCAGCGGATTCGCTGGGGCGGTACGGGCCGACATGTCAGGCAGAGCAGGGTTCTTAGGGCTTTCGATGGTCTCGGTCATGGCGGGTGCCTTTCAGTGTTTTGTCGGCGTCTTCGCCGAACAGGAGGGAAATGGAACAAATGGGGGGGGAAGAGATGGGATGGAAGCAAGGGCAGGGAACGAGGCGGCGCTGAAAGCGTCCTAGCGCTGCGCCCGGGTTAAACGGCGGCAGCGAGGGGTCGGAAGGCCGCGGCGCCGGTGATCCAGCCGGCCTCGTGGCCGTCACCGCACAGCTCCCATGGAGTGCCGCCGACGAGGCTGCCGAGGTGGTGAAACTTGCCGCCGAAGAACAGCAAGGGCTCCAGCGGGGTGATCTCAAGGTGCTCGACCTCGCCGACAACGATCAGGTGGTCCCCGCCGTCGTACACGCGCCACGGACGGCACTCGAGGGTGGCCGCATTGCCTGCCAGCACCGGAACGTCCGTGGCGCTCTGGCCCCACATGGGGCCGCCCTTCATCGGCTTGCCGGCAAAATGGAGGCAAGTCTCAAGTTGTCCCAGGGACATCACATTGATCGCGAACGGCCGATCCTCCACGAGGGCGGAGAGTTTTGAACTGCGCATCAGCGTCACCTGGGCCAGCGGCGGGTCCAAGGACACAGAGGTGAAAGCGCTGACCGTCGCACCGTGCGCCGTACCGTCATCGGATGTCGTAGTCACCACGGTCACGCCGGTACCGAATCGGCCGAACGCGTAGCGCAGGTCCCTCTGATCGATCATGGATGTTTCCGGCATCGCGTGCTCCTGAGGCTGTTGGGGTGTGTTGTCCCATTCAGCGTGGCGCAAATCATGAGCTTTTGGGTGTCGCCCATCACATGATGTCAGCTAGGTGCACGAAGATGTCCGGTCAGTGCAAAATAAGCCGCTTTGCCCCTTCTGTGAGGGCCGCTTTGCGCTCCATCGAGGGCGTGACGGCGTAGCGCGCCTTGTAGGCACGCGCGAAGTAGGCTTGCGAGGCGAACCCGCAACGGCCGGCGAGGGTTGCAATGGAAGACCGAGCCTCGCGCTGATCCGTCAGAAGGCGTCGGGCGAGTTGGAGCCGGAGTTCGAAGATGTAGGCGCTAGCCGAGGTGCCAGTCTCGTTGAAGAGGCGGGCGAGGTGCCTTTCGCTAATGCCGACGGCGAAGGCCACCTTGGCCACGCTGAGTTCGGTGTCCCCCAGGTGCTCGGTGATGTAGGAGCGGGCGGCGGTGAGGTGGCAGGCGCCGGTGCCGCTGCGGTCCCCTGCGAGGATTGCGGAGAGCAACTCGAACGCCGCGGCTTCGGTGCTCTCCGCGTCCCCCGGGCGGGACAGAGCGTCAGACACCAGCCGGGCCAGGGCGAATGCCCGCCGATTGGCTATTTGCTCCTCCCGGAAGTCGAAGATGATGGGCCTGGTCAACGGCCGTCCGCCGGTGATTTCGAGATAGTCTTCATGCGGGATGGTCAACACCATTTCCCGCAACCCGCGGCTGAAGCCACGCATGAAGGGGCGGTCGACGTCGTAGATGACCGCTTGTCCCGGCCTGAGTGACTCGAAGCCGCCTTGGTAGTAGAAGAACGCCTCGCCTTCGATGGCGAAGAACACCGCCACCGAGTTCGTCGGGTGTCGCCGGATGAACGCTTCGTTGCGCTCCACCACCTGGGCACTGCCCCTAACGGAGGCGAACTTCAGTGAGGGGAAATGGAGGTTGATCTCGGCTGCCTGCAGCGGTTGTTCATCCATGGTGCGGATGTCGAGCGCGATAAGAGCCTTGGCATTGTGGTGCTCCCACAAGTGCACCCGGTTCACGGACGGAATGCCGTCGGTGGAGAATCTCAATGCCTTCGCGCCGGGGGGATGTTCGGAAGTCATGGAAGCTAAGTGTAATCCCGGTCACAGGCGCTGTAACAGTCTCAGCGCAATTTAGACGAGCGGGACGGAGCGAACATAAATGGCCCGGCGCCGAAGGTCCGGGAACGCCACGCCACGGGACTTGACCGTCACGTCAGGGTCTTTTATGAAGTTGGAGACTTGGTCGCCCCCAATGCAAGAGACCCGGACGCTTTTCATTTGCCCGTCACGCCGGACGCAGCCAAAATCCGAGACTCAGCTGGCCCGAACCACGCGTTGAGACGAAGAACCGGGTTTGGCTGCCAAGTCGTCGTTGTCGGCGCCGAACGGCCCTTGCACCTATAGGGCTCCTGATCGTTCTTTATGTCGGATTGGTTCCCGTGCAGAGCCGAACGTCGGGGCGGGCTGACTTACTGCCTAATTGGTTTGCGGGCGACATGGACTTTGACCCCTTTGTCACGCAGCCTCGCGATGTGCTCTTTATCAGTATCGGCGTCAACGATGACTGCGTCGAAACGCTCAAGTGAGAGCATCGCGTGCAGGGCCCGCTTCTCGAACTTGGTGTGGTCGGCCAGCAGTATCCGCTTTGCTGCAGCGTCGAACATCGCTCGCTTGACATCAACGGTCTCCTGGGTTTGGTGAAATGCAATGTCGTCAGTGATTGCAGAGGTCGACATAAAGAGGACGTCGCAACGCAGGGAAGAGAGGGCCTCGGTCGTCATCCGACCCATGAAAGCACTGCACCAGTTGTAGTACTGACCTCCGAGCGCGAGCAGAGAAATGCCTTTTGTTCCGCTTAGATCGTTGATGACAGTCAAAGTGTTGGTGATCACCGTCAGCGGCGTTCGATCTTTCAAATGCGGTACCAGACGAAGGGTAGTCGTTGAGTCGTCGAGGATGATCGCTTGGCCCGGTTCGACGAACTTCAGCCCGGCTTGAGCGATCGCTTCCTTCTCAGCGAGTTGCCGATTCGATCGGTAGACGTCGCTCGACTCGACCAGTGCCGTCGACAACGCTGTTGCGACCCCTCGGTTCTTACGAATGAGTCCACTTGTCTCCAACTCATCGAGATCGCGGTGGACTGTCATCACACTGATGTCGAAGCGTTCTGCGAGTTGTTCAATGCGAATTGCCCCCTCCGCCATGACTGCTTCGCCGATCGCGCGCTGGCGCTGCAGTTGTCGGGTCTGGCGGTTGACCGGAGATCGATCTCCTGGGTTCAGCACCATATCTCTCGACTCACCCCATCCTCAGTTGAGAGTTGTTTAACGCGGCTGCTTCGTCAAGGATAAGGGCGAACTGTTTGGGATCGTGTGCGAACCGTCCCAAGAACAGCCCATCGGCTTTTCTCCCTAGCATCGACAGGGTGCCGGGTTGGGCGCTTCCCCCGTATAGGACCGACGAGGCCCGGATTCGATGGTCGCTGGCCAATCTTTGGCGTAATTCCGTGATGACTCTTCCTATATGTTCGGGGGAGGCGGGCTGGGTTTGCCCGATTGTCCACCGCGGTTCGTAGGCAACGATCAAATCATGTCCGCCATCGGAAGGTACGACATCGGTGAGTGCAGACTCCAGCTCATGAACAGTCTCGAGAGCTGCCTGCGCCGAGTCCGACTTCTCAGTTTCGCCGACGCAGAGGACTGGCGTCAGGTGGTTTCGGAGCGCTGCTGCGAGCTTCCGGCCGACGGTTTCATCGTCATCCCCAAATATTGTACGTCGTTCGGCGTGCCCAACTTCGACGTAGGAGCAGCCAACCGCGCGCAAGTCAGTCCCGCTGACCGCTCCGGTGAAGGCGCCTCGGTCCTTCCAGAACAGATCCTGGGCCCCTATGCTTACCGGTGTTCCCCGAAATGCGTCCTTGACAGCAGGAAGTGCGGGGAGTGAGGGTAGGACGAACAGACGGACTCTGCCTTGGGCGATGGCTGGATGTGTTCGGGTTAACTTTGACACGCTCTGTGCCCAATGCATGGTGTCGGCGACATCTAGGTAGAGCTTGAGACTCACGCCTAGGACAATCGGGGATTCGATATTGTCTATAGTTTGTGATGCAGTATCAGTCACAGGACCCGGTGCTCTCGTATCCGTCGATGACCGATACCTTTTTGGCGGATGCGGAGGACTCGTCGAACTCGTAGCCTAGCCATTCCCTTGCGAGACGGCGTGCAAGTTCGAGGCCGATGACTCTCTGTCCGAATGTAAGGACCTGGGCGTTGTTGCTTAGGACGCCTCGTTCGACGCTGTAGCTGTCGTGAGCCGTCACCGCCCTGATTCCGGGAACCTTGTTGGCGGCGATTGCGACCCCGAGTCCGGTGCCACACACGAGGAGTGCCCGGTCTGCTAGGTTGTCGCGGATGCTCTCGGCCGCGGCGATTGCGACTGTGGGATAGGGTGTGTGGGCTTGGGCATCGACCCCCACGTCGATGACTTTGGATACTCTAGGGTCTTTTTCAAGGTCCGCTTTTAGTGCCTCCTTGTATTCATAGCCCGCATCATCGGATCCGACGACAATTCGCCAGGTACGGCTCATCTTATTTCTCCTCTGTGTCGTGTGTGTCCAGGGCCGCAGCCACCGCTGTAACGGCGAGTGCAAGCGAGATGGCCCCGGGGTCGGGGCTTCCTAGACTCTTCTCCATGTGCGGCCGGGCGCGTCCCAACCTCGGAAGGAGGTTGGCTGTGGCGTCTGCCGCCAAGCTGGCTGCTGTTGCAGCGGCCGTCCAGGCCGGAACCAGTCCAAGTCCTTCATTGGCGAGTTCACTGAGGCGGTCAGCGAAGGGGGTCAACGCGTCAACCAGGGTTTTGTCGCCGACTTGTGCCTTTCCTGCGTGCTGGACGGCCTCGAGTGCAGCTTCTACTGCGTGCGCCACTGCCACGACGTCTGGTTTTTCAGCGTCTCCTATGCGCCCACCCACGGTGCGCAGGGCGAGTCCCCACAGGGCTCCGGAGGTCCCGCCGGCCTCGGTTCCCCATGCTTCCCCGGCCTGGGTGAGGACGGTACCGGCGCCGGCGCCGGCGGAACAGGCGGCGGCAGCTGCCTTGGCTGCGGCTCGGGCACCTCGTTGCATTCCAATGCCGTGGTCTCCGTCTCCGGCGATTGCGTCGAGACGTCCGAGTTCATCTGCTTGAAGGTCGATCACGTCACGGATGGATTGAATGGCTTTGAGGGCCCTCCGGCCGGCATACGCTGCTTCCTCCGAGGCCGCGACGATCGTTGTGGAGTCAGTTGCTTGGTCAGTGGCAGATGGGGTCGCAGTTGCGTTGAGTTTCATGGTGCTCTTGCGGTATGCAGGGGAGTATGCAGGTGAGCGCCAGGCCGCTTCGAGGTCGCCGTCGAGCCATACGATGGTGAGGGAAAGTCCCGCCATTTCAAAGCTAGTGGCGTACTCGCCGACCTCGGGATCGACGATGGTGAGATCCGCCGACTTCAGGAGCGAAGCGATCATGCCGTAGAGCAGGAAAAGCTCTTCAGACTTGACTGATCCGAGGCCGTTGACGATTACGCCCACCCGGTCGGCATTGGAGGTGAGGCCATCGGGTCGCTCGGCAAGAACTCGGTCAACGAGAAGTTCGGCGAGCTCGCGAGCGGAGGGCAGGGGCACGGTCTCTATTCCGGGCTCACCGTGGATTCCCATACCCACGGCCATTTGCCCTGCCGGAATGGCGAACAGCGGTTCCGCGGCGCCCGGAAGGGTGCAACCTGAGAAGGCGACACCGATGGACCGGGTGTGATCGTTTGCGCGAGCCGTGAGCGCGGCGACGGCATCGAGGTCAAGGCCTTGCTCGGCGGCCCAGCCGGCAACGCGGAAGACGGCGAGGTCTCCTGCGATACCGCGGCGCTTTTCCCGCTCGTTATTAGGTGCGCTGCATATGTCGTCGGTGACGCGCACCGTCTGGCAAGGTATTCCTTCTGCGCGCAGTTGGTCTTGGGCTTGGTCGAAATTGAGGGCGTCACCGGCGTAATTGCCGTAGGTCAGGAGCACGCCTGCGTCAGATGCCACTGAGCGTGCCACCGCGACGATGTGTTGTGCGCTGGGGGAGGCAAAGACGTTTCCCATCGCGGCTCCGTGGGCAATTCCAGGGCCGACAAGACCGGCGAAGGCCGGATAGTGGCCGGAACCGCCGCCGATCACGACGGCGACCTGGCCAGGAGGAGTCGCTGCGGCACGGACGACGCCGCCGCGCACGCGGCTCACAAGGTTGTGGTGTGCGGCGACGAATCCGTCGGCGGATTCGTCGGCGAAGGTCGCCGCGTCGTTCAGTATGTAGCTCATGATCCCTCTCGTGGACTTGGGGTGGGGACGGATGCCCTGGGCATCCGCCCCCACATGGCCGCACAGTGCGGTCGGCCGGTAGTTTGGCGCTCGGCTCAGCCTGAGTATGTGAAGGGAGCGGTCATCTTGTCGACATTGGCCTTGGTGATGAGGATGCAGTCAAAGGATTGCTTCTCCTGTGCAGGCTTTGTGCCGGTGCGGATGTACTGGTCCAGCTCGTCCACGGACTTCTTCGCGAAGGTCGCCACTGGCTGCAGGACCGTGTAGGCAAGGGAACCGTCCTTGACTGCGGTGACGGCGTCGGGTGAGCCGTCGAATCCGCCGACGATGACGTTGGTCTTTCCTGCCTGCTTGAGTGCCGCAATCGCGCCGAGGGCCATCTCATCGTTGCCCGAGATCACCGCGTTTATTTTAGGGTTGGCCTGCAGGATGGACTGCATCTTCTGCTGTCCCAGGGCACGATCCCAGTTTGCGGTCTGCTTGGCTACGTTCTTCCAGTTGGGGTACTGCGAGATGACGGTCTTGTATCCGTTGGATCGGGTGGCAGCGTTGTTGTCGGAGGGGAGACCGTACAGTTCGGCGTATGAACCCTGTGTCCCCGCAGCTTTGATCCACTGCTGGGCCCCGATAGCGGCCCCCTGGGCGTTGTTGGACACCAGTTGTCCCAGTGCGACGCCCGTCTGGTTGATCTCCGCGTTGACTAGGAACACTGGGATCTTGGCGTTCATGGCGCGCTTGATGTTCCCGATCGAGCCGTCTGCGTTCGCCGGGTCGAGGATGATGCCGGCAGAGTGGTTCGCGATGGCGGTGTCGATGATGGTGGACTCAGTGTTCACATCACCCTTTGAGGCGGCCACCGTCGCCGTGTAACCGAGCTTCGAGGCTTCGGCTTTCGCGACGTTTCCTTCGGTGAGCCAGTACGGGTTTGAGGGGTCGTTGACGACGATGGTGATTAGGCCGCCCGCCTTTCCGCCGGAATGTGCCGTTGCGGATCCGGACGTGTTTGCGCCGGAGCATCCTGTGATTGCGATCGTGGCTGTGACGCCGAGCGCCAAGGCGATGCCAATATTTTTACGCAACATATGATTTCCTTGCTCTATTCTTTCGGTTACCGTCTGAGGTCCTCAGACGGCCTTGTTGTTGACTGCCGATGGAACGTTGGCATCTGTCTCGATTGCCGGGGAAGGCGGGACGGAAGCTGCCGGGGTCGAAGGGTCGCTGTTTCGACGACGGCGCCTGCCCCGAATTCCGTTGAGAAGGACTGCCAGTACGATTACGGCGCCTGTGAAGACGGTCTGGACGTAAGCCGAAATCCCGACGATTGTTAGTCCGGCGGCCAGAAACCCGATGACGAAGGCACCGAGGAGGGTCCCGCGTACTGTTCCCTTTCCGCCGCTGAGGGCCGCGCCCCCGATGACGACGGCGGCGATCGCAGTCAGTTCGTAGGAGGTGCCCTGTGTCGGTCCGGCCGAGGTGAGTTCGCTGGTGAGGATCACGCCGGCGATTGCCGCGCATACGCCGGAGATTACGTAGGCACGCACTCGCACCTTGCGCACCGGCACCCCGGAAAGTTCAGCTGCGCGGGCGTTGCCGCCCGAAGCGTAAAGCCACCGGCCGTAGACGGTGCGGTTTAGCAAGAGGCTCGCGACGATGGCGACCACGACCAGGATCCAGACTCCGACTGGGATGCCAAGAATCGAATTGAAACCCAGCCATTCGAAGCCCGTGTTGCCGAGATCAGCTCGTCCCCCAAGGTTGTTGACTGTCAACCCGTTTGTGGTTAGAGAGGCCAGACCCCGGATCACGTACATGGTGCCCAGTGTCGCGACGAATGGTGCGACATTCAGTCGTGCGACGAGCAGGCCGTTTATCAGGCCGACGAGCGCGCCAGTTGCAACGGCTAAGACGACGACGACCCATACTGGCGGGTAGAGGACGACGCCGCCGATCGGGAAGCCCTGAAGAGCCAGGCCGGCCACCATGCCTGAAAGGCCGAGGGTGGATCCGACGGATAAGTCAATTCCTCCGTCCAGGATGACCAAAAGCATGCCGACCGAGAGGATCGCGTACACCGAGACCTGCTGGCACATGACAATGATGTTCGACAGAGTGGGGAATGCGCTGGGGGCGAGGAATGAAAAGACCGCGAAGATTACGACGAGGGCGAGGAATGCGCGTGCTTCGAGGAGGACTGCGCCGATTGTTAGTCCCTCGAAGGGATTGCGTCGGCGTGATACCGAGGCTTCAGCCATGGGAATCCTTTAAAATAGTGGGTTTTCTAAGCCAGCACGGCTTCGCCGGAGCTGGCCATGATGTCTTCTTTGCTGGCGGATGGTCCGAATTCGGCGGCGATCTTACCGCGCCGCATGACCAGGATGCGATGGGCGATGCTTAGGCATTCGCCCACCTCGCTCGTGGAGTAGACGACGGCGAGTCCTTCGCGTGCACGTTCGGCGATCAGCTTGAAAACTTCGGCCTTCGCGCCAATGTCGATGCCTCTGCTGGGTTCGTCGAGGAGAAGCACCTTCGGCCCGGTCGAGACGATCTTGCCGATGACGACCTTCTGTTGGTTACCCCCCGAAAGGGACCCAATTAGAGCCTCGCTGCCTGCCGTCTTGACGCGTACATCTTTAATAGCCTCCTTGGTATGTTCACGCTCGAGGTTGGGTGAGACGAACAACCCTTTGACGAACGTGCCAAGGCTGGCCAGTGCGATGTTTTGCCCCACCGACATGGTCTGCACCAGTCCGTCTCGCTGCCGGTCCTCGGGGACGAGTCCCAGTCCCGTTGCGAGGCGTGCTCTTAGGCTCAGCTGCGAAATGTCGGTCTCGTTCATGCGTACCGTGCCGCTAACGGCCGGGGTCCGTCCTGCCACTGTTTCCAGCAGCTCGGTCCGCCCTGCGCCCATGAGCCCGTAGATGCACACAATCTCGCCCTCGCGTACTTGAAGGGTCAGATGATCGACGAGTAGACGGTTTGGTTCCTTGGGGTCGGCAACGGAGAGCTGATCAATGTCCAAGGCAACCGGACCGAATTCGTAACCAGTGGGTGGAGAGCCCAAGTCGAAGTTGTCGCCGACCATGTTTCGCACGATCCATTCGAGGTCGATGTCCTGGGCCAGCGCGTCGGCCGTCATCGTTCCGTCCCGCAGCACGACTGCGTAGTCAGTGACTTGGAGGGCTTCCTCCAGGTGGTGAGAGATGTAGACGATCGAGACGCCCTTGGAGGTAAGGTCGTCTATGACGCCGAAGAGGATCTCCACTTCCGCCGCGGAGAGCGCGGAGGTGGGTTCGTCCATGATCAAAATGCGTGATTCCGCGAGGAGTGCCCGAGCGATCTCGATCAGCTGCTGCTGGCCCAGCCGCAGCTCAGAAACTATGGACGCCGGGTCGATGTCCAGGCCGAGCTCCGACAATACTTGCCGACTACGACGTTCCTCTTCCTTATAGTTGACGCTAAGTCCGTTTCGCAGCTCGGAGCCCATAAAGAGGTTGTCACGCACCGAAAGGTTTGGGGCAAGGCTCAGCTCCTGGTGGATGATTGAGATGCCGTGGCCCCGGGCGTCATTGGTGTCGGCGAATTCGATTTCTTCACCGTCAAGGATGATCGTTCCGGAAGTTGGCTTCTCCACACCTGAGAGGATTTTCATGAGGGTGGACTTGCCCGCACCGTTCTCACCGAACAAAGTGGTGACGGTTCCGCGGTGGACGTCGAAATTAACTCCCTTCAAGGCCCGGGTCGCGCCGTATGTTTTCACGATGTCGCGTGCAGATAACACCGGGGCACCTTCGCGGTGTCGGGTGGACCGAATTTCCTGTGTCATTCCTATTTCTCCACGGTGATACGCGAAGGCGTAACGTTCCACTGCTGGGGGTTGATCAGCGTGAAGGCGCCATAGACCTGAACGGTCTTGCCAGTGAGCGATTGGGCGTTGATTTTCGTGAGTTCAGCTCTCAGCTGGTCGTTGATTGCGGCGCCCGCATCTTGGAGCTGGATCTGGTTCTCGAAATTATTGAGCGTGATGTTCCCTGTGACGTCACGGAGGTCAGTGCCGTTGATGGCCGGGCCAAGCTGGAGTCCAATGTGGGTTCCTGACGGAAGGCCGTCGACCGTAGCCGGCGTGTACCCATCCGACGGGATCTTCCCCAGCACGCCCGTGAACCGTACAGGGATCACGTAAGTCGCACCATCGGAGGATTTCCCGTATTTTTTGGCGGCGGACGCTGGATCGGTGCGGATGGCAGTCGCGAGAATTGAGGCATCAACGGCATTCTTATCGATGAATGCCTGCAGCTTGGGAAACTGTTGTTTACCGTATGCTGCAGCATTGAACGCGGCTGGGCCTTGCGCGGTTCCAGATCCTGTCTGAACGATTTTGGTGCTGGTGAACATGGCCAGTAGCACGACGACGGCTAGACCTGCCCAGATCCATCGCTTCGCGGAGGGACTCAGCTTCTTTTTCTTACCTGCGACGCGAGCAGCAACTGCACTCATCCGAGCAGCACTCGAGACTCAGTGTCGTTGGGGCGGATCTGCAGCTTGCGCCCCTTGCCCTTGCGGAACATGTCCAGTGCCTCCGAATAGTCGTCGAGGGTAAAGGAGTGGCTAATCATCGCCTTTGCATTAATGGCGCCCGCCTCAAATAGTTCTACGGCGCGTCCAAAGGAGTTCAGGACTGCCATCGTTCCGACGATCGAGATTTCATCCCTGTAGATTCGGAAGGGCGAGAACTGGGCAGTGCGGTCGGCAGGAGCCACGCCAAAGTCCTGGAAAAAACCAGCCGGCTTCACACGTTTGAGCGCGTCTTCGATCGCCTGGATGTTTCCGGTGCAATCAATAACTACGTCCCATTTCTCCCGCCCGGCTGAGTCTGCGGTCGTGTAGCGCAACTCAATACCGCATTCTTCGGCGGTTTTGAGTCGCTCCTCGTTGAGATCGATGATCGTCACCGTTGCCGCGCCTGCCTTCTTGGCAAGCTGCGCCATGAGCAGCCCCATCGTGCCTGATCCGTAAACAAGGACGTGGTCGCCGAGGCGGCGGGGAAGGACGTCCCAGCCCCGTATTGCGCATGCCAACGGCTCGATCAGCGCGGCTTCATAGAGGTCAGTCTCAGGCTTGAGCTTGTAGACGTTGCTTGCAGGGGCGGTAAAGAACTGCTGCGAGGCGCCGTCAGACGCCACGACGCCAAGACCGTTCCAGAAGCGGCAGAGATTCTGGTGCCCATTGAGGCAAAATTCGCACTCGCCGCACGTAGTGCTCGGGTTTACGGCGACGTGGTCGCCGACGCTGAAGTCGAAAACCCTATCATTTACACCCTCGCCGAGGGCCACGATTGTGCCGGTGGCCTCATGGCCTGGAACAAGCGGGAACACGGTACCCTCAAACTCGCCGTCGAACACGTGAGCGTCCGTGCCGCAGATGCCGACCGCGGCCGTCTCGATAAGGATTTCTTTATATCCGGGCGTCGGTGTCGGCCGGTCCTGGAGTGCCAGGACGCCCTTGTCGTTGAATACTATTGCGCGCATTATTGCTCCCGTTTCTCGTCTCGTCGGCCGATGGCGCGACGATGGACTTCAGTACTTCCCTCGCTCTCGAGGGGGACCGTCATAGGTATCGTCGGAAAATTGCCGAGGAGAGGCTTGGGCCTCATGTTAACTCTGTGTGATATTGCTCTCGACTTCGTGTTAGATAAACCATAGCGACGCGAAAGTACCTTGTCAACGACTGCCGGGAATTCGGTTATCACAATGGTCTTGTTATTTCGTTGCTTCGTCGTGTGATTAATGACGTGAAGTCTGGATGTTTGAGCGATTTGAAGGGTGCTGGCCGATTGTGCCACCGAAGGTTTAACACGCGGATGGGTATTGCCTTACCCGCGTACCCGCTCTATACTGCGCTCGTCCTTTCGGCACATGCCCTGATCTCAGCAGTCGCCTCAAGAGTCGGTTGCACCGTTCGGAGGCGTGCCTATCTGCCGGTTTTCCTGGGCAGGGCAATTTCGGGAGGGGATGGCAGTTCACTCGGTTGGAAGGGAGAAGATCATGCATTGGCCCGACCCATGTCCAGGAGTGGAGGTGACCTTCACTGGTGCGGCTGGCGACGAGTCCTAAGCGGTGATTGCAGTCAGAGGGCTCGGGGACGTGGACGTCCACAATGGGAGAGGCGAGACAGACTGAGCGGGCAGTTGTTGTTCGTCAGCGTGCCTACTGGGTTGGTCAAGTCCATTGACGTGGTGTAAGGCGTTTGCCGCGTGATTCTTGATTTTGGTTAGGCGCTGAGCGCCAGATCGGGGTTGGAGTCCTCCTGTTCTGTCTCTGTCGCTGGCGTGGA
>NZ_JAAMFN010000052.1 GCF_013376095.1 Arthrobacter sp. SDTb3-6 | reverse complement strand
AATCGCACTTGTTGCAGCCGGGCACCTGCGTAAAGCGCTTGCCGCTGCAACAACTGCGACCTGGTTGTGCCCGGCTCAGCCGCCCAGTGCCTTGTACATGATGTGCAGGCCCACGGGCCCGAGCGACGGGTGGTCAAAGGCGGCGGGAATGGTCGCCATGATGTCAAAGCCCAACGACTCCCACAGGTGGACCGCCCCGGTATTGGCCTCGACCACGGCGTTGAACACCATGCCGCGGTAGCCGTCGGCGAAGGCGGCATTGAGCACGTGGTGGGCCAGCAGCCGCCCGTATCCCTTGCCTTCGTGGTCCGGGTGGACCATGAACGAGGCATTGGCGATGCGGCTGCCGGCGCCGGGAAGGTTGGGGTGCAGCTGGGCGGTGGCCACGATCATCGGGGGTGCTTGCCCGCCCGTTTCCTCCGTGACCACATAGGTGCGCGGCACGCGCCCGGGGGAAACGGCGTCATGCGGGGCAGCGTCGGGAGCAGCGGGGAGCCATGCGTTGCGCAGGGCGCCTTCGGTGGAATCGGTGGCGAAGGTGTACGTTTTGCCGGCGCGGACAATGGGTTCCATGACGGCCCAGATCCCCGGCCAGTCGGCGGCGGCCGCCTCGCGTATCAACATGCCCGCCAGTCTACGCACCCGCGCCGCCGCGGCTCCAACCGCTGTTACGCGGGATGTTGGCGGGATAGGGCGTCCTGTACGCCGGGTTTTGTTATCCGCCGCAGTTGCCCGCGGCGGGTAGGCAACCATCCATCTACGAACGCCGTTGCCGACGCCCTCTAGCGGCCTACCCAGGCACTCGGGCGAACAGCCCTCAAGCATGCCCTGTCTGGCCTTGCTCCGGGTGGGGTTTACCTAGCTTCCCCAGTCACCTGCGGAACTGGTGGTCTCTTACACCACCGTTTCACCCTTACCTGCGCCGGCCGGGGCCGTGCAGGCGGTCTGTTTTCTGTGGCACTTTCCTGCGGGTCACCCCGAGTGGGCGTTACCCACCACCCTGTTCTGTGGAGCCCGGACGTTCCTCGAGCCGCTTGCGCGGCGCGCGGTTGCCCAGACGCCCTATCCGCGTCCCAGTCTACAGGGCGAGGGGCCCCGGGCGCCGCACCCTGCCGTTGCCGGCCGGGTACGACGCCGGGACCTGTCCCGGGTCCCTGGCCTTAGGCCAGCGCCGGGGCCGCTAGGGCGACGGCCTGCGCGGTTCCCTGGAGTCCGGTCCCGGAGCCTGTTGCCGCAACGTCCGGCGCGGCTGCGTCGTCCAGCGCGGGGAACTGGCGCGGGTGGACGCCGGCCATTTCCTCCATGACGCGCACCACCTGGCAGCTGTAGCCGAACTCGTTGTCGTACCAGACGTACAGCACCAGGTTCTTGTCGGTGCTGATGGTGGCCAGCCCGTCCACGATGCCGGCGCGGCGCGATCCGACGAAGTCGGTGGAGACCACTTCCGGGGAGTCGATGTAGTCGATCTGCTTGCGCAGCTCCGAGTTCAGCGACACGTCACGCAGGTAGGTGTTGACCTCGTCCTTCGTGGTGCCGTTTTCCAGGGTCAGGTTCAGGATCGCCATGGACACGTCGGGGGTGGGGACGCGGATGGAATTTCCGGTCAGCCTGCCTTCGAGCTCGGGGAGCGCCTTCGCAACGGCCTTGGCGGCGCCCGTCTCGGTAAGCACCATGTTCAGTGCGGCGGAACGGCCCCGGCGGTCGCCCTTGTGGAAGTTGTCCGTCAGGTTCTGGTCATTCGTGAAGGAGTGGACGGTTTCCACGTGGCCGTGCACGATGCCGAACTTGTCATTGAGGACCTTCAGCACGGGCGTGATGGCGTTGGTGGTACAGGAGGCGGCGGTGACAATCTTGTCCCCGGGCTGGATGGTGCCGTGGTTGATGCCGTGCACAATGTTCTTCAGCCCGCCCTTGCCGGGCGCGGTCAGCAGGACGCGCGACACACCCGTGCTCTGCAGGTGCTGGGACAGTCCTTCCTCGTCGCGCCAGCGGCCGGTGTTGTCCACCACCAGGGCGTCGTGGATGCCGTAGCTGGTGTAGTCGATGGTGGCGGGGCTGTCCGAGTAGATGACCTGGATGGCGGTGCCGTTCGCCTGGATGATGTTGCGTTCCCGGTCGACGGTGATGGTGCCGTTAAACGGTCCGTGGACGGAGTCGCGGCGCAGCAGGCTGGCGCGCTTGGTCAGGTCGGCGTCGCCGCCGTTGCGCACCACGATGGCGCGCAGGCGCAGGCCGTGGCCGCCGCCGGAGTGCTCAATGAGAATGCGGGCCAGCAGGCGGCCAATGCGGCCAAAGCCGTAGAGGACCACGTCCGTGCTGGTGCGCCCGTCCGAGCCGTGCCCGTCGACGACGTCGGCCAGCTCCGTGCGCAGGAAGGCTTCCAGGTCCGTCTGGCCCGAGGCCTTGAACCCGGCGTTGAGGCGGGCGAGGTCCAAGGAGGCGGCCCCCAATTGCAAGGTGACGAGTGTTTCCAGGAGGGGCAGCGTCTCGGCCAGCGGGAGTTCGACGTCGTCGATCTGGCGGGCGAAGCGGTGCGCCTTGAGCAGGTCGATCACCGACTGGTTGATCAGTGACCGTCCATGGATGCTGGTGATGACGTTGTTTTCGCGGTAGAGGCGGCCGATCAGCGGAATCATGGTTTCCGCCAGGGTCTCGCGCTGGATCCAGGAGTCCAAGGCGGAATCGCTGTCCGTTGAAGCGTGGTTGAGCGTCACGAAAAATTACCTTCCTGGCCTAAAACACCCTTGGTCCAAGCCAATCAACATTCTAGGCGGGCGCCGGGTGGTATCTGCGAGTTCCGTGCCGCACCTCACTAGACCGGTCTACACATTCCGAGCCAACTCCCGCGAAGCGGCAGGCGGCGGGGGGGCCGCAGCGCTGCAGCGACGGCGTCTGCCCGTCCGTGCGTCCCGGAGCCGGGATTGGACGGGGATGGGAGGACGGGCGGGAACCGGTAGGCTCTCAGGGTGTTGATTTTGCTGCCCCCGTCCGAAGGTAAGACTCCCGCCGATGCCGGAGCGCCCGTGGATTTGGGGCAGCTGCACTTTCCCGGGCTGACCGGGGCCCGGCGGGAAGTTGCCGCGGCACTGGCCGACGTGTCCGCCCGGGAGGATGCGCTGGCGCATCTGGGGGTCGGCGCATCGCTGGCCCACGATGTCCTGCGCAACACCCGTCTGGCAGCCGAGCCGGCGGCGCCGGCCCACAGCATTTACTCAGGCGTCCTGTACGACGCCCTGGGCTACCACCGGATGACGCCGGCCCAGAAGCGCAAGGCCGATGCCGGCGTCGTGGTTGTCTCGGGGCTTTGGGGCGCTGTCGCCTTTGCCGACCGCATTCCGGCGTACCGGCTGTCCATGTCCGTGGGGCTGCCCGGAGTGGGGAAGCTGGCCGGCTTCTGGAAGCCGAAGCTGGGCGCCGCACTGGAGGCGCACGCGAAGGGGCACTTGCTGGTCGACTGCCGCTCAAGCACCTATGCGGCGGCGTGGACGCCTGCGCCGGAACGGACCGTTGCCGTGAACGTCTTCACAGAGCGCGACGGCACCCGCAAGGTGGTCTCGCACTTTGCCAAGCACACGCGCGGCGAACTGGCCCGGCACCTGCTCACCCGCCGCGGCAAGTCCCCGGAGACGCCGGAGCAGCTGGCCCGTGCCGCCGGTGAAAAATGGGCCGTGGAGCTGGTCCCGGGCACGGCACGCAAGCACCACACGCTGAACATCATCCTGGCCGACTGACAGGCGTCCCGCGGCCCGTCCGGACGCTGCCGGACCGGGGTACGACTACGTCCATTCGGGCGAACGGACCAGGATGGCGCCGGAGTCCGGGCAGAACACGACGTCGTCCGGGGCGGCACCCTTGATTTCGGCCAGGTCGCCCGGGCTCAGCTGCATGCCGGACCCTTCCGAGGTGCCGTGGAACAGGCGCGCCGCGCCCACGCCGTACTTGGCCAGGGTCCGGTCGTAGATCGCCAGCAGGGCCGGGTCAAAGCTGGCGGCCAGTTCGGCACGCTCGGCAGCCGTGGCGTCGCGCTCCATGCGCAGGGCGCCGAGCTTGCCGCGGATCTCCCCCACGACGCCGTCCAGGACCGACTGCATCTGGCCCACCAGCGCCTGCTGGGCGCCCTGGCGGCCCCTGGCGTCCTCCAGCGCCTCCATCACTTCCAGTTCGGCGTCTTCGAGCGCGCTGCGGCGCCGACTCAATGTTTCTATGTCGTTCTGCAGCGCCACGAGGTCCTTGGACAGGCCGGTGCCGCTGTTGAGCTTGGCGTCGTCCTTGGCAATGCGGGAGGTGACCTGGGCGACGTCGTCCTCGGCCTTGGTGAGCTTGCGGGAAAGGTCCCCCACCTCAGTGTCCAGGACCACCAGGTCGCTCTTGGCCACCGTCACCCCGCCGTGAAGGTCCGGCAGCCGCGGGTCCTCCTTCAGCGCCTTTGCCTGGGCGTCCAGGGCCCGCAGCTTGGCGTCCAAAACCTGAATGTCCAGCAAACGCATTTGTTCCGCCGGTGCTGCCTTCGCCATGTGCTTCCTCCTGTAAAAGGGACAATACGGTAATACCCTGCTGCCCAGCCTAGCGGCCGAGGGGCCCCGTGCGAGCTTGCGAGTATGGGGAGGCCGCTAGGCGCTAGCGGGTGGGTGCGTACGGCCGGAGTCAGTGGCCGGGAGTCAAAATGAAGTCCCACGGATCCGTATTGGTCTGGCTGACGGCGAGTTCCGCCTCGAACCCCTGGTCCGCCAGCACATTTGCCAGGGCATGGGCGGCCACGGGCAGCCACAGCCATTCGCTGGCGAAGTGGGAGAGGTCGATGAGGTACGGGCGGCCGTCGCTGCTGGACTCCCGGGCCTCCGACGCCGGATGGTGGCGCAGGTCCGCGGTGACGTACACGTCAGCATCCGAGGCCCGGACGGCGTCGAACAGGCTGTCCCCGGCGCCGCCGCAGACGGCGACCTTGCGCACCAGCGCGTCCCGGTCACCGGCCACGCGCACCCCCCCGGCCACCGCTGGCAGCGTCAGGAAGATCCGCGATGCCAGCTCGCCCAGCTTCTCCACCCCGGGCAGCATGCCCACCCGGCCGATGCCCTCCTCCACCAGCCCGTGCGCGGCAGGCATCAGCGGGGCAACGTCTTCCAGGCCCAGGACGTCGGCCAGCACGTCGGAGACCCCGCCCACCGCGCTGTCGCCGTTGGTATGGATGGTCAGCAGCGCGCAGCCGCCCTCGATCAGCCGGTGCACGGCGCGGCCCTTGCCGGTGGTCGCCGCCACGGAGTTCACGCCCTTGAGCAGCAGCGGGTGGTGCGTGACCAGCAGCTTGGCGCCCCATTCCAGGGCTTCGTCAATGACCTCCAGGGTGGGGTCCACGGCAAACATGATCCTGTCCACGTCCGCCTCCGGCCGCCCGGCAACAAGGCCCACGCGGTCCCAGTCCTCGGCGAGCGATTCGGGCCACAATTCCTCCACGGCCAGCAACACCTCGGACAGCACGGGCGTGACCAGCCCTTCCCCGCCTTCCGCCGGCACGTCCACGTCCGACGCCGGCACCCCCGCCGCCTGTTCCGGCGGCAGGGCGCCGTCCGCGCCGGGCGACGCGGGGGCCGGCGACGCGGAGGCCGGCGACGCGGAGACGGGGGCCCCGGCGGGAAGGGACGCCGCGGCCGGCACGGTCCCGAAGGTCACGGCCGGAAACTGTTCGACATGTCCGCCCGGTTCACCGGCCCCGGCGGGCCAGGAAGGAACGACCGGCCCGCCCGGTGCCGCACCCGCGGGCTCCCCGGAAGGTGCGGGTTCAGCCGCCGGTTCCTGCTCCCCGGCCGCACCCGCGGGCTCCCCGGAAGGCGCGGGTTCAGCCGCAGGTTGCTGCTCCCCGGCCACACCCGGCCCTGCCGGGGCGTCGTTCTCGCCCGGCACCACTGCGCCCGGCCCAACACCGTGGGCGGCAACCCCACCGGCCCCTTTCCCCACCGCGTCGGCGGGGTGCACGCCCGGACGGGTGCCGGCGTCGTGCCCGGAATCATGTGTCGGATCACTTGCATCCTTGCTCATCCTTCCACCTTAGCCGGGGCGGGGCCGGCCGGCGGCCCGGGAATCAAATGCGCCTGCGTCGTCTTGTAGATAAATGTGAAGACCTTTGTATTGGGCGGTGGCTGCTTTTGGTGCCTCGACGCCGTGTATCAGATGACCAAGGGAGTGGAGTCGGTGGTGTCCGGGTACACCGGCGGCGCCGTCCCCCACCCGAGCTATGAACAGATCTGCTCCGGCATGACAGGGCACGCCGAGGTGGTTTCGGTGACCTTTGACGAGACGGTGATCCCTGAGGACACCATCCTGGACATGTTCTTTACCCAGCACGACCCCACCACGCTCAACCGCCAGGGCTATGACACGGGCACGCAGTACAGGTCTTCGATGTTCTACAAGAGCCCCGGGGAGGAGGCCGCGTTCCGGGCCGCGATCGAGCGCAACCAACAGCACTGGCCGAACCCGATCGTCACCGAAGTGGTGCCGCTGGGCCACCTGTATCCGGCCGAGCACTATCACCAGGACTTTTATGCGCAGCGTCCCGAGGTGGGGTATTGCCAGGTCATTATCAACCCGAAGATCGCCAAAGTCAGAAAACATTACGCCGAGTGGCTGACCGCGTAGAATCCGCGGCAGGCACCTCGTTACGCTGGCGTTTAACATAACTGTGCCGCGCCAAGCGGCATCCACACTCTTAAGAACAGGACCATCCATGGGACGCATTTATGACAATGTTACGCAGCTGGTCGGCGGCACCCCGCTGGTGCGGCTGAACCGCCTGTCCGAGGGCCTCAATGCCACCATCGCCGTCAAGCTGGAGTTCTACAACCCGGCCAACAGCGTCAAGGACCGCATTGGCGTGGCCATTGTCGATGCCGCCGAGGCCTCCGGCGAGCTCCGCCCGGGCGGCACCATTGTTGAAGGCACCTCGGGCAACACCGGCATCGCGCTGGCCATGGTGGGTGCGGCCCGCGGCTACAAGGTGATCCTGACCATGCCGGAAACCATGTCCACCGAGCGCCGTGTCATGCTGCGCGCCTTCGGTGCTGAAATTGTCCTCACCCCCGGTTCCGAAGGCATGCGCGGCGCCGTCGAAAAGGCCAAGGAAATTGTGGCCAACACGGACAACTCCATCTGGGCACAGCAGTTCGCCAACAAGGCCAACCCGGAAATCCACCGCACCACCACGGGCGAGGAAATCTGGGAAGACACCAATGGCGCCGTGGACATCCTCGTCGCCGGCATCGGCACCGGCGGCACCATCACCGGCGCCGGCCGGCTGCTCAAGTCCCGCAAGCCGGGCGTGCAGGTGGTTGCCGTGGAGCCGTCCGACTCCGCCATCCTCAACGGCGGCGCCCCGGGCCCGCACAAGATCCAGGGCCTCGGCGCGAACTTCATCCCCGAGGTGCTGGACCAGGCGGTCTACGACGAAGTCCTGGACGCGACGCTGGAGGATTCCGTGTCCGTGGCGCGTGCCCTGGGCACCCAGGAGGGCATCCTTGGCGGCATTTCCGCCGGCGCCGCCGTATGGGGCGCCCTGGAACTGGCCAAGCGTGCCGAGAACGCCGGTAAGCTGATTGTGGCCGTGGTCCCCGACTTCGGCGAACGCTACATTTCAACCGTTCTGTACGACGACATCCGCGGCTAAAACCGCACTGAAGGAAGTCCGTGGGATTTTTCACCAGGTTAAGCGAGGACCTCGAGTCCGCCCGGTCTCATGACCCGGCGGCCCGGGGTTCGGCGGAAAACTTTTTTGTCTATTCGGGGCTGCACGCCATCTGGGTGCACCGCCTGACCCACCGCATGTGGGCCAACCCGTCCCTGCGCTTCCCCGCCCGCGCGCTCTCGCAGCTGGCCCGCTTTGCCACGGGCATTGAAATCCACCCCGGCGCCACGATCGGCCGGCGCTTCTTCATCGACCACGGCATGGGCGTGGTCATCGGGGAGACCGCGGAAATAGGCGAAGACGTGATGATCTACCACGGCGTCACCCTCGGTGGCCGCTCGCTGGCCAAGGTCAAGCGCCACCCGACCATCGGCAGCCGCGTCACCATCGGCGCGGGCGCCAAGGTCCTGGGCCCCATTACCATCGGTGACGATTCCGCGGTGGGCGCGAACGCCGTGGTGGTCAAGGACGCCCCGGCCAACTCCATCATCACCGGCATCCCTGCCACGTGGCGCCACCGCGACTCCAAGAAGGAAATGGCGCCCGCCGTGGACCCGGCGGAGTACATCGACCCCGCCATGTGGATCTAAGCCGACACTGCTGCCAACGCGCCCGACGGCGTCCAACCCGCCATGCGCCCCGCCCGGGGGTAATCCGCCAGGGGTAATCCGCCCCGGCACGGGCGGATTACCTGCGGTTGCCGGTGGGGTTCACGACGCCCGGCGCTTCACCGGCACGGCGTCGCCCGGCACATCGGCCCCCACCCCTTCCTGGACGGTCCGCCACACCGTGTCCAGCGACAGCCCCAGGGCCATGGCGAGCATCGCAACTGTCGAAAAAGACGGCGTCGGCACCCTGCCGCTCTCGATTTTGCGCAACGTCTCAGGGGAAATTCCAGCCGCCAGCGCAACGTCAAGCATCGACTGCCCGCCGCGCGCACGCCGCAGCATCTCCCCCAAAAGCTTCCCGCGCATGACTTCTTCCGGGGACAAGGGTAAACGGACCATGCCTCCATCATAGCGGTATAGTATTACCGGTATAACTATTGGAAACCTGGAAGGTGCCGCCTTGATCGAAATCCTCACCCCCGCGGAAATTGTCCGCGCCAGGACCAGCGGGAAGTTTGTTGCCCGCGTGCTCAAGACGCTTCAGGGGCGCGTGAGAGTCGGCACCAACCTCCTGCAGATCAATGACTGGACCGCGGAGATGATTGCCGAAGCCGGAGCCGTCTCGTGCTATATGGACTACTCGCCCGCGTTTGGCCGGGGCGCATTCGGCCATGTCATCTGCACCTCGGTCAACGACGCCGTGCTGCACGGGCTCCCGCGCGACTACTCCCTGCGTGACGGGGACCTGCTGACCCTGGACCTTGCCGTCTCGCTGAACGGGCTGGTTGCGGACGCCGCGGTGAGCTTCATCGTGGGCACGCCCCGCAGCCCGGAGGACCAACGCCTCATCGATTCCACGCGCGCCGCCCTGTCTGCCGGCATTGCCGCCGCACAGCCCGGTGCCCGGATCGGCGACATTTCCCATGCCATCGGGGACGTCCTGGCCTCCGCCGGGTACAGTGTCAACACCGAATTCGGCGGGCACGGGGTCGGCTCCACCATGCACCAGGCACCGCACATCCCCAACGACGGCCGGGCCGGCCGGGGCTACATCCTGCAGCCGGGCCTGCTGATCGCCATCGAGCCGTGGGTCATGGCAGACACGGCGAAGCTGGTCATGGACGCCGACGGCTGGACATTGCGCAGCGCAACGGGCGCACGGACCGCCCACACCGAACACACCGTGGCCATCACGGAAAACGGGCCCGAAGTCCTCACCTCCTGCCCTGACTGACGCGGCCCCGTCCGGCGTGGCACGGCGCGCTGGAACGCAGCCCATCCGCCGTCGTCCGCCCCTTAAAAGACTGTGTTGCAGCAGTTGGACGAAAATCGGCGAAAATCGCCCACATCGGTCCAACTGCTGCAACACAGCTTGCGGAGGGGTCAGTGCGTGTCGACCGCGCTGACCTCGCTCTTGTCGCCGCTCCACTGCGTGTGGAAGGTGCCTTCCTCGTCGACGCGGTTGTACGTGTGGGCGCCGAAGAGGTCGCGCAGGCCCTGGGTCAGGGCGGCGGGCAGGCGCTTGCGGCGCAGGCCGTCGTAGTACGCCAGCGAGGAGGAGAACACCGGCACCGGGATGCCCAGCTGCACGGCCGTGGCGACCACGCGGCGCCAGGCCGGCAGGACCGCGGCAATTTCGGCGGTGAAGGCCGGGGCGAACAGCAGGTTCGCGGGCTTGTCCTTGGCGGCGTAGGCCTTGGTGATGTCCTTGAGCAGCTCTGCGCGGATGATGCAGCCGCCGCGCCACAGCGAGGCGATCTCGTCCAGCTTCAGGTCCCAGTTGTACTCCACAGCGGCTGAGGTGAGCATGTCCAGTCCCTGGGCGTAGCTGATGAGCTTGGAGGCGTACAGCGCCTGGCGGACGTCCTCGACGAAGTCGGCACCCAGTTCCACCGTGCCTTCGTGGCCGGCCAGGACATCCTGGGCGATGGCGCGCTGGCCGCGCTGGCTGGAGAGCCCGCGGGCAAAGACGGATTCGGCGATCGCGGAGGTGGGCGAGCCAAGGTCCAGGGCGGACTGGACCGTCCAGCGGCCCGTGCCCTTCTGGCCGGCGGAGTCCACGATCACGTCGACGAGCGGCTTGCCCGTCTTGGCGTCCACGTGGCCCAGCACCTCGGCGGTGATCTCGATCAGGAAGGAGGCCAGCTGGCCCTCGTTCCACTTGGCGAAGATCTCCGACTGCGCGGCCGGCTCAATGCCCGCGGCGCTGCGCAGCAGGTCGTAGGCCTCGCCGATGACCTGCATGTCCGCGTATTCGATCCCGTTGTGGACCATCTTCACAAAGTGGCCGGCGCCGTCGGTGCCGATCCAGGCGCAGCAGGGCTGGCCGTCGACCTTGGCGGAAATCTTCTCCAGCAGCGGGCCCAGGGCCTTGTAGGATTCCTTGGAGCCGCCGGGCATGATGGACGGGCCAAGCAGCGCGCCCTCCTCACCGCCGGAGACGCCGACGCCCACAAAGTGCAGGTCCTTCTTGGCCAGGGCGGCCTCACGGCGGCGGGTGTCCTGGAAGTTGGAGTTCCCGCCGTCAATGATGATGTCGCCCGGCTCCATGAGCGGCACCAGCTGGTCGATCACGGAGTCCACGGGGGCGCCGGCCTTGACCATGATGAGCACGCGCCGCGGCTTTTCGAGGGCGTCGACCAGCTCGGCCATCGTCTCGGTGCGGACAAAGTCGCCTTCGTCGCCGTGCGCTTCAAGCAACGCGTCCGTCTTGGCCACGGAGCGGTTGTGCAGGGCCACGGTGTATCCGTTGCGGGCAAGGTTGCGGGCCAGGTTTGCGCCCATGACGGCAAGGCCGGTTACGCCAATTTGTGCGGACATACTTTCCTCCATTGGTGGGAACACAGGGTTTCCCCCAGCTTATCGGCCCCCGTGGCGCTTCCCCAGCCGGGGCCGTGATTTCCCCGGCAATGTTGCACGGTTGGAACATCTGTGCAGATTCAGGCCAACTTGGCCGGACGACGGCGTAACGCCCCTCAGGCGCCGAAGTCCAGCAGGACCTTGCCGGAGCGGGCCGGGTCGCGGGCCATGTCAAACGCCTCCAGGCCGCGGGACAGCGGGTATTCGTGCGTGACCACCGGGTCCGTAAACAGCGAGCCGTCGGCCAGGGCGGCAATGACCTGGTCGATTTCATCGTTGAAACGGAACGAACCCACCAGTTCCAGTTCCCGGGTGATGGCCAGCGAGACCGCGACCGGCTGCGGGCCGGAGGGCAGCAGCCCCACCATGACCACGCGGCCGCCGCGCACGGCACCGTTGATGGCCGAGGCCAGGCCAAAGCGGTTGCCGGTGGACTCGATGACAACATCCGCCTCCACGGCCGCGATCGCATCGGCGTCATCCCCCTTGACCACGGCATCCGCACCGACGGCGGCGGCAATCTCCAGGGGCTTGTCAAACATGTCGACGGCGGTAATGTGCGCGGCGCCGGCCCGCTTGAGGACGGCGACGGCCAGGGCGCCGATGGGTCCGGCCCCGACCACGAGCGCCCGCCTGCCCATGACGTCCCCGGCGCGGGACACGGCGTGCCACGCGACGCTGGCCGGCTCGACGACGGCGGCCCGGCGCAGGGGCAGCCCCGGAGGAAGTGCGCGCAGCATCCTGGCGGGCAGGTTGGCAAAGCGCAGGAACGCCCCGTCGGTGTGGGGGCGGCGGGCGGCGCTGCCCAGGTACGTGCAGCCCGGGGACAGGTTGGGCCGGTCCGCCGGGTAGCGGGCGGCCCCGGGTCCTGGCGTGGCCGGGTGGACGGCGACCGGCGTGCCCGCGGCGGGCCCCGAACCGTCGGCCGCGGCGCGGGCCACTGTGCCGACCACCTCGTGGCCGAGCACCATGGGGTCCTTGAGGATGGATTCCCCCGCGGCGCCGTGCAGCCAGTAGTGGAGGTCGGAACCGCAGATGCCGCCGTAGGCGATTTCGACCACGGCCTCGTCGGCGGCCGGCTGCTTGAGGCGGACGTCCTCAATGCGCAGGTCGTCCTTGCCGTGGGCCACCACGGCGGGCGCGCTGGCGGGAAGTTCAAAGGTGTCCATCATTTACACCACCACCGTCATGCCGCCATCGATGAAGATGGTCTGGCCATTGACAAAATTGGACCCGTCCGAGGCCAGCCAGACGGCCGGCCCCACCAAATCCTGCACGGTCCCCCACCGCTTTGCCGGCGTGCGGCCCAGGATCCAGGAGTTGAATGCGTCGTCGTCCACGAGGTTCTGGGTCATCCCGGTGTGGATGTAGCCGGGGGCGATGCCGTTGATCTGCAGCCCGCCGGACGCCCATTCGGCCGTCATTGCCCGGGTCAGGTTGCGCAGCCCGCCCTTGGCCGCCGTGTACGCGGCGATGGTGGGCCGGGCCAGGTCCGTCTGGACGGAGCAGACGTTGATGATCTTGCCCCGGCCGCGGGCCAGCATGCCGCGGGCTGCCTCGCGGCCGACGAGGAAGGCGCCGGTCAGGTCGGTGGCCAGGACCCGGTCCCAGTCCCTGACGTCCAGGTCCAGCAGCGGGACGCGGTGCTGGATCCCGGCGTTGTTGACCAGGATGTCCAGCGGCCCCACGTTGGCCTCGATCCAGGCAATGCCGTCCGCCGCGGCGGCGTCGGACGTGACGTCAAAGGCGAGGGAGCGGATCCGCCCGGGCGCAAAGTCGGCGGCCATGGCGGCCTGCGCCGCGGCCAGCCGCCCGGCGTCGAGCCCGTTCAGCACCACCGTGGCCCCGGCCCCGGCGAGGCCGCGGGCCAGCGAGTTGCCGATCCCGCGGCTGGAGCCGGTCACCAGGGCCACCTTGCCGGCGAGGTCAAACATTCCACTCATGCAACAATCCTTTTCCCGGTTCACGGCTGCCCGATGGGACGGCCCTGGTGTTTGCTACAGGCGCGGCTGGAGCCGGGCGATGCTCTCGCGGACCACCGCCAGGTCCAGTTCGCCGAGGCCCTGCGCCGTCAGCGTGCCGTACAGCCGGTGCCCGGCTGTTGCCATCGGCACGGCAGATCCGGCCGCAACGGCACTGTCGATGACAAAGCCGAGGTCCTTGTGCATGAACTTCGCCGGACCTGTCGGCGCGTAATCCTTCGCGGCGATCCGCGGCCCCACAATGTCCAACACCCGGCTCCCGGCCAGGCCGCCGGCGAGCACCTCAAACAGGGCGGCGACGTCCAGGCCCGAGCGTTCGGCGAGTTCGGCCGCCTCGGCGAGGGCCGCCGCCGTCGTTCCCACGAGCAGCTGGTTGCAGGCCTTGGCGAGCGAGCCGGCACCCAGGTCCCCGAGCCGGCGGACCGTGGTTCCCATGGACTTCAGCACTGGCAGGATGTCGTGGAAGGCTTGCGCGCTGCCGCCGGCCATGATGGCCAGCGTGCCGTTTTCGGCGCCGACGGTCCCGCCGCTGACGGGGGCGTCCACCACCGAGGCGTGGCCGGCGCTTGCTTCGCCGACCACGGCGCCAAAGGTCCGGACCCGCGCCGGTGACACGCTGCTCATGACGACGACGGCGGTCCCCGGCCGGGGTGGGGCGGCCCGCCACGAGCTGAGCAGCGGTTGGGCGGCGGCGTCGATGAAGGACAGGTCCGGAAGCATGAAGATGATGACGTCCCGGTCGCGGAGGGCTGCAACGGAGTCCGCGGCCGAGGCTCCCCGGGCCACCAGCCGGTCCACGGCCCGCGGTGAGCGGTTCCACACCGCCAGGGGCCAGCCGGCGGCCAGGACATTCGCTGCCATGGGGGCGCCCATGTGGCCCAGGCCCACGAATCCCACGGCCGGGGCGTCCCGGGAGGGCGCCGAACCCTGCGTCACCGAACCCTGCGTCACCGAACCCCGTGTCTCCGAACCCTGCGTCATGTGATGGCCGGTCCTCACTGCCTGGTGGCGTGTTCGTCGTTGCTTCGTATTTGTTCAGTATCCTATCCACAATTCAGTATGATGAACACCATGACCCCTGAGAATCTCACCGTTGCGATTGCCGTCCCCCTCGAGGCCGAACACGTGGAGGCCATCAAGGCCGCCCACCCCGCAGTGTGCGTGCTCTACGATCCGGAACTGCTGCCGCCGGAGCGCTTTCCCGCAGACCACGCCGGGGACCCCGCCTTCGCACGGACGCCGGAGCAGGAGGCACGCTACTGGGACATGCTGCGCAGCGCGGATGTGCTGTACGGCTTCCCCAACGAGAACGCGGCCGGCCTGGCCAAAATCGCCGCCAGCGGGAAGGTCCGGTGGATCCAGGCCATGGCCGCGGGTGCGGGCGGGGCCGTCAAGGCCGCCAATCTGTCGGAGGCCGGGCTGCAGCGCATTGCCGTGACCAGCTCCGCCGGGGTCCACGGCCTGCCCCTGGCGGAGTTCGCGATGATGGGCGTGCTCAACGGCTTCAAGCGCACCGCCGAGATGGCCGCGGACCAGGCTGCACGGCATTGGCCCGAACTGCGCACCCCCACCCGCCTTGTCAGCGGCTCCAACCTGGTCATCACGGGGCTGGGTGAGATTGGGGTGGCGACCGCCCGGCTGGCCCGCGCCATGGGCATGAACGTCAGCGGCACCAAGCGCACCGTCAAACCGGTCAGCGGGGTTGGCACCGTCACCGACGCTGACGGCCTGCCCGCACTGCTGGCCAACGCCGACGCCCTGGTCAACACCCTGCCCGGCACGCCCTATACCGAGAAGATGATCAATGCCGGGATTTTCGCGGCCATGAAGCCCGGCACCGTGGTGGTCAATGTGGGCCGCGGGACCGTCATCGACGAGGATGCCCTGCTGGACGCACTGGACAACGGCCAGGTTTCCTACGCCTGCCTGGACGTTTTCGCCGTGGAGCCCCTGCCCCGGAACAGCCGCCTGTGGGGCCATCCCCGGGTCATGGTCTCCCCGCACACCTCGGCCCTGAGCGGGGCCGAGAACCGCCTGATTGCCGGGCGGTTCATCGAGAACCTCTCCCGCTTCCAGGCCGGAGAACCGCTGCTGCACGTGGTGGACCCGGTCCACTTCTACTAAGCGCGACCCGCCGCAGCGCGCAGGAGAGGGAGCCTCCACACGGAGGCTCCCCTTCCTGCCTGCCGCCCACCAGCGCCGGCGCGCCCGCCATGGCAGGCGAGCCGGCGCGAAGGCTAGGCGTCCCCTGTCAGGAGCAGGTCGCGCCCCACCGTTTCCGGCGTGGCAAAGGTGGCGGCAAAGGAAATGCCGGCCAGCACCAGCGAATATCCCGCCAGCACCGTCCAGGACTGGTGGGTCACGCCCAGCAGCACGGCGCCGACAAACGGGGCGATGCCGCCGGCAAACACGGCAGAGATCTCGCGGCTCATGGCGACGCCGGTAAAGCGGTGCGTGGAGCCGAACAGTTCGGGCAGCAATGCGCACTGCGGGCCAAGCATGGACTGCACCCCCAGGGCGATCCCCGCGCTCATGACAATCCAGACCAGCGTGACGTTGCCCAGGGAGATCAGGTAGAACGCAGGGAAGGCAAACAGCAGCTGGAACAGCGCCCCGTAGCGGTACACCTTGACACGGCCGACCCGGTCGGACAGGGCGCCGAAGGCAACCACCATGATGGCGGAGAACCCGGCGGCGATGAGGAGGCCGACGGGGCCGATGAACTTGTCGCCCTCGAAGATGCCGCCCTTGGCACCCATGAAACCGACCAGGAGTGTGGAGTAGATGGTGGAGTTGCCGTTTTCACCCATGCGCAGGCCCATGCCGATGAGCACGTTCTTCTTCGAAGTCCGCCACAGCACGCCCAGCGGGTTCCGGGTGACGTTCTTGTGCTTTTCCAGCTCCTGGAATACGGGCGTTTCCTTCAACTTCAGGCGGATGTAGATGGCGATCGCGATGAGGATGGAACTGGCCAGGAACGGCACCCGCCACAGCCAGCCGGTCAGCACTTCCGGGTGGGCCAGGCCCATAAGGGCAAAGGTGCCGGCGCCCAGCAACGTGCCGACCTGGATGCCGACGAATGGCAGCGCGGCAAAGAAGCCGCGGCGTCTGCGCGGGGCCACCTCGGAGATGAGGGTCGTGGCTCCCGCCTGCTCGGCACCGGCGCCCAGGCCCTGGATGATGCGCAGGAGCACCAGCAGCACCGCACCGAGCATGCCCGCCTGCGCATGGGTGGGCAGCAGGCCGATGCAGAACGACGCCGTTCCCATCAGCCCGATGGTCAACAGCAGGACCTGCTTGCGCCCAAAGCGGTCGCCCACGTAGCCGAAGATCAGTCCGCCGAAGGGCCGGGCGGCGAAGCCGACGCCGTAGGTGGCGAAGGAGGCGATCAGCGCACCGGCGTCGCCCAGCGGGGAGAAGAACAGGGGACCAAAGATCAGGGCCGTGGCCAGGCCGTAAATGTAGAAGTCGTAGTACTCAAGTGCCGAGCCGACGGAGCTGGCGAGCGTGGCCCGGCGCAGCTGCTGCGGGTCCACCGGCACGGTGTCCGGGGCCGCCGCAACGGCCGGGTTCGGCGGATGTATTGGGTGTGTGGTCACTGGTTCTCCCTTGAATCTTCGCGGACCGCCGTTGGTCCGAAAAACGCGACGCCGACCGTGAAGCCGATCACTATGTTGAACAGCGTACATCATAGTGAACAAGTCGCCAAGGAAAACCTGCTTGTCGCGCCCCTACCCCATGGGATTGCCGAGGGCGCGGACCAGTTCACGCAGTTCGCCGACCATGGCGTCGCGCTGCGCATCCGAGAACGTCGCCTTCAACGCCGTCACGGACACCCCCAGGCTTGGCCCGTGCGCCCCGTGCGTGGGCACTGCCACACCGAGGCACACCACCCCCGGCGTGGATTCCTCGTCTTCAAAGGCGTACCCCTGCGCACGGATCCGTACGATCTCGTCCTTCAATTCCCGCCCGGTCTTCAGGGACTTCGGCGTCATGACCGGCAGCTTCATTTCATCCGGGTACAACTGCTGCAGGTCATGGTCATGCAGCCGGGAAATGAGTGCCTTGCCCACGGCACATACCGACACAGGCATCTTGTCCCCGATGTTGGAGGTGAGCCGCACGGCCGGATGCCCTTCATAACGGGCCAGATAGATGACGTTCCCACCGTCGAGCATGGCGATGCGGACCGTCTCACCCTTGAGCGTCGGCGCCTGTTCGCAAAAACGGTAGAACTCCCGGACCTCGTCGCGGCGGCTCAGGTAGGCGGCGCCGAGTTCAACGAGCTTCACGCCGAGTGCGTAGTCGGCACCGAGCCGCGTAATGAGCTCTGCATCCTCCAGCGCCTGCAAAAGGTTGGAGGTGGAGGACTTGGGGATCCCCAGCTCCCGTGCCAGGTCGCTGAGCGTCAGCCGGCCGGAATGGGACTCCGCCAGGGCATCAAGGACGGCGGCCGCCCGCGTGACTGCCGGGGCGGGCGAGGAGTGGCCGCGGCCGTCACCGCCGCGCTTTGAAGCCTGGGATTCCGTCATGCGATTCCTAAACAGTGGAAGGACGGGACCCCGGATTTTCCCGCGGCCCCGGTGCCTGCAGCAAAACCATCCGTTCACTGCAATGAACGCTTCCCATCATACTGACCAAGGCTGGAGGTAGAACGTCCGCTGTTGTGTCGGGGCCCCGTTGCCTGTATATTAAGGGGCAGGCCTTCCACTGTGGCGTCCCCCAATAGCCACAGTGGAAGGCCCCTCCATTTAACGTGCCGCTCCAGCCCCTTTGGTGAAATTGCGGCCCCGGCGCGCGGATTTGCTTCGGCCGCCGGCAACCGTTATATTTTTATCACTGGCTCCTCTCCACAGCGTCCCCCAATAGCTGTGGCGAGGAGCCTTTCACTTTAAGCCCACGGACGTTGATTCCCCGCCAGGATCCTCCCTGTGCATCGGACAGGGCGTATAAGCGGCAGGCCTGAGCCGCCACCCCCCTCCCGCGAGGTCGCGTTCCAGTTCCATCGTGGCCAGGTCGCTGCGCGGGTTGCGCCCCAGCCGGGCCTGGACGCGCCACACTTCCACGTCGATGCGTCCCTGCCCCCTCGGCATCCGCCGCTCCCGCTCCCACCAGTTGGTGCGCTCGAACCAACGCAGCGGCTCCTCGGCCACCAGCCATTGGTGCCCGCCCCGCTCCACCACCAGCGGCTCGCCGGACGGTGCGGTGCGGACCAGGACATGTTCAACCTTTGACGTCATGCCCGGTACGTTACGGACAGGCTCTGACATCCGGTGCAGCATGATTCGCGGGCCGGGGCTGCGGGCACGGACAGGTCATTGCCAGCCCGATGTGGAGACGGTAGGGTCGAAGCTGTTGGTTTCTTGGGCTGGGGCAAGACCAGAGCGAATCCCGTGCGGGACGTCTCGGAGAATAAGGGCCAACAGCTTTAGGGTCCCGGCAGGGCGGCAACGCCTTGCCGGGACCTTTCTGGTTCCCCCGGGGCCCCTGCCGCCACACGCCGGGCCCCAGGATTGAAACACAAAACCCCGCCACATCCGCCCCTTGCGGGGCCGGGTGGCGGGGTTTTGCCGTGGTGGGTCCTACCGGGATCGAACCGATGACATCCACGGTGTAAACGTGGCGCTCTACCAGCTGAGCTAAAGACCCATTTCAACGTCCGGCCGCCAACGGGAATTGCTTCCGTCCGCCTGACCAACGAGAGATTACTGTACCCGATGGGCCGCCCCCGGCGCCAATCAGGAAACCAGCCTGGACAGCAGGTATCCCAGGGACTCGCTGACACCTGCCTCCACCTTGACATCCGCCAGCGCATCACCGCGCGTGGTTCCCCGGTTGATGATCATCACGGGCTTGCCGTCCTTGGCGGCCTTGCGCACAAACCGCAGCCCGCTCATGACGGCCAGCGAGGACCCTGCCACCAGGAGGGACGCAGCGGAATCAACCATGGCAAAGGCCCGCACCACCCGGTCCCGGGGCACGTTCTCGCCAAAAAACACAAAGTCCGGCTTCAGCATCCCACCGCACAGTGGGCAGCGGGCCACCCGGAAGCCGTCGATCAACTGTTCCTGGTCCAGGTCGGCGTCGGCGTCGGGCCCGGCCGCTGCCCCGCCGGCGGCCGCAACGGCCTCCAGGAACCCCGGATTCAGTTCTGCCAGCACGACGGCGATGAACTCCCGCGAGTACACCTCCCCGCACTGCTGGCAGGCCACCTTGTCGAAACGGCCGTGCAGGTCCACCACGTTGCGGGCGCCGGCGTCCTCGTGCAGCCGGTCGACGTTTTGCGTCACGACGCCGGTCAGGCAGCCGCCGGATTCCAGCGCAGCCACGGCGCGGTGGCCGGCATTCGGGGAAGCATGGCGCATGGTGGCCCAGCCAATGTGGTTGCGCGCCCAATAGCGGCGGCGCAGCGCTTCGGAGCCCACAAATTCCTGGTACGTCAGCGGCTGGCGTGGCGCAGCATTCGGCCCGCGGTAGTCGGGGATGCCTGAATCCGTGCTCAGGCCGGCTCCGGTCAACAATGCAAAGCTGCCGGCAGCCAGCAGTGGCACCATGCGCTCCAGCCCGGCGGGCACGCCGCCGGTCCCGGGGCCGGCTGGCACGGAAGCTCCCCGCGGGTTTTGCACCAGGCCTGTCAACCCGATGCCGGGCCGCACGGGATCTTCGCGTCCGGCAGCACTGGCCAGGGCCCGGTTCAAGACTGCCCAGCCAACTACAACGCCGCCAACGCCCGGCGGTACCGCTCCAACGGGCGGGCCGTGCCCGGGGGTGTGTTGAAGGCGTCACGCACCACGCCGGAAGGGTCGATCACGAAGGTGCTGCGACCGGCAGTGCCCCGCACAGCGTCAAAGGCACCGTAGGAACGGGCCACCTGGCCGTGCGGCCAAAAGTCCGCCAACAGGTCAAAGCTGTAGCCCTCGGCGGCAGCGTAGGCGCGAAGCGTGTACTTGCTGTCCACAGAGACGGCCAGCAGCCGCACCCCGGCGGAGGCAAACCCGGCCAGGTTGTCGCGCAGCTCGCACAGCTCCCCGGTGCAGATGCCGGAGAACGCAAAGGGGTAAAAGACCACTGCCACCGGCGTGCCGCGCAAGCCGGAAAGCGACACCGGCTCACCGAACTGGTTGGGCAGCGAAAAGTCCGGCGCCGTGTCCCCGACGCCAATGCCCGGATGCGTGCCGGCGTCGTCCACTACTGGCGCTTGCGCGAAACCAGGCGGGTGGCGGCCCAGTCCTTGGACACGCCGGCGGTGGTGGTAACGTGCAGGCCGGCCGTGGGCGCGGCCTCCTGGATTTCCGCCGGCGGCACGTAGCCGTCACGGCCGGACTTGGGCGTGAGGATCCAGACGACGCCGCCTTCATCCAGGGTGGTCAGGGAATCGACCAGGGCGTCGACGAGGTCCCCGTCCTCCTGCCGCCACCACATGATGACGGCATCGGCAACTTCGTGGTCGTCCTCATCGAGCATTTCCGAACCGGTAAGTTCCTCAATGCTGTCCCGAAGGTCAAAATCGACGTCCTCGTCATATCCGAGTTCCTGGATGAGATCGCCATCCTTGAACCCCAATTTGCCTGCCACCATGGCCACAGTGCCGGCGTCGGCCTCGCTCAATTGAATCCTCCTGCGTTCAACGCTTCCGCGTTGGGTTAAAAGTTGTACAGCTTCCAGTCTAGGGGTTGCGGCCATTTTGCCTCTACTCCCGGACAGGGAACCTGGCGAATACGCCATTTCCGCCGCCAGCAGCCGCCGCCCGGGCTGTGATTTAGCTTACCCCGGCGTGCCGCGCGGTGTGCGTGGCCCGCACCGTTGGCGGCACGCCGCCGAGGCAGTGCCCGACGGCGGCCCCCTCCCCGCCCCCTTCATCAAGCCTTCCCAGCTACGCACAAGCGCGGGCGGCGGTCTAGAGTGTTTGTAAACGCCCAATGCCACCGCAATGGGCATCCCCACACTGCTTTTAAGAGAGGTTGGACGTGGCTGCAGGAGACAATAACTCCCATATTTTGAGCGGGTTGACTGGTGCGTTGCCTGATCGTGATCCGGAGGAGACGGCTGAGTGGTTGGAGTCGTTGGATGCGTTGATTGGTGAGCGTGGCACGGAGCGGGCGCAGTTCATTATGCGTAGTTTGCTC
>NZ_JAAMFN010000051.1 GCF_013376095.1 Arthrobacter sp. SDTb3-6 | reverse complement strand
GGCTAGATGAGCTGCGATGGTTCCGCGTGCCTGTCCTCGCAGGCGTCGCCGTGCTCGGCCAGCACGGCATCTTCGTGCAGCCCTGCGCGGATGCCCAGCGGAACGCCGGCCTTGATGCGCCTGCGGAAGCGTGGGTAGCCGAGGGCGAAGTACACGCCTGCGGCGGTCACGGAACCGGCCAGCCAGGACAGGTCGATCCCGCCCATGGCCGTGGCGACCGGACCCTGAAGGATGGGCATCCCGCCGTACATGAACAGCCAGGTCATGAGGATGCCTGCGAAGAAGGCGATGAAGGCGATGGGATTGACGGACTTGAGGGACGTGGACTTCGCGTCCAGGAACAAGTACGAGTAGTCCTTGTGGTGCCGTTCAAAGATGAAGTAGTGGACGGCCATGATGCCGCCCCAGGTCGCGACCCAGGCGACAATCGTGCCGAGCCAGGTGTCCAGGATCGCCGCAAAGTCCTGGGCAAACATGAAGGCGATCACGGCGCCCATGGACAGGATGCCGACCAGGATCGAGAGCTTGCGGCGGGAGATCTTCACATCAAGGGCCTGGAAGGCGACGCCGAAGGTGTACAGGTTGATGATGTTGGTGGCGATGGGGCCGTGGATCACCAGCAGGATGACCGGGATGGCCATGGTGCCGAAACTGGAGACAATCAGTTCCCCGGGATCGGCCGAGCCGTTCTTTGTCGCGAGGCTGGCGCCGAGGATGCCCAGCCAGACGACGGGCAGGAACTGCCCCAGGACGCTGACCAGAAACAGCTTGGCCGGCTTGACGGTGCGGCTGACGAAGCGGGAGTAGTCGGGGGCGTACGTGAACCAGCCGATGCCCCAGCCGATGCCGATGACGGTCATGATCGCGGACATGGCCGCAATGCGGGGCATGCCTGACAGGACGTGGCCGGCCGGGCCTGCATACCCCCAGTTGATGTTCAGGTGCGTCCAGGCGATGATGGACATCGCCACCAGCACGATGATCGTGGGAGGCATGGTGAGGCGTTCGAACTTCGCGATGGCGCGGTAGCCGCGGTAGCAGATGGCCACCTGCACGCCCATGATGACGGCGGCCACGGCGATGCGCACCAGGATGTTGCGCTGGTGGGGATCAACCCATCCGATCATGCCGAACAGTGCCATGACCAGGTCCAGGATGACCCAGGTGTTGACCGCGGACCAGCCGATGGCGATGGTCGCCTGGATGGCTGCCGGGAGGTAGGCGCCGCGCCTGCCGAAGGCGCCGCGTGCCAGCAGCATGCCGGTGGCACCGGTGCGCTGGCCGAGGATGACGAAGAAGCCAAAGCCGGCCATGCCGATCAGGTTGCCGGCGATCAGCACAATCAGGGTGTCGCGCAGGCCCAGTCCCAGCTGGATGCCGAGGGCCCCGAGGATCCAGTTGATCGGGGCGACGTTGGCGCCGGCCCAAATCCAAAACTGGCCGGACAGCTTGGTGGTCCGTGCCGTTTCGGGGATGGGCTGCAGCATGTCTTCAACCTCGACGGTCGCCGACTCTGGCGGCCGTTGCTGGGTGCGGTTCATGCGGGTCTCGATTCGCTGCAGGGTGGTGTGGGCTTCAAACTTGTTCCAGCCTATGGGTGAGCTGGCACACAGCCTAGGGACATTGTGATTACACTAAGTGGAAAACAAGTGACTAAAAGTCGCATTTCAACGTCGGGAATCCCATGATCACTCTTGCCGAAGTCCTTGCCTCCCAGTCCATGTCGGCCGCCGGGCCGGAGCTGTGCAGCAATATCCCCGGCACGCTCCAACGAGTTGTCCGGTGGGTGCATTCGAGTGAGGTGCTGGAGATTGCCCCGCTCCTGCGCGGCGGGGAGCTGCTGCTCTCCGGCGGGGAGGGGCTGCTGGCCCTGCCCGACGACCAACAGCGGGACTATGTCCGCAGCCTGGCGGGGCGGAACATCGCCGCCCTGGCCCTGCAGACGGCCGGCCGCGACGCGCCCCTGCCCGACGGGCTGATTGCCGCCGCCAACGAGAGCGGGCTTCCGTTGATCGAGCTGCATGCCGTCGCGCCGTTCGTTGACATCGCCGAATCGGTGAACCGCCGTGTGGTCAACGAGCAGGCGGACGCGCACCTGGTGGTCGACGACGTCTCACGCCGGATCGCGCGCCACATCACCGACCGGGGGCCGCACCTGCCGACCATCCTGGGGATGGTGGCCTCGGCGCTGGGGGTGGAGGTGTCGCTGGCGGCAGCCGACGGGCTGCCCCTTGGCCAGGCTGGCAGTGTGGAGGGCGGCGAAGGGTCGACGGCGGTGGCCGGCATTGTGGTCGGCGGGCAGCTGGCGGCCCAGCTGACGCTCCGGTCGCCGTCGGAGGATTCACTTGTATTGGAGCTGGCCGCGGACAGGCTGTCGGGCATTTTTGCCCTCGCCCTGGCGCAGTCGTTTCGGCCCACGCCGGCGCAGGTGGCCGAGGCGCGCCTGTTGGAATCGGTCATGGAGGGCGGGGACGGCGGCAGCGTGCGCCTGCTGTGGCAGCAGGCCGGGCTGCGGCCGGAACAGGCCGCGGTCATGGCCGTTTTTCGCACCTCCGGCAGGGAGGCGAACTTTACCGCCGTCGAACGTGCCCTGCGCGCCGGGGGAGTGAACGCCAAGTCCCACCTGCGCGACGGCGAGCTGGCCGTCTTGTTCGCCCTGGCGCCAAATACCGCCCGGGCGGCGCGGGAGGCGCTGATCGCCGCGGCGCGGGAGGCGGTGCGCGGCGCGGACGTCTGCGCGGCTTTCGGGCCCGGCGTGGCCGCCGGGTTCCGCGCCCACGAGTCCTACGTGGAGGCGCGGGAGGTGCTGCGGCTCGGCGCGCCGGCCGGCGGGCAGGTGCTCGACGCCATGGAGTTTTTGGGCCGGCGCATCCTGGGCGCGGTGCACGGGCAGGCCTTCATGGACCCTTATGTGCGCTCCAGCATGGGGGAGCTGCTCGCCTGGGACCGGAAGCACGGCACGGAACTGCTCAAGACACTTGTGTGCTGGCTGGATTCGGGCTGCAACACCACCGGCTCGGCCGCCACGCTGAACATTGAACGCCAGACCATGCACAAGCGCCTGAACAAGATCGCCGAGCTGCTGGGCGGGGACCCCCGCACCTCCGGCAGGTTGTTCGACATCCACATTGCCGCCAAGGCTGCAGCCAACGGCGTCCCGGGCGGGCGTGCCGCGGGCGGTCCGGCCTAAAGGACGCTGCGGACTGTCTTCTCGAAGCTGGTCACATGCTCCAGCGCCAGGCTGCCGGCGAGCCCGGCGTCGCCGTCGGCAATGGCCTCGAGCAGCGCCACGTGCTCGGCGATGTGCCCGGCCACGGACGGAATCTTGTCCAGCACCAGGCACCAGATGCGGGTGGCCAGGTTGTCATACCGGATGAGCACGTCCTCCAGGTGCGGATTGGCGGCGGCCGCATAGATCTGCCGGTGCACCGTGATGTCAAAGCGCATGAGGGCCAGCTGGTCCGCTCCGGCGGGGTCGGAGGCCGCAATGTCCGCTGCCAACTGCCGCAGGCGGGCCCGCAGGTCCGCGGTGGCGCTCCGTGCCGCGCGCTGGGCCGCCAGCGGCTCCAGCAGTTCACGGATCTCGGAAATGTCCGCCAGTTCCGTGATGTCAACCCGGGTGGCAAAGGTGCCGCGCCGCGGGTAGGAAACCACCAGGTGGTCGCTTTCAAGCCGCTTGAGGGCCTCGCGCACCGGCGTGCGCCCAATGCCCAGCTGGCCGGCCAGCGCCGAATCGTTGATGGCCTCGCCCGGACGGATCTCCAGCATGATCAATTGGTCCCGCAGGTGCCGGTAGGCCTGCTCGGAAAGCGGCAGGCCGGCGTCCCCTGCCGCCACCTCGTTCTCCACTGCAAGACTCATCATGTCCCCGTTCCTTCCCGTTTGGCCGCACCGGCCCGGAGGCCTGCGCCGGTCATATTCCCGTGGCGCTTGACTCCACGTGAGCTACACCATATTGTTGCACTCAATCTAATATATCAGTTATGTATTAGTCCACTAGCAGTTGTGCATTAGATCGAGATTGCAAAGGAGCTTTCCCATGGTAAACGTGCTCACCAGCACCCTGGCCGGTGTTGACGCCGAGGTGGATGCGGCCATCGCCGCCGAACTTGGCCGCCAGCAGACCACGCTGGAAATGATCGCCTCTGAAAACTTTGCCCCGGCCGCCGTCATGGCCGCCCAGGGCTCCGTACTGACCAACAAGTACGCCGAGGGCTACCCCGGGAAGCGCTACTACGGCGGCTGTGAGCACGTTGACGTGATCGAGCAGCTGGCGATCGATCGGATCAAGGCCCTGTTCGGGGCCGAGGCCGCCAACGTCCAGCCGCACTCCGGCGCACAGGCCAACGCGGCAGCCATGTTTGCGCTGCTGGAGCCGGGGGACACCATCATGGGCCTGGACCTGGCCCACGGCGGCCACCTGACCCACGGCATGCGGATCAACTACTCCGGCAAGCTGTACAACGTGGTCCCGTACCACGTGCGCGAATCCGACATGACGGTGGACATGGCCGAGGTGGAGGCGCTGGCGCTGGAGCACCGGCCGAAGCTGATCGTCGCCGGCTGGTCCGCCTACACCCGCCAGCTCGACTTTGCCGAATTCCGGCGCATCGCGGACCTGGTGGGCGCCTACCTCATGGTGGACATGGCCCACTTTGCCGGCCTGGTGGCCGCGGGGCTGCACCCCAGCCCCGTGCCTTATGCCGACGTCGTCACCACCACCACGCACAAGACGCTGGGCGGCCCGCGCGGCGGCGTCATCCTCAGCCGCGAATCGCTGGCCCGCAAGATCAACTCCGCCGTTTTCCCCGGCCAGCAGGGCGGGCCGCTGGAACACGTGATCGCCGCCAAGGCCGTCTCCTTCAAGATCGCCGCGTCCCAGGACTTCAGGGACCGCCAGCAGCGCACGCTGGAAGGGGCCAGGATCCTGGCCGAACGCCTGCTGGCGCCGGACGTTGCCGAATACGGGATCTCCGTGGTGGGCGGCGGCACCGACGTCCACCTGGTCCTGGTGGACCTGCGCAACTCCGAACTGGACGGGCAGCAGGGCGAGGACCGCCTGCACCGGATCGGCATCACCGTCAACCGCAACGCCGTCCCGTTCGACCCCCGGCCGCCGATGGTGTCCTCCGGGCTGCGGATCGGCACCCCGGCCCTGGCCACCCGCGGATTCGGCCCGGCCGAGTTCACCGAGGTGGCGGACATCATCGCCGAGGCCATCAAGGGCGAACTCAGCGAGGAAGCGGCCGTGCTGCTCCGCGACCGGGTCACCGTCCTGGCCGAAAAATTCCCCCTTTACCCCAACCTCTCCGGCACGCCACGCACCGGAACGACCCCGAACGGAGACGCACAGTGACCACCGAACACCTGCCGGAGCACCCCGACTTCCTGTGGCGCAACCCGGACCCCAAAAAGTCCTACGACGCCGTGATCGTCGGCGGCGGCGGGCACGGCCTGGCCACCGCCTACTTCCTGGCCAAGAACCACGGGATGACGAACATCGCCATCTTGGAAAAGGGCTGGCTGGCCGGGGGCAACATGGCCCGCAACACCACCATCATCCGCTCCAACTACCTGTGGGATGAAAGCGCCGCCATCTACGAACACGCGCTCAAGCTGTGGGAGATCCTGCCCGAGGAACTCGAGTACGACTTCCTGTTCAGCCAGCGCGGCGTCATGAACCTGGCACACACCCTCGGCGACGTGCGCGAGAGCGTGCGCCGGGTGGGCGCCAACCAGCTCAATGGGGTCGACGCCGAATGGCTGGACCCCAAGCAGGTCAAGGAACTGTGCCCCATCCTGAACATCAGCGACAACATCCGCTACCCCGTCATGGGCGCCACCTACCAGCCGCGGGCCGGCATCGCCAAGCACGACCACGTGGCCTGGGCCTTCGCCCGCAAGTGCGACGAGCTCGGCGTGGACATCATCCAGAACTGCGAGGTCACCGGCTTCATCAAGGACGGCAACAGGGTCACCGGCGTGCAGACCAGCCGCGGCACCATCAACACCGAAAAGGTGGGCCTGGCCGCGGCCGGGCACAGCTCGGTCCTGGCGGAGCTGGCCGGCTTCCGCCTGCCGATCCAGTCGCACCCCCTGCAGGCCCTCGTCTCGGAGCTGCACGAACCCGTCCACCCCACGGTGGTCATGTCCAACCACGTCCACGTCTACGTCTCCCAGGCCCACAAGGGCGAACTGGTCATGGGCGCCGGCGTCGACTCCTACAACGGCTACGGCCAGCGCGGCTCCTTCCACGTGATCGAGGAACAGATGGCGGCCGCCGTCGAACTGTTCCCGATCTTCGCCCGGGCCCACGTGCTGCGCACCTGGGGCGGGATCGTGGACACCACCATGGACGCTTCGCCCATCGTCGGCACCACGCCGGTGGAGAACATGTTCGTGAACTGCGGCTGGGGCACCGGCGGCTTCAAGGGCACGCCCGCGGCCGGGCTGACCTTCGCGCACACCATCGCCACGGGCGCCCCGCACGAGCTGAACAAGCCGTTCTCGCTGGAGCGCTTTGAAACCGGGGCCCTCATCGACGAACACGGCGCCGCCGCCGTGGCCCACTGACCCGGCCCCGACCTTAGACAAGGAGCACACAATGTTGTTGTTTTCATGCCCCAACTGCGGGCCGCGCAACGAAACCGAATTCCACTACGGCGGGCAGGCACACGTGGCCTACCCCGAACACCCGGAGGAACTCTCCGACCGCGAGTGGGCCGAGTACCTTTTCTACCGCGAGAACCCCAAGGGCCTCTTCGCCGAGCGCTGGGTGCACAGCGCGGGCTGCCGCAAGTGGTTCAACATGGTCCGCGACACCGTCAGCTATGACATCAAGGCCGTCTATCGGATGGGCGAAGCGCCGCCGGTGGAACTGGCCGCTGCAGCCGCCACGCAGGCAGCCACCAACCACAACGCACCGGAAGGAGCAAAGCCATGACCGCACCCACCAACCAGCCCGCCAGGCTCGCCAGCGGCGGCCGGATTGACCGCAGCATCACCTGGAACTTCACCGTCGACGGCGCCAGCTACACCGGCCACCCGGGCGACACCGTGGCCTCCGCGCTGATCGCCAACGGCCGCCTGGCCGCCGGCAACTCGTTGTATGAGGGACGCCCCCGCGGCATTCTCTCGGCCGGTGTCGAGGAATCCAACGCCCTCATCAAGTTGGCCGGCCGGTTCCCCGGCCACGCCGCCGAGTCCATGCTCCCTGCCACGGCCGTGCCCCTCGTGGACGGGCTCGACGCCGAATTCCTCTCCGGCCTGGGCAGGCTGGACCCGGCCGACGACCAGGCCGTCTACGACAAAAAGTACGTCCACACGGACGTCCTGGTGGTGGGCGGCGGCCCCGCCGGCCTCGCCGCCGCACGTGAAGCGGCCCGCACCGGCGCCCGCGTGATCCTCATCAACGACCAGCCCGAGCTCGGCGGCGCCCTGCTTTCCGGCCGCGACGAGCTCATCGACGGCAGGCCTGCCCTCGACTGGGCGGCCGACGTCGAGGCGGAGCTGCTGACCGGCGAGGAATGCACGGTGCTGCACCGCACCACCGTGTTCGGCTCCTACGACAGCAACTTCCTGATCGCCGTGCAGAACCGCACCGACCACCTGCTGCAGGAACCCGGCGACGGCGTCTCCCGCCAGCGCATCTGGCACATCCGCGCCAAGCAGGTGGTCCTGGCCACGGGCGCCCACGAACGCCCGATCGTGTTTGAAAACAACGACCGCCCGGGCATCATGCTCGCCTCCGCCGCCCGCAGCTACCTCAACCGCTACGGCGTGGCGGCCGGCTCCCGCGTGGTCATCGGCACCACCAACGACAGCGCCTACCAGCTCGCCGCCGACCTCCTGGCCGCCGGCATCGAGGTGGCCGCGGTCGTGGACGCCCGCACGCAGCTGTCCGACGTTGCCGCCGCCATGGACGGGGACCTGCGCATCTTGACCGGCAGCGCCGTGGTCAACACCGCGGCGGACGGTGACGGGCGCGTGGCATCCGTCCAGGTCGCCGCGATCGACGACGACGGCGCGCCCGCCGGCCCCGCCGAAGACATCAAGACCGACCTGCTGGCCGTCTCCGGCGGCTGGAGCCCGGTGGTGCACCTGCACAGCCAAGCGCAGGGCAAGGTCCGCTGGGACCTGGAGCTGGCCGGCTTTGTACCGTCCACCGTGGTCAAAAACCAGCAGGTCGTCGGCGCCGGCCGCGGCAGCTACGTCCTGGCCGACTGTGTTGCCGAAGGCGCCACGGCCGGTGCGACGGCCGCCGTCAACGCCGGCTTCGCTACTGCCTCCGCCGTTGCCGCCGCCACCGCGGCCGCAGCCCGCCCCGCCCGCCCGGCGCAGCCCGCCGGACCCACCCGTCCGCTGTGGCTGGTCGGCGGCACGGAAGGGACGGCGTCGGACTGGCACCACCACTTCGTGGACTTCCAGCGCGACCAGAGCGTGGCGGACGTGTGGCGGTCCACCGGGGCCGGCATGCGCAGCGTGGAGCACATCAAGCGCTACACCTCCATCAGCACCGCCAACGACCAGGGCAAGACCTCCGGCGTCAACGCCATCGGCGTGATCGCCGCCGCGTTCCGCCAGCAGGGCACCGCCGTGGACCCGGACATCGGCGCCATCGGCACCACCACCTACCGGGCTCCGTTCACCCCCGTGCCGTTCGTGGCCCTGGCAGGACGCCAGCGCGGGGAACTGTTCGACGCAGCCCGCCGCACCTCCATCCACACCTGGCACGAGGCCCACGGCGCCCTGTTCGAGGACGTGGGACAGTGGAAGCGCCCCTGGTACTACCCGCAGCCGGGCGAGGACATGGACGCGGCCGTGCTGCGCGAATGCGCCGCCGTCCGCGACTCCGTGGGCTACATGGACGCCACCACGCTCGGCAAGATCGAGATCCGCGGCAAGGATGCGGGGGAGTTCCTGAACCGCATCTACACCAACGCGTTCAAGAAGCTCGCCCCCGGCTCCGCCCGCTACGGGGTCATGTGCACCCCTGACGGCATGATCTTCGACGACGGCGTGACGCTGCGCCTGGACGAGGACCGCTATTTCATGACCACCACCACCGGCGGCGCCGCCAAGGTGCTGGACTGGCTGGAGGAATGGCAGCAGACCGAATGGCCCGAACTGGACGCAACCTTCACCTCGGTGACGGAGCAGTGGACCACCGTCGCCGTCGTCGGCCCCAAGTCCCGCGCCGTGCTGGCCAAGGTGGCCCCGGAGCTGGACCTGGACAACGAGGCCTTCAAGTTCATGGCGTTCCGGGAGACGGTGCTTGCCTCCGGCGTGGAGGCCCGGGTGTGCCGCATCTCCTTCTCCGGCGAGCTCGCCTACGAGATCAACGTCCCGGCCTGGTACGGCCTGGCCACGTGGGAGGCCGTCACCGAGGCGGGGGCCGAATTCAACATCACCCCCTACGGCACCGAGACCATGCACGTTCTCCGCGCCGAAAAGGGCTACCCGATCGTCGGCCAGGACACGGACGGCACGGTCACCCCGCAGGACGCGGGCATGGACTGGGTGGTCTCCAAGGCCAAGGACTTCATCGGCAAGCGCTCCTACCGGCGCGCCGACGCCGTCCGCGACGGCCGCAAGCACCTCGTCAGCGTGCTGCCGGTGGACCACTCGGTCCGCCTGCCGGAGGGCACCCAGCTGGTGGAGGCCGGCGTCACCGTGAACCCCGCCTACGGGCCCGTGCCGATGCAGGGCTTCGTCACCTCCAGCTACCACAGCGCCGCCCTGGGCAGGTCCTTCGGCCTGGCCCTGATCAAGGACGGGCGCAACCGGATCGGTGAACGCATGGTGGCCGCCGTCGGCTCCGAGCTGGTGGACGTCGTTGTTGGGGAAACAGTACTTTTTGATGCAGAAGGGAAGCGCCGAGATGGTTAACACAGCAGAAAACACCCAGGTCCGGGCACTGCGCCGGAGCCCCGCCGCGCACCTGTGGGAGGACTTCACCCGCGGTTCGGTGGAGGGCAGCCACGGCGTGGCCCTCCATGAGGTCCCGTTCCAGACAATGGTCGGCATCCGCGTGGACCCCCTGTCCGAGGCCGGCGTGCGGATCGCTGCCGTCACCGGCGGCCTGCCGGTGCGCTGCGGCGAGGTCGCCGCCGGTCCGGACGGGGTCTCCGTGCTGTGGCTGTCCCCGGACGAGTTCCTGGCCGTGGCCCCGGACGACGGCGGCCGCGCGGACCTGGTGGAGGCCCTCACCGCCGCGCTGGGCGCGGATGCCGGGCAGGTCGTGGACCTCTCCAGCAACCGCACCACCCTTGAACTGTCCGGACCCAGCGCCCGTGAGGTGCTGGAGAAGAGCTGCGCGGCGGACCTCCACCCGCGCGCCTTCGCCGCCGGCACGGCCATCACCACCGAGGTCGGCAAGATCCCGGTGCTGCTGTGGAAGAGCGGCCCGGACACGTTCCGGTTGTTCCCGCGGGCGTCGTTCGCGGACTACCTGGGCCGCTGGCTCCTGGACGGCATGCGGGAATTCGCCGCTGCGGGCAACCCGGCATGGCACTAAGCGTCCTTGACCTGTTCTCCATCGGCATCGGGCCCTCCTCCTCCCACACGGTGGGCCCGATGCGGGCGGCCAAGCGCTTTGCCGACGGCCTGGCGCACGACGGCGGGCTGTCCGGCGTCGTGCGCGTCCAGGCCGAGCTCTTCGGCTCGCTGGGCGCCACCGGCCGGGGCCACGGCTCCGACAAGGCCGTGGTGCTGGGGCTGGCCGGCCATGAGCCCGAAACCGTGGACACGTCCAAGGCGGACGACCTCGTGGCCGCGGCCGCCCTGGATGCCGAGCTGATGCTGGCCGGCACGCGCCGGGTGGAGTTCAATTTCGAGGAGGACGTGCTGCTGCACCGCCGGAAGTCGCTGCCGGCCCACCCCAACGGCATGACGTTCCGCGCGTTCGACCACCTCGGGGACGTGTTGCGCGAGCGCAGCTACTACTCCGTGGGCGGCGGCTTCGTGGTGGACGAGCAGGCCGTGGGTGCCGACCGGGTGGTCCTGGACGACACCGTGCTGCCGTACCCGTTCACCACCGCCGACGAACTGCTGGCCACCTGCGCGCGGGAGGGCCTGTCCATCTCCGGGGTCATGCTGGCCAACGAGATGGTCTGGCACACGGAGGAGGAACTGCGGGCCAAGCTGCTGGACATCTGGTCCGTCATGCGCACCTGCGTGGACAACGGGTGCTCCGCCGAGGGGATCCTGCCCGGCGGGTTGAAGGTCACCCGGCGCGCGCCACGGCTGCTGGCCGAGCTGCAGCGCGGGGAGGATGCGGCGGACCCCCTGCGGGCCATGGAATGGGTGAATCTCTTTGCCCTGGCCGTGAACGAGGAAAATGCCGCGGGAGGCCGGATCGTCACCGCACCCACCAACGGGGCGGCCGGCATCATCCCGGCCGTGCTGCACTACTACACGAAGTTTGTGCCGGGCGCGGACGACGACGGCGTGGTGCGGTTCCTGCTGACGGCGGCGGCCATCGGCATCCTCTTCAAGCTCAACGCCTCCATCTCCGGAGCCGAGGTGGGCTGCCAGGGGGAGGTCGGCTCGGCGTGTTCCATGGCCGCCGGCGCGCTGTGCGAGGTGCTGGGCGGGACGCCCGTCCAGGCCGAGAACGCGGCCGAGATCGGGATCGAACACAACCTGGGCCTGACCTGCGACCCCGTGGGCGGGCTGGTGCAGATCCCGTGCATCGAGCGCAACGCGATCGCCAGCGTCAAGGCGATCAACGCGGCGCGGCTGGCCCTGCACGGGGACGGCAGCCAGAAGGTGTCCTTGGACAAGGCGATCAAGACCATGCGCGAGACGGGGGCGGACATGAAGAGTAAATACAAGGAAACATCGCGTGGGGGCCTGGCCGTGAATGTGATTGAGTGCTGACATGAGCGAAATTGCAACGCGGCCCGAAACGGCCCAGTACGTGCTGACCCTGGACTGCGCGGACAGCCCCGGAATTGTCAACGAGATCTCCTCGGTCCTGCTGAAGCAGGGCGCGGACATCATCGACCTGCGGCAGTTCAGCGACCGCCAGCACCTGCGCGTGGTGCCGGACATGCCCGAGCCGGACGGGCATTTCTTCATGCGGCTGCACTTTGCCGCCCCGGCAGGCGCGGAAACGACCGCGGTGCTGCGGGCGGACCTGGAGCCCGTGGCGCTGCGGCACAACATGCGGTGGGACCTGCGCCCGCACGGCGCCAAGCGCCGTGTGCTGATCATGGTCTCGAAGTTCGAGCACTGCCTGAACGACCTGCTGTTCCGAACGCGGAAGGGGGAGCTGCCGGTGGAGGTCGCGGCGGTGGTGTCCAACCACCCGGACCACCAGCGGCTGGCCGAATGGCACGGCATCCCCTTCCACCACATCCCCGTCACGGCCGGGACCAAGCCCGAGGCCGAGGCGAAGCTGATGGAGCTCGTGGACGCGTACGACGTCGAACTGGTGGTCCTGGCCCGCTACATGCAGGTGCTCAGCGACGGACTCACGCGCCAGCTGGAGGGGAGGGCCATCAACATCCACCACTCCTTCCTGCCGTCGTTCAAGGGTGCCAAGCCGTACCACCAGGCCTACGCGCGCGGCGTGAAGACCGTCGGTGCCACGGCACACTACGTCAACAGCGAGCTGGACGAAGGGCCCATCATTTCCCAGCAGGTGATTGAGGTGGACCACGCCTACGGCCCGGAGGACCTCGTCGCCGCCGGCCGGGACACCGAATGCAAGGCGCTCAGCAACGCGGTGCGCTGGCACTGTGAAGGGCGCGTGATCGTCCAGGGCAACCGGACCATCGTCCTGCGCTGACCTTGTGAGGGCGGCCATCCGCACGGCACCTGCAGGTGCCGTGCGGATGGCCGTCCTTGGCCGTTTAAGGCCCGTTCCGGCGTCGCGCGTGACCCTGCAGGGAGGAACGGGACGGCACTGTGGCCACCGCCCACCAGTGACTTATAGTCGATTTTTTGTCCAATTCCAGTGACACAATGTATCTTGTTTACTGTGATTTATGGCACATACGCTTGGGACGTCCCCTCAACAATGGAGGTTTTCCATGCGAGAAACCAGTTCTTCCCCGACGGGCAGCGTCGCCCACGGGAATCATCCGTCACCTGTTGGCGACGTCGAACAAAACCTGCAGGCGATCCCTGAATCGTCGCGCACCCGGAGCGTTTCCGGACAATTTTGGATTTGGGCCGGCGCGAACCTCGCACCGATCAACTGGGTTCTGGGGGCCCTGGGCATCCAATTGGGCCTCAGCTTTGCCGACACCGTCACCGTGCTGGTCGTCGGCAACCTGATCGGCATGGCCCTCTTCGGGCTGTTTGTGCTGCTCGGCCAGCGCACCGGCACCACGGGCATGGTCCTGGCCCGCGCAGTGTTCGGCCGCCGCGGCAACTACCTTCCCAGCGCCATCCAGGCCGTCCTGGTCATCGGCTGGTGCGCCGTCAACACCTGGATCATCCTGGACCTGGTCATGGCCCTGATGGGCAAGCTTGGCCTGGTGGACCCGGCTGCGGCCAACGTGGGGCCGAAGGTTGTGGTCGCGGCCCTCATCATGGGCATCCAGGTCACCATCGCCTGGTTTGGCTACAAGGCCATCGCCGCCTTTGAACGCTGGACCGTCCCGCCCACCCTGCTGGTGCTGATTGCCATGTCCGCCGTGGCGTGGTTCGGCATGCACATCGACTGGTCCTACGCAGGACCCGCCGGTCACATCCTGCACGGCGCCCCCCGGATTGCCGCGATGACCGGCGTCATGACCGTCATCGGGATCGGCTGGGGCATCACCTGGTTCACCTACGCCGCCGACTACTCGCGCTTCGTCAGCCGCAGCGTGCCGCGCCGCAAGGTGTACATGGCTTCCGTCTTCGGCCAGTTCCTGCCCGTGGTCTGGCTCGGAATCCTCGGCGCCAGCCTCGCCACCAAGAGCGGCACGGCCGATCCCGGCAAGTTGATTGTGGACAACTTTGGGTTGCTGGCCATCCCGGTCCTGTTCCTGGTGCTCCACGGACCCATCGCCACCAACATCCTGAACATCTACACGTTCTCCGTGGCCGCGCAGGCCATGGACATCAAGATCAAGCGCCGTGCCCTCAACGTGTTCGTCGGGGTCCTGGCCCTGGTGGGCGTCGTGTTCTTCGTCATGCAGGAATCCTTCGCCAACACGCTGAGCACCTGGCTCGGTGCACTCGTGGCCTGGGTGGCCGCCTGGGGCGGCATCATGCTGGTCCACTACTTCTGGGTGGACAAGCGGAAGCCTGTCGGGGTTGACAGGCTCTTCGATCCGATCGGCACCAAGCGCCTCCCCGTCATCAACTGGGCCGGCATCACGGCCCTGCTGGTCGGCATCTTCTCCACCTGGCTGTTCATGTACGGCGTAGAGCCGATCATGCAGGGACCCATCGCCACGGCCATGGGCGGGATCGACCTCTCCTGGCTGGCCGGCGGCGTGGTCGCCGCGGCCGTCTATGCCATCCTTGGCCCGCGGGTCCACGCCCGCTACGCCACCGACGCCGTGCAGGGTGTGGCCGCGGCGGACCAGCCGGCCGGAGCGGTGCCTGTTTCCGAGGGCGTGCAGGCGCTGGCGCCACAGGTCCTGGCCGTTGACACCGTGGAAAACGGCACGCTGCCTGGCACTGCGCTGCCGGATGCGCCCGCCGAGCTGGTCAACGACTAAGCGCGGCGGCCCGCCATGCCCGGCAACTGCAACCAGGGAGAACTGTGATGACCAGCCGCACCGCAGCCGCCGCACCGGCCCGTCCGGGCGGGGCACGAAACTGCAGGAGGCCGTAATGCCGGTCATTGTCGGCTACGTGCCCACCCCCGTTGGCGAGGCGGCACTGGAACGCGGAATCCACGAGGCCAGCCTGCGGGGGGAGCGGCTGGTCATCGTGAACGCGTCCGCGGGCGACGCCGCCGAGGGGGACTCGGCCATTGCCACGGCCGCGGCCGTGGCCCGCGTGGCGGGCCAGCTGGAAAACGCCGGGATCGGGCATGAGATCCGCCAGCCCCAGCGGGCCGGTTCCCCGGCCGATGAGCTGCTTCGCATTGCCGCCGAGGACGAGGCCTCGCTGATCGTGATCGGCCTGCGCCGCCGCTCGCCCGTGGGCAAGATCCTGTTCGGGAGCACCGCGCAGGAGGTGCTGCTCAACGCAGACTGTCCCGTGGTGGCGGTCAAGCCGGACCGGCACCCGCGGCGCGGCGGGCGTCAGCCGACGATGCTCCCGAACGCCAGGCCCAGCAGGTAGGTCGCTGCCGCGGCGCCCATGCCGATGGCAAGCTGCCGCAGGCCGCGCCACAGCGGCGACCCCCCGGAGAGCAGGCCGACGATGCCGCCGGTCCCCAACAGGACCAGGCCCACCAGGACGCAGGCCAGCACCAGCGCGCCGATGCCGGTCATCCCGAACAGGAACGGGATGATCGGCACAATGGCGCCGGAAGCAAAGAAGCAGAAGCTCGACGTCGCGGCGCCCCAGGCGGTGCCCAGCGTCTCATGCTCGTCGGCCTTTTCGAAGGTGTCCGGCCGCAGCGACAGGCTGGGGTCGCAGTCGCAGCTGTATTGGCCCAGGCGTTCGGCGGCCCGGTGCTCGGCCGCTTCGCGCGACATGCCGCGGGCCAGGTAGACCAGGACCAGCTCATTGTTTTTCAGGTCCAGCGACGGTGCCGCGGTTAAGGTGACCTGGGTGGGGGTGGAGGCGTCCAGCAGTTCGCGCTGGGAGCGGACGGAAACAAATTCGCCGGCCCCCATGGACAGCGCACCTGCCAGCAGGCCGGCAACGCCGCTGAACAGCACCACCTGGCTGCCCACCCCGGTCGCGGCCATGCCCATGACCAGCGACAGGTTGGACACCAGGCCGTCGTTTGCGCCAAACACGGCTGCGCGGAAGGAACCGGCCAGCCGGTTGCGCCCGCGCGTGGCCAGCCCCCGGACCACCTCTTCGTGGATGGATTCGTCTGCGGCCATGGCGTCCGTGGCATCCACATCCGTGGCATAGGGGGACCGGGATTCGGAACGCTGGGCGAGGGCCAGCACAAAGACCGAGCCGAAGCGCCGGGCCAGCAGGCCGAGCAGGCGGTTGCGGGCGGAGGCCCGGGCGGGCGGCCCGGCGTGGCTGCCCAGCATCGCCAGCCAGTGCTGCTCATGCCGGCCCTCGGCTTCGGCAAGGGCGAGCAGGATGGCCTTCTCTTCGCCTTCCCGGCGCTTGGCGAGGTCGCGGTAAACCGCCGCCTCGGCCCGCTCGTCGGCCAAATATTGCTGCCACCGCTTGATTTCTGCAGGGGTGGGAATGCGCTCGGGCATGGTGTGGAACTCCTCAAGTCAGCCATTACTTTAGCCCTTTTGCCGGCGGGAAACTGGCCGGTGGTCCTCGAAAAAAGGTTTCGGGGAACCTCAACCGGCACCCTGTGCCGGGCCTGTGCCCCTGCTCCGGCGCCCGGGACTGCGCCGGGGGCCGGGACTGCGGTAATCTGGCACCATAAGGAGTGGTGATGCAGCCCACATTCGCCCGTGACGAACGAACGCCCACGTTGATAACGTCCGTCAGCCGTGCGCTGGCCGTGCTTGACTGCGTCGGTTCCGCCTCCCGCCCGCTGCCGGCGAAGTTCATCGCGCGGGCAACGGCGTTGAGCCTGGGCACCACCTACAATGTGCTGCGCACGCTGGCGCACTCCAACTATGTTGTGCAGGACTCCGACGGCTTTGTCCTCGGCCCGGCCCACCCCGCCCTGGCCGCGGACAGCGGGGCCGTGGCGCTGGCCCAGGGCCGCGCCGTGCTCAACGGCATCCGCGACGAACTGCGCGTTGCCACGTACCTGAGCCGCTACGTGGACGGCGAAATTGAAATGGTGGACATTGTGGACGGGCCGCTTTCGCCCCGGGTCGATTTGTGGGTGGGGCTGCAGGACGGCGCCCACGCCACCGCCTTCGGCAAGCAGATCCTGGCGCAGCTGGACCCCCAGTCGCGGCTTGACTACATCACGCGCCACCCCCTGGAAGAACTCACCCCGTACACCATCTGTTCGCCACGGGAGTTCCTGCGCCGGCTTGAGCCCCGCCCCGCCGTCACCGTGGACCTCCAGGAGTACGCACTGGGGTTCACCTGCCTGGCCGTGCCCGTGGCGACCTCTTCCTGGCTGGGTGCGCTGGCCGTTTCCTTCCCGGCGTCAGGTGCCCGGGGAACCTTGCACCAGGACTACGCGAAGGTGCTTCAGGATGCTGCCACGCAGCTTGCCGTGGTGCTGGGCGTCAATCCCGAACACGGTCAAGGGCAATAATTTCATCGGCTGAAATATCGCACCGTGCCGCCGTCGGGCAGTTGTGCCTAGGCTCAAGTGACAAGGGCAGGCGACGCCTGGAACCGGGGCACGCAGCCGCGTCCAGCGGCTGGTGCCCCAGTGCCCCGCGGACACAAGGAAGTGGTGATGAGGATGGAAACAACTGAGGCCGTGACGGGGCTGCGCACCGAACAACGGCTGGGCCTGTTGCGCCAAATGATCCTGATCAGGACCTTTGAGGAAGCAATACTGCGCGAATACCACGCAGACAAGAGTCCGGGCTTTGACATTGGAAAGGGCCTGGTCCCCGGTGAAATGCACCTCTCGGCAGGGCAGGAACCGGTGGCTGCCGGGCTGTGCGCGCACCTGGAAACCGGTGACGCGCTGACGGCAACACACCGCCCGCACCACCTGGCCATTGCCAAGGGCATGGACCTGCGGTCGCTGGCCGGGGAAATCTTTGGCCGCGAATCGGGGCTGGGCCACGGCCGCGGCGGCCACATGCACCTTTTTGACCCGTCCATCCACTTTTCCTGCTCGGGCATTGTGGCCGAGGGATTCCCGGCGGCACTAGGGCAGGCGTTCGCGTTCCAGCGGGCGGGCACCAACAGCGTTGCCGCCGCGGTGGCGGGCGAAGGGGCTGCCAACGCCGGCCCGTTCCACGAGTCGCTGAACCTGGCGGCGCTGTGGAAGCTGCCGGTCATCTTCGTCATCGAGGACAACGACTGGGGCATCTCCGTGGCCCGGGACGCCTCCACTGCGGTGCCGTCCAACGCCGTCCGTGCCGCCGGCTACGGCATGCCGGGCATCCGGGTGGAGGGGAACGACGTCGAAGCCGTCCACGCCGCGGCCGGCGAGGCCGTGGCGCGTGCCCGCGCCGGCGGCGGGCCCAGCCTGATCGAAGTGCACACCCTGCGCCTCTGGGGCCACTTTGAAGGTGACGCCCAGGGGTACCGGCCCGAGCTTGCCGGCGTCCCGGACAAGGACCCCATCCCGGCCTACCGGCAGCAGCTGGGCGACGCCGGGCTCCTCAGCGACGCGGACGCCGCCGCCATGGAAGGCGAGGCGCGCACCCGGGTGGAGGACGCCGTCGAACATGCCAAGGCCTCGCCAACGCCCAACCCGGCCGAGGCACTCAAGTACGTCTTTGTGGAAGGAGAATAGCCATGGGTGCAACATCAAATGCGACGGCGGCCCAAACGTCCCTGCCGGTGGAACCGGACGCCGGGACGCGCCGGCTGAACACGGCCAAGGCCCTGCAGGAGGCCATCGGCTCGCAAATGGAGCAGGACGATTCCGTGTTTGTGATGGGCGAGGACGTGGCGGCCTACGGCGGCATCTTCTCCTCCACCACGGGGCTGCTGGAGAAATTTGGCCCGGACCGGGTCATTGACACGCCGATTTCCGAGTCCGCGTTCATCGGCCTCGGGATCGGGGCGGCAGTGGAAGGCATGCGGCCCATTGTGGAGCTCATGTTCGTGGACTTCTTCGGCGTGTGCATGGACCAGATCTACAACCACATGGCCAAGATCCACTTCGAATCCGGAGGCAATGTCAGGGTGCCGATGGTGCTCATGGCCGCGGTGGGCGGCGGCTATTCCGACGGCGCGCAGCACTCGCAGACGCTGTGGGGGACGTTCGCGCACCTGCCGGGCATGAAGCTAGTGGTCCCCTCCAACCCGTACGACGCCAAGGGGCTCATGACGGCGGCCATCCGCTCCGACGACCCCGTGGTGTACATGTTCCACAAGGGCGTCATGGGGCTGGCCTGGATGGCGAAGAACAAGCGCTCCATCGGTGCCGTGCCGGAGGAGGACTACGTGGTGCCGATCGGCAGGGCCAAGGTGGTCCGCGAAGGCACGGACGTGAGCATCGTGACGCTGTCCCTGTCCGTCCACCACAGCCTGGATGTGGCGGAGAAGCTGGCGGGGGAGGGCATCAGCGTCGAAGTGCTGGACCTGCGCTCGCTGGTGCCGCTGGACCGTGAGGCAGTCATCGCCACCGCAGCCAAGACCGGCCGCGTGGTCGTCGTGGACGAGGACTATGAATCGTTTGGCCTGTCCGGGGAAATTGCGGCCACGATCACCGAACACGACCCCACGCTGCTCAGGCACTTCAGCCGGGTCTGCGTGCCGGACGTGCCCATTCCCTACGCCCGCGAACTGGAATATGCTGTGTTGCCAACGGCCGCACGCATTGAGGCCGCAATCCGGACGGCGGTCACTGCATGAAGGAAATCCTGTTCCCCATGATGACGGGCGACGCCTCCGAACCCGGCGTGCTGGCCACCTGGTACGTTGCCGATGGTGACGCGGTGGCCGAAAAGCACCTGCTCGCCGAGGTGGCCATTGACAAGGTCGACGCCGAGATCTACGCGCCCGAAGCCGGCACCGTCCGGCTGCGGGTGGAGGAAGGCGACGAGGTGGCCCAGGGGGCGGTGATCGCGGTCATCGAGTAGCCTGGCGCCGTCCCCGCCGCGGGTAGCCTGCCATCGGGCTGCTGACACCTCAAGGAGAACACTCATTTCAGCCACGTTTAACCACACCATCATCGCCTCGCGGGACCGCGAGGAGTCAGCGCGCTTTTACACCGGGCTGCTCGAAGCGCGCCCGGTCGCTTCATGGGGCCCGTTCACCAACATCCTCCTGGACGGCGGCGTGATGCTGCAATTTGCCGAACCGCCGGTGGAGATCCAGATGCAGCACTACGCATTCCTCGTGGACGACGCACATTTTGACCGCGCCTACGCCCGTCTGGTGGCCACGGAAGTGCTGCACTGGGCTGACCCGCAAATGACGCGGCCGTACGAGACGAACACCGAGCACGGCGGGCGGGGTGTTTATTTCAAGGACCCTTCCGGGCATGCCTTGGAACTCATCACGCGCCCGTACCTGTGACGGGGCTACTGGACGGCGAGCCGGAAACCGATCCGGTGCCCGGACCGCACGCCGGTCTGCGCCACGGTGACCACCAGGGTGCCGATTTCCGGGATCCACTGCGCCGGGCGCACGGCCCGGGCAAGCGCATCGAGCAGTTCGGCCGGTTCGGCGGACCAGTACTGGCGGTGGCCGCCGGGGGTGAAAAAGGTGACGGAACCGAGGTTGGTGTCCACGGCGGGGAGCACCGGGATGCCCTCGGGCCGGCGCCGGGCGGCGGCTTGGGCCCCTGTGGCCGGCTGCGTCCGGGAGGTGCGGTGGGTGCGGTTGACGGAAGTAATGGTCATGGTCATTGCCCTTTGGAAGTGCTCTTGCCCGTGGCCGGTTGGCCGCGGGCCGCTTCCTCATCCGAGCCACCCTGTGAACATGGGGTTGGCGTGCGACCAGTCGGAGCTTGGTGTCGCATCTCTTGAAGCTGGCACCACACTAGCCGTTTAAGGCATGACGGCGCGGGGCGGCGTAATAAATTACGCCGCCCCGCGCCTTAGTGCATGTCGCGGGTGGTCGATCCCGTGGAGACTTGGGCGTCGGACCTGCCAAGACCCGGCTACCGGGCCTTGGTCAGCGCCTCGATGGCGTGAACATTGGAATCGCTGGCGGCTGCCGCGGGCTGCCTGACCCACGTCTTACGGACTTGGGCCGTTGTCGAAGATCGCGACGCACCGGTCCGGGGGCGAGGACCAAACGACCCGGATGCGTCCGGTATCGGCTCGCTCGCCTCGACCCAGCGATTGTCGCAGTCAGAAGAGTGGCCGTGTGGACGGAAATCTTGTCCCGTACAAGGCTCGTTCACCGGGCATTTTTGCGGGCGGGGTCTACGGGAATCCGCCAGCCACGGAAGTCCGAAGATTTCCAAGTGAGAACATTTCGCTCGCTCCTGCACCGCTGCCCGACCGGCTTACGGGACAGTCCGAAATGCCTATCCGGACGGACCCCTTCCGGGTGCTTGCGAGGATAGGACGGCGGGGGATCGCTACCTGTTGCCCAACTCGGAGTAACCGATCACCCGCGCGTAAGCGCCGCCATTACCCGCGTTTGCGCACTGTCTCGATCCACACCCGCAGCGACCAACGCACGATCCAGGCGGTCGCTATGGACACTCAGTACCCCGAACAATAGGTGCTTGATCCCGACGTGATCGGAATGAAGCTCCCGCGCGGTGCGCTGCGCCGCCTTGAGGACCTCCAGAGACATGCGGGTGAACGGCAACGATTCTGAGGTGTCCTGCGGACCAGCGGAGGCGAAACGCATTATCGCATCACGCACTTCATCCGGCCAGACGCCCAGCGCCGTCTGCACCGTGTTCGGATATGCGTGCAAAAGCCCTAATAGTAGATGCTCGGGACCGATGTACGCGTCATGCATCATTGCCCTTGACTCTTCCTGAGCAAGGACCACCGCCCGCCGGGCACCGTCGGTGTAATTCCCAGAAAACTTTGAACCGCTCATGCCCTGAAGCGTAGTCTTCGCGGCGCGCCGGCACCACGGGCGCGCCTCCCCCGGAGGAGGATCTCCTAGCCCGGCCGCTAATCGAGCAGCGGCCGTGTCAGGCGTTCCCGCTGACGGTTCGTCATACCGGCAGCTACGCAATGGGGCATGCGGGCCCGCCT
>NZ_JAAMFN010000050.1 GCF_013376095.1 Arthrobacter sp. SDTb3-6 | reverse complement strand
CGCAACCGGGGCGTTTTGTCGTGACGCTCCTGCGGGCGCGGGGCGTTCTTGGCCCCTTGTTGGAGCAATAGGAGTTCCAACGGGGCATAGCTACGCCGCTTTGTGCGGGAGGGTTTGTGGGTTTGGCCCCGGTTGTGCGGGAGGGTTTGTGGGGCAGGGGCAGCCGCTGGGCGGGTGTGTCAAGGCGGGGCGGCACGTAGGATGGTGGGGTGGCTTCCTCATCGACCGACAGTTTTGTCCATCTTCACACGCACACCGAATACTCCATGCTCGACGGCGCCGCCCGCCTGACGGAATTGTTCGAGGAAACCAACCGGCTGGGCATGCCGGCGCTGGCCACCACAGACCACGGCTACCTGTTCGGCGCGTTCGACTTCTGGAAGAAGGCCACGGACGCCGGGGTGCGGCCCATCATCGGCGTCGAGGCCTATGTGACCCCCGGCACGGCGCGGACCGACAAGACGCGCGTGAAGTGGCGCACGGATGAAAGCCAAAAGCGCGACGACGTCTCCGGCGGCGGCGCCTACACGCACATGACGCTGCTCAGCTACAACAACCAGGGCATGCGCAACCTGTTCCGGGCCTCCTCGATCGGATCGCTGGACTCCGTGTTCGGCAAGTACCCGCGGCTGGACCGGGAACTGCTCAATGAATACCATCCGGGCCTGATTGCCACCACCGGGTGCCCCTCCGGCGAGGTCCAGACGAAGCTGAGGCTGGGCCAATACAACGAGGCCAAGGCCGCCGCAGCCGAATTCCAGGACATCTTCGGCAAGGAGAACTATTTCTGCGAGCTCATGGACCACGGGCTGGACATAGAGCGCCGTGTCACCAAGGACCTGCTGAAGCTGGCCAAGGAACTGGACATCCCGCTCGTCGCCACGAACGACCTCCACTACACGCACGAACACGATGCCAAGGCCCACGAGGCCCTCCTGGCGCTGCAGTCCGGCTCCACCCTGCTGGAGCCCTCCTACGACCAGGGCGGTTCCCGCTTCGCCTTCAACGGCAGCGGCTATTACCTGAAGTCGCCGGCGGAAATGCGGGCTCTCTTCTCCGAGCTGCCGTCGGCCTGCGACAACACGCTGCTCATTGCCGAACGTTGCGAAGTCTCGTTCAACACCGACGCCAACTACATGCCGAAGTTCCCCTGCCCGCCCGGCGACGACGAGACGTCGTGGTTGGTCAAGGAGGTCGACGCGGGGCTGAAATACAGGTACCCGAACGGCGTTCCCGACGACGTCCGGGCCCGTGCCGACTACGAGCTCGAGGTCATCATCAAGATGGGCTTCCCCGGTTACTTCCTGGTGGTGGCCGACTTCATCAACTGGTCGAAGGACCACGGCATCCGGGTGGGCCCGGGCCGCGGCTCCGGTGCCGGTTCCATGGTGGCCTACGCCATGCGCATCACCGACCTGGACCCGCTCCGGCACGGATTGATCTTTGAGCGCTTCCTGAACCCGGAACGCGTCTCCATGCCTGACTTTGACGTCGACTTCGATGACCGCCGCCGCCATGAGGTCATCAAGTACGTGACCGAAAAATATGGCGACGAGCGCGTGGCCATGATTGTCACCTATGGCAGCATCAAGACCAAGCAGGCCCTGAAGGACTCCTCCCGCGTCCTGGGCTACCCGTTCAGCATGGGCGAGTCCCTGACCAAGGCGCTGCCGCCGGCCGTCATGGCCAAGGACATTTCGCTGGCCGACATTGAGGACCCCAAAGCCAAGCGCTACGGCGAGGCGGGGGACTTCAGGCAGCTGCTGCAGAGCGATCCGGAGGCCGCCAAGGTCTTTGAGACAGCCAAGGGCCTGGAAGGGCTCAAGCGCCAGTGGGGGGTGCACGCGGCGGGCGTGATCATGTCCTCGGACCCCATCATCGACGTCATCCCGATCATGCGCCGTTTCCAGGACGGGCAGGTCATCACCCAGTTTGACTACCCGACCGCCGAGGGCCTGGGCCTGATCAAGATGGACTTCTTGGGGCTGCGGAACCTCACGATCATCACGGACGCGCTGGAGAACATCAAGGCCAACCAGGACATCGACCTGGACCTGGAGCACCTGGAACTGGACGACGCCGAGTCCTACGAACTCATGGCGCGCGGTGACACGCTGGGCGTTTTCCAGCTCGACGGCGGTCCCATGCGCGGGCTCCTCAAGCTCATGCGCCCGGACAACTTTGAGGACATTTCCGCCGTCCTGGCCCTGTACCGGCCCGGCCCCATGGGCGCCGATTCGCACACCAACTATGCACTTCGCAAGAACGGCCTGCAGCCCATCACCCCGATCCACCCCGAGCTGGAGGAACCGCTGGCGGAAATCCTGGGCGGCACCTATGGGCTGATCGTCTACCAGGAGCAGGTGATGTCCATTGCGCAGAAGCTCGCCGGCTACTCGCTGGGCCGGGCCGACATCCTGCGCCGTGCCATGGGCAAGAAGAAGAAGTCGGAACTGGACAAGCAGTACGCCGGCTTCCACCAGGGCATGCTGGACAACGGCTATTCCGACGCGGCAGTGACCACCCTGTGGGACATCCTGCTGCCGTTCTCCGACTACGCGTTCAACAAGGCCCACTCGGCGGCCTACGGCGTGGTCAGCTACTGGACGGCCTACCTCAAGGCCCACTTCCCGGCCGAATACATGGCCGCGCTGCTCACCAGCGTTGGCGACGACAAGGACAAGCTGGCCCTCTACCTGAACGAATGCCGCCACATGGGCATCACGGTCCTGGCCCCGGACGTCAACGAATCGGCGCTGAACTTCACCCCTGTGGGCAAGGACATCCGCTTCGGCATGGGCGCCATCCGCAACGTGGGCGCCAACGTGGTCAACGGCCTGGTCGAATCCCGCACCGAAAAGGGCCACTTCGAGAATTTCTCCGACTTCCTCATGAAAGTCCCGGCCGTGGTCTGCAACAAGCGCACCATTGAGTCCCTGATCAAGGCCGGTGCCTTCGACTCGCTGGGGCACCCGCGACGGGCGCTGGCCATGATCCATGAAGAGGCCATCGACTCCGTCATCACGCTCAAGCGCAACGAGGCCGTGGGCCAGTTCGACCTCTTCGCCGGCCTCGGCGGGGACGCGGAACCCGAATCGGCCCTCGTCACCGACATCCCGGACCTGCCCGAGTGGGAGAAGAAGGACAAGCTCGCCTTTGAACGCGACATGCTCGGCCTGTACGTTTCGGACCATCCGCTGCAGGGCCTGGAAGGGATCCTGAGCCAAAACGCGGACATGTCGATCACCCAGGTGCTTTCCGACGACGGCCCTGCGGACGGGCACATCATCACCATCTCCGGCATGATCACCAGCCTGCAGCGGCGCATCGCCAAGAGCAGCGGCAACCCCTACGCGCGCTGCGAGGTGGAGGACCTGGGCGGGTCCGTGGAGGTCATGTTCTTCGGCCAGGTGTACGGCCCCATTGCCAATGTCCTCGCCGAGGACCTGATCGTGGTCATCAAGGGCCGGCTGCAAAAGCGCGACGACGGCGCCATCACCCTCAACGCCATGGAACTCTCGGTGCCGGACCTCAGCGAGGGGCTCGCGGGCCCGCTGGTCCTCCACCTGCCCGAGCACAAGGCCACCGAGCCGGTGCTGCTGGCCCTCAAGGACGTCCTGGGCACCCACCGGGGCAACACCGAGGTCAAGATGCACCTCAGCGGAACCCGCAGCATCAAGGTCATGAAGCTGCCCCTGCACCACCGGGTCAACCCGACCCCCGCGCTCTTTGGCGACCTCAAGGTCCTGTTGGGTCCGGCATGTCTGGAAGGCTGAACGTGGAGGTGCGGCGCAGTTCCCGGCGTACCACGGCTCCGGCCCGTCCGGGCTGGCTGCGGTGGCTTGCCCTCTCCATGGCCGCCGGCATCGTGGCGGGAATCGTATGGTGGCTCGCCGCTCCCGGCGGAGCCTTTTACGGCCAGGGGAAGGATTACACCGTCTGGCCGGGCCGTGACCTGGTCCTGGCGGGCGTGTGCGTACTGTGTGGCCTCCTTGCGGGCATGCTGCTGGCCCGCCACGCCGCCCGGTACGGGACGGGCGCAGCCGCACGTTTCCTGGCGGTGCTGGCGGGAGGGCTGCTCGGCTCGGTCCTGGCCTGGCGGGTCGGTGTCTTTGCGGGGGACCTCTTCCAGACGCCGCCGGACAACATGCCCAGCCCCAGCATGGTCTTCTCGCTGCGGTCGCCCTCGGTCCTGCTGCTGTGGCCCCTGGCAGCCTCCGCCGTGGTGTTCGTTTACGCGTTCCTCGCCTACACCTTTGTGCCACAGCCCCGCACCACCCGGTAAACTTGCCGTGTGAGCATCCCTGAAACCCCCGTGTCCAATCCCTCCGACGCCGCGGCGGCAACCGCCCCGGGGAGCGGCGCCCGTTTCACCTTTTCCCGCACCGACCTGCGCGGGCAGACCATGACCCTGACCGGGCTCAAGGGCGCCGTCCCGCGCGCAGCAGCCGCCACCGCCGCCACGGCCGAGGACGCCGTCTCCGGCATCATCGCCGACGTGCGCACCCGCGGTTTTGCGGCCCTGTCCGAGCTGGCTGAAAAGTTCGACGGCGTGGAGCAGGCCCACCCGCGCGTCCCCGCCGCGGCGCTGCGCGAAGCCCTGGAAAAGCTGGACCCCGCCGTGCGTGCGGCCCTGGAGGAGTCCATTGCCCGGGCCCGGGCCTTTGCCGCCGTCCAGCGCCCGGCCGACGTCGACCATCCCGTCGCCGACGGCGCCGTCGTCTCCCAGCACTGGATCCCGGTGCGACGCGTCGGGCTGTATGTTCCCGGCGGCCTGGCGGCCTACCCGTCCTCGGTCGTCATGAACGTGGTCCCCGCCCTCGCTGCCGGCGTTGGATCCGTGGCGCTGGCGTCACCGCCGCAAAAGGAATTTGGCGGCCTGCCGGACCTGACTGTCCTGGCCGCCGCAGCCCTGCTGGGCATTGAGGAGGTCTATGCCATGGGCGGGGCGCAGGCCATTGCCGCGTTCGCCTACGGCATCCCGGCCGGCGCCACGGCCCAGGGCGGCGGTGACGCCCTGGAGCCTGTCGACGTGGTCACGGGACCCGGGAACATCTTCGTGGCCACCGCCAAGAGGCTGGTCAAGGGCGTGGTGGGGATCGACGCCGAGGCAGGGGCCACGGAGATTGCCGTGCTGGCCGACCACACGGCCAACCCGGCGTATGTTGCGGCGGACCTGATCAGCCAGGCCGAGCACGACCCCAACGCGGCCTCCGTCCTGGTGACCACCTCCACGGAGCTGGCGGACGCCGTCGACCGTGAACTGGCAGTCCAGGTGGCCCGGACGGGGCACCGGGAACGTGTGGAGACGGCGCTATCCGGGCCGCAGTCGGGCACCGTCCTCGTGGACGACATCGCCCAGGGTGTTGCCGTGTGCAATGCCTACGCGGCCGAGCACCTCGAGGTCGTGACCGAGGACGCGGCGGGCGTGGCTGCGCGGATCACCAACGCCGGTGCCGTTTTTGTGGGGGACTACAGCCCCGTGAGCCTGGGCGACTACTGTGCCGGGTCCAACCACGTGCTGCCGACCAGCGGCACGGCGGCCTTTTCCTCCGGCCTGAACGTCACCACGTTCCTGCGCGCCGTCCAGTTCATCAACTACAACAAGGCGGCCCTGGGCCAGGTGGCCGGGCACGTCGTGGCGCTGGCGCAGGCCGAGGGCCTGCCCGCGCACGGCGACGCCGTCTCGGCACGCTTCGCCTGAGACGGCAAACCACTACATATGGTACTTACGCGATTGTAATTTCCCCATATGTAGCCATAGACTGACAGCAATTGTTCTTGGAGGGAGCCGGATGTACTGCCCGTTCTGCCGCAATCCCGACTCGCGCGTGGTTGACTCGCGCGTGTCCGACGACGGGTCCTCCATCCGCCGCAGGCGCCAGTGCACCGAGTGCGGGCGCCGCTTCAGCACAGTGGAAACGGCCAGCCTGTCGGTGACCAAACGCTCCGGCGTGGCCGAACCCTTCAGCCGCAGCAAGGTCATCAGCGGCGTGCGCAAGGCCTGCCAGGGCCGTCCCGTCACGGACGACGACCTGGCCTTGCTGGCACAGGAGGTCGAGGAATCCATCCGGGCCAGCGGCGCCGCCGAAATTGACGCGCACGACGTCGGCCTGGCCATCCTGGCACCGCTGCAGCGCCTGGACCTGGTGGCCTACCTGCGCTTTGCCAGCGTCTACCAGGCCTTCGAGTCCCTGGACGATTTTGAAAAGTCCATCGAGGCGTTGCGCCGCGAATATCCGGCGGGCCGGCCGGGGTCGCTGAACCCCTAGGCCGGGCCGCCGGACCCGCGACCCCGGGCTACTTGGTGATCTTGAAGTGGACGGCCGCCTGCAAGGCGCCGCCCACAATGCCCGCGTTGTTCGCCAGCTCCGCGGGGATGATCTTGGTGCGCAGCTTCAGGGCCGGCAGGTAGTCCTCGCTGCGCTTGGAGATCCCGCCGCCGACGATGAACAGTTCGGGGGAGAAGAGGAATTCGACGTGGGAGAAGTAGCGCTGCAGCCGCACGGCGTATTCCTCCCAGCTCAGGCCGTCGCGTTCACGGGCGCTGGCCGAGGCCCGTGATTCAGCGTCAAAGCCGTCAATTTCCAGGTGGCCCAGCTCCGCATTGGGAATGAGCCGGCCGTCGTTGATGAAGGCGGAGCCGATGCCGGTGCCGAGGGTGATGACCAGGACGGTGCCCTTGACACCCTTGCCGGCGCCGTAGCGGGCCTCGGCCAGGCCGGCGGCGTCGGCGTCGTTCATCACCTGGACGTCGCGGCCCAGCTCATCGGTGAAAATCTTGTCCACGTCCGCGTCAATCCAGGACTTGTCCACGTTCGCGGCGGAGCGGGCAATGCCCTGGCTGATGATGGCCGGGAAGGTGATGCCCACCGGCGCGTCGGCGGCCGGGGCATGCTTGCGGGTCATGAGTTCGTCCACGATCTCCTTGACCACCTTGGCGACGGCCTGCGGGGTGGACGGTTGGGGCGTGTCGATCCGGTAGCGGTCGCCCTCCATCTCGCCGGTTTCCAGGCGGACGATCCCGCCCTTGATGCCGGTGCCGCCAATGTCAATGCCGATGACGGTTTCCGTGGACGAGTGCTTCTTGGACATGCAGGGCTCCAGACGTGTAAGTGGCAGGTTCTCGCGGGGACTGGCTCGGGCGGGAAAGGCTCAGGGCAGGGTCAGGACCTCGGCGCCCGAGCCGGTGACCACCAGGGTGTGCTCGAACTGGGCGGTGCGCTTGCGGTCCCGGGTGACCACCGTCCAGTCGTCGTTCCACATGTCCCACTCGATGCCGCCCAGGGTCAGCATAGGTTCGATGGTAAACACCATGCCTTCCTTCAGCACAGTGTTGTAGGCCGGCGCGGCGTCATAATGCGGAATAATCAGGCCGGTGTGGAAGGCCTCCCCGACGCCGTGGCCGGTAAAGTCCCGCACCACCCCGTAGCCGAAGCGCTTGGCGTAGGCGGAAATGGCGCGGCCGATGACGTTGATCTCCCGGCCGGGCGCCACGGCCCGGATGGCGCGGTTGAGGGATTCCCGGGTCCGCTCCACCAGCAGGCGTGACTCCTCGTCGACGTCGCCCACCGTGAACGTCCAGTTGGTGTCGCCGTGGACGCCGTTCTTGTACGCCGTGATGTCGATGTTGATGATGTCCCCGTCCTGGACCACCGTGCTGTCCGGGATGCCGTGGCAGATGACCTCGTTGAGCGAGGAACACAGCGACTTGGGGAAGCCGCGGTAGCCCAGCGTGGACGGGTAGGCCTGGTGGTCCAGCAAAAATTCGTGGCCCACGCGGTCCAGCTGGTCCGTGGTGACGCCGGGGACAATGTGCCGGCCCACCTCAACGATGGCCTGCGCGGCGATCTTGGAGGAGATGCGGATTTTCTCCAGCGTCCCGGCGTCCTTGACTTCGGAGCCGGTAAACGGCGCCGGACCTGCCTTGCCCACATATTCGGGCCGGGCGATGGAGGCGGGGACAGGCAGCTGCGGGCTGACGGTGCCCTGGACCAGGGTGCCAAGGGGTGCGGTGGCGGCAGTGGAAGACATGGACCCATCCTATAAGTTTTGCTGCACGGCCGTGGCGCCGGGCCTATGATGGCAACAACCGTCCCGCCGCACTGGAGGAAAAATGCCGCAGTATTGGTACAACGTCAACACGCACAAGGTGGAACAGGATGCGCAGTCCGGCTGGAAGGAACTGATCGGCCCCTATCCCACGCGGGAGGAGGCCGAGGCGGCCCTGGCCAAGGTCCACCAGCGCAACGAGGAGTGGGAAGCCCGGGACGAGGACTGAGCCTGCCGTGAAGCAGCCAGTCGATGCGGGCCCCGGGGCCCTGGCCGGCCGGAACCCGGCCGGACAGTCCCTTCTTCGCCGCGCCGGAAGGACGGCGGCCATCGCCTGCGGGGCCGTGGCCGGGCTGGCTGTGCTCACGGTCCTAGAGGGACTGCTGGCCTATGAACGGCTGGCCCTGAAGGAACGCGTGGACGCCGTTCCCGCCACCGGATATTTTGGCCGGCACGACGACGGCCGGGAACCGTTGCGCCTGGCGCTGCTGGGCGATTCGCTCGCCGTGGGCTACGGCGCCGCCGTGCCGGAAGGCTCGGTCGGCTACATGCTGGCCGACGGCCTGGCCGCAGCCACCGGCCGCCCCGTCACCCTGGACAACGTGGCGCTCATCGGGGCGACCTCCGAGGACCTGGTGCTCCAGGTGGCCGCCCTTGATGCCCGGGGGCTGCGCCCCGACGTCGCGGTCATCATTGTTGGCGGCAACGACATCTTGCACCTGCGCAACTTCAGCCGCTCGCTGGCCGCCCTGGCCGAGACGGTCCGGGCCCTGCGGCGGCGCGGCAGCCAGGTGGTCCTCGCTTCCTGCCCGGACCTGGGGACCGTCTCGGTGTTCCTGCAGCCGCTGCGCTTCAGCGCGCACTGGATGAGCCTGATGCTGGCCACCGGACAGACCATTGTGGTGCTGCGCAATGGCGGGCGGACCGTCTCCCTGGCGGACCTCCTGGGACCGATCTTCCGGCGCAAGCCCAAGCAGATGTTCTCAACCGACCGCCTGCACCCGTCCGCCCACGGCTATGCGCAGGCGGCCATGGTGATGCTGCCCAGTGTGGTGGCTGCTGCCGGCTACAACAACGGCGGCCTGGCCGGTGTCCCGCACCGGGTCTACCGGAAGGGGCGCCGGAGGCCCCTGGCCTGGTTTGCCTTCCGGGCCTCGCGGCGCTCGGGGACGGAAGTGCGGCTCGTCTCGGGCCGGCGGGGACGCGACATTTCCGTCCGGCACGTCCCGCATGTCCGCCGGAAGGCCGGCCCCGGCCGGGCGTGAACCTGCGCGGGTCCCGGGAGGGCTAAAAAGTGTGCTCCGGGCCGGGGAACGCGCCGGAGCGCACGTCGTCGCCGTACGCGTGGGCGGCGTCGGCCAGCACGGTGCGCAGCTGGGCGTACTGCTTGACGAACTTGGCGATCCTGCCGGTGCGCAGCCCGGCCATGTCCTGCCACACCAGTACCTGGCCGGTGGTGCCGTTCCCGGCCCCGATGCCCACGGTCGGCACGTCAACGGCGGCCTCCACGGCGGCGGCCGTGTCGGCCGGGACCATTTCCATCAGCACACAGAACGCGCCCGCCCGGGCCAGGGCAACGGCGTCGTCCACCATGGCACGGGCGGCGTCACCGCGCCCCTGGACCCGGTAGCCGCCCAGCATGTGCTCGCTTTGCGGTGTGAAGCCGATGTGCGCCATGACGGGGACGCCGGCCTGGGTCAGCGCCCGGACGGTGGGGGCGTAGTAGGCGCCGCCTTCCATCTTGACGGCATGGACCAGGCCCTCCTTCATGAGCCGCACGGAGGAGGCGATGGCCTGTGCGGGGGATTGTTCGTAGCTGCCAAAGGGGAGGTCGGCCACCACCAGGGCGCGCTTGGCGCCGGCGGTGACGGCGCGGGAAAAGATGATCATTTCATCGAGCGTGATGGGCAGGGAGGTCTCATTGCCCAGGACGTTGTTGGAGGCCGAATCGCCCACCAGCAGCACTTCGATGCCGGCTTCGTCGAAGATCTGGGCCGTGTACTGGTCATAGGCGGTGAGCATGGCGAACTTTTCGCCGTTGCGCTTGGCCGCCTGCAAATGGTGGGTGCGGACGCGGGCCGCCGTCGCGGGAATGGCCCGGCCATAGGGTGCGGCCACTTCGGCGGGGACGGGCGCCTCCGCGGCGGACGATGCAGGGGCGGACAGGGCAGGCTCTGGGGTGCTTGTTGAAGGCATGCCTAGAGCTTATTACGAGTCGGTTCACAAGTTCTTGTCCTGGCACCCGGGAGTACTGAGTAGAGTATGACTCGAAGGCCCGAGGTGGTGGCGCCAGCCATGGATGCCGGGTTCCTGCACAGGGCTTCAGCCATCCGCGGTGAATGAAAAGGAAGTGAGGGCCATAGTGGACCGTCAACAGGAATTTGTGTTGCGCACCATCGAAGAACGGGACGTCCGTTTTGTCCGGATGTGGTTCACCGACGTGGTGGGCAGCCTGAAGTCGGTGGCGCTGGCCCCGGCTGAGGTTGAAGGCGCGTTTACCGAAGGCCTGGGCTTCGACGGTTCAAGCATTGAGGGCCTCTCGCGCGTGTTTGAGTCCGACATGTTGGCCCAGCCGGACCCGTCCACCTTCCAGATCCTGCCCTGGCGCGGGACCACCGAGCAGACGTCGCGCATGTTCTGCGACATCCTCACGCCCGACGGCGAACCCTCCGCCGCTGATCCCCGCAACGTGCTCAAGCGCACCCTGGCCAGGGCCGCCGACATGGGATTCACGTGCTACACGCACCCCGAGATCGAGTTTTACCTGCTCAAGAGTGACAGGCCCGGCCCGGACGGGATCCCCATTCCCGTCGACCAGGCCGGCTACTTTGACCACGTGCCCGGCGGGGTGGCCCAGGACTTCCGCCGTACGGCCGTGACGATGCTCGAGGACGTCGGCATTTCGGTGGAGTTCAGCCACCACGAGGGCGGACCGGGCCAGAACGAGATCGACCTGCGCTACGCCGACGCGCTGGCCACGGCGGACAACATCATGACGTTCCGCACGGTCATCCGCGAAGTGGCCATCCAGCAGGGCACCTATGCCACGTTCATGCCCAAGCCGTTCTCACAGCATCCCGGCTCCGGCATGCACACCCACTTCTCCCTGTTCGAGGGGGACACCAACGCGTTCCATGAGCCCGGGGCCGAGTACCAGCTGTCCAAGACGGCCCGCCAGTTCATGGCCGGCATCCTGCGCCACGCACCGGAATTCACGGCCGTCACCAACCAGTTCGTGAACTCCTACAAGCGCCTCTGGGGCGGGGGAGAGGCGCCCAGCTACGTCTCCTGGGGCCACAACAACCGCTCGGCGCTGATGCGCGTGCCGCTGTACAAGCCCGGCAAGGGCCAGGCCTCGCGGCTGGAATACCGCGGGATCGACTCGGCAGCGAACCCGTACCTGGCGTATGCGGTGCTGCTGGGGGCCGGGCTGAAGGGAATTGAGGAAGGCTACGAGCTGCCGCCGGCGGCCGTGGAGGACGTCAGCGCCCTGACCACCGCCGAACGCCGCGCCCTGGGCCACCATCCGCTGCCGTCCAGCCTGCACGACGCCGTGCGTCAGATGGAGGAATCCGAGCTCATGCCCGAGATCCTCGGCGAACAGGTCTTTGACCACTTCCTGCGCAACAAGCGCGACGAATGGCAGGACTACCGCCTCCAGGTCACCCCGTACGAGATCGACCGCTACCTGGGGGTGCTTTAGGCCCACCCATGAGTTCCCTGACGCGCACCTTGATCACCCTGGGCTTCTCCGACCTGGAAAAGAGCGAGAGGTTCCTGGGTTTCCGGGAACTTGCCGACATCGACCGGGACGAACTGCTCACGGCACTGAAATCCGCCAACGACCCGGACCTGGCCCTGCAATCCCTGGTGCGGCTGCTCAGCGCCGTGCCGGCCGCCCGCGGCAGGCTCACCGCCGTCGACCCCGAAACGGGCGCGGCCGTGCCCAACGAGGCGCTGTTCCGGCTGCTGGGTGCCTCGGAGGCCCTGGTGGACTTCCTGATCCGCCACCCTGAACACCTTGACGTCCTGGACACGCCGGCATCCCCGGAGCCGGCAGCGGTTCCGCAGGGCGTGCTGCGTGACTCGCTCCTGTCCTCGGTGTGCGCTTCCCCCGGGGCGGCCGTTCCCGTGGCGGGGCTGACCGGCACGGAGGCAAGGATCGCGCTGCGGACCCAGTACCGGCGGCACTTGGTGGAACTGGCCATCCGGGACCTTTGCGCCGCCTCGCCGCAGGACGTCATGCCGATGGTGGGGGCCGAACTTGCGGACCTGGCCGCAGCCGCGCTGGAGGCCGCCCTGGCCGTGGCACGGGCCGAGCTCGCAGCGCAATTCCCGGCCGGGGACGTTGCCGCCGTCAAGTTTGCCGTCATCGGCATGGGCAAGTGCGGTGCCCGCGAACTGAACTACATTTCCGACGTCGACGTCATGTACGTGATCGAGGTGGACGGTGCCGGGCTGCCGGATGAGGTGCAGGCCGTCACTGTGGGCAGTGCGCTGGCCTCTGCCGTGTCGCAAACCATCTACGCCCCGGAACGTGAGCCGGGGCTGTGGGAAGTGGACGCCAACCTGCGCCCGGAGGGCAAGGACGGGCCCCTCGTGCGCACGCTGGGATCCTACCTGAGCTATTACCAGCGCTGGGCGGCCGACTGGGAGTTCCAGGCACTGTTGAAGGCGCGGGCGATGGCCGGCGACCAGGAGCTGGGTGAACGGTTCGAACACGCCGTGGCGCCACTGATCTGGACCTCCTCGGAACGGGAGGGGTTTGTGGCCTCCGTGCAGGCCATGCGCCGGCGCGTGACCGCCAACATCCGCGACTCCGAGGCCGGCCGGCAGATCAAGCTGGGCAAGGGCGGGCTGCGCGACGTTGAATTCACGGTCCAGCTCCTGCAGCTGGTCCACGCCAAGAACGACGTTTCCCTGCAGCAGCGGGGGACAACCGCGGCCATCCAGGCCCTGACGGCGGCCGGCTACATCGGCCGAACCGACGCCGCCAAGCTGGATGCCGCATACCGCTACCTGAGGGTGCTGGAGCACCGGATCCAGCTGGTCCACATGCGCCGGACCCACCTGATGCCCACCGCACCGGACCAGCTGCGCGCCCTGGCGCGCGCCGTGGCAGGCCCCATGAACCTCAAGCGGCCCAGTGCCGAATCCCTAATGGAAGACTGGGGCCGGGTCAAGCGGCAGGTCCATGCGCTGTACGAACACATTTTTTACCGTCCCATCCTGGCCTCGGCCGCGCACCTGAGCGCTGCGGATGCCGCCCTGACCACCGACACCGCCCGGGCCCGCCTGGCCGCGCTGGGCTACCGCGACGCCGTCGGCGCCCAGCGCCACATCGAGGCCCTCACGGCCGGGGTGAGCCGCCGGGCGGCCCTCCAGCGCCAGCTGCTGCCGGTGCTGCTGGGGTGGCTGGCGGACGGCGTCGACCCCGATTCCGGGCTCCTGGCCTTCCGCCGGGTCAGTGAGGCGCTGGGGACTTCCCACTGGTATCTGGGGATGCTGCGCGACCACCAGGCGGCTGCCGAGCGGCTGTGCCATGTCCTCTCCAGCTCCCGGCTCGTGACCGACCTGCTGGAGGTTTCCCCCGAAGCCACGGCCTGGTTCGGCAATGACAAGGAACTTCGCCCGGTGGCGTTTGAGGCCCAGTGGGCTGAAATCCAATCCAAGATGTCGCGGCACCCGGAACCCGCCGAGGCCATCCGGCTGATCCGCCTGATCCGCCAGCGCGAGGTCCTGCGCACGGCCATCGCAGACTGTTCCGGGCTCCTGTCCCAGGACCAGGTCTCGAAGGCGCTCAGTGACGCGGACCGGGCGGCGGTGCTCGGGGCGCTGCTTGTGGCCGAGGCCGACGTCCAGGCAGGTGCGCCCGCCCTGACCCGGGTCCTGGTGGTGGCCATGGGCCGGCAGGGCGGACGCGAGATCGGCTACGGATCCGACGCCGACGTCATGTTTGTCCACCGGCCCGTGGACGGCGCCGACGAGGTGCAGGCCCAGGCGCAGGCCAAGGACGTCGTGGCGAAACTGACGTCCATGCTCACCCAGCCCGTCCGCCCTGCCATCATGGCCGAGCGGGTGCTGAGCATTGACGCGGACCTGCGTCCCGAGGGCAAGAACGGGCCGCTGGTGCGTTCCCTCGAGGCGTACCGCGAGTACTATGCCAGATGGTCCTCACCCTGGGAGGCGCAGGCGCTGCTCCGGGCCCGGCCGATGGCCGGCAGCGACGAACTGGCCGCCGACTTCATCGCCATGATTGACCCGGTCAGGTACCCGGCGGCGCTGGGGGAGACCGAACTGCGTGAGATCAAGCGCCTGAAGGCCCGCATGGAATCGGAGCGGCTGCCCCGCGGCGCCGACCCGGCACGGCACGTGAAGCTGGGCCGCGGCGGCCTGAGCGATGTTGAATGGCTGGTGCAGCTGTGGCAGCTGCAAAATGCGCACGCCGAAGCGTCCCTGCGGACCACTCAGACCATCGGGGCGCTCCATGCCGCCCTTGCGCTGGGGATTGTTGACCGGGAGGACGCCGGCGTCCTCGAAGGCGCCTGGCGGCTGGCCGGCAAGATCCGCAACGCCAATGTCATTTGGAGCGGCAAGCCCTCGGACGTGTTGCCGTCCGCCCGCGGGGACCTGGAGGCCGTGGCCCGGTGGTGCGGCTACGAACCTGGCAATGCGGCCGCCTTCGAGGAGGACTACCTGGGTCTCACACGTCGGGCCCGGGCCGTCTTTGAGCGCCTCTTCTACGGATAGCGGGCGCCGGGCGGCTTCCGGTGATGGCCGGATGTTGGGCCCGGCTGCTGCCCGTTATGGCCCGTTGTAACGCTGGCACCAACTTGGGTGGTTTAATGTTGGACATTTTGGGTGCGGGTGGCTGACACTGTAAGTGACAAGCGCATACTTCCAAAAGTTATGCCTGCCAAGGGTAATCCTTCCTGGGGGAGGGCCTTGGGGCCGTCCGGCCGGTCGCACGTACTACCATTCGAGGGGTCTTCCATGCTAAGAAGTCAAGCGGTTAAACGACCACGGGTCGGCAGGATTGCGGTGCTGGGTGCGCTGCTGACCGCCGCGGCCATGTTGTTTGGATTTGGCGCGGCTTCAGCTGCCACTGCCCCACAGGCTGCCATGAACGTCTCCCGCACGGAGGTTGCCCCGGCTGCCGCGGTCTCACAGGGTCAGTGGATTTGGCCGTATTCAATCACGGAGTCGGGTTCGACGGCGTTGGCGGGTCAGTGGATCTGGCCGTATTCGGCGAAGGGTTCGACGGCGTTGGCGGGTCAGTGGATCTGGCCGTATTCGGCGAAGGGTTCGACGGCGTTGGCGGGTCAGTGGATCTGGCCGTACTCGGCGAAGGGTTCGACCACAACGCAGGCGTAAGCCACAACAAGGTTCCGGCCCCTACGGCCGGGCAAAAATAAATCCTTTCGAACCACAGGAAATGCGGGACTGGCCGGAGATCCGGCCGGACCCGCATTTTCCTTGTCCGCTGCAGGGAGTGGCAACCGGACAGATTCACGGCAGCTTTTTTGTCGATCGTGCTCCCGCTGGGCGACGTGCGCCACACTAATGTTGATGGCAGCGGGCCGGCCAGGTCCACCCGGCCCCGCCCCACACCGCCGTGGGCAGGCGGGGATTGTACAAAGGAGTCAAAGGAGACCCCGCCATGTCCCAGCTGCTGAGCACTGAAGCCCCCCGCACGCAACACGCCCGCCGGCCGGATCCGGTGACGGCGCCGGCCCCGTTTGCCGCTGCCGAAAGCACCCCCGGGCAGGTCCCGGCCACCACGCGCGGTACGGTCCCCTGCGACACTGAATGCCCCTACTGCGCGGGACCCGAAACCGACTGAAAGCGGCGCCCGCCGCCATTTCGCATAGAATCTATCCCTGACACCTGCGCCGGCGCAGCCCCTGGCCCAAGGGCGCAGCCTTTGGCATGCCCCAAAACACAGGCTGACCCCTGCCTGTGACACGCCGCGCGGGCCCCACCACAACGAAGGATGGATGCAAAAACCTTGAAAACCTACCGGTTGGCCACCCGACGCGGAAGGGCTGCGCTCGGCGCGGCACTGACCGTCCTGGCCCTGTTCCTGGGCGCCGCCTCGGCGTCCGCAGCCGTGCTCCCGGCACCCGCCACCGCGCCCCAGGCCGCTCCTGCATCCGCCCCCGCGGCGGCAACGGACGCCAAGGGCAAGACCTTTGCCATCGCTACGGACACCACGTTTGCACCGTTTGAATTCCGCAACGGCAGTGGCGACCTGGTCGGCATCGACATGGACCTGCTGCGGGCCATCGCCGCCAACCAGGGCTTCACTGTGGACATCAAGTCCCTCGGCTTTGACGCGGCCCTGCAGGCACTGCAGTCGAACCAGGTGCAGGGCGTGATCGCCGGCATGTCCATCACGGACAAGCGCAAGCTCATCTTTGACTTCTCCGACCCGTACTTCGACTCCGGCGTCCAGATGGCCGTGGCCAAGAACGACGACACCGTGAAGGACTACGCGGCGCTGAAGGGCAAGACGGTTTCCGTCAAGCGAGGCAGCGAGGGCGAAACGTTCGCCAACTCCATCAAGGACAAGTACGGCTTCACCGTCAAGTCCCTGGCCGACTCCGCGACCATGTACGACGACGTCAAGGCCGGCAACTCCGTGGCAGTATTTGACGACTACCCGGTCCTCGCCTACGGTGTCAGCCAGAACAACGGGCTGAAGATCGTCACACCCAAGGAACGCGGAAGCTCCTACGGTTTCGCCGTCAACAAGGGCCAAGACGCCGATCTCCTGGCGGCCTTCGATGCGGGACTGGCCAATTTGAAAGCCAATGGCGAGTACCAAAAGATCCTCGACAAATACCTGGCGGCACCGGAAACCGTGAAGCAGACCGGCTTTGTTGACCTGCTGGTGAACAGCTTCCCGGCGCTCATGAAGGGCCTGGGCATGACGCTGCTGGCCACGGCGCTCTCCCTCGTCATCGCCCTGGTCCTGGGCGTCCTGTTCGGCTTCTTCAAGGTCGGGGAGAACAAGATCCTGCGCGTCATCGCCAGCATCTACGTGGAAATCTTCCGCGGCACCCCGCTGCTGGTCCAGGCCTTCTTCTTTTACTTCGGCCTGCCCCAGCTCACCGGACAGCCGCTGAATGTGCTGACGGCCGGCGTCATCACGCTGAGCCTGAACGCCGGGGCGTACATGACCGAAATCGTCCGTGGCGGCATCCAGTCCGTGGACCCGGGCCAGCTGGAAGCCAGCCGCAGCCTGGGCCTGGGCTACGTCACCTCCATGCGCCGCGTGGTGGTGCCGCAGGCCATCAAGATCATGACGCCGTCGTTCATCAACCAGTTCGTCATCACCTTGAAGGACACCTCGCTGCTGGCCGTCATCGGTTTTGCGGAACTGACCTACCAGGGACAGCAGATCTACGCGTCCAACTTCCGCACCGGTGAAACGCTGATCATTGTGGCGGCCCTGTACTTTATCGTGATCTTCATCTTGACCCAGTTTTCCAACGCCCTGGACAGGAAGTTCAACAAATGACCGCCACCACGCATGCAAAGAGCGCAAAGATCAGCGTCCGGGACCTGAAAAAGTCTTTCGGCGCCAACGAGGTCCTCAAGGGCATCGACGTGGATGTTGCCGAGGGGGAGGTGGTCTGCGTGATCGGCCCGTCCGGTTCAGGCAAGTCAACGTTCCTGCGCTGCCTGAACAAGCTCGAAGACATCACGGCCGGCACCGTCACGGTGGACGGCTTCGACCTCACGGACCCCAAGGTGGACCTGAACGCCGTCCGCCAGCACATCGGCATGGTGTTCCAGCACTTCAACCTCTTCCCGCACATGAGCGTCATCCAAAACATCATGCTGGCCCCGGTTGAGCTGAAAAAGCTGGACAAGGCCGCCGCCCGGGCCAAGGGCATGGAGCTGTTGCAGCGCGTGGGGCTTGCCGAAAAGGCCGACGCGCGTCCGGCGTCGCTCTCCGGCGGCCAAAAGCAGCGCGTGGCCATCGCCCGTGCGCTGGCCATGAACCCCGGCATCATGCTCTTTGACGAGGCCACCAGCGCCCTGGACCCCGAAATGGTCGGGGAAGTGCTCCAGGTGATCCGCGACCTCGCCGCCGAGGGCATGACCATGGTGGTGGTCACGCACGAGATGGGCTTCGCCCGGGAAGTGGCCGACCGCGTCATCTTCATGGACGCCGGCGTCATCTGCGAGGAGGGTGCGCCGGAGGCAATCTTCTCCCGTGCCGAGCAGCCGCGCCTGCAGGACTTCCTGGCCAAGGTCCTTTAGCGGAACCCGCGGGGCGGCCGGCCGGCCGCCCCGCCATCCTGCCGCCGTCGGCGTTCGACGGCGGCACAACTGTGTGAGGAGGCAGCCGCATGGAGCTGCAAGGGGTTGTCGAGGAGATCGTCCACGATGTCCAGCCGCTGCTGGGACAGGGCGCCGTGGCGTCCTATATCCCGAGCCTGGGCAGCGTGCCGCCGGGGAATTTCGGCATGTGCGTGGCCATGTCCGACGGCCCGGTCTACGGTGCCGGGCACTGGCGGGAGCCGTTTTCGATCCAAAGCATCTCCAAGGTGTTCTCCCTGGCGCTGGTCATGTCCTACGACTACGACTCCATTTGGCGGCGCGTGTTCCGTGAGCCGTCCGGCACGCCCTTCAACTCGATGCTCCAGCTTGAGGCGGACAACGGCATCCCGCGCAACCCGTTCATCAATGCGGGGGCCATCGTGGTCACCGACAGGCTGCTGACCCTGACCGGCGACGCCGCCCGCTCCGTCCGCGGATTGCTGCGCAAGGAGTCCGGCAACCCTGCCATCGCCTTCGACGACGCCGTGGCCGCTTCCGAGGCGCAGCACGGGCACCGGAATTCAGCCATGGCCCACCTGCTGGCCAGCTATGGCAACCTGGAAAACCCGGTGGAGGACGTCCTCGACAACTACTTCCACCAATGCGCCCTCCGGATGTCCTGTGAGGACCTGGCCGTGGCGTCCCGTTTCCTGGCCCGCCACGGCGTCTCGGCCGGCGGCACGCCGTTCCTGAGCCCCAACCAGAGCAAGCGGGTCAATGCGGTCATGCTGACCTGCGGGACGTATGATGCCGCCGGCGAATTTGCCTACCGGGTGGGCCTGCCCGGCAAAAGCGGCGTGGGCGGGGGCATCGTGGCCATAGTCCCGGGCCGCTGCGCCGTCACCGTCTGGGGCCCCGCATTGGGTCCCAACGGCAACTCGGTGGCCGGCATCGCCGCCCTCGACGCCTTCTCCACGCGCACCGGCTGGTCCATTTTCTGACCCGTCCGCCGCCGGCCCTTAAACGGTGACGGCGTGCCATGCCGGCGGGGGCGTATGAAAGTTCACACGCCCCCGCCGGCATGGCACGCCGTCGAAAGCAGCCCGGGGCCTAGCAGCCGTAGTAGAGCTCGAACTCGTACGGGTTCGGGCGCAGCTGCAGGGGCTTGATCTCGTATTCGCGCTTGTATTCGATCCAGGTGTCGATCAGGTCCTGGGTGAACACGCCGCCGGCCTGCAGGAACTCGTTGTCGTCCTCGAGGGCGAGCAGCGCCTCCTCGAGCGACTCGGGGGCCTTGGGGATGTCCTTGGCCTCCTCGGGGGGCAGCTCGTACAGGTCCTTGTCGATGGGAGCCGGGGGTTCGATCCGGTTCTTGATGCCGTCAAGGCCCGCCATCAGCTGGGCGGAGAACGCCAGGTACGGGTTGGAGGAGGGGTCCGGTGCGCGGAACTCCAGGCGCTTGGCCTTCGGGTTGGAGCCGGTGATGGGGATGCGGATGCCGGCGGAGCGGTTGCCCTGCGAGTACACCATGTTGACGGGGGCCTCGAAGCCCTTGACCAGGCGGCGGTAGGAGTTCACCGTCGGGTTGGTGAAGGCGAGCACGGCGGAGGAGTGCTTGAGCAGGCCGCCGATGTACCAGCGGGCGAGGTCGGACAGGCCGGCGTAGCCCTTTTCGTCGTAGAACAGGGGGGCGCCGTTGCTCCACAGCGACTGGTGGCAGTGCATGCCCGAGCCGTTGTCGCCGAAGACCGGCTTGGGCATGAACGTCACGGACTTCCCCCAGGCCCAGGCGGTGTTCTTGATGACGTACTTGAACTTCTGCAGGTCGTCCGCGGAGTGGACCAGGGTGTTGAACGTGTAGTTGATTTCCGCCTGGCCGGGAGCGCCCACCTCGTGGTGGGAGCGCTCAACAGCGAGGCCGGCGTTGTCCAGCTCGATGCACATGGCATCGCGGAGGTCGGCCTGGTGGTCAATCGGTGCCACCGGGAAGTAGCCGCCCTTGACGGGCGTCTTGTAGCCGAGGTTGCCGCCGTCTTCGGCGCGGCCCGTGTTCCAGTTGGCCTCTTCGGAATCAATCTTGTAGAAGGAGCCTTGGGGGGAGGATTCGTACTGGACGTTGTCGAACACGAAGAACTCGGCTTCGGCGCCGAAGAAGGCCGTGTCGGCAATGCCGGTCGAGGCAAGGTAGGCCTCGGCCTTTTCGGCCACGCCGCGGGGGTCGCGGTGGTAGGGGTCACCGGTGCGGGGGTTCACGATGGAAAAGTTCAGGGCCAAGGTCTTTTCCTTGCGGAACGTGTCCACAAAGGCGGTCTTCGGGTCCGGGATGAGCTGCATGTCGGACTCGGCGATGCCCTGGAATCCGCGGATGGACGAGCCGTCGAACAGCTGGCCATGGACAAAGAAATCAAGGTCCACCGTCTTTGCCGGCACGTTGAAGTGCTGCTGGACACCGGGCAGGTCGGTGAATCGGATGTCGATGAACTTCACATCTTCATCCTTGATGAACTGGAGGACTTCTTCCGCGTTCTTGAACATCTACGCTCCTTGGCGTTCTGGATTCCGGCCGATCGGGTTCGGCCATGGGTGCTTTACGCAACTAACAAAAGGCTATGTCTGGGCCATTACTCAAGGGTGTCAGAAATGTTTCCGGCACGTTACGACCACCCCCGTGGGGACGGATTGGTCCGCCGCCGGTAGGCTGGAGGGGTGGTAAATCGTAAAGACATCGGGTCCTGGCTCAGTGGGCCTGACACCTCCAATATATCCAAATACCCGGGCGAACGGTTGGGACTGCCCGAATCCGGGCGTGGTTCGATGGCCCGTTCGGGACGCAGGATCCTGGCGATCTGCATCGACTGGGGCCTGTGCTACTTGATTGCAGCCGCCTTTTTCCACAGCAATTCAACTGCCGTTCTCGGCATTTTTGCCGTGGAACAAATGGTGCTCGTGGGCACGCTGGGCTACAGCGTGGGCCACCGGATCATGGGGATTCAGGTCCAGAGGCTCGACGGCGGCCCGGCCGGCCTGCTCGCAGGCGTGGGCCGCGCCGTGCTCCTGTGCCTGGTGATACCGGCCGTGATCACCGACGCCGACCACCGGGGCCTGCATGACCGTGCCATGAAAACCATCCTGGTCCGCCGTTAGGGCGGCCGGCACAAACAACAACCCAAAAAAGCAGTGCCCGGCGGAATATCCGCCGGGCACTGCTTGTACCTTGGCGCCGTCTCCGGCGGAAATCCCTGGCCTAGCGCCCGCGTGCGGACTTCCGGTCCGGGCGTGCCTTGTACGGGTCGATGCCCTTGGGGATGGGCAGCTTGTTGCCCATGGAGCTGATGCGCTTGTTGACGGCACTGACCTCAACCTTGGTCAGCTCGCCCTTGAGCTTGTTCATCTTCTTCGTCAGCTTCGCGATCGGCACCTGCCCCTCGCCGTTGCCCGTTTCAATCACCGTGACGGCGACGTTGGGCAGGATGCGCCCCAGCCGGCGCCGTTCGGCGTCCACCAGGCCCTTGATGCGCGTGGAGGGCCCCTCGGTCACCAGCACAATGCCGGCCTTGCCGATGGCACGGAACACCACGTCCTGGGTCCGCGGGTTCACGGCGGCGGGCTGTTCTTCAAAGATCCAGCCCTTCTTCAGGGAGCTCAGGGCCGCACCTGCAGCGCCGGGCTTGCCTTCGATCTGGGCGTAGGCGGCACGTTCGGCGCGGCGTGACATGAGCAGCAGCGCGGCCAGCAGGCCCAGCGGGATGCCGACCAGCAGGCCGTTGATCCAGGAGTGCGGCGGGATCAGCAGCGCCACCACCAGGGAGATGACGATCAGGCCCAGGAATGCGCCAAGCATGACCCAGGTGACCATGGGATCGTGGCGGCGCGTCATCTTGAAGATGTCCACCATTTGCTTGAGGCGGCCGGGCTTCTTTTCCTTCTTGGCGCCGCCCTTGGCGGCGCGGTTGAAGAGGGAGCGCTTCGGCTTGTCGGCGGCGGCGTGTGCTGAGTCAGTGGATTTGGCCATAGTAAGTCAATTCTAGCGGGTATTGGGTGCGTTCGGTGCGCAAAGGGGCCGCCGGGCTGCCCGAGGGCTGCCCGGCGGATTCCGGCGTGCGGTTAGCGTGCGGCG
>NZ_JAAMFN010000005.1 GCF_013376095.1 Arthrobacter sp. SDTb3-6 | reverse complement strand
GGTGGGGTCATGGCGATCCCCGGCAGCACACCGTGTCCCGCAGTGCCCCTTCCCGCAGCCGGCGGGCTGTCCTTCCGCCCGCTGGCCGCAACGGACCTCGACGCCTGGCTGGCCCTGACCCTGCGGATCGCCGCGGCCGAGGATGCCCCCTGGCATGACACGCGCTCCGAGCTGGCCACCTGCTTTGAGGACACCGACAACCCCGCCGAAGGGAACACGGCCGGGGGCTTTGACGCCCCGGGAGTGCTGCGGGCCTTTGGCCGGGTCACCAAGCACCCGGGCGGCGCGGCCGGGTACGCGTTTGGCGGGGTCGACCCGCGGTGGCAGCGCCGGGGCATCGGTGCGGCCGTGCTCGCGTGGCAGGAGGACCTCCTGCGGGCCCGCTTTGCCGCGGAGGGGCAGCCGCCGGGCACGGTGCGCGTGTACACGCCGGAGGCCAACCCGGCGCACACGTCCCTGCTGTCCGGGGCCGGGTACTCCACCGTCCGGTACTTTTCCGAAATGCTCCGGACCCTGGCCGGCGCCCCCGCGGTGCCGGTGCCCGCGGGGATCCGCATCGTGGCGTTCGCACCGGGGCTTTCCGAGGCCGTGCGGCTGGCCCACAACGAGGCCTTTGCCGACCACTGGGGGTCCGAGCCCCGCAGCATCCAGCGCTGGGGTTTCCTGCTCGCCAACGAGGATTTCCGGCCCGACTGGTCCGCCGTGGCCTTGGATGCGGCAAGCGGCGAGGTGGCCGGCTACCAGCTTTCCATGTATGACCCCGAACGTTTTCCGAAGGAGGGCCGCGAGGAAGGCTACACGGAGGTGTTGGGCGTGCGGCGGCCCTGGCGGCACCGCGGCATTGCCCAGGCATTGCTGTCCGACGCCATGGCACGGTACAAGGCCGCAGGCATGGACCATGCCTGCCTGGACGTCGACACCGAAAATCCCACCGGCGCCCTGGGGCTCTACGAAAAGATGGGCTACCGGCCCCTGCGGCGTACGCTGGCGTGGGACAAGGCCCTCTAGCCCGGGCGGCGCCGGCCCGGGCAATGTGCCGGCGACGCGGCCGGCCTAGGCGTTGACGTCGTGCAGGTGGTGGATGAGGTCGTGCATGAAGTAGCCGGACAGGGTCAGGACCGTGAATTCCGAGCCGTTGCTGCGCAGCCCGCGGCGGTTCCACTGGCCGGGTGCCACCGCCGCAAACGCCGCTGCGGCATCCTCGCCATTTTGGACCAGCTCGCGCGCCACGTCGTCGGGGTCCAGGGACGCGTAGTTCCCGTCCAGCGCCGCCCGGTCCTGGTCCCAGTTGGGAAAGGTGGGGTCGTCGTTGGCGAGCATCAGCTCCAGGCGGCCGGTGAAGACGTCGAACACGTCCCGCACATGGGCGGCGTATTCCAGCACCGACCAGGTGGAATCGTCCGGACGGACGTCAACCCCGGCGCGCCGCAGGGCCTGCTGCCAGCGGGGCAGCAGCGCCGGAATGGTGGTGGCAGCCGTGGCGGGCGTGACGCTCGCGGCGTTGAATCCGCACTCGGGGCACGGCCGGGACAGCACCCACGTCCAGTCCTTGTCGTCAGGAATGATTGGCATGGGGCCAGTCTATGCCGCCGCCCTCAGTCCGTGGGCAGTTCGAACGCCTCCTGGGTGGACTCCGGGATGGGGGAGGCGTCCCGCGCCGGCGCAGGCAAGGACTCCGGCGCCGGACCTCCCGCGGCGGAATCCTGCATCCCGGGCCCGCCCGCCCCTCCGGATCCGCCGCCGGCCACGCCGTGGGTCCCGTCCAGGCTGGGGCCCACCAGCTCGATGGCGGCCGAAAGCGCCACGCCGGAGCCGTCGCGGTGGCCGTGTTCCACCGGCAGCGCACGCACCACGCCGGAGACGGTGGAGGCCTTGGCAGGCCCGTGCCCGGCCCATGAAACCGTCAGCCGGTCCTCGCCCTTGAGGAAGCGGTGTGCACGGACGCCGCCGGTGGCCCGCCCCTTGGCCGGGTATTCGGACAGTGCCGTGACCTTGGCGCTGCCCGACGCGGTGCCCGGCAGTGCGTCCTGCCCGCCCGCCACGGTGACCACCACGGCGTCGGGATCGGCGGGGGAGGCCACGGAGAAGCTGAGCACGGCGTCGCCGGCACCGAGCTTGATGCCCGCCATGCCGCCGGCTGTGCGGCCCTGCGGGCGGACGTTGGCGGCACTGTACCGAAGCAGCTGGGCGCCCTGCGTGATGAAGACGAGGTCGTCGTCGTCCGTGGCCACGGCGGCCCCGACCACGAAGTCCTTGGGCTTGAGCGAGATGTACTCCCACTCGTCCCGGTTCAGGGGGTAGTCGGGGGTGACGCGCTTGACCACGCCCTGGGCGGTCCCCAGGGCGAAGGTGCCGTTGAGCGGCACAAAGCCCACCAGGACCTCACCCTTGGTCAGCGTGATGAACTCCTTGGCGGCCACGCCGCCGGCCAGGTTGGGCAGTGCGTTGGTGGGCGGCAGGACCGGCATGTCCACCACCTGCAGCCGCAGCATCCGGCCCAGCGAGGTCAGCGCGCCGATTTCGGCACGTGCGGTGGTTTTCAGCACGGAGGTGAAGACGTCGTGCCGGCCCCGTGCACCGGTGTCGGCCAGGGGATCGGCGTTGGAGGTGCGTGCAATCTGCCCCGACGCGCTGAGCAGCACCCAGCAGGGGTCGTCGGCAATTTCCAGGGCCAGCGGGGACGGCTTGCCCTTGCCCGCGGCCCCGGCGGCCAGCGCCTTCGCCACCGAGGGGGCCATGGCCTCGGATTCCAACAACACGGTGCGGCGCGGCGTGGCGTACTTGGCCGCCACCTCGCCAAGTTCGTCGGAAACCAGCTGGTGCAGCAGTTCCCTGGACGCCAGGATCGCCTCGAGGGCCTCGATCTCACGGCGCAGCCCGTCGCGCTCGGCTTCCAGCTCCACCACGGAAAACTTGGTCAGGCGGCGCAGCTGCAGGTCCAGGATGTAGTTGGCCTGGATTTCGGAGAGGTCGTAGATGGCCATGAGGCGTTCGCGGGCCGCCGCCACCTCGTCCGAGCTGCGGATGACCTGGATGACCTCGTCGATGTCCACGATGGCCAGCAGCATGCCCTCCACCAGGTGCAGGCGGTCCTGCTTTTTGCCCAGGCGGAACGTGGTGCGCCGGCGCACCACGTCGATGCGGTGGGCCAGGAACACGCGCAGCAGCTCCACCAGGCCCAGGGTCTGCGGCTGCCCCTCCACGAGGCAGACGTTGTTGATGCCGAAGGAGTCCTCCATGGGCGTGTAGCGGTACAGCTGGGCCATGACGGCGGCCGGGTTGAAGCCGTTCTTGATCTCGATGACCAGCCGCAGCCCGTGCTTGCGGTCGGTGAGGTCCACCAGGTCGGAGATGCCCACCAGCTTTTTGGCGTTGATGGCATCCTTGATCTTTTCAATGACCTTTTCCGGACCCACCAGGTAGGGCAGTTCCGTGACCACCAGGCCCACCCTGCGCGGGGAGAGCTGTTCGACGGCGATCTTGGCGCGCGTCTTGAAGGAGCCCCTGCCCGTGGCGTAGGCGTCGCGGATGCCGGCCAGGCCCACAATGCGCCCGCCCGAGGGCAGGTCGGGGCCGGGCACGTACGCCATCAGGTCCTCCAGCGTGGCGTCCGGGTTGGCGACCAGGTGCCGGGTGGCGGCGATGACCTCGCCCAGGTTGTGCGGGGCCATGTTGGTGGCCATGCCCACCGCAATCCCGCTGGCCCCGTTGACCAAAAGGTTCGGGAAGGCGGCCGGCAGCACCGAGGGCTGCATCATCTCGTTGTCGTAGCTGGGCACAAAGTCCACCACGTCTTCGCCCAGGTTGCCCGTCAGCTCCAGGGCCGGGGCCGCCATCCGGGCCTCCGTGTAGCGCGGGGCGGCGGGGCCGTCGTCGAGCGAGCCGAAGTTGCCGTGCCCGTCAATGAGCGGCAGGCGCAGGGAGAAGTCCTGGGCCATGCGCACCATGGTGTCGTAGATGGCGGTGTCGCCGTGCGGGTGGAGCTTGCCCATGACCTCGCCCACGACGCGGGCGCTCTTGACATGGCCCTTCTCGGGGCGCAGCCCCATCTCGCTCATCATGTACAGGATGCGCCGCTGCACCGGTTTCAGCCCGTCCCGGGCGTCCGGCAGGGCGCGCGAGTAAATCACCGAATAGGCGTACTCCAAGAAGGAGCCTTCCATTTCACTGGAAACGTCTATTTCAACAATGTTCTCGGTGAAGTCAGTGAAGTCATCGGCTGCGGGAGGTTGGCGCTTGGCCATGGTGGCGGGGGTTCCTATCAGTGTGGCGGGTGTTGCAGTCCGGCGGGGCCCTGCGAAGGCAAACGAGTCGGTACAGTGATTCTATGGTGAACCCAGGACAGGCACCCGTTTATCCGGCACATTGGGAGGCCGATGTCGTACTGCGCGACGGGGCCACGGGGCATTTGCGGCCCATGACCGCGGCCGATGCCGACGCCGTCCAGGCCTTCCACATGGCGCAGTCGCAGAACTCCGTCTACCTGCGCTTCTTTACCTACAAGTCCAGGCTGACGCCCAAGGAGCTGCGCCGCTTTACCGAACTGGACTACCGGGACCGTGTGGCGTTCGTCATCACGCACCGGGACCGCATCATCGGCATTGGCCGCTTCGACCGCCTCGACAACCCCGCCGAGGCCGAGGTGGCGTTCAACGTCTCCGACTCCCAGCAGGGCCGGGGCCTGGGGTCGATCCTGTTGGAGCACCTGGCCGCCGCCGCCCGCGAAAACGGGATCGACAAGTTCACGGCGGAGGTCCTGCCGGAAAACCGCAAGATGCTCCAGGTGTTCGCCGACGCCGGCTACGAGGTGCACCGCCGCTTTGACGACGGCGTGGTGTCCCTGGCGTTCGACATTGACCCCACCGAGAAGTCCCGCGCCGTCATGGCCGCACGCGAACACCGCGCCGACGCCCGCAGCGTCGCGGGGCTTGTGGCACCGCGCTCCGTGGCCGTCGTCGGGGCCGGCCGGGCGTGGGGGGGCCTGGGGCGGGTGCTGCTGGAAAATATTGTGGAAGGCGGGTACCGCGGCGGGGTCCACGCGGTCAATCCGGAGGCGCTGGAGGTGTCCGGCATGATGCCGTACGCCACCATCGCCGAGGTGCCCGGCCCCGTGGACCTGGCCGTCATTGCCGTGCCCCAGGGTCAGGTCCCCGCCGTCGTGGACCAGTGCGGGGCCGCCGGCGTCAAGGGCCTGGTCATCGCCACCTCGGGATACGCCGACGACGGCGCGGCCGGCCTCGCGCGCCAGCGCGCCCTGGTGCGCCAGGCCCGGGCGAACGGCATGCGGCTGGTGGGCCCGGCCTCGCTGGGCCTGGCCAACACCGACCCGGCCGTTTCACTCAACGCCTCCCTGGCACCGTCCCTGCCCCTGCGCGGGGGGCTGGGCGTCTTCAGCCAGTCCGCCGCCTTGGGGGCGTCCCTGTACGCGTCGCTGAGCCGGCGGGAGGTGGGCCTGTCCACGGTGCTGTCCGCCGGGAACCGGGCGGACATCTCCGGCAACGACCTCATGCAGTTCTGGGAGGACGACCCCCACACCACCGCCTGCGCGCTGTACCTGGAATCCATTGGCAACCCCCGCAAGTTTTCCCGCATCTCCCGCCGCCTGGCGCGCACCAAGCCGGTGATTGTGGCCAAGTCGGACACCATGGGGCTGCGCCTGCCCCCGGGCCACGCCGTGCGCACCACGCAGGCGCCCACGGGCGCGCTGGACGCCATGCTGCGCCAGTCCGGCGTCATCCGTGTCAACACCATCGAGGAACTGGCCGACGTGGCACAAATCGTCACCGGCCAGGCCCTGCCCGCCGGCCCCGGGCTGGCCATCTTCAGCAATTCCCTGGCGATGGGGTCGGTGGTGGCGGATTCCGCGGAGCAGCACGGCCTGACCGTGGCGGAGGTCTCGGCGGACCTGGTGCTGGACACCGGGCAGTCCAGGGCCCTGCCCCTGCTGCGGCGGGCGGTCGGCGAGGCGCTGGCCCGGCCCGGCACGGACTCGGCCATCGTGACGCTGCTGCCGGTGCCGGGGCTGACGGTGGAGCACATTGCCGCCACACTCCAGGAGTGCGCCGAGGCGGCAGGCAAGCCCGTGGTGGCGGCGTTCACCGGGATTGTCGACACCCGCATCCTGGTGGACCGCCAGCTGGCCGGCGGGCTGCCGTGCTACTCCAGCCCCGGCGCCGCGGTGGCCGCCCTGGCCGCCGTGACGCAGTACGCGCAGTGGCTGACCCTCGATGCCCCCGCCTTCGACCCGCCGTCCGGCGTGGACACCGAAGCGGCGGCGGAACTGCTGGAGGAATGGCTCGACGGCGTCACCGGCGACGGCCTGCTGACCCTGGACGCCGCCCGGACACGCCAACTGCTGGGCCATTACGGCATCCGCGTCCTGGAGTCCGCCGCGTTCAGCACCGACGACGACGCCGTGGCGGCCGCCGACCGGCTCGGCTGGCCCGTGGCCATCAAGACCCTGGACCCGGCTCTGCGGCACCGCCTGGACCTGGGCGGGGTGCGGATCAACATTGAAAACGCCGCGTCACTGCGCCGCAACCTGGGCCAAATGCGCAAGCTGCTTGAACCGTACGGGGCAGGCGGCCTGGAGGTGCAGAGCATGGCCGAGGTGGGCCAGTCCTGCACCCTGCGCGCCATCGAGGACCCGCTGCTGGGCCCTGTGGTCTCCTTCGGCCTCTCCGGCGACGCCGTGAACCTGCTGGGCGACTGGGCGCACCGCGTGCCCCCGCTGTCCGCCCGGGACGCGGCGGAACTAGTCAGGTCCCCCCGCGCCGCCGTGAAGCTGTTTGGCTACGCAGGCCTGCCCGCCGGCAACGTGGCCGCGCTGGAGGACCTGGTGGCCCGGGTGGGCCTGATGAAGGATGAACACCCGGAGATCGCCTGGGTGGAATTCAACCCCGTGCTGGTGGGGCCCACCGAGGTGACGGTGCTCGCCGTCGAGCTGCGGATCGGCAACGCGGCCCAGCGCACCGACAGTGCGCGGCGGGCCATGAACTCCTAGCCGGTTCGCGTTCGGCCGCGCGCGGGTGCGAAAATGGGTCCATGAACACCTTCGGCGCCGGTGCCCCGGCGAACACCACCGGCCGCGACCTTGAATCCGCACTCCAACGGGCCGGCTTTTACCCGCGCCTGGTCCAGGACGTTGTCAACGACGCGCTGGACGGGCAGGAGAGCCTGTCCCACCTGGTCCACCTGGAAACGCATTTTGACCGCACCGAGGTACACCGCCACATCACCGTGCTGGTCCTGACGGAGGAGATGCTGGTCATCACCCACGTGGACGACCAGCAGCTGGATGAAGCCGGCGAACAGGTCGTGGCGCAGGTCTCCACCGAGTCCGTGCCCGTGGCGCAGATCCGCTCCGTGGTGCTCAGCTACACCTACGCCCAGCCGCAGGACTACAAGCCCTCCGACCCCGCCCGCGAGCTCACGGTGGCCATCGCCTGGTCCGGCGGGCAGCGCGTGGACCTGGGCCCGGCGTCGTGCGGGGACCCGAACTGCGACGCCGACCACGGCTACACCGGAACCATCGCCCAGGAAGATATCGCCCTGCGCATCAGCGCCGAGGCCGAGGGGCTGCAGGCCGTGGCCGACGCGAAGTCCTTTGCCCGGGCCCTGCGGGCTGTCAGCACCGCGGCAGCCACCCCCGCCCACGCGCCGGCGCAAGGCCCGAAATTCCCGGTGCTGGGCCAGCGCCTGGGCCGCAACCACTACCGGCGCTGACCGGCGTGGAGCAGACCTCGGAGACTGCGGCGCCCCCGGCCCGGCAGGCCCGCCAGGAGCCGCTGCCCGCGGCACCCGCCTACGGCAGCAACACCATTGCCGACGTTCTCACCAGCGCCGCCGCCGCCATGGGCGACGGGCGGTTCACCAACGCGTTGCGGCTGCCGGCTGCCCGCCGGGTCGTGGTGGTGCTGGTGGACGGCCTGGGAAAGGCGCTGCTGAAGCAAAAGTCCGGGCACGCACCCTTCCTGCGCGGCGTCATGGCCGCGGACAGCGGGGGAGAGCACCCGCACACCCTCCACGCAGCCTTCCCCAGCACCACGGCGACCTCCCTGTCCAGCCTGGGCACCGGCGTCGTGCCCGGGCAGCACGGCATGCTCGGCTACGACGTCCTGGACCCGGACCAGGACAAGGTGGTGAACCTGCTGGGCAACTGGGACCCCGGCGTTGACCCGAGGCGGTGGCAGCCGTTCCCCACGGTGTTTGAACAGCTGGCGGGGCACCACCCGACGGCCACCGTCAGCCTGCCCAAGTTCGAACAGTCGCCCATGACGCTGGCGGCCCTGCGCGGCAGCACGTTCCTGGGGGCCACCTCCCCGCAGGCCCGCGTGGAACTGGCCGCAGGGGCCCTGGCGGCGCACCCGTCCATGCTCCTGTACCTGTACTGGGGCGAACTGGACAAGGCCGGGCACAGGTACGGGGCGGACTCGGCCCAGTGGGAGCACCAGCTGGAGGAGCTCGACGCCGGCATGAAGCGCCTGGCCGCCACCGTCCCCGCGGACACGCTGATCCTTTTGACGGCCGACCACGGCATGGTGGACGTGCCGCGTGCGGCCCGCATCGACTACTCCCGGTACCCGGAACTCGTGGCCGGGGTCCGCCATACGGCGGGGGAGCCGCGCATGGTCCACCTTTACCTGGAGCGCGGCGCCGGCACCGAGGTCCGCGATGCCTTGGTGGCCGCATGGCTGGAGCGCTTCGGGACAAAGGCGTGGGTGCTCACCCGCGACGAAGCCGTGGCGGCGGGGCTTTTTGGCGAGGTGCGTGCCGAAGCAGCCGGGCGGATTGGCGACGTCCTGGTGGCGGCCCGCGAAAGCATCGCGTTTTACGACCTCCGGCGCGTGCGCCCGCAGGCCGTCGAGGTGGTGGGCCAGCATGGCTCCCTCACGAAGGCCGAACGCGAGGTCCCGCTGCTGCGCATTCCCGTGACGCCGCGTGCGCCGAAGGGCAAGCGCCGCCGCTGAGTTCGGTCCGGTCCGGGAATTCGGTGGTGCAGCTTCCGTGGACTGGGAGCGTCCCGGCCCGCATTATCTGCACCGCCGAATGGGCCGGTTTCCGGGGCAGACTCAGGGACAGCCCTCGGTATTCAGGGGGCACGACGGAGCGGTTTTAGTCGCCCTTGGTGCCGAACACGATCTCGTCCCAGCTGGGGACGCTGGAGCGCTTGGGCTTGCCTGCCGCCTTGCGTTCCAGCCTGGCGGCCACCTCACTGTCAGAGGGCCCGTCTTCGGCGTCAGCCGGCTGCCGGGCAGATTCCGGGGCGGGTGCTGCCTGCGCGGCCCCGTCCTGGCCTGAGCCGGTGTCAATGGCGTTGTCGGCGGCGCTGCGGCGCAGGGAAGGCGCCCCCGAAAGCGTGATTTCACGCGTATCGGTGCTGACCTCGCCCACGCCGACGGCGTGATGGTGGTCCTCGTCGCCGTGGAGCCTGGGGGCCAGGGAGAGGAACGGGATGGCACGGAGGCGCTTCTTGCCGTGGCCGCCGGCAGGATGCCCATCCCCGGCCTGCCCGCCGTCCGAACCGGCGCCGGCCAGGCCTGTGTTGTCTAAATCAGGGGCCTCAGTGTCTGTGCCCGCGCCGGCCGCCGGGGCCTCCACGTCCGCAGGGTTGTCCATGGTGTCCGGGGTGTCCGCGCCGTCGGCTGCGGGCGCGGTGGCGGCCTGGTCCTCATGCCCGTCGCGGGGGTGCGCGGCCGGCACGTGGGTGCCCAACATGGCAGCCAGTTCATCGTCGCCGTCCTCGTCGAGGCCCAGGCGCTGGCCGCGGCGGGAACGGAGCATGTCGAGCAGGCCGGAGCCGGCGTCGTCCTCACTGCCCGTGTCCTGGCCCTCGGCCCCGCCCGGACCGGCCGCCGTCAGCGTGTCCGCCGTACCGTCGTCGGGCGCGTCGGTTTCAAAATCAAAGGGGCGGTCCGCAACCGCGCTCAGCCGGCGCTCGGGCACGGGACCGTCCAGCGGTTCCATTTCGCTCAGCTGCTGCGCCCACCGGTTGGCGTTGTTCAGGGACTTGCGGCCGGGATGGAAGGTCCACCGGGCGGGTGCCGGCTCGCCGATGCTCGCTGCAGCCCACTCGCTGCCGGGCTCAAAGTCTGCCGTGACCGTCCAGGCGCCGTCGCGGACGCGCCAGGCATCCCAGCGCACCGTGCGGGGGTCGATGCCAAAGGCGGAGACGCGGTGCATGACCATCTCATCCAGCGTTGCCGGGTTGTCGCCGAAGGCGGAACGGTAGCTGTCATTGCCGGCCGCCGGGCCGGAAACCTCCACCTTGCGCGCCAGCCGGGCCACGTGTTCGCGCTCGGCCAGCACCGGGCCTTCATAGCGGCGGACCTGCTCCAGGGACATGCCGGAGTGTTCGGCCACATCGGCGGCCGTGGCGCCTGCACGGATCTGCGCCTGGATTTCCCGTGGCGACATCTTGGCCGGGCCGGCGTTGCCGGACGGGGCCTTGCGCGGTGCCCGCGTGGTAGCCATGCGCAATGCTTCATCAATGGGCAGCAGGAATATTTCGCCGCCGGTTCCACTGAGTAGCAGGTGCTTGCCATCGTCATGCACACCCACCAAACGTAGATCCGCCATGCTGCCCTCCAAAGTCGACTGCTTTCACTTCGAAACTTTGCCACCCAACGCCGTATTTTCCTACTACCACGGCAGGCGTGGCGTGAATGGTTCACAAAATCACGTGCCTATTTTCAGCTGCGGACGGGCCCCTGCGGTCCGTGGGTGTCCCACCGCTACGCCCACCGCGAACGCGGGCATTTTTGTCGCCGGCTGCAACGTTCCAGTTCTAAGGTGATTGGCAGGATTTGCCGCAGGGAATCCCCTACGGGCCCTGCCGATGCCGGTGCTGTGGCAAGAGATACAAGGAAAATGGTGAAGTAGGCAATGGCAACGGATTATGACGCGCCGCGCAAGAACGACGACGAACGGGACGGCAACGTCCTGGCATCCCTTGCGGTCCGCCCCTCCGGAGCGTCCGGGGCGGTCATCGACCTGGACGAGGCCGATCTGGCCGACAGCTACGAGCTGCCCGGCGGCGACCTGTCGGGGGAGGAGCTGGCGGTGGAGGTCCTCCCGGCCCAGGCGGACGAATTCACCTGTTCATCCTGCTTCCTGGTGCGGCACCGCTCCCAGCTGGCCCGGGAAAAGGACGGGCTGATGTACTGCAAGGACTGCGAAGGCTAGCCGGATCCGGCTGGACAGCGCAGGACACAGGCGCGCAGGAAACAGCAGCACAGGAAACAGCAGCGCAGGCGTCAGCCGCGGCCCTGTCCGAGGGCCGCGGCCAGGCGCTCGGGGTTGCGGGTGGACGTGAGCCAGTACGGCGTTTTGTCATGCGGGTCGGTGATTTCCACCTTGACCACGGGCTTGATCCAGCCGCGGATGCACAGGTAGGCCAGCCCGTTGAGCCGGGTGCCGCGCTGGGCCGTGGCGTCGTCGGCCAGGTAATAGGTGACGTCGCCGATGTATTCACGCTCGATCACGGCCCGGCCCACCTGCAGCGTCCCCGCCGTGACCTCGATCTTGGGCGTCGAGAAGACCAGGACCAGTGTCTGCAGGACCAGCAGCCCCACAAAGGCCAGGTACCCGGCGAGCGGGCTGATGGGGATCAGGATCAGGATGCCGGCCGCGGACAGGCCCAGCACAACCACCCACACACCCAGGCCGGGCCACAGTTTTTCGGTGTACGTGGCTGTTGACAGGGGGGCGGCGCTGGCGGCCGGCACGGAAGACGAAGACATGGGAACAGTTTTTCATCTTTTGTCCGGTAAATCATCTTTGCCCCCGGCCCGGGCAGCCCGCGGCGGTGGGGGGTCGCCGCCGCGGTTCGGGATAGAGTGGGCTGCTGTGACCAACCAGACTTTCAATGTCCCAGCAGATGGCGCGTTCCCGCTGACGGTGCAGCTGCAAATGCTCGACGACGGCATCGCCGCGCCCTCCTACGCCCACCCCGGCGACGCCGGTGCCGACCTCCGTGCCAGGATCGACGTCGTGCTGGCGCCGGGCGAGCGCGCCCTGGTCCCCACCGGCGTGGCCATCGCGCTCCCGTTCGGCTACGTGGCCCTGGTGCACCCGCGCTCGGGCCTGGCCACCAAGCACGGCCTGACGATCGTCAACAGCCCCGGCACCGTGGACGCCGGGTACCGCGGGGAAATCTCCGTCACCCTGCTCAACACCGATGCGCACCACTCCATTGCCCTGTCCCGGGGCGATAGAATTGCACAAATGGTCATCCAGCGCGTCGAGCATGCCGCCTTCGAGGTGGTGGAGCAGCTGCCGGACTCCGCACGCGGCACCGGCGGCTTCGGTTCCACGGGCGGCTTTGGACCGGCCGGCGCCGGTACCGCCGGACACTGACAGACGTTCGGTTCCAACATTTACAAGGAGTTTGCGCCCCATGGCTTTTGGGTTTGGCAAGAAAAAGAAGAATGACGCCGACGGCGCGGTTGCGCCAGAGGGCACTTCCCGGGAGGCCGCCACGGACGGCGGATCCCAAGGCGGGAACGGCCTGCTGGCCCTGCCGCCGGACCCCGCAGACACCGCCTACGACCGTTCCGTCCACGGGCCGCTGGACGCCGACGAAATCGCCAATGCGGACGGCTATGTGGATCTGGGCGCCCTGCTGATCACCCCGCGCGAGGGCCTGGCGCTGCGCCTGGAAGTGGAGGAAAGCACCAACCGGGTCATCGCCGTCACCCTGGACCTCAACGGCTCCAGCCTGCAGCTGCAGGCGTTCGCCGCCCCCCGCTCCGAAGAACTCTGGCGCGACATCCGCGAGCAGATCGGCCTGTCCGTCGGTTCGCAGGGCGGCGAGATTGAGATTCTCGACGGAACGTTCGGCAAGGAAGTGCTGGCCAAGGTGCCCGCCCAGGCCACTGACGGCAGCAGCGGCTTCCGCGTGGCCCGCTTCATCGGCGTCGACGGCCCCCGCTGGTTCCTGCGCGGCGTGCTGGGCGGCGAGGCGGCCGTGAACCCCGACGCAGCCCAGGAACTGGAAGACCTGTTCAGGGGCGTGGTGGTGGTCCGCGGGGAAACCCCGCTTCCGCCCCGCGACCTGCTGGTGCTGCGCCTGCCCCGCGATGCCGCAGCCAGCCCGGACGGCTCGGTCCCCGCCGACCACGCCGCCCCCGCCCAGGGAGGGGAACCGTTCCGCCGCGGCCCGGAAATCACGGCGATCGGCTGACCCCGTGCCTACCAACCAGGGTGACTGGCCCGCGCCGGTCCCCATCGACGCGCTGCCCCTGCGCGGGCGTGCGGTCAGTGCCGGGGTCATCGACGCCGTGACCATCCTGCCGGCGTCGTCCGCCCAGGAGTTCAGCGCCATTGTCACGGACCGGGAATTCCTCCGCGTGCCCACCGACGGCGGCAGCCACCGGCTCCGCCTCGTGTGGCTGGGCAGGCGCCGCGTCCCCGGGATCGAGGTTGGCACGCGGCTGCGCGTTGAGGGCATGGTCTCCCGCCGGGACGGACTGCCCACCATCTTCAACCCACGCTACGAGATCATAGGAATCCAGGAGGGCTAGTTGGCCAGGACCACACCCGAAGACGACGGCGCCCGCCCCGCGGACGCGCTGGCCGGCCTGGAACAGGCGATGGCGGCGCGTTCGGCGCTGGTGCGCAAGGACAACGGCGAGCTCGACCTGCTGGCGGCCGCGGGAGGCGTCCGCGGCATCGCCGAAAGCGTCCTGCCCGGGCTGGTCTTCCTGGTGGTCTTCACCCTGACCGGGAACCTCACCTGGTCGCTGGGCGGCTCCGTGGTCGTTGCGGCCGCCTTCCTGGCCGCCCGGCTCGTGCAGCGTTCCCCGCTCACCATGACCCTTGCCGGGATTGCCGGCGTGGCCCTTTCGACCTTTCTGGCGCTGAAGACGGGCAAGGCGGAGAACTATTATGCCGTCGGGTTCTTCACCAACGCCGGCTACATCGCAGCCATGGTGGTCTCCATTGCCGTGCGCTGGCCGGTGCTGGGCCTGCTGTTTGGCTACGCCCGCAACGAGGGCGTGCAGTGGCGCAAAAAACCGGCCCGCCTGCGTGCCTACCGGGCGGCCACCTGGATCATCGTGGGTGTCATGGCCGCCCGGCTGGCCGTCCAGCTGCCCCTCTACTACGCCGGAGCCATCGACGCCCTGGGCGCCATGCGCCTGCTCATGGGCGTGCCGCTGTACGCCTTCGGCCTCTGGATTGCCTGGCTCGTGAGCCGGCCCGTGAAGGCCGGCTAGCTTTCACCCTCCGGCCGGTCCCCGTCAGCCCCGGCGTCGTTGGACAGCAGCTTCCGCAGCCCGTCCTCGGCGGCGATCGTGGAGATGAAGAACAGCTCGTCGCCGGCTTCAAGGACGTCGTCGTTGCTGGGCGTGATGGGCGCCTCGTCACGCAGGATCGCCACGAGCGTCGCGTCCTGCGGCCAGTCGACGGCCCCCACCATCAGGCCGATGATGTGCGATTGTCCCGGCACGGTGAACTCCACGAGCGACGCCACGCCGGTCTGAAGCGTCAGCAGGCGCACCAGGTCGCCGATTTCCACCGCTTCCTCCACGAGCGCCGTCATGAGCCGCGGGGTGTTGACGGCGACGTCCACGCCCCAGGAATCGTCGAACATCCAATCGTTCTTGGGGTTGTTCACCCGGCCCACGGTGCGGCCCACGCCGAATTCGGTCTTGGCCAGCAGCGAGACGACCAGGTTGACCTTGTCGTCGCCCGTGGCGGACACGACGACGTCGGCCTCCTCCAGCTTCGCCTCCCGCAGGGTGCTGATCTCGCAGGCGTCGCCCACGAGCCAGCGGGCGCCGCGCAGCCCGCTCTTGCCAATCACCTCCGGCTTGGGGTCGATCAGCAGCAGTTCATGGCCGTGGGAGAGCAGTTCGCGGGCAATCGAGCAGCCGACGCTGCCGGCCCCGACGATGACAACAAGCACCTTAGATCTCCTTTTCCGGCGCGGCGGACAGGATGCGGGCCACCTCGGCCGAGTCCGTGCCCTGCACCATCGCATGGACGGTGTCGCCCTGCTGGTAACTGGTGTCCGGCCGCGGCAGCATGCCTTCGCCAAAGCGGGTCAGGTAGGCCACCCGCAGCGGCGCGGCGGCCTCAAGGTCCACCACGTGGTGTCCGATCCAGCCCGGGTTCAGGGCCAGTTCGGTTAGGATGAGCCGGCCGGAAGGCTCCCGGAAGTCGCCCTTGATGGCGGTTTCGGGCAGGATGCGCCGCAGCACCTGGTCGGCGCTCCAGCGCACGGCGGCCACCGTGGGGATGCCCAGGCGCTGGTAGATTTCGGCCCGGCCGGGGTCGTAGATGCGCGCCACGACGTGTTCCACATGGAAGGTTTCGCGCGCCACGCGCGTGGCGAGGATGTTGGAGTTGTCGCCGCTGGAGACGGCCGCAAAGGCGTAGGCGTTTTCAATGTCGGCCTGGCGCAGGGTGTCCTGGTCGAAGCCGATGCCGGTGACCTTGCGGCCCCCGAAGCCGGTCCTCAGCCGCCGGAAGGCGCGCTCGTCCTGGTCAATGATGGCGACGGAATGGCCGGAGTCCTCCAGCGTGTGCGCCAGGGTGGCGCCCACGCGGCCGCAGCCCATGATCACAAAATGTGCCATCGTTGCTCCTCTTGGTGATGACCGGCACTGCAACACAGTGCGGGTACCAATCTGGCCTGTCGGGCGCCCGCCGGTCAAGTCGGCAGGGTTCGCCGGCGCCGGCCGGATACTTGGCACCGCGTGGGCGGAGTCTGCCACGGCCGCGTCCCGTCATGACTTTAGCCCCGCGAGCGACTAGCGTTACCCGCGTGCTGAACTTCTTCAACGCGTTCAAGCGGGTCCTTGTCGGGCGGCCCTTCCGCAACGACAAACTCGCCCACACGCTGCTGCCCAAACGCATCGCGCTGCCGATTTTCGCCTCGGATGCGCTGTCCTCGGTGGCCTACGCGCCGGATGAAATCCTGCTCACCCTGGCCCTGGCCGGTGTTGCCTCCGTGGCCCTTGCCCCCTGGGTGGGCCTGGCCGTCATGGTGGTGTTGCTCACGGTGGTGGCCTCCTACCGGCAAAACGTGCACGCCTACCCGTCCGGCGGCGGCGACTATGAAATTGCCAACGTCAACCTGGGCAAGACCGCAGGGCTGACGGTGGCGTCGGCACTCATGGTTGACTACGTGCTCACAGTGGCCGTGTCCATGTCCTCGGCAGCAAACTACCTGGCCACCGCCGTGCCCGGCTGGCACGGCACCCAGGCCGTCGTCGCTGTCATCGGTGTCATTGTCCTGGCCCTGGTGAACCTGCGCGGCATCCGCGAGGCCGGCAGCGTCTTTGCCGTGCCCACCTACATCTTCATGTTCTGCATCTTCGCCATGACGGCCGTTGGCCTCTTTCAGGCGGCAACAGGCACGCTGGGCCGGGCGCCGTCGGCCGGCTTTGAGATCATCCCCGAAGCCGCCTTCAGCCAGGGGCTGACCGGCCTGGCCGGCGGTTTCCTGCTGCTGCGGGCGTTCTCTTCCGGTGCCGCGGCCCTGACCGGCGTGGAGGCCATCAGCAACGGCGTGCCCAACTTCCGCAAGCCCAAGAGCAAGAACGCGGCCACCACCTTGCTGCTGCTCGGCGCCGTTGCCGCCGGCATGATGGCTGGAATCCTGTTCCTGGCCAACGCCACCGGGGTGCACATTGTGGCGGACCCGGCCACCGAGTTCCTGCAAAACGGGCATCTGCTGCCCGCCGGCTACGTGCAGAACCCCTCGATCAGCCAGATTGCCGGCACCATCTTCGGTGCCGGGTCCATCCCGTTCTTCATCGTCGTCGCAGCCACCGGCGTGATCCTGGTCTTTGCCTCCAACACGGCCTTCAACGGCTTCCCGGTGCTCGCCTCGATCCTGGCCCGGGACGGCTACCTGCCCCGCCAGCTGCGCACCCGCGGGGACCGGCTGGCCTTCAGCAACGGCGTGATCCTGCTGGCCGTTGGCGCGTTGGTGCTGATCATCTCCTTCGACGCGGACGTCACCAAGTTGATCCAGCTCTACATTGTGGGCGTGTTCATCTCCTTCACGGCCAGCCAGCTGGGCATGGTGCGGCACTGGACCCGCGAACTGCGCGTGGTGAAGGACAAGCGCATCCGATTCCGCATGGTGCGCTCCCGGACCATCAACTCGCTGGGTTTCCTGATGACATTGACGGTGCTGCTGATTGTGCTGGTGACCAAGTTTGAACAGGGTGCCTGGATTGCGCTGCTGGCCATGGGTGTTCTGTTTGCCATCATGTGGAGCATCCGCGCCCACTACGACAACGTGGCCAAGGAGCTTGCCGTGGAGACGGACTCGGCCACCCGCGCCCTGCCGGCCCGCATCCACGCGGTGATCCTGGTCTCCCACGTACGCAAGCCGGTCATGCGCGCGGTCGCGTTTGCCCGCGCGTCGCGCCCGTCCTCGCTGGAAGCCATCACGGTGGACCTGGACGCCGCGGAGACCGAACAGACGATCGCCGATTGGGACCGGCTGGACATCCCGGTACCGTTGACCGTGTTGGCAAGTCCCTACCGGGAGACGCTGACGCCGCTGATCAACCACATCAAGACCATGCGCCGGGATTCCCCGCGCGACCTGATTGTGGTGTACATCCCGGAATACGTGGTGGGCAAGTGGTGGGAGCAGCTGGTGCACAACCAGACGGCCCTGCGCATCAAGACGCGGCTGCACTTTGAACCCGGCGTGGTGGTGGCCAGCGTGCCGTGGCAGCTGAAATCCTCCACCGAAGCCCAGAAGTACCAAGACTGATGTACCAAGACTAGGAACCACACGCCCATGAGTGAGCCCCGCACCATCCCGTCCCCGTCCGGCGACGCCGCCCGGTTGACCGTCACCGTGGGGCCGGTGGCGCACGGCGGCCACTGCGTTGCCCGGCACGAGGGCCGTGTGATCTTTGTCCGCCACGCCATTCCCGGGGAGGTCGTGGAGATTGCCCTGACCGGGCACGACGACGGAGCCAGGTTTTGGCGCGCGGATGTCACCCGGGTGCTCGAGGCGTCCCCCGACAGGGTGCCCCACTTTTGGCCCGAGGCCGACGCCCTGAAGGCTGCCGGGCGCGGCACGGCCCCGCTGGGCGGGGCCGAGTTTGGCCACGTGTCCCGCACCCGCCAGCTGGCGCTGAAGACGGATGTTGTCCGCGAACAGCTCGAACGCCTCGGCGGGCTGCCCGCCGGGGAGATCGACGCCCTGTTCGGCGCCGGCGTGGAGGACGTTGACGCCGACGGCACGGCGGAACAGCGGGCCGGGCTGGGCTGGCGGACCCGCGTGGCCTTCGCCGTCACGCCCGCCGGCCGGTTGGGCATGCACCCCCACCGCTCCCACGACATCCTGCCCGTCCAGGGCATGCCCCTGGCCGTCCCCGCCGTGGACGCGCTGCGCCTGTGGGAGCTTGACTTCACCGGCATTGCCCGGGTGGACGTTGCCGCGCCGGCCAACGGCTCGCCGGCCCTGGTGCTGCTGGCACCTGACCCCGGGCGGGGGGAGAAGGCCGCCGGCCTGGCGCTCAAGCGCATTGCCCGCGCACTGCAGGACGTGCCGGCCCCACCCTCCGTGGCCCGCTGGGACCCGGAGACGGGCGGCACCACCGTCCTGCACGGCCGCGGCTGGGTCCGGGAAACCACCGCCGACCACGAATTCCGCGTCACGGGGGACGGCTTCTGGCAGATCCACCGGAAGGCGCCCCAGGTCCTGACCGACACGGCGCTGAACTTCCTCAACGACGGCGGGCACCTCAACGACGGCGCCGCCGTCGCCGACCTTTACGCCGGGGCGGGCCTGTTCACGGCACCGCTGGCCGACGCCGTGGGGCCGGACGGCTCCGTGCTGTCCGTGGAAGGGTCGCCCGGCACCAGCCGCGACGCGCGCAAAAACCTCCACGCCGCCGGCCAGGTGGAAATTGTCCAGGGCCGCGTGGAACACGTGCTGGGAGGCCCGGGCCGGCGCGGCAGCCGGGCCAGGGCACCGCGGCGCCGCTTTGACGCCGTCGTGCTTGACCCGCCGCGGGCCGGCGCCGGAAAGGCCGTGGTGCATGCCCTGGCGGCCGCCGCCCCGCAGGCGGTCGCCTATGTTTCCTGTGACCCGGCAGCGTTTGCGCGGGACGTGAAGTATTTTGCCGGGGCCGGGTGGCGGCTGGAGAAGCTGCGGGCCTTTGACCTCTACCCGCACACCCACCATGTGGAGACCGTGGCCCTGCTGGTGCCCGTGGACGCGCCCGGCAGGGGCGCCGTTGGGCGCTAAACCCGCTGCTGTCCAGCGGCGGGACCTGACGCGCGGCAAGCCCCGCGGCACGGTCCTGGCGGAGCGGCGCGACGGGCACCGGCGTGCCGCCCTGGCTGCGGCCCGGGCCGGGCTGGCGCCGGTGGACCCGGAGGTCCTGGAGCGCGACGGCCTGGACCCGGTCCAGGTGCTCGAACGGCGGGGTGCCGGGCTGGACAACGCCGCACCGGGCGGGAGCAGCCGCAGCATCTGGGCCATCGTCCGGGCCAATGTGTTCACGCTGTTCAACGCCGTGCTCGGCAGCGCCCTGGTCCTGGTGCTGCTCGTCGGGGACCCGCGCGACGCCCTGTTCGGGTTCATCGTGGTCGCCAACGCCGCCATCGGCGTCGTGCAGGAATACCGTGCCAAGCAGACCCTGGACCGGCTGGCCGTACTGCACACGCCCAAGGCCCTGGTGCGCCGCGGCGGGGCCGAGCTGGCGGTGGCCGTGGCGGACGTCCTGCACGACGACGTGCTGCTGCTGCGCACGGGGGACCAGGTCCCGGCCGACGCCGTCATCTTCCAGGCCGAATCCCTGGAAGTGGACGAATCCCTGCTCACGGGCGAGGCCGACCCCGTGGCCAAGGTTCCGGGGGACACCGCACTGTCCGGTTCCGCGGTGGTGGCCGGCCACGGCGCCGCGCGCGTGCACCGCGTGGGCGCGGAGTCCTATGCCAGTGCCCTGACAGCCGAAGCCCGGCGGTTTTCGCTGGTCAATTCCGAAATCCGCAATTCCATCAACCGGATCATCCTGTACATCGCCTGGGCGCTGGTCCCCATCATCGTGGTGGTGGTCAACGGCCAGATGAACGCCAACGGCGGCTGGGCCGAATCCCTCGCCACCGGCCGCTGGCGCACCGCCGTCATCAGCGCCGTGGCCAGCATCGTGGCCATGATTCCCGAGGGCCTGGTGCTGCTGACCAGCATCTCCTTCGGCATGGCCGCCATCAAGCTGGCACGCCGGCAGGTGCTGGTCCAGGAACTGCCGGCCGTGGAAGGCCTGGCCCGCGTGGACATGGTGTGCCTGGACAAGACCGGCACGCTCACCGAGGGCCGGATGGAACTGGCCGGCACCACCGTCTTCGGACCGGTTCCCGGCTGGGAGGCGGTCCTGGCCTGGTGCGCGGCGCACCCCAACGCCAATGCGACGGCGGCCGCACTCGCGACCGGCTTCACCCGGCCGCCGGCGGCGGCGCCCGACGCGGTGGTCCCGTTCAGCAGCGCCCGCAAATACAGTGCAGTCAGCTTCAGTGCCGGGCCTGTTGCCGGGCCCGGCACGGGGGACGGGGCGGCAGCGGGGCAGCCCTGCGGCAGCTGGGTCCTGGGCGCCCCCGACGTCGTGCTGGCGGCCAGCGGGGGAGCGGAGGTGGAGGCGGCGCTGGCGGCGTCCCACGAGGCGGCGGGGCAGGGGCTGCGCGCCGTCGTACTGGCGCACCGCCCGGCGCCGGGCCTTCCCGCACCGGCACCCGGGGCCGGGCAGGCTGCGGACGGCCTCGACCTGGCCGGGCTCCGGCCCGTTGTCCTGTTGGTGTTCCGGGAAATGGTGCGGCCCGACGCCGCCGCCACGTTGGCGTACTTCCGCGACCAGGGGGTGGCACTGAAGGTCATCTCGGGCGACAACCCGCGCACCGTGGCCGCCGTGGCCCGCAGCGTGGGCATGGAGTTCGACGGCGACGGCTACGACGCCCGCGGGCTGCCGGAGGAGACCGGCGAGCTGGCAGCGGTGCTGGCACGCGAAAGCGTGCTGGGCCGGGTGGCGCCGGAACAAAAGAAGGCCATTGTGCTGGCCCTGCAGGGCGCCGGCCACGTGGTGGCCATGACGGGGGACGGCGTCAATGACGCCCTGGCCCTCAAACACGCCGACATGGGCATCGCCATGGGCAGCGGCGCTGCCGCGACCAAGGCCGTCTCGCGCCTGGTGCTGCTGGACGGGCAGTTTTCCCACCTGCCCTCGGTGGTCGCAGAGGGCCGGCGCGTCATCGCCAACGTGGAGCGCGTGGCCAACCTGTTCCTGAGCAAGACCGCCTACGCCGTCATCATTTCCATCGCCATCGGCATCCTGCTGTGGCGGTACCCGTTCCTGCCGCGGCAGCTTTCCATTGTCAGTTCCATGACGATCGGCATCCCCGCCTTTTTCCTGGCGCTGCTGCCCAACGCCCGGCGGTACCAGCCCGGCTTCCTGCGCCGGGCACTGATGTTTTCCATTCCCGCAGGCACGGTCGTGGCGGCGTGCATCATGGCCGTGTATTCCTTTGCCCGGGCTTTCCCGGACCCCGCGCTGGAGCCGGCCCAGGCCGTCACGTCGGCGCAGACGGCGGCGACCATGACGGTGCTCGTCGTGGCGCTGTGGGTGCTCGGCGCCTTGGCCAGGCCCTTCGACTTTTGGCGCTCACTGCTCGTGGCCGCCCTGGTGGCCGGGCTGGCACTGGTCATGGTGGTGCCCTTCGCCCGGAACTTCTTTGCCCTGGACATCCCCTCCGGGCCGTTGTTGGCGGTTACGATTGGCGTAACGGCAGGCGGGTGCCTTGGCATCGAACTGCTGTACCGCTTCCTGAAGAAGCGCGGAACGGTTTCCGAACGTGAGTAAGGTCAGCCTAACTGGCATGCGGTCCCTTGCGTGACCAAGATAAAAGCAGTGGCGAGAGGAGTCCATCCATGACTAATGTGGACAGTTTCGGTGCCAAAGGCGTACTTGATGTAGCCGGCACCGAATACGAGATTTTCCGGCTGAACTCGGTTGAAGGCGCGAAGAGCCTTCCGTTCAGCCTCAAGGTATTGCTGGAGAACCTCCTGCGCACCGAAGATGGTGCAAATATTACGGCCGACCACGTGCGGGCCCTGGCCGGTTGGGACCCCAACGCGGAGCCCGACACCGAAATCCAGTTCACCCCCGCGCGCGTCATCATGCAGGACTTCACCGGCGTACCCTGCATTGTTGACCTGGCGACCATGCGTGAAGCGGTCAAGGAACTGGGCGGGGACCCCACCAGGGTCAACCCCCTGGCCCCCGCCGAGATGGTCATTGACCACTCCGTGCAGATTGACGTTTTCGGCAACTCCGGCGCGATCGAGCGCAACATGGAGATTGAGTACCAGCGCAACGGGGAGCGTTACCAGTTCCTGCGCTGGGGCCAGGGCGCCTTTGAGGACTTCAAGGTCGTCCCCCCGGGAATGGGCATTGTCCACCAGGTCAACATCGAATACCTGGCCCGTACCGTCATGACCCGCGAGGTTGACGGCGTGCTGCGCGCCTACCCGGACACCCTCGTCGGCACCGACTCCCACACCACCATGGTCAACGGCCTGGGCGTGCTGGGCTGGGGCGTGGGCGGCATCGAAGCCGAGGCGGCCATGCTGGGCCAGCCCGTCTCCATGCTGATTCCCCGCGTTGTCGGCTTCAAGCTGACCGGCTCCATCCCGGCCGGCGCCACCGCCACCGACGTGGTGCTGACCATCACCGAGAAGCTGCGCAAACACGGCGTGGTGGGCAAGTTCGTCGAATTCTACGGTGAAGGCGTGGCCGCCGTGCCGCTGGCGAACCGTGCCACGATCGGCAACATGAGCCCCGAGTTCGGCTCCACGGCCGCGATCTTCCCGATCGACGACGTCACGCTGGACTACCTGCGCCTGACCGGCCGCTCGGACGAGCAGCTTGCCCTCGTGGAGGCATACGCCAAGGAGCAGGGCCTGTGGCACGACCCCTCCGTGGAGATCAAGTTCTCCGAGTACCTCGAACTGGACCTCTCCACCGTGGTGCCGTCCATCTCCGGACCGAAGCGCCCGCAGGACCGCATCGAGCTGAGCAACTCCAAGGCCCAGTTCCGCTCGGACCTGAAGAACTACGTCTCCGAGGACGGCTTTGCCGAAGGGAACTCCGTCGACGAGTCGCTGGAAGAGTCCTTCCCGGCCTCCGACGCCCCGTCCTTCACGCACCCGGACACGCACCAGCACGACATCATCCGCCAGGTGGTCTCCGCCGCAGCCGGTGCGGACGGCCGCCCGTCCGCACCGATCCACGTGAAGAACGAATCCGGCGTCGAGTTTGAGCTTGACCACGGTGCCGTCTCGATCGCCTCGATCACCTCCTGCACCAACACGTCCAACCCGTCCGTGATGCTGGCCGCCGCCGTACTGGCCCGCAACGCGGTCAACAAGGGCCTGGTCTCCAAGCCCTGGGTCAAGACCTCCGTGGCCCCCGGCTCCAAGGTTGTCACCGACTACTACGAGAAGTCCGGCCTCGTGCCCTACCTGGAGAAGCTCGGCTTCTACACCGTGGGCTACGGCTGCGCCACCTGCATCGGCAACTCCGGCCCGCTGGATTCCGAGATCTCCCAGGCGATCGCGGACAACGACCTCTCGGTCACGGCCGTTCTCTCGGGCAACCGCAACTTCGAGGGCCGCATCAACCCGGACGTGAAGATGAATTACCTGGCCTCCCCGCCGCTGGTCATCGCCTATGCACTGGCCGGTTCCATGGACTTCGACTTTGTCGCCGACGCCCTGGGCAAGGACGCCGACGGCAACGACGTGTTCCTCAAGGACATCTGGCCGAACCCGGTGGAGGTCCAGGAAGTCATGGACGCCTCGATCGACCGCGAGATGTTCACGAACTCCTACGCCACCATCTTCGACGGCGACGACCGCTGGAAGTCGCTGGAAACCCCCGAGGGCAACATCTTCGAATGGGACCCGAAGTCGACCTACGTGCGCAAGCCCCCGTACTTTGACGGCATGAAGGCGGAAGCCGAGCCGGTCAAGGACATCGCCGGTGCGCGCGTGCTGCTCAAGCTGGGCGACTCCGTCACCACCGACCACATCAGCCCCGCAGGGTCCTTCAAGTCGGACACCCCGGCCGGACAGTACCTGCTGGCCAACGGCGTGGAGCGCAAGGACTTCAACTCCTACGGCTCGCGCCGCGGCAACCACGAGGTCATGATCCGCGGCACGTTCGCGAACATCCGCATCCGCAACCAGCTGCTGGACAACGTCGAAGGCGGCTTCACCCGCGACTTCACCGTTGAGGGCGGCCCGCAGGCCTACGTCTACGACGCTTCCGTCAACTACCAGGCGGCCGGCACGCCGCTGGTGGTCCTGGCCGGCAAGGAGTACGGTTCGGGTTCATCCCGCGACTGGGCCGCCAAGGGCACCGCACTGCTGGGCGTCCAGGCCGTCATCGCCGAAAGCTACGAGCGCATCCACCGCTCCAACCTCATCGGCATGGGCGTGCTCCCGCTGCAGTACCCGGCGGGCCAGAACGCCGAGTCGCTGGGCCTGACCGGCACCGAGACGTTCTCCGTGGAGGGTGTGACCGGGCTGAACAACGGCACCACGCCCAAGACGCTGAAGGTCACGGCCACGGCCGGGGACGGCAAGTCCGTCAGCTTCGACGCCGTGCTGCGCATCGACACGCCAGGCGAGGCGGACTACTACCGCAACGGCGGCATCCTGCAGTACGTGCTGCGCCAGATCTCCGCGAACTAGCGCACCGTTCGTCCCACGCAGGGGCGGGCACCCGGACCCCGGGCGCCCGCCCCTGCGGCGTTAAGGCCGCCCGTGTCGGGCCGGGCGTTCATGACGCGATATTGTTAGACGTTGAGAGTTGACCCAGGGAGGTACCAGTGGGACTTTTGGAAACCATCACGCATCCGCGGGATCTGAGCAAGCTCAGCGACACCCAAATGGTGGCGCTGGCACAGGAAATCAGGGATTTCTTGATCAGCAACGTTTCCCAGACCGGCGGACACCTGGGCCCCAACCTGGGCGTGGTGGAACTCACCCTGGCCGTGCACCGCGTCTTTGACTCGCCCCGGGACTCCATCGTCTTTGACACCGGCCACCAGTCCTATGTGCACAAGCTGGTCACCGGACGGCAGGACTTTTCCACGCTCCGCCAGCAGGGCGGCATGTCCGGCTACCCCTCCCGCGCCGAGTCCGGGCACGACATCGTCGAATCCTCCCACGCCTCATCCTCCCTGTCCTGGGCCGACGGGATTTCCCGTGCCCGCAAGCTCAACGGCGAAGGCGACAGGTACGTCGTCGCTGTGGTCGGTGACGGCGCCCTGACCGGTGGCATGACTTGGGAGGCGCTGAACAACATCGCCGCGGACAAGGACCGCCGCGTCGTGATCGTGGTCAACGACAACGGCCGCTCCTATGCACCCACGGTGGGCGGGCTGGCCGACTACCTGGCCTCGCTGCGCCCCGCCATCGACCATGTGCGCACGCACCGCAAGTACGAGGCCGCCATGGACTGGGGCAAGCAGCGGCTGCAGGACGGCAATGCGGCCGGCAAGTTCCTGTACAAGGGGCTGCACGCCGCCAAGAAGGGCCTGAAGGACTGGTGGGCGCCGCAGGGCCTCTTTGACGACCTGGGGCTTAAATATGTGGGTCCCGTGGACGGCCACGATGAAAAGGCCATGGAGGCGGCCCTCACGGCGGCGAAGAACTACGGCGGGCCCGTCATCGTCCACGCGTTCACCGAAAAGGGCCGCGGCTATGCGCCCGCACGCGCCCACGAGGCAGACCAGTTCCATGCCGTGGGTGTCATCGACCCCCAGACCGGCGTGTCCGTGGGGACGCCGGCCGGAAAGTCGTGGACGGGCGTCTTTGGCGACGAGATTGCCGCCATCGCCGATGAACGGGAGGACATCGTCGCCATCACGGGCGCCATGCTGATTCCCGTCGGCCTGGCACAGATGGCGGACAAGCATCCGGCCCGCGTGATTGACGTCGGCATTGCCGAACAGCACGCCCTCACCATGGCGGCGGGCATGGCCTTTGGCGGGCTGCACCCCGTGGTTGCCATGTACGCCACGTTCCTCAACCGCGGCTTTGACCAGCTGCTCATGGACGTGGCGCTGCACAAGGCCGGCGTCACCGTGGTCCTGGACCGGGCCGGCGTGACCGGGCCCGACGGCGCCAGCCACCACGGCATGTGGGACCTGTCCATGCTGCAGATTGTGCCGGGCCTGCACCTGGCCGCGCCGCGGGATGCCGAGCGCCTGCGCGAGGAACTGCGGGAGGCCGTCGCCATCGTGGATGCCCCCACGGTGCTGCGCTATTCCAAGGGCAAGGTGGGTCCCGGGGTCAAGGCGGTTGAACGCCTCTCCGACGGCGTCGACGTGCTGTCCCGGACGGACCACGCCATGCCCGGCAGCGGGGACGACGACGACGACACGGACGTGCTCATTGTCAGCGTCGGCGCCATGAGTGAACTGGCCCTGGACGTTGCCGCCCGCATCAGCGCCCAGGGCATCACCTCCACCGTGGTGGACCCGCGCTGGGTATTGCCGGTCCCGCGCTCCATCCTCAGCCTGGCCTCGCGCCACCGCATCGTCATTGTCATTGAGGACGGCGTGCGCGCCGGCGGCGTGGGCTCGCGCATCCGCCAGGAACTCCGGGCAGCCGGTGTGGACACCGCCCTGAACGAGGTGGGCCTGCCCGTCGAGTTCCTGGACCACGGCACGCGCGCGGAGGTCCTGGAACGCATCGGCCTCACCGCCCAGCGCGTGGCCCAGGACGTTGTTGAGCAGGTGTTGGGCACCAAGGTGCCCTTCGCCCGCCCGCTGCCGGGCCAGCCGGCACCACGCACCGGACAGCTGCCCATCCTGTGACGGCCCTGCAGCCCGGCCCGCAGGCGGACATGCGCCCTGCCGCGGCACCGGCCCCGGGGGACCTCGTGGTGGCCCGCAACCGCAAATACGACGGCACCGCCCACTGGGTGGTGCCCGGGCGCTACCTGGGCAGCGACGTCCACGGCCACTGGATCTTCCAGGGCACGGGGGAGTTCATCTCCCGCCCCGGCGCCGCGCTCTACACGGGCTCCGACGCCGTCCTCCTCGTCCCGCACACGGGGGACTGGGTGGCGACGTTTTACGACGGCGCGCACCCCGACGGCGTCGAACTCTACATCGACCTGGCCTTCGACCTGTCCTGGGAGCGGATCCGGCCCGCCGTGGTGGAATTCCACATGGTGGACATGGACCTGGACGTGGTCCGCACCAGGGACCGCGGGCTGTTCCTGGACGACGAAGACGAATTCGCCGCACACCGCCTTGAGATGCATTACCCGGCCGAACTGTGCACCCGCATGGAATCGGCCGCGGCGGCCCTGATGGACGCCGTTGCGTCCCGCCGGGCGCCCTTCGACGGCCGCGACGCGGCCTGGTTCACCCTGGGAAGGACATTGCCATGAGCAGCACCGAGGACTTTGTGGAGGCTGCCGCCGACCCCAACATTGTGCGCCTGTACCGGAAGGACGACGGCGGCGCACTCGTTTTCCGTGAAGCCTGGGTTGACGAGGGGGTGACAGGGGAGGACGGTGCCTGGTTCGTCCTCAACCACGGCACCGTGGGGCACCAGAGCGCCACCAGGGAATCCGAAACGGCCACCGCGGAAGAGGCCTTCGGCATGCTTGCCGCGTTCAAGGAACAGTGCCTGGCCGACGGCTACGCGGAATTGGGCCGCGGGGAACAGTTCCTGGTGGTGGCCCAGTTTGCCCTCAAGAACGACCGCGTCACCGACCGGGACAGGTACCTGGAGGAAAAGGCCCGGGAGGCGCTCACCGCGCACCTGGCCTGGCGCGGCAGCGGCATCGTGGAAAAGACCGAGTTCACGGCCGGTCCGCACGGCACCGGCAAGCTGAACATCCACATCCTGGCCCCGGACGCCGCCCGCGCCGTGGCGAACATCAAGGTGTGCATCCGCGAGGAAAAGCTCGACTTCACCAAGCTGTCGATCGGCACGGCCCCCGCCAACGACCCCGGCGCCCTCAAGGCCAGGCATTCCCCGTCCGGCGGCACCGCGTTCACGCTCTGAGTCCATGGGCCGCCGCAGCATTCGCTAGGGTGGATCCATGACTGACTTCCGCCAAGTGGGCGCCTCCGGACTGACCGTTTCCACCGTGGGGCTCGGGTGCAACAACCTGGGCCGCAGCGGCACCGTGACCGAAACGCAGGAGGGGAGCAACGCCGTCGTCCATGCCGCACTGGACGCCGGCATCACCTTTTTTGACGTGGCGGACACCTATGGGAAGGTGCCCGGGCTGAGTGAGACGATCCTCGGCAAGGCGCTGGGCGCCGAACGGGAAAATGTCATCGTGGCCACGAAGTTCGGCATGGATGCCGCCGGGGCGAACGGCGTGGACTGGGGCCGGCGCGGCTCCAGGAAGTACATCATTGCCGCCGTGGAGGCGTCGCTGCGCCGGCTCGGCACCGACTTCATCGACCTGTACCAGTTCCACACCCCGGACCCGCACACGCCGATTGCGGAGACCCTCAGTGCCCTGGACCGGCTCGTCCAGGACGGGAAGGTGCGCTACATCGGCCACTCCAACATGGCCGGCTGGCAGGTGTCCGAGGCCGAGTTCACGGCCCGCCAGCTGGGCGGGAGCCGTTTCATCTCCAGCCAGAACCACTACAACCTGCTGGACCGCCGCGCCGAACTGGAGGTGGTCCCTGCCGCCGGGGCCTATGGGCTGGGCGTGCTGCCGTACTTCCCGCTGGCCAACGGACTGCTGACGGGCAAGTACAGCTCCGGGAAGGTGCCCGAGGGCAGCCGGCTCTCGCACACGCGCCAAAACATGGTGGCCGACGCCGACTACGGCCAGCTGAAGGCCTTTGGCGCGTTTGCCGCCGGGCGCGGGCTGACCGAGCTCGAGGTGGCCTTTTCCTGGCTGGCGGCGCAGCCTTCCGTGGCCAGTGTCATCGCGGGCGCCACGAAGCCGGAGCAAATCCGCCAAAACGCCGCGGCCGCCGCCTGGCGGCCCACGGCGGCCGACCTGGCTGAACTCGATGAAATCTTCCCGCGGACTCCGAAAGTCGCCCTGTTCTAGGCGGTGTCCCCCTCGGGGGCCGTGCGGCGCATGAGTGCTGCCAGGACGACGGCGCCCAAGGCCATGAGCGTGGCGGCCAGGAACGCCGCCCGCATCCCCGCGACGAGGTCGCCGTGGGCCGACACCAGCGCGTAGATGGAGACCAGCAGGGCGGTCCCGGCGGCACCGGCCACCTGCTGCAGCGTGCTCATGATGGCCGAGCCGTGTGAATACAGGGCCGGCGGCAGCGGGTTGAGCCCCGTTGTGAACGCCGGTGTGAACATGAGCGCCAGGCCCAGGTTGAGTGCCGTCTGGACCGTGATGATCCACCAGAGCGCCGTGTGGTTGTCCAGCTGCGAATACTGCCACAGGCACAGCACCATGAGCACGGCGCCGGATACCGTCAGGGGCAGGGGCCCGATTTTGTCGAACAAGCGCCCGATGAACGGTCCCGAAAGCCCCATGACAAGCCCGCCCGGCAGCAGGATCAGGCCGGTTGTCTGGGCATCGACGTGCAACACGGACTGCAGGTAGATGGGCAGGAGGAGGACACCGCCAAAGAGTGCCATCATCGCCACCACCATGAGCAGCGTGGAAATGGTGAACATGCGGAAGCGGAACGCGCGCAGGTCCAGCAGCGGTGCGCCGGAGCGCTGCAGGCGCAGCTGGCGTGCCACGAACAGGGCCAGGGCGGCCACACCGGCGGCGAGGGCGGCGATGGCCGGGACGTTGGGCCCGCTCCCCGGGGCGGCCGCCCCAATCTCGCTCAGGCCGTATACCAGGCCGCCGAAGGCGGGGACGCTCAGGGCGACCGATCCGGCGTCGAGCCGCTGGCGCCCGGTTTCGCCCACGTTGGTCAGGAACCTGGCACCGACGGCCATGGCAACCAGCGCCACCGGCAGCACAAAGATGAACATGAAGCGCCAGGAAAAATGCTCCAGGATGAAACCGGAGACCGTGGGACCCAGTGCGGGGGCCACCGAAATGGCGATGGTGACGTTGCCCATGACCATCCCGCGGCGGGCCACGGGCACCAGCGTCAGGATGGTGGTCATCAGCAGCGGGAGCATGATGGCGGTGCCGCAGGCCTGGATGACCCGGGCCAGCAGCAGGACGGGGAAGCCGGGGGCCGCCGCTGCCAGGGCCGTGCCGGCGCTGAAAAAGCCGATCGCCGTCAGGAAGGCCTGCCGGGTGGTGAGCCGTTCGAGGATGAAGCCAGTGGTGGGAATGACCACGGCCATGGTCAGCATGAAGCCGGTGGCCAGCCACTGGACCGTGCTCGAGCTGACGCCCAGGTCCGTCATGAGGCGCGGCAGGGCCACGTTCATGATGGTTTCGTTCAGGATGACGACGAACGTGGCGGCCAGCAGCGTGACGATGACGGTGACGGACTGGCGTGGCAGGCGGTCCGTGGGAGGGGCCACGGCACCGTTGAGTGTTTTGGGGGTGTCCCGGGACATGGCGGGCCTTCGACAACAGGAGTGGGGAGCGGGCAGGGTTCACATCCTAGTGCGTGGCGGTGCCGGCTGTCGAGGCCACGGCTCAGTCGTGCAGCAGCTTCTGGAACAAGGTGTGGTCCTGCCAGGAGCCGTCGATCATTATGTACTGTGGCGCCAGCCCAATTTCCTCGAAGCCGTTGCGCGCCAGGACCTTTTGCGAGCCGGCATTGTGCACCAGCGTCCCGGCCTGCAGCCGGTGCAGCCCCAGGCGGGTGGCAAAGCCAACGACAAACCCCACGGCGGCCGTCGCCAGGCCGCGCCCCTGGAAATCCTGGGCAATCCAATAGCCCACATGCCCGTTCTGGAACGCGCCGTGGACAATGTCGGTGAGGGAAATGCACCCCACCACCTCGGCGCCGTCGAACAGGGCCCAGAAAAAGTTCAGCCCGGCAGCCTGCCCGGCCATCGAGGCGGCCAGGCGCTCCCGCTGGCCCTCCGCCGTGTAAAAGGCGTCAGGCCGGCGGGGCTCCCACGGGTGCAGGTAGGCCCGGTTGCGGGTGTAGGCCCGTGCCAGCGCGGCGGCGTGCGACACCGCCAGGGGGCGGATGGAAACGGAACCTGCCAGCACATCGCTCATGCCTTCCAGCGTACGGGAGCCCGGCGCCCCGGCCCACCGCTATCCGCGCGTGGGCCGCTTCGGCAGCGTGAACGGCTCCGTGACCTGGTGGTAGTAGGGCGCAGCCGCCACCGTCATCCCGCCGTCGACCACCAGGGTCTGCCCGGTCATGTACGCGGACTTGTCGGAGAGCAGGAACTCCACGGCATTGGCCATGTCCGCAACCGTGCCCGGCCGGCCCAGCGGAATGGTCTCCAGCACCCGCTCCATGGGTGCCATGCCGGGCATGCCGTAAAAGAAGTCCAGGGAGTCGGACTGGATGAGTCCGCCGTTGACGCCGTTGACGTTGATGCCGTAGCCGGCAAACTCCACCGCCATGTACCGGATGAAGGACTCCACCGCCGCCTTGTACGGGCCCAGCGCGGCGTAGCTGGCGAAGCCGTGCGTGCTGCCGTAGCTGGTGATGGCCACGATCCGCCCGCCGTTGTCCATGAGTTTCACGGCTTCCTGGGCACCCAGCACAAAGGGGCGCAGGTTCATGGCGTAGGAGCGGTCCAGGTGGTGGAGCTTCAGGTCCACGATCTTCTTGAAGGCCGCGGCGGCGGCGTTGTTGACAAAGAAGTCCAGCCGGCCGTATTCGGCCGCCACGGCGGTGAACAGCTCCGCGATGCCCTGCGGGTCCTCAACGTCGGCCTTGACCGAGATGGCCCGGCCGCCCAGGCGCCTGGCCTCGGCCACGACGTCGTCGGCCAGGTCGGCGTTCTGGCGGTAGTTGACGACGACGGCCGCCCCCTCCGCGGCGAGCGTCAGCGCCAGGTGTCGGCCGATCCCGCGTGAGGAGCCGGTGATCACGGCAATCTTGCCGTCGTATTTTCCGTTCATGAACCAACCTCTTCCCTTGCTGCCGCCCGGTCAAGGAGGTCCTTCGCAATGACCGTCTTCTGGATCTCGTTGGTGCCTTCCTCGAAGCGCTGCGCCCGCGCATCCCGGTAGACCCGTTCAATGGGCTCGGACTTCCAATAGCCGAGCCCGCCGTGCACCTGCAGGGCCTTGTCCGTGACGCGGGTGAGCATGTCCACCGCGGTCAGCTTGGCCATCGAGGACAGGGCCGGGGCGTCGCCGGCGCCGGCTTCCCACTGGGCTGCGGCGTGCATGACCAGCGCCCTGGCGGCCTGGATGTCGGCCGCGTTTTCGGCCAGCATGAAGGCTATGGCCTGCCGGGAGGCTATGGGCTTGCCGAACGTGACGCGGCGCCGGGCATACGCCACGGCCAGTTCCTGTGCACGCTCGGCGAGCCCCACGCAGCTCATGGCCACGGAAATGCGGCTCGGGGTCAGGAAGCCGCCCAGCGCAATGGCCAGCCCGTCGCCTTCGCGCCCCAGCCGGTTGGCCACGGGCACGGGTGTGTCATGGAAGGACAGCCGGGCGTGGTCGGTGCCGCGCACGCCCATCGTGTTCGAGGTGTCCTCCACGACGGCGCCGGGGGAGTCCCGCGGCACCAGCAGCCCCACGGTCCCGTCCTTGCCGCTGCTGCCTTCCAGCCGGGCGAACAGCAGCCAGTAGTCGCAGTCCACCCCGAAGGTGATCAGGTGCTTGGCGCCGTTGAGCAGGTAGGTGTCCCCCTCCCGGCGCACGGTGGAGGTGATGTCCGCGCCGGTGCCGTTGCCCGGCTCGGTGAGCGTGAACGCCACCGTGATGTCACCTGCCACCGACGGCACCACGAAGCGCCGCCGCTGTTCCTCCGTGGCGTGCGGGTTCATGGAGCGCCACGTGCCGTTGACCACGTGGACAATCATCCGGATCGAGGCGTGCGAGCGTGAAAACACCTCCATCAGCCCCATCCACTGTGTGAAGGAAAGCCCCGCCCCGCCCAGTTCGCGGGGGGCTGCCAGCCCCAGGAAGCCGCGTTCCCGCAGCTCCGTGCGCAGTGTTGCCGGCACGGTGCCGGTGGACTCGATCACGCCGGCCCATTTCTCCCCGGGCCCCTCCACCCAGGCCGTCACCTGTGCGAGCAGCTGGGCGTAGCGTGCGGGGTCGACGGCGGTGCCCCGTCCGTCCAGGCCCTCCAACTGGTCAACGCTCATTGCTGTCCTTTCCTCGTCCTTCTCCATCGTGCGCCGCTGCCCCGCCGGACGGCGTGTGGGGCACGAGCCGGGCGGCACGTTCGCGCAGCATGAATTTTTGCACCTTGCCCACAACGTTGCGCGGGATGGCGTCCACGATCTCCAGCCGTTCGGGCCAGTAGTGCTTGCTGACGCCGTGGGCGTCCAGGAACTCCTGCATCCCGGCGAAGTCAAGGTCCGCGCCGGGGACCAGCGTGGCAAAGAGGCAGGCGCGCTCGCCCAGCCGGGGGTCGGGCATCGCCACGATGGCGGCCTCCCCGATGGCCGGGTGGGTGTGCAGCAACTGCTCGATCTCGTAGACCGGCAGCTTTTCCCCGCCGCGGTTGATGACATCCTTGACGCGCCCGGTGATGCGCAGGTAGCCGTCGTCGTCCAGGGTGGCGACGTCGCCGGTGCGGTACCAGTGGTCCGCGGTGAACGTTTCGGCGGCCAGCTCGGGCCGGTTCAGGTACCCGTCAAAAACGGTGTTGCCAAAGATTTCCAGGTTGCCGTCGGCCCCGGGAGGCAGCGGGCGGCCGTCGTCGTCGATGATGCGCAGCCGCACGCCGGGCAGGGCCCGGCCGTCGGTGCCCCACGCCTTGGCCGGCGGATCGTAGGGGGCCGACAGCGTGGCCAGGCCCGTCTCGGTGGTGCCGAACGCGCCGCAGACCGCCGCACCGAGGACCCGGGTGGCGCGCTCTGCGAGCGCACGGGGGACCGCGGCACCGGTCACCACGAAGGTGTGGAGCCGGGCGGGGGCGGGCGCCCCCTCTTCCACCGCCCGCACCAGGTCGGTCAGGAACGGGGTGGCCGCCTGGACGAAGCTGCCCTCCCAGTCGCGCAGGACGGCCAGGGCCCGTTCCGGATCCCACACGCTTTGGACAATTTGCGGGGCGCCGAGCACAAAGCCCAGCCACATCCCGTACAGGAATCCCGTCTGGTGGGCCAGCGGCGAGGGGATGAACACGGTGTCGGAACCGTCCAGCCCCAGCTGTGCCGCCTGCAGCGCGGCAGCACGGGAGAGCCTGCGGTGGGTGTGGAGCACGCCCTTGGGCGGTCCGGAGGTGCCGGAGGTCAGCAGCAGCTGGGCGTCGTCGTCGGGCCCGGGCGCCCGGGCGTCGATGGCCGCCCGGTCCACGGCCACGGAGGCCCGGGCCTGGTGCCAGGCCCGCCACTGCACCGGGCCGGGGCCGTCGGTGCCGGGCGGCATTTGCCGTGCCGTGCCCGGGGTGCCGTGGACGACGAACACGTGCTCGACCCTGATCCCCTCCAGGGCCGGATCGCGCCCGGCGGCCACCTCGTCCAGGAGGGCGGCGGTTTCATCCGAGTGCTGGCGCCCGCGGAAGTTGTCGGCCACGATCAGGACCCTGGCCTGGGACTGGCGCAGGGCGTACGCCATTTCGCGTTGGCGGAAGATCGGCATGATGGGGCAGACCACGGCGCCAATCCGCATGGCGGCGGCGGCAATGACCACAAACTGGCGCCAGTTGGGCAGCTGGACGGCAATCCGTTCCCCGTGCCCCACGCCGAGGGAGAGGAACACGGCTGCGGCACGGTCGACGTCGTCGTCCAGGGCCTGCCAGCTCAGGTGCGGGGTCGTGTCCCAGCGGGCGTCGACCACGGCCAGCGCGTGCGGCTTCTCCGCGGCCCACTTGCGGATCCAGTCGGAGGCCGTGAGCGTTCCGGCATCTTCGGCCCGGGCCAGCGAGTCGCTGACGGCGGCCTGCTCGGCCAGGGCGGCGGTGCGGCTTTCGCGCGCCGGCCCCGGTTCCACCTCCATGTCCAGCCCCAGGGTCTGCATGGCATCGAGGAACATGGGGTAGGAGATCCGGTAGGCGTTCGGGTAGGTCAGGAGGGAGCGGCCCTCCGCTGCGGTGGCGGCAATGGCCAGGGACATCAGCACCCGGTGGTCGTTGAAGGAGGACAGGTGGGCGCTGGCCAGCCGCGGCACCCCGCGCACCCGCAGGTCGGTGCCGTCAAAGGTGAGGTCCGCGCCCATGGAGTTCAGCTGCAGCATGGCCACCACCCGGTCGGATTCCTTCAGGCGCACATGCTCCACATGGTGGAACACGCTTTCACCGTCGGCCAGGGCGGCCATCACCGACAGGATGGGCAGCATGTCCGGCACGGTGCGGCAGTCCACCTCCACGGGCTTGAGCCGCACGCCGTTGTGGCGCACCCGCACACAGTCCTCCGCCGCGTCGTAGGCCATGGGCAGGCCCATGGCGGAGACGATGTCCAGGAGCTCGGATTCGGGGTGGTCGGTGCCGGAGGAGCTGGTCTGGCGCAGGCCCTTGAGCAGGATGTCGGCAGGGTGCAGGCCCGCCACGGCCAAACCGAAGGCGGCGGAGCCGATGTCCGGAGGCAGGACCAGGTCCACGGGGCGGGCCTGCTGGTTGGGCGGGATGCGGAAGCGCTGCCAGTCGGGGGCGACGTCCACCTGCAGGCCGAACTGGCGCATCATGCGCACGGTCAGCTCCACATAGGTGCGCTCGTTCAGGGGCCCGTCCACCACCACCGTGGTCTCGTCGACGGCGAACGGGGCGGCCAGGACCAGCCCCGAAACCCACTGGGAAAGCGTGCCGGCAATGTGCACCACGCCGCCGGTGGGCCGGCGGGCCTTGATGTGCAGCGGGGGGCAGTCCGTGGGCGAATGGGCCTCCACGCCCATCTGGCGCAGCCCGGCCAGGAGAGGGCCGACGGGCCGGTGGGCAAAGTATTTTTGGCCCGTGACCGTCACGTCGCGGTCGGCCAGGGCCGCCAGGCCGGCCAGGAAGTACAGGGTGGTGCCGGAGCTGCCGGCCGAGACCGTCCCGGTCCGGGCACGGTACGGCCCGCCGTGGACGATGAAGGTGTCCCCCTCCACCTCGATGCGCGTGCCCAGGGAGCGCAGGGCGGAGACGGTGTACTGCACGTGGCGGGCGTCGCTCAGGCCCTGGATCCGGCTGGTGCCGGGAGCCAGGGACGCGAGGATCAGCGCGCGGTGGGCGTGGTATTTCGAGTTGGGAACAAGCACTGTTCCCCGGACAAGGTCGGTAGTTCCAACGACTGATAAATGCACCATTCGCACCCGATTCCATTGACAAGGTCTCTGTGTCCGCCCTCACAGGGGCTTTGATGCCAGCCTACGCGATGACTGTGGGATTGGGCAGGAATCGGGTGCGGGTGTGCCGTCAGACGCTGACGGTCACCCAGTCGCCATCGATCGCGGCCGCGTAACGGGGCAGCGGTGCCTTGGCCGGGCCGGAAACCACCGTGCCGTCGGCGCCGTTGAACACGGAGCTGTGGCAGGGGCACTTGAAGTCCGTGCCGTCCGGTGCCACGGCGCAGCCGGCATGCGTGCAGACGTCGCTGTAGGCCAGCACCGTGGTGGCGTCAGGCCGGAAAAGGACCACGTTGACGCCGTTGGCCGTCCCCGCGGCCGTAGTGCCGACGGCGAGTTGCGAAAGCTGGCCCACGCGCACCGGCTTGCCCGTCTTGGGGATGGGCAGCGGCACCTTGCCCGCGGACGGGCCGGACGGTGCGGCGGGCACGCACCCAGCCAGGGCCAGGGCACAGGCCCCGCCGGTGACGGCCGTCGTGGCGCGCAGGACGTTGCGGCGGGTCGGTGAAACGGGCGAACCCGCAACGGGTGCGGGTTCGGCAGGTGCGGTTTCCACGGGGAGGGTCTGAAAGGTCATGGACCCATTGTCCCAGCCCGGCCCGGGCGTTTCCCCCACGGGGCCTGCCAGCAGGCTGGGTGCGGCCCCGCGCCCGACGCCGGCCGCGCATTCGGGTGCGCGGCCGGCGTCGTGCTGGCGGTGTTGGGTGCCGGGGTGGTTCAGGCGGCGTGGAAGGGCCGGCCGTTGACGCGTTGGGAGGCGCCGGTCCGGTCCAGGTACGGGGTGATGCCGCCCAGGTGCATGGGCCAGCCGGCGCCGAGGACCATGCACAGGTCGATGTCCTCCGGCCCGGCCACGACGCCTTCGGCGAGCATGAGCCCGATCTCCTCCGCCAGCGCGTCCTGGGTCCTGCGCAGCACCTCCTCCCCGGTGGAGGGCGTGTTGCCGAACGTGAGCAGCGCGAGGGTGTCGGCCGGGACGGACCGCGAGCCGTCCGCGGCCGTCTCCCACAGCCCCTTTTTGCCGGCGTCGATCAAAGCCTGCAGGTTGGCCGAGACGGCAATGCGGTCGCCAAACGCGGCGTGCATGGATTCGGTCACGTGCTGGGCCACCGGCAGCCCCACCATGGCGAGCAGCGTGAACGGTGTCATGGGAAGGCCCATCGGGCGCAGCGCGGTGTCGGCGGTGTGGGCCTCGGTGCCTTCGTCAAAGGCCCTGGAGACCTCGCCCATGAGCCGCAGCAGGACCCGGTTGACCACAAACGCGGGTGCGTCCTTGACCAGCACGGCCGTCTTGCGCAGCGCCTTGGCGGTGGCGAACGCGGTGGCGAGGACGGCGTCGTCGGTCTTGGGGGCGCGCACAATCTCCAGCAGCGGCATGAGCGCCACGGGGTTGAAGAAGTGGAAGCCCACCAGCCGTTCGGGGTGCTTCAAATCCGCGGCCATGGCGGTCACGGACAGCGAGGAGGTATTCGTGGCCAGGATGCACTCCGGGGAGACCACGGCCTCCACCTCGGCGAAGACCTGCTTTTTGATGTCCAGCTCTTCAAACACGGCCTCGATCACAAAGTCGGCGTCGGCGAAGGCATCCTTGGACACGGACCCGGTGACCAGTGCCTTGGTGCGGTTGGCGGCGTCCGGGCTGATCCTGCCCTTGGCGAGCAGCTTGTCCACCTCGCCGTGGACGTGGGCCACGCCGCGGTCCACGCGCTCCCGGTCGATGTCCGTCAGGACCACCGGGACCTTGAGCTGGCGGGCAAAGAGCAGGGCGAACTGGCCGGCCATGAGGCCCGCGCCCACCACGCCCACCTTGGTGACGGGCCGTGCCAGCGTGGCGTCGGGGGCTCCGGCGGGCCGCTTGCCGCGTTTTTGCACCAGGTCCAGGAACGCGTAGACGGTGTCCCTGAACTGGGGCGTGGTGATCAGCTCCGCCAGGGCGTCGTCCTCCGCGGCGAAGGATTCGGCCTTGGTGAAGTGCTTGCCCTTCTCGAGCAGTTCGATGACGCGGGCCGGGGCCGGTGCGGCGTTGGAGGTCCGTGCCTCCACCACCTCCCGGGCATGGGCGACGGCGGCATCCCAGGCCGCGCTGTCCTCCGCGCTGAGCGGTGCGGCGACGGCGTTGGGCCGGCTGACCGCCTCCGCGCCGGCCAGGACGCGGGCGGCCCAGTCCACCGACTGCTCCACGAAGTCGGCCGGTTCAAAGAGGGCATCGGCGAGGCCGAGCCGGAACGCTGCCGGTCCGCTGACGGTGCGGTTGTTGGCGAGGGGGTTCTCGATCATGACCTTCACCGCATTGGCGGGGCCGATCAGGCGGGGAAGCAGGTACACGCCGCCCCAGCCGGGCACCAGGCCCAGGAACGCCTCGGGCAGGCCCAGGGCGCCGGCGCCGGAGGACACCGTGCGGTAGGTGGCGTTCAGCGCGAGTTCCAGGCCGCCGCCCAGGGCCATGCCGTTGATGAACACAAAGCTGGGCACGCCCAGGTTGTTCAGCGTGGAATAGACGTCGTGGCCCAGCCGGGCCATGAGGCGGCCGGCGTCCCTGTCCTTGAGGCCCTTGACGGCGGAGAGGTCCGCGCCGGCGGCCAGGAAGAACGGCTTGCCCGTGACGGCGACGCCCGTTATTTCCCCGCGGGCGGCGCGGTCCCGCTGGGCCTCCAGCACGGTGCCCAGCTCCACGAGCGTGTTGGGCCCGAGCGTGGTGGGCCGGCGGTGGTCCAGGCCGTTGTCCAGGGTGATGAGGGCCAGCGTGCCGGCGCCGGGGGCCCCTCCCACGCCGGGCAGCGCGATGTCCTGGACGTAGGAGTGGGTGACCACCTCGTCGGGGAACAGTTCCGTGAGTTGCGTGAAGTCCCGGGCGCTCATGCGGCGCTCCCTTCGGTATTGGGGGCCACGGCCGCAGGGGTCCCCGGGCGGGCTTGCGAGGTTGGGGGGCGGTTGGGGGTGAAGTGCGGGTTTTCCCAAATCACGGTGGCGCCCATGCCCAGGCCGATGCACATGGTGGTCATGCCAAAGCGCACGGACGGGTCCTCGGCGAACTGGCGCGCCAGCTGGGTCATGAGCCTGACGCCGGAGGAGGCCAGGGGGTGGCCGACGGCGATGGCGCCGCCGTAGCGGTTGACGCGCGGGTCGTCGTCGGCGATCCCGAAGTGGTCCAGGAAGGAGAGCACCTGGACGGCGAAGGCCTCGTTGATTTCAATGAGGCCGATGTCATCGATCGTGAGCCCGGCCAGCTTCAACGCCTTTTCGGTGGCGGGGACGGGGCCGATCCCCATGACCGAGGGTTCGACGCCGGCGAAGGCGTACTGCACCAGGCGCATTTTGACCGGCAGGCCAAGCTCCTCCGCGGCCCCGGCAGAGGCCAGCAGTGCCACGGTGGCGCCGTCGTTCAGGCCGGCCGCATTGCCGGCCGTGACCCGGCCGTGGGCGCGGAAGGGGGTGCGCAGGGACGCAAGGTCCGCCAGGGTGGTGCCGGGGCGGGGCGGCTCGTCCACGGTGTTGACGGTCCAGCCGGCACCGGGCCGCAGGGTGGCGACGGGCACCAGGTCCGGCAGGATCCGGCCCCCGGCGCTGGCGGCAGCGAACTTTGCCTGGCTCGCCACGGCGTAGGCGTCCGCGCGGTCCTTCGTGATGGCGGGGAAGCGGTCCTGCAGGTTCTCGGCGGTGTTGCCCATGTTCAGCGCCGCCGGGTCCACGATCCGCTCGCTCAGGAAGCGCGGGTTGGGATCGGCTCCGGCCCCCATGGGGTGGTGGCCCATGTGCTCGACGCCGCCGGCCAGGACCACGTCATAGGAGCCGAAGCCGATGCCGGAGGCCGTGGTGGTGACGGCGGTCATGGCGCCGGCACACATCCGGTCGATGGCGAAGCCGGGGACGGAGTTGGGCAGGCCGGCCAGCAGGGCCGCGGTGCGCCCGATCGTCAGGCCCTGGTCGCCGGTCTGGGTGGTGGCGGCGATGGCCACCTCGTCGATGCGTTCCGGGGGAAGCTGCGGGTTGCGCCGCAGGAGGGCGCGGATGCACTTGACCACGAGGTCGTCGGCCCGCGTCCCGGCGTAAATGCCCTTGTCCCCGGCCCGTCCGAACGGGGTGCGGACGCCGTCGACGAAGACAACGTCCCTGACCTGCCGATTTTGGCTCACCTGTTACTCCTCAGTGCGAAAGACATGCCTGTGCCGCACCCTGCCGAAGGAAGGGCGCGGCTGTGTCACACATCATGTTACTCGTCGGTAACTTAGAGTTCAACACGGTTCGCCGGGGAGAGGGCCGAGGCGGGCGGTGGTTAGTGGTCATCCTTGTTGGCATGCCTGGGGTGCCTGGGCGCCAGCGGCTCCGGGTGGGCCATGGCCTCGGCGAGCAGCGGCGCGGTCTTTTCAATCTGCCACTGCCGGGCGCCGAGTTCGGCCAGGCCGGCCGCCACCGATTCTTCGGTGATGTCCTGCGGCGGACGCCAGCAGATGCGGCGCAGGTGGTCCGGGGTGAGGAGGTTCTCGGCGGGGATGTCCAGCAGTTCGGCCAACGCGGCCAGCCGGGGCCGGACGGTGGCAAGGCGTGCGGCGGCGGCGGCATCGCGTTCGGCCCATACTCGCGGCGGCGGCGGCGCATTGGTGGCAAGCTGCAGGGGCGGCAGGTCCGTGCTGGCCTTGGCGGTCTGCAACGCGTGCAGCCACTTGGGGGCGTCGCGCTTGGCCGTGCGGCCGTGGAACCCGGCCAGGGCCAGCAGTGCCGGCACGGTGGTGGGCATGGCCTTGGCCGCGGCGATGATGGCGGAGTCGGGGATCAGCCGGCCGGGGGCTATGTCGCGGTGCTCGGCCAGCTTGTCCCGCGTGTACCAGAGCTCACGGACGGCCGCGAGCTGGACCCGGTTGCGGATGGTGTGCGAGCCCGAGGTGCGCCGCCACGGATCCACGCGCGCGGCCGGGACACCGGCGTCGATGAGGTGCTGGAACTCCTGGGCCGCATAGTCCAGCTTGCCGTCGGCTTCCAGGAGGGCCACCAGTTCCTCCTCCAGCTCGGCCAGGACCTCCACATCCAGGGCCGCATAGCGCAGCCATGGTTCGGGGAGGGGGCGGCGGGACCAATCCGCGGCGGAATGTTCCTTCGCAAGGTGGTAGCCCAGCAGCGATTCGACCACGGCGCCCAGGCCCACGCGGGGCAGCCCGGCCAGGCGGGCGGCGAGTTCCGTGTCAAACAGCTTGTCCGGCCACATGCCCACCTCCGCCAGGCACGGCAGGTCCTGGGCCGCCGCATGCAGGATCCACTCCGTGCCGCGCAGTGCGTCGTTGATGATTTGCAGCCCGTCGAAGGCCTCCGGGTCGATCAGCCAGGTCCCGGCGCCGTCGCGGCGGATCTGGACCAGGAAGGCGCGTTGCCCGTAGCGGAATCCGGAGGCCCGCTCGGTGTCCACTGCCGCCGGGCCGTGGCCGGCGGCCAGGGCGGCCGCGCAGCGCTCGAGCGCCGGTTGGGAGGAGATGACCTCGGGCACGCCCTCGCGCGGCATGTCCAGCTCCACCAGGGCGGGCAGGTCCCCGAGCTCCACGCGCACGCCGTCGATCACCACGGAGGTCAGCGGGGCGGGTGAGGATTCGCCGGGGGCTGGCACCGTGCCGGCTGCAGCTGCCCGGTTGGTGTGGCCCGGGGTGCCTGTTCCGGTGGACTTTTTGATCCGGACGCGGCTGTGTGCTGTGGTGGCAGGTTCACTCATGATGCCTCCAGTCTAACGAACCGCCCCGGCAGCGGCCGGCGGTGGCCCGGCGGCCGCCCTTCAGCCCCGGCGCCGCCGCGGCAGGAGGGTCACGCCGTCGGGCATGGGCGGCAGGCCCGCGAAGGTGCACACCATGGTGGACCAGGCCTCCAGGTGGCCCCCTACGGCTGCACTGGTGGGGGTCCAGGAGGCACGCAGTTCCAGGTCCACCGCGTCCGGGCGTCCGGCCAGGGTGCCGTAGCTTTCGGAGAGGATGCGGGTGGCAGTGCCCCCGGCGGCACGGTGCCCGGCGCCGTGCTCGTCCAAGGCCTCGGCCAGCCAGGCCCAGGCCACGTTCCCCAGCAGGGCGTCGTTGCCGATGTCCGGTTCCAGTTCGGCCCGGATGTAGGTGACAACGCGGAAGGTGCCCTCCCACAGGGACGAGCCGCTGGGGTCGTACAGCAGGATGAAGCGCCCGGTGGCGATTTCCTCGCCGCCGGACATGACCTCGGCGCCGAGGGCCACCCCATAGGGGGCCAGCCGGGAAGGGGCGGGTATTTCCGCAAGCTTAAGCTCGGGACGGGTGCCTGCGGCACGCAACGACGCCAGGGCGGCCTGGAAGTCGGCGGGAAGCTGCGGTTCTGCGCTCACGTACGCAGGTTATGGCGTCCCTGCCCCGATTTGCCGGAGGCGCGCCGCACGGCAGCTAGGCGCCAACCTCGCTGCGGATGGCCGCCACGAAGGCGTCGATGTCCTCGGCCGTGGTGTCGAAGGAGCACATCCACCGCACCTCCCGGGCGGCCTCGTTCCAGTCGTAAAAACGGAAACGGGTGCGCAGGCGGTCCGCCACGCCTTCGGGCAGCACGGCGAAGATGCCATTGGACTCGGTGGCCTGGGTCGGCCGGACGCCGGGGATGGCGTCAACGGCGGCACGCAGCCTGGCAGCCATGGCATTGGCGTGCGCGGCGGACTTCAGCCACAGGCCGTCCTCCAGCAGGGCCAGCAGCTGGGCCGAGATGAAGCGCATCTTGGAGGCCAGCTGCATGTTCATCTTGCGCAGGAAGACCAGCCCGTCCGCGGCCTCCGGGTTGAGCGCCACCACGGCCTCGCCGAACATGATGCCGTTCTTGGTGCCGCCAAAGGAGAGGATGTCCACGCCGGCGTCGGAGGTGAACTCGCGCACCGGCACGTCAAGGAAGGCGGCGGCGTTCGCCAGCCGGGCGCCGTCCATGTGGACCTTCATGCCCAGGGAATGGGCGTGGTGGCAGATGGCCCTGACCTCGGCGGGCGTGTAGCAGGTGCCCAGCTCCGTGGTCTGGGTGATGGAGACGGCCAGTGGCTGGGCACGGTGTTCGTCGCCAAAGCCCCACGCCTCCTTGTCGATCAGCTCCGGGGTCAGCTTGCCGTCCGGGGCGGGCACGGCCAGCAGCTTCATGCCGCCCACCCGCTCCGGGGCCCCGTTTTCATCGCAGTTGATGTGGGCGGTGGCGGCGCAGACCACGGCCCCCCACCGCGGCAGCAGGGACTGCAGGGCCGTGACGTTGGCTCCCGTGCCGTTGAACACCGGGAACACCTCCACGGCCGTGCCGAACAATTCCGACATCCGCTCCTGCAGCCGTGCCGTGTACACGTCCTCGCCGTAGGAGACCTGGTGCCCCCCGTTGGCGGCGGCCAGGGCGGCCAGCACCTCCGGGTGGACCCCGGAATAGTTGTCCGAGGCAAAGCTGCGCACGGCCGGGTCGTGGAGGCGGGCCGGGGTGGAAACGGTGTCAGTGGTCACTGGAAGCCTTCTGGTTGAGTACGATGCGGGCGCCGTTGAGCTGCGCCGCAGGGGTGGAAAAGAGTTCCGACACGGCCTGGCCCAGGTCGGTGACGTCGGTGAAGCCGGGGAATTTGCGGTTGGGGGCGGCGGCACGCATGGCGTCGTCCACCAGGGCCTTGACCACCAGCACGACGGCGGCCGGCCCGGCGTCAGGGTCCAGCCCCGCAGCCAGCGCGCGGACCCAGGTTTCGGCCGCGGCCTTGATGGTGGCGTAGTTCGCGTCGCCGGGGGTGGGCGCCGTGACCGCGGTGGAGGAGACGATCGCGATGCGGCCGGCGGGGGAGGCGGCCACGTCGTCATAAAAGGCGCGCGTGGTGTTGCGCAGGGTGGTGAGCACGGAGCGGTGCAGGAAGTCCCAGTCGGCGTCGGTCTGCGCGGCCAGGTCCCTGCCGCCGCGCCAGCCGCCCACCAGGTGGATGAGCCCGCTGACGGCGCCGTGGTCGCGGTGCACCGTCTCCGCCAGGGCGGAGGCGGCCGCGGGGTCGGCGAGGTCGCAGACGAGGGGGACGGCACCGCCGGTGCGGGCGGCCGCCGCCCCGATCCGTCCGGCGTCGGAACCCACGGTGACGACCCGGAGGCCGGCGGAGACGAGGGCTGCGGCAACGGCGGTGCCGGCGGCGCTGCTGCCGCCGGCGACGAGGGCCAGGGGGGCGGTGTTGGTAGTCATGCCTCCTACAGTACCCACCTAGGCCTTGCTGGCGCCGGTGATGCCGGAGGTGGATTCGATGGTGGCGCGCATCTTCTTGGAGAGGGCCTCGTAGAACATGGAGAGCGGGAATTCGTCGTCCATGACCTGGTCGGTGACCTCGCGCAGCGGCGCCGTCAGCGGCAGGGCATCCGGTCCCTTGGCCCAGGTGGAGGCCGGGTTCGGCGTCAGCGTGCCGGAGACCAGCTCGTAGGCGGCCAGCCAATGGGCCAGCTTGGGCCGGTCAATCGAGCGCCAGTACAGCTCCTCGATCTCGTGTCCCAGGGCGATCACCGTGTCCGGGACCTCGGCCCAGTCGATGGAAAGCTTCGTGTCGGTCCAGTGCAGCACGTGGTGCTGGTGCAGCCAGGCGAACAACAGCTGCCCGCCCAGCCCGTCGTAGTTGCGCACGCGGGTGCCGGTGATCGCGAAGCGGAAGATCCGGTCAAAGATCACCGCGTACTGGACCAGCCGGGCATGCCGGCGCGCCTCGGGGGAGGCCTGGTCGTTGCGCTCCACAGCCACGGACTCGCGGTAGGCGGTCAGGTCGCAGCGCAGTTCCTCCAGCGAATACAGGAAGTACGGCATGCGCTGCTTGATCATGAACGGGTCAAACGGCAGGTCCCCGCGCATGTGCGTGCGGTCGTGGATCAAGTCCCACATCACGAACGTTTCCTGCGTGAGCGCCTGGCTGTCCAAAAGTTCGACGGCGTCCGCCGGGACCTCCAGCCGGGTCACCGCGGCTGCCTCCCGGACCACGCGGCGGAAGCGCGCGGCCTCGCGGTCCTGGAAGATGGCGCCCCAGGTGAAGGTGGGGGTTTCGCGGACGGCCACGCTTTCCGGGAACAGCACGGCCGAGTTGCTGTCGTAGCCGGGGGTGAAGTCGATGAAGCGCAGTGGCACGAACAGCTTGTTGGAGTAGCTGCCCGCTTCCAGCTCGCCGATGAACTCCGGCCAGATGACCTCCACCAGGACGGCCTCGACGAAGCGGGAGGTGGAGCCGTTTTGCGTGTACATGGGGAACACCACCAAGTGGCCCAGGCCGTCGACGCGGTGCTCCTGCGGCTGGAAGGCCAGCAGGGAGTCCAGGAAGTCGGGCACGCCGAGGCCGGCGGCCACCCACTTGTTGAAGTCCTCCACGGCAAGGCGCAGGTACCCGGCGTCGTGCGGGAAGTACGGGGCAAGTGCCTGGATGGAGCCGGTGACGGCGGCGATGAGGTCCCTGGCCCGGGCGTGGTCCTCCGGGTTGGGCACGGAGCCGTCCTTGGCCTGGAGTTCCTGCAGGGAGGTCGCGGCGTGCTTGAGCGCCAGCCACGCGGGATCGGTGGCGGGTGCCTGGGGGTTGGTTCCGGGGGCGGTGCCCCGTGCTTCCGCGGTGATGCTCATGTCCGAACATCCTTTCCTGATCGTGTGGCGTGCCGTCCTGGACGGTTTTTGAAGCCTACCAATGGAACAGAAAAACTTATGTTGGATATTCCTCAGCGACAGCAATAGTAACGCTTAGCGGCACAAAAAAGCGGCGCGGGCCAAGCGTTGGAAATGCTTGGCCCGCGCCGCCGCGGTGGCCCGTGCTACGCCCTCGCCGGCTTCAGCGTCAACGAGACCGAATTGATGCAGAAGCGCTCGTCGGTGGGGGTGTCATAGCCTTCGCCCTTGAACAGGTGGCCCAGGTGCGAATCGCAGGCGGCGCAGCGGACCTCGATCCGTTCCATGCCCAGGGAGTTGTCATGCAGGTACCGCACGGTCCCGTCGGCCAGGGGGGCAAAGAAGGACGGCCAGCCGCAGTGTGAGGAAAACTTTTCACGGGACGTGAACAGTTCCGCGCCGCAAGCCCGGCAGGCATACACCCCTTCCTGGGTGGAGTCCCAGTACTCGCCGGTGAACGGCCGCTCCGTGCCGGCCCGGCGCAGCACGGCAAACTCTTCCGGCGTCAGCTCCTGCTGCCACTGCTCGTCGGACTTGACCACTGTAGGTGCCACAAAATCATTCATACTGTGCTCAACGTTCACGAGTCGCCAATAAATCCCGAACCGGCATACAGATGCAGCACGGGCAGCCCCAGCTTGCGCTGTGCCTGGTGTGCCCAGTCCTGCCGGAAGGTGTCGGCCACGGCGTGCGGGCGGGTCACCACCACGGCCTGGCGGGCGCCGGACTCGGTGACCTGGGCAACCAGGGAGGCCACGGCGTCGCCCTCGGCAACACGCCCGGTGGCCTTGGCGCCGGCGGCCAGCAGCACGGCCAGCGACGTCTGGAGCGTCTCCTCGGCGGTGGCGCGCACGGCCTGTGCATCCGGCTTTTCCCTGAACTCCCGCAACGCGGCCGGCAGGTCCAGCATGGTCAGCTGGTCAATGACGTCCACCAGCAGGTGCCGCTTGGTGTCGGCCGGAACCAGCAGCACCAGTTCCACGTCGTCCCCGGGACTGTACAGGTCGGTGATGTTTACGGCATCGCCGGGGCCCAGTGGCTCTTCCGTCAGGATAATGATCGCGTCGCTCATGGCACCAGCTTAGGCGGGTGCCGGGGCAAAACCGCGTCCGTGGCCAAAATGTTGCCCGGGAAAGGTCGGCAGGGCCGGTGCGCCGCTCGACGGGCCCGCCGCGGCATGGGCAGAATGGGTTCATGGCATCTTCAACGCAGCAGTCCGGTCCAATGCAGCAGTCCCGGCATTGGGCGAAGTGGGGCATGCTCGCGGCCGGGGCCGCAGGGGCGGCAGGCTTCTCCGTGGTCACCGCCACCTCGGCGCTGGCGGCCTATTTTGCCCGCCGCGTGGTCACGCCGGAAAAGGCCCGGGCGGACGACGTGTCCATCCTGGCCGTGATCGCCAACGGCCCCGAGCAGCAGGTGGTCCTGGGGGCCACCGTGGACACCATCATCGAGGGCCGCTACGCGATTTACTTCGACGGCGGCCGGGCCCATGCCGTGGTGGGCCGGATCATCTCCTATGTGCCACGCGAAGGCAGCGTGACCCGCGAAGTGCTCGAGGTCGTGGGGGGCGACCTGCGCACCGCCACCCGGGGCTGGTGGTCCGGGAGCATTTATGCCCACCCGCAGGAGATGGGGCTGGACAGCGAGGACGTCATGATCGAGCTGCCGGACGGGCCCGCCCCCGCGTGGCTGGTCCGGGCACCCAACGCGTTGCCGACCTGGGCCGTCATGGTCCACGGCCGCGGTGCCACCCGCAGCCAGGGCCTGCCGTCGGTGCCGGCCGCCCACCGGCTGGGCATGAATGCCCTCCTCATCTCCTACCGGAACGACGGCGACGCCCCCTACGCGGCGGACCGGCGGTACGGCCTGGGCGTCACCGAGTGGCGTGACGTCGAGGCGGCCATCGACTACGCCGTGCAGCACGGCGCCAAGGACGTTGTCCTGTTCGGCTATTCCATGGGGGGTGCCATCTGCCTGCAGGCTGCCGATCTGGCGCGCAACCGCCGGCACATCCTGGCCATGGTCCTGGACGGGCCGGTCATCAACTGGGTCAATGTCCTGGCGCACCAGGCACAGCTCAACCGGATCCCCGACTATGTGGGACGCTATGGCCAGCTCATGCTCAGCCACCCCGTGGGCCGGCGCATTACCGGCCTGGCCGCCCCGGTGGACCTCAAGAGCATGGACTGGGTGGCCCGCGCCGTCGAACTGCGCACCCCCGTGCTGGTCCTGCACAGCGTTGACGACGACTTTGTCCCGTATGAGCCCACGGCCGAACTGGCCCGGCGCAACCCCGAAATGGTCACCTTCGAGCCGTTCAGCAAGGCCCGGCACACGAAGGAATGGAACATGGACCCGGAGCGGTGGGAGAACGCCGTCGAAACCTGGCTGCGCCCCCGTCTGGGCCGGTACACGCTGCCCCGGGGCTGAGCCCGGGTGGCTGGCCGGCGGGCTACGCCGGGTGGCCGATCGGGGCGGTCATTGCCTGGGTCAGGGCGATGAGGTCCGCCGGGGCAAGCTCGACGTCGAAGCCGCGGCGGCCGCCGGAGACGTAAATGGTCTCGAAGTGGAGGGCGGAGACGTCCACGACAGTGGGGGAGTGTTGGCGCTGGCCCAGGGGCGAGATGCCGCCCAGGACGTACCCGGTGCGGCGCTGGGCACGGGCCGGGTCCGCCATGGCTGCCCGCTTCAGGCCCAGGGCATGCGCCAGGGCCTTCAGGTCCAGGGTGCCGTTGACCGGCACCACTGCCACCGTGAGGGAGCCGTCGACGTCGGCCATCAGGGTCTTGAACACCCGCGCCGGCGGCACGCCCAGCACGGCGGCGGCTTCCAGCCCATAGCTGGCTGCGGTGGGATCGTGCGTGTAGGCGTGCGCGGTGAAGGGCACCCCTGCCGCAGCCAGGGCGGCTGTGGCAGGGGTGCCTGTGCTTCCGGCACTTTTCTTCCTGGCCATGCCGGTGGCGTCCGGTGCGGCCGTCAGGCTGCCGGGCGCAGTCCGCCGGCAATCTTGCGCTTGACCCGGCCCAGCATGGCGGACATGCCGCGCATGCGCAGCGGCGAAATGGCGCGCGTGAGGCCCAGCTGTTCGGGCATGTCGTCCGGCACGGCCAGGATTTCCTCCGCCGTCAGCCCGTCCAGCCCTTCGAAAAGGACGGAGGCGAAACCACGCGTGGTGGGAGCCTCCGGAGGGGCCTGGAAGAACAGCCGCACCACGTCGCCGTGGTCGGTCTTTTCTGCCTCGACGGTCAGGAACAGCGGCGACTGGCATTCCACCACCTGTTCGAGCAGTTCGGGGTGGGACGTTAGGCGTTCCGGCAGGGCCGGCAGGGACCGGGAGAATTCCAGGAGGAGCGTCAGGCGGTCGCTTTCCTCAAGTTCCTGGAAGTCGTTCACGATCTCGGCCAGCGCCTGCGGGAGGGCTTGTGAAGTAGTCATCAACTAAAGCGTACGTTTCTTTCCGCTGGAAGGGACAACCGGGACGCAGGCTAGTTCGCCGAGGGCAGTTCGCCGCGCTCGGTGCCCTTGGTGATCGGGACACGGACGCTGTTGCCCCACTCGGTCCAGGAGCCGTCGTAGTTGCGGACGGTCTCGAAGCCCAGCAGGTACTTCAGCGCGAACCAGGTGTGGCTGGAACGCTCGCCGATGCGGCAGTAGGCCACCACGTCGTCGCCGGCCTTCAGGCCCGCTTCGCCCAGGTACAGGGCCTCAAGCTCCTCGCGGCTGCGGTAGGTGCCGTCGGTGTCCGCGGCGCGGCCCCAGGGGATGGAGGCGGCGGTGGGGATGTGCCCGCCGCGCAGGGTGCCTTCCTGGGGGTAGGCGGCCATGTGGGTGCGCTCGCCCGAGTACTCCTCGGGGGAGCGGACGTCGATCAGCGGCTTGCCCAGGTGTGCTAGCACGTCTTCCTTGTAGGCACGGATGGGGGCGTCATTGCGCTCCACGACGGGGTAGCCGGCGGCCGGGGTGACGGCCGTGCGCTCGGTGGTCAATTCGCGGCCCTCGGCAATCCACTTGTCACGGCCGCCGTCGAGGAGGCGGACGTCCTGGTGGCCGAACAGGGTGAAGACCCACAGTGCGTAGGCGGCCCACCAGTTGGACTTGTCGCCGTACACCACCACGGTGGTGTCGCGGGAGATGCCCTTGGCCGCGGCCAGCCTGGCAAACGCCGCGCCGTCGATGTAGTCGCGGGCCACGTCGTCGTTCAGGTCGGTGTGCCAGTCGACCTTGACCGAGCCGGGGATGTGGCCGGTCTCGTACAGGAGCACGTCTTCATCGGATTCGACGACGACCAGGCTGCCGTCCTTCGTGGCGCCGTCGGCCAGGGCCTTGGCCAGCCATTCGGTGGAAACCAGGCGCTCCGGGTGGGCGTAGCTGGCAAACTTCTCATTTTTTTCAACTGCAACGGGCATGGTGCCCCTTCCCTAGACGGCCCGCACCGGGCGGTACCGGGAATTTCCGGTGCCATCCATGGGGCGGGGCGGTATTTACCGGCTGCAGCTTCCAAAAAAGCGGCCGGACTTCCTTTTTACAGTAACCACGGGGATCCGGGGATTAGTCCCTGAAGTTAACGTGGCGCAATATCGGAGTGGGTATTCTTGAAGGGGCCCCCGCCGGGGCCCTGAAGCATGCATAGAATTCCTGCGATGAACGGATCAACCCTTGGTACACGTTGAGCAACTTTCCACCCGCCGGCCGGCCGTGTCGGTGGAGGAACTGCTGAAGGGATTTGTTCCCTCGCCACGCTTTGGCGAAGTTTCCTTCGCCAGCTACCGCCCGGATCCGTCGCAGCCCTCACAGGCCGAGGCGGTGCGCGTGCTGGAGGGCTTCGGCTCCCAGGTGGCCGCCAAGCCGGCCGGCGGGCTCCGCAGGCTCTTCGGCGGCAAGTCCAGGAAGGCCGAGTCGCGCGCCGGAATCTACCTCGACGGCGGTTTTGGCGTCGGCAAGACGCACCTGCTCTCCTCCTTGTGGCACCAGGTGGACGGCCCCAAGGCCATCGGCACCTTCGTGGAGTACACCAACCTGGTCGGTGCCCTGTCCTTCCGCAAGACAGTGGAGGCGCTGAGCAGCTACAAGCTGGTGTGCATCGACGAATTTGAACTGGACGATCCCGGTGACACCGTGCTGATGTCCCGGCTTATGCGTGAACTGGCCGACGCCGGTGTCAAGCTGACGGCCACGTCCAACACCCTGCCCGGTTCCCTGGGTGACGGCCGTTTCGCTGCGGTTGACTTCCAGCGCGAGATCCAGGTGCTGGCGGACCAGTTCGAGATCCTGCACATTGACGGTGAGGACTTCCGCCACCGCGGCCTGCCCACCCCGCCGGAGCCGCTGCCCAACAGCGACCTTGACACCACCATGCGCCGGGAGTTTGCCGGCAAGACCGTGGCCGTGGATGACTTCGGCACGCTCGTGGAGCACCTGGCCGGCGTCCACCCGTCCCGTTACCGGCAGCTGATCGACGGGATCGACGCCGTCGTCTGGCGCAATGTGCACACCATTACCGAGCAGTCGGTGGCCCTGCGCTTCGTGGTCCTCGCCGACCGCCTGTATGACAAGGACGTGCCGATCCTGGGCAGCGGAGCACCCCTGGACACCCTGTTCACGCCGGAAATGATGGCCGGCGGCTACCAGAAAAAGTACTTCCGGGCCGTGTCCAGGCTGACCGCCCTTGCCCGCGAGGCCCAGGAGGCGCCGGCTGCCGGCGATGCCGGTACGGCCGGCGCTGCCGACAGCGAATCCGGGGCTGTGCCGCAGCCGGCACGCCAGGGCGCATAGGAGCGGGCGCCCAACGCAGCGGCTCCACGCGCCAGCGAGCAGCCCGCGGCCAAAAAAGCGAAAGGCGCCGGTGCCGTCTCTCGACGGGACCGGCGCCTCCTTTGACGCCAATTCAGGGGCGAAGGGTCGGTGTTACTGACCGTTTTGGGCTTGCCCGTCCACGTAGTCCGAACCCGCCTGCTGCAGGCCGTCAACCTGGTCCTGGAACCTGCCATCGGTCTTTTCGTCGACGAAGTCGCCGGCCTTCTCGATGCCGTCCTTGACCTGGTCGCCATGGCTGCCGATCAGTTCTTCTGCCTTGCCCTTGATGTTGTCAAATACAGACACAAGGCACCTCCCTTCACTCACGGGGCCATTGCCGCCCCAACTTCCTCAAGACTAATGCCGCCGGCCGTGGTGTCAAACACTTTTGCCGTGGCGTTTCCCGGCGGCCCCCGGCCACCAAATACGGGCGCCAAGGTCATAGGAGAGTGCGGGGACCAGCAGCGAACGGACAAGGGTGGTGTCCAGCAGCACGCCAAAGGCGACGATGAAGGCCAGCTGGGCCAGGAACAGCAGCGGAATGACGCCCAGCGCGGCGAAGGTGGCGGCCAGCACCACGCCGGCCGAGGTGATTACGCCGCCGGTCTTGCCGAGCCCGCGCAACACGCCGGCACGGGTTCCGAGGAGCTGGGCCTCCTCCCGGACCCGCGTCATGAGGAAGATGTTGTAGTCAACGCCCAGGGCCACCAGGAACACAAAGCCAAACAGCGGGACGGTGGCGTCGGCCCCGGGAAAACCAAAGATGTGGTTGAAGACCACGGCGGATACGCCCATGGTCGCGGTGTAGGACAGGACCACCGAGCCGATCAGCACCAGCGGGGCCAGGATGGAGCGCAGCAGCACCATGAGGACCACCAGGATGACGGCCAGGACCAGGGGAATGATCGTGGCCAGGTCGTGTTGTGCCGTGACGTTGGTGTCCAGGGCAATGGCGGACACCCCGCCCACCAGCACGCCTGCGTCGACGGCGGGCAGGTCCCGCCGCAGGGCCACCACCACACGTTCGGCGGCATCGGAGTCCGCCTGGTCCTTCAGCGTGGCGTTGACCATCACCCGGCCGTCCCTGGCCACCGGGACGGAATCCGGACCGGGACGCGAATTTCCCGTGTAGACCGCGGCGTCGGCAATGCCCCCCGAGCTTTCGACGGCGGAAACCACCTGGGCCGCCTTGGCCTGGTCCGCAATGACCACCACGGGGCTTCCGCTGCCGGCGTTGAAGTGCTGCGCCAGTGCGGCCTGCCCGTCCACCGCGTTGCTCGGGCCCAGGATGACCTGGGTCTGCGACACACCGTGGGCCTGCAGCTGGAGGATGCCGCCGCTGGCAACCACCAGCAGGGCAAGCGAAAGAACCCACGTCAGGCGGGGCCGGCGTGCAATGACGAGGCTGATGCGCCGCCACAGCCCGGTGACTCCGTCAAGGCCCCGGCCCGCAGTGGCGTCGCCCGGACCGGGGACGCCGGGGATGCCCGGCGCAATGCTGTGGGCGGTCGCCGTGTCCAGCCTGGGCCGGAACGGCCAAAAGGCGGCCCGGCCAAAGACGGCCAGCAGGGCGGGCAGGCAGGTCAGGGCGGCCACAAGGGAGAAGAAGATGCCGATCGCGGCGATGGGGCCCAGGCTGCGGTTGGAATTCAGCTCGGAAAACAACAGGCAGAGCAGGGCGAGGATCACGGTGGTGGCGGAGGCGGTGATCGGCTCCCACGCCCCGCGGAGGGCACGGCCCAGGGCGGCCCGGGCCGACTCCACGTGGTGCAGGGCTTCCCGAAAGCGGGCCACCAGCAGCAGCGAATAATCCGTGGCTGCCCCGATGACGAGGATGGACAGGATACCCTGGCTCTGCCCGCTGAGCTTGATCCAACCCCAGCGGGCCATGTAATACACCACCACAATGGCCGCACACAGGGCCGCGACGGAGGTGAAGAGCACCAGGACCGGCAGGACCACGGAGCGGTAGACCAGCAGCAGGATCACAAAGACGGCGAGCAGGGCCACCAGCAGAAGCACGCCGTCGATCCCGGCGAACGCGCCCACCAGGTCCGCGCCGAGCCCCGCCGGCCCCGTGACGTAGTAGCTCATGCCGTCCGGGACATTCGCGGCCAGGACCTTGCGCAGCCCGTCCACGACCGTCTTCAGGTCCCCGGCGTCCGCCACCGGGACAATGTATTCGACGGCAAGACCGTCCTGGGACGGGATGGGCCCGGCGATGCCGGTTGTTGCACCCGCTGCGCCCTGGGGGACACCGGCGACGGCGCCCATCGTGCGGGGGAGGGCTGCCAGGACCTCCAGTTCGCCGTCCGTGGGCCTGCTTTTCGCGGTGACCAGCACCACGGCCGGCACGGTGCTGCTGTCCACAAACCGGTGCTGCCATTCCTGGACCGCGGTGGATTCGGCGCTGGCGGGCAGGAAGGCGGCCTGGTCGTTGCTGGACACCTGGGAGATTTTTCCGAACGTCGGCCCACCCACCCCGGCCGCTGCCAGCCACAGCAGGATCAGCAGGGCCGGCAGCGCCGGCCGCACCCATTTCCTTGAAGTCCTCATGAAACTGTTCATGGCCCCCATATTACTTCCACGATGGAGATATTTGTTCATGAAGAGACAAAATTCAGCAAAGTAGTAAGGAAAGGCGGAGTATTGATTCCATGATGTCGACCGACCCCTACGGAGAACTCCTGACTGCAATGCGGGAGTTTTCTCTCGAATCAGACCGCTATGTGGAGCGGGTTGCCGCCCTCTACGGCCTGCACCGCACTGACCTGAATGCGCTGGGGTATCTTGTGCGCCCGGGTGTGGGGGAGAAGCCGCTGACACCGGGGAAGCTCGGGGCGGCCCTTAACCTGAGCTCGCCGGCCACGACGGCACTGGTGGACAGGCTGGAACGCTCGGGCCATGTGACGCGCCAGCGGAGCCGCACGGACCGCCGCCAGGTGGACCTGGCCATGACGGACCATGCCGGGGAGGTGGGGCGCGCCATGTTCGGCCCGCTGGCCGCCGTCATGCGCGGGGCACTGGGGAAGTACACCCCGGGCGAGGTGGAACTGCTGACGCGGTTCCTGCATGAGATGACGGCCGCCACCGAAGCGGCCGGGGACGCTGTGGCTGCACCTGCCGGGGGAGCGGCGCACGGGGCCGGCCGGGACGGTACGGTGCCCTGAAGCCGGTGCCGGTGTGCCACAATGGCAGGGCCATCAGGCACCCGGACGAGGTGCGCCGTACCCGGCCAGCGACAAGACGGAGTTTGGGAGGATTGTGCCATGGCCTGGATTGTCTTGATTGTCTCCGGAACGCTGGAAGCCGTGTGGGCCACTGCCCTGGGCAGGAGCGAGGGTTTCAGCAAGCCGCTGCCGAGCATCATTTTCGTTGCGGCCCTCGCGGCCAGCATGGGGGGCCTGGCCTGGGCCATGCGGACACTGCCCGTCGGCACGTCCTATGCGGTGTGGGTGGGCATTGGCGCGGCCCTGACGGTCGCCTACGCCATGGCGACCGGCACCGAATCGGTGTCGCTGCTGAAGGTCCTGTTGCTGCTGGGACTCGTGTGCTGCATCGTGGGGCTGAAGCTGGCGCACTAGCTTAAACGTACGACGGCGACGCAAGGCTTGCGTCGCCGTCGTACGTTGCTGGTGGTGGGCGATACTGGGATCGAACCAGTGACCTCTTCCGTGTCAGGGAAGCGCGCTACCGCTGCGCCAATCGCCCCAGGGGGCCGGATTGGAAAAACTGCCGGAACCTTTGAGGTTCCGGCAGTTTCTTCTCCGAGTGGTCGACGAGATTCGAACTCGCGACATCCACCTTGGCAAGGTGGTGCTCTACCAACTGAGCTACGACCACATTTACTGCTTGCCGAAGCATTGCTTCAGCCAAATGAACGCGTGACGTTCATTCGTGGGCGATACTGGGATCGAACCAGTGACCTCTTCCGTGTCAGGGAAGCGCGCTACCGCTGCGCCAATCGCCCAATGCATCCCGCTGAACTATACAGCAAAATACCTTGGATCAGCCAAATGGAGGTGGGAACGGGATTCGAACCCGTGTACACGGCTTTGCAGGCCGTTGCCTCGCCTCTCGGCCACCCCACCGTGAGTACGTACGGTGTCCTGCGAGTGGTCGACGAGATTCGAACTCGCGACATCCACCTTGGCAAGGTGGTGCTCTACCAACTGAGCTACGACCACATCAGCGTTTCTTCCTGGCCTGTGGCGTCTCCGCTTCGGCAGTCCGTGTTGCTGCGCTGAAAACATTACCTGAGCTTTTTCCCAAACGCCAAATCGGCGCGCTGCGGCGTTCGGGGCTCGGACGGGTGACGGCCCTGGATCGCAGCAATCGCGCGGAAGTTGCCCGTCCGCCGTGAATTACAGGCGTGTGATTCGGGGGCCCATTTGGGGTGGTTTGACCCGTTTTTGGGAGGCTCGGGCGAAAATACGTGCTGTGTGCGTGGTCACACTGCCTGGCTGGAGGCGGCCCGTGCCGGGGGGTGGCGGACCCGATTATGCACTCGCGCGGGTTTGGGCTATTGTTTTGAACGCACCAAGGAACACCGCGGAAGCGGACAACGGTCCACTCGGTCCGACTTGGGCGATTGGCGCAGTGGTAGCGCGCTTCGTTCACACCGAAGAGGTCACTGGTTCGAACCCAGTATCGCCCACCGAGACAAAAAGCCCTCGTGACCAGCACAAACACTGGTCAGGAGGGCTTTTTCTTTGCCTCAAATTTGGGATTGAAATCGGCAACGTACCGCAAACGTACCGCAAAACGTTTTTGCAAAGCCCTGGCGGGACTGCCGCGTAACGAAGCGTCACACCACGGGACTCTCTGGGAAAACATCCCTTAACCACGGACGGCACCCGCCCTGGTATTAGCCAAGACGGGCGCCGCGGTGTCGCACGCGCAGGACCAGTGGAGGTGAGTACTGCCACCACGCGTACGAATTGGGGTTGGACCGGGCGCTGTGGTCGAAGTTGGGGAACTGAGACCACAGCCATATCGGCCCAAGCTGAAAATAAACCCATAATTAGCTGGACGCAACTATGTTACGAGACCTGCGTCACCTTCCACCATGCCGGGAACAACCCGCAAAGTGCCCTAACCGTTGGATGTGATCTCGATTGGCTGTTTCGCAGGCGCCGCTGTAGCCTGCTGCTTGTCCTTCCGATCTCCCAATATGGAAGGACGCGAGTGAACCGCCTGGCTCTTTCGAGTGCCCGGCGGTTTTTTCGTGACGTGGGGCACACAACGCGAAGAAGGCCCCGCCCTCCAGAAGGAGGGCGGGGCCTGTGCATAAGTCGGTTACTCTTCGGCGGTGTGCCGCGGTCGGGTGACTTCGTGCCAGTCCTCGAGGACTTCACCAGGGATGGTATCGGCCGTGAGGTACGTCGGCGTCTTAGCGGAACCGAGCAGGATGCGGGTAAGCCAGCCGGGCAGCTTCGGCTCCAGCCACTTCCAGAGCGCGTACCAGGCGCCGATGATCACGGCGCTGATGACTGGAACGGCAAGGTCCCCGTAGGCGAGCAGCTGCCCGCGCAGCGGCTCCAGGATGGGCAGCAGGGCCAGCGCCCAGCCAATGAAGGATCCCCAGAGGGCGGGGACGATGGTGCGAAGGATCGGTGTCAGCACTACAAGCTCCTTGAGATGATGTCGATGACGGCGGCCGTCCCGGCGCCAATGGCCCAGCAGACGGCGATGAGGACCGCCCAGGCGGCGAGCGCGAAGGGCAGGATGAACAGGGCGGCGGCGACGGGGTTGCGTTTCATGTGAGGTTCCGGAGGCCGGCGATGGTGTTTTGTGCGGCGTTGGCCCAGACGTAGTAGCCGGATTTGGTGACGTACCAGGCGTTGTCCGGCGGGGTCGTGCCGTACGGGTTTTCACCGACTACGAATCCCTTCACGGCTATGGGCTGGCCCTTGGGGATGCCGCGGGGGTATCCGGGGGCGAGGGGGGCTCCGGAGCGTGGTGCGGTGCGTACCCAGGCGACGGGGTTGGTGACGATGCGGTTCACCAGCGCCGGGGCAGGGGCCGGTGCGGGCTTGGCCGGTGCAGGCTGCGGCTTCGCGGCCGGCGTGCGTGGGATGTTCATTTTCTGCCCGGCGCTGATCCGGTTGGGATCAGGGATGGTGTTGACGGCCAGGAGCGCGGCCACGGTGGTCCCGAACTGCTGGGCAATCGAGGTGAGCGTGTCGCCGGGGTCCACGGTCGCCACAAAGGTGTTGGGCCGGGCCGGGGCAGGATTGACGGGTACAGGCTTGACGACGGACCCGGCAGGCTTGACCACCGGGGCCGCGGCGCCGGCCTTGAACGCGGCCCACCAGGCGGCGATGCCCCAGGAGGATTCATCGTCGTAGACGGCCTGGGTCGTCCCGCAGGACTCCCCCCACTGGTAGTCGTCGGTGATGCTGAGATGGATGTGGTCCGAGTGGTCCACGCCGGCGTAGTCGGACCACGCCCACTGGGAGAAGTCCCCGGCGATCTTCCCGTCCGGGGCGCCGGCGGACATGTCATGGATCAGGTAGCGGAACTTTTCGTACGCCTTGGTCCGCAGGTACTCGGCCAGCGCCCGCCCCGCGGCCTCGTCAATCTGCAAGCCGTTGGCCGTGGTGGAAATGTCGAACGCCATGACGTGGCCCAGGCTGTTCGGGTTGTGCCCGGACACCCCGTAGCGCGGGTTGGCCTGCGAGTCGTAGCCGGTGATGAAGCCGTCCGTGCCCGTGAACCGGCCGGGGAACACCGCGTTCAATTCATCGCGGAGCTTGAGCAGCGACTTTGCCGGGCGTGCATAGTTGATGGCGTAATTGGCCATGGTGGTGCCCCTTTCTGGGCATAAGAAAACCCCGGCCAGGACGGTCCGGGGCTGAGAGCTGTTACGGGGCGGTGTGCACCGCGGTGGGGGATGGTTCGGGCTGGGTGAGCCGGCAGGGCCCGGTGGACTGGGCCGTGGTGCCGTCGGTGTAGGTGATCAGCCAGTACGACGCAGCGCCATCGCCGACGCATTCGACGCCTTGGACGCCACGTCCGTCCGCTCCCTTGGCTCCCGTGGCACCATCCGCGCCTGGCTGCCCGGGTGCGCCGTCGGCGCCGTTGGCCCCGGCCACACCCTGCGCACCCGGCGGACCTGCCGGGCCCTGGGCGCCATCCGTGCCGTCACTGCCGTTGGTCCCGGCAGGGCCGTTCCCGCCCGCCACCCCCGCAGGGCCGGTGGCGCCATCCGTCCCGTCCCTGCCCGGCAGGCCCCGGGGGCCGGGCGGACCGGCAGGCCCCTCGATCGTCACGGGCTGCTGCGCGATCGTTGCCGCCCTGGCGCACAAGTCCACGCCAGCCGAGGACTTCACCACCTGCCCCGACTCGCAGGCGTCCGCGACCTCCTCCGCCAGGTTCTTCTTTTGCTGCGCCTGGGTGGCCGCCGACGACTGGGCCGTGTCCCGCTCCGCCGACGACTGGAAGTTCTGCCACACCAAGGCCGCCAACAGGACCACGACCAGGGACAGCAAGACCGCCCCCAAAATGTTCCTCTTGCGCTCAAGCTGACTCATTGGTCATCCCTCCAGCCAGGAAACTGGCACTTGTAAAGCTCCCGCTGGAGCCTGGACTTTTCACTCTCGAGCTCCCTGACCTTCGCCTCGAGATCGGAGATGACGCCACGCTTTTCCTCCCGCAACTCCTTGGACGTCTTGAGATACCACGCCGCCCCGGCAACGAGCACCGCGAGGATGATCCCGGCGATGCCCAGCTGGGCCAGCAGGCCGGTGATGGTGGTCGATGCTGCCTGCTCCACATTTAGCCCTCCCGGGGTACGCCCTCACGGTGAACGACGGTCATTGCGGCCCCTTTCTCGGGCATGGAAAAGGCCCCGGAATCCGGGGCCTGGCGGGTGAGGAACTTAACGGAAATTTTGTGGCCCCGGACCAAGGGATTAGTCGACGAGCTAAGTGGCCTATAAACTGCTCGAGGTCCATTCGAAAACTTTTGGGGGAATTGGCATGCCGTCTGGCGCAACCGCACAAGCTGAATTGGCGACTAGGGCGACTGTCAAGGAACCATTTAGACTCGACATACAGGGGCTTCGCGCCATTGCCGTGCTCTTTGTTGTCGCTTACCACGCTGGTCTTAAGCCCTTGAGTGGTGGGTATGTCGGGGTTGACGTCTTCTTTGTCATATCTGGCTTCCTGATAACAGGGCAACTCCTGCGGATGCTGGATCGCGAGGGATCGATCCGGTTCGGTAATTTCTACGCCAAGCGTGCGAGGAGAATTCTGCCGGCCGCGCTTCTTGTAGCCGGGCTTACGACAGTCGCGTCCTGGATCTGGATGCCGCCATTGCTTATGAAAGAGGTTTGGCACGGCGCGGTCGCGACTGCCCTGTACGCTCCGAACATGTTGTTCGCCTACCAGGGAACGAACTATCTCAGCGAGAGCACCCCATCCGTTTTCCAGCATTACTGGTCCCTTGGGATTGAGGAACAGTTCTACATTTTTTGGCCAGCAATCCTGGCTGTCGGATTCTGGATTTTCAGGCGCAATCAACGAGTGCTCCTTGCCATGGTGGCAGCATTGACTTTAGCCTCATTCGTTCTTTGCGTTGTCGGCATGGACATTTCCCAACCATGGACGTTCTTCTCGCTTCCCACCCGCGCATGGGAGCTGGGGGTCGGCGCCTTGGTTGCGTTCGTAGTTCGATCTGGATGGGCATGGCTGAAACGCCCCTCGACCGGATTGCTTGCGTGGATCGGACTAGTGTCGCTTCTCGTCATTGGATTCAGCTACGATTCGTCAACTCCTTTTCCCGGGTTCTACGCCGCGCTCCCAGTGCTTGCCACGGCCCTGCTCATTGTCGGCGGCGGCGCCGAAAGCCGGCTGTCGAGCGGTCGGTTACTGGGCGCAGGTATCTTGCAGTTCATTGGAAAGATTTCGTACTCGCTCTACCTTGTTCACTGGCCATTGCAGGTCATACCGCAAGCGTTCGTTGGCAGCGGCGAACCCCTGCCATTGCTTGTCCGGTTGCTGCTTGGGCTGGCTTCCGTTCCGCTGGCATGGCTCCTTTTCCGATGGGTTGAAGAGCCTGCCATGAGGTACCGGCCACTGGCGCACGGACGGCCACGGAATACGTTCGTTGTTGCTCTCGCAGCCTCCGGCCTTGTCATCGCGCTTGCGTTCACCGCATTCACCGCCTCGAATCAAATTCAACTCTCCACCAACCAAACCGCGAGCCAGAAAGCCATCGAGGTCCAGCCGACCGGGACTCCCTTCGTGCCCTCCAACCTAAAACCCTCCCTTCGACTGGCATTCGAAGACACCGCGGCATCCTATGCGCTGGGATGCCATGTCAGTTTCGACAGTACCGATGCGTCAGGCTGCCAAGTTGGAACCAATGCCGCCGCACCGCTTGTCGTCTTGTTTGGAGATTCCCACTCATCAAGCTGGTATCCGGCACTCGAGCAATTGGCCAAGGCCGGGAAGATTCGGCTTGACAGCAGCACAAAGAACGCATGCCCCTCAGTCAACATACCGACACTTCATAATGGCGTTGCGTACAAGGCTTGCCAGGTGTGGCGCGAGGCTGCCGTCAAGCGGATGACCGCACTACACCCGGATATTGTGGTCCTGGCCAATTACAGGAATGTGCAACTCGTGGGCGGCAATGGCAACTTTTCTGCTCGTTGGCAAAAAGGGCTTGAATCTACAATTTTCGCATTTGGTACAAGTAAAACAATGGTCATTTCCGACGTTCCAACTCAGGCCGGCACCCCGGCAGTCTGCCTTTCAATGCACCTCGAGTCAACAGTTCGGTGTGACAGGGACCGTGTCTCTGCGCTCTCGACGGATATTATCGAGGCCGAACGAGCCGCAGCCAGATCCACTGGCGCCCGATATGTCGATTTTGTGCATTACTTTTGCAATGCCACGACATGTCCCGTCATTTTTGGAGACACACTCGTCTACCGAGATGCTGACCACCTCACTGCAACCTTCAGCCGGCAAATGGTGACGCCCCTATGGAAAGAAATCCAAGCGACCCTTCATCTAAAGTGAAGAGCCGACCGGCTCTGCCCCTCGACCCTAGAGCGCCTTGAAGCTGACGTTATCGAACCCACTGGTGTTGTCGTTGTAACCCTGACAGGTGACCTTTGTTGCCGCCGTCAAAGCCGTCATAGCACTGGGAGGGATGGTTGCCGTGGCAACCTGTTTGCCTGCGACATATGCCGCGAGTTGATCACCAACGATCTTCATTTTCAGGCGCTTGGCAGTACCTCGAACAAACCCAGGATTCGTGACGTCAATGAGTGTTGTTTCGACCCCGGCGATTCGGGTCTTGAGCCTGAGCCGGTTGGTGGTCGTGTTGTCGATACTGATCACTAGGGACGCGCCAATGAAGTTGTTTTCGTCCAAGTATCGGGCGGTGAGGCCGCAATCAACTTGGCCGGAGGGGCGGGCAATGATGTCGGCTGACAATTCGCCGTTGCCGGTTTCAACGTTGCTTGAGAGGTGACATCCTGACGGGGTTGCTCCTTGGGCAAGAAACATCACCCCGCCCAGCAACCTGACGGCCGATGAAGCCACATTGACTGGCACCCATGCGGGCCCGATGTCTGGCATGCCAATGTTGCTGTCAGCGCTGACCCTACCGTCGAATGAGTCGATGAGTTTGTAGGGATCATCAAGTGCCTTGATGGCGTCCACTGCCGCCTTGAGGGAGGTATTCCCGCTACTAACCCAGTCGAATGACTTGTATAGGGAGATGCTGCGCTGGCCGGAAACGCTTGTCATTGTTGATGCGTATACATCAAAGCGCCCGGGCATGGCGGTGGATGGAATGAGGCAGGTTCGGTAGTAGCCGTATGCGTCGTACCAGTCGCCGGAGCGTGGCAATGCCGAACCTTTGACGATATTCCATGTCAATCCATCGGTGGATGTGAGTAGGACGCACTCATTGGCCGGTGCCGCTTTTGAGTTTGACGCCATGTAATAGACGCCGCCCATTTTGGTGACGCCGATATGCCAAGGCACGTGCGAGCCGCTGTTGAGTGTGCACGCGGTCGGTGAGGACCAAGTTAGCCCGGCGTCGGTGCTGGTTCGCCTGTCAATGCGCAATGGAACCGCGTCACCGTTGACAACCCACATGGTCATGGTTGTGCCGTCGTAGGAAATTGACGGTGCGATGAGCGACGCGTTGAGCGTCGGCATTTCCAACACCTTCACACCGGGACTGTTCCAAGTCACCCCGTCGCTGGATTCCATGCGGTAGACGGCTTCCTTCTTTACGCCGTTCAGCTCGGATGAGGGGCGGTGAAACATAACCAATTTGGAGCCGACCAAAACAAGTTCCGGGTCAGAGCCATAGTCGTATCCAAGCCCCGTGTATTGCGCGTAGCTCACCACGGGGTTTACAAGCCCGGCAGGGGTAACCCAGTTCACGCCGTCCTTTGAGGCCAGAATTGAGGGGTTCTCTCGCGCTTGCGCGGGGTAGGGGGTGTGGGCCATCCAGTAGCGGTATCCATTCCAGCCAGCAACACCAGCATCTACCACGGTCGGATGCGTGGTAGAGGGGTTTCCGTCATAGGTAGCCAGCTCCAGTCTGACGGATCGTAGTGATGCCGCATAGTCAGCCAGCCGACTCTCAATTTTGCCTGCTGCAACGGGGCCAATACTGGCATCAAGTGCTGCAGCTGTAGCCGTGGCCGGATTCCGCACGAGTGCCGCCGTAACGTTGTCGGCGGGTGCGTTCACGAGCGCGGCGGACGTGGCGGCAGAGTCGGCGGCAGACTGTGCATCAGCCACGGCGGCAGACATGTTGGCATCCACGGCGGCAGTGGCGTTCGCGGCGGCTACTGCTGCCGAGTCCGCCGAGGCCTGGGAGGCACCGGCTGCAGCTTCCGCGTCGTCTTTCAGTCCCTGGACGGAGACGATGGTGTTGGAGAAGCCTCCGCCGTCCCAGACGAGCACGGGCAGGGTGTCATGAAGGGGTGCCTCGGCAAAGCCCCTCGCGTCGGTCGCGAACGGGTTTGGCAGTGGCATGGTCCGGCTCAGGTTCCATAGGTCCACTGGCGTCTTGGTCGGATCACCGGGAGCGTAGACCACGATTTGCGCGTTGGTCGCCACGTTGGCCACGTTCGATGGGTCGACCGCGAAAAATGGTTCGTAGGGGTACGGTCCGGGCATGAGTTGCCTCCTGAAGATAGTGCGGCCCCTCGGGGCGCCGCGGTAATTGGGTGGCTACCAGCCGGTGACGGCTACGGCCATGGAGATCTGCCCGTAGTTGTTGGCCCATCCGCTGTTGTCGAGCCGGCGGGCCTTGAACTTGATCCGGGAGGTGGAAACTGTCATGAGGGATGGCAGGTGCATGAACGCGACGAGCGGGTGGTAACCGGTCAGCTGGACGCTGTATATGCCCTGGAACGTTGGAAGCCCGTTGTAGCCGAACCACAGCCCGCCCACGCCGCCAGCGTCCGTCGCCCATGTGGCGGTCCGGTTCTCACCGCCCGCACCTGAGCTCGCGTCAATGACGCCGTTGAACGTCCGGAGTGGCGCCCAGCTTGGCCGTACGGCACCAGCCAATGGGGCTGACTTCACGAGCGTCGAGGACTGGTCAATCCATGACCACACCCCGTTGGCGCCCATCGTGTAGCGGTAACTGGTGGAACCGCACAACAGGTCCGCGCCGGGCCGGGCCAAATAATCTCGTGCCAGCAGGTCCGCCACGACGACGCCGCCATTACCCGCCCAGCATCGCAGGTCAATGATTTCCTGGACGAGGGTCTGGCCGTCCTGGACGCGGCACAATGCCAGCGGCTGGTCCGATTCCTGGCCTGGCGTGTCTGAACGGTCCGGCAACTTTTTCTCCGACGTGCCAGGGATGATGGCCAGCGACGTGGTCGCGGGTGTGGCCCAGTTGCGGCGGCGCACCACCAGGAACCACTGGGAACCGGATGCCACAAGAGGCAGTGAAAGCGTCTCGTACTCGGCCGTGACGTCCATGATGCCGTCACCGCAGCCGGTGCCGGCATTGATCCGGATGCCGCGGTCCAGCCCGCCCAGCGCCGACACGGCCCAGTCGTCGGCGCCCACCACACTGAAGCGGGCTGCTGCCGTCGCCGGCAGCCAGGCCGCGAGCGCGGCGGCGTTGATGGATCCGGGGTAGCCGTAGCTGACGGGTGGGGTGGCCATTAGGTCCCTGCTTTCAGGTCGTGGACGCCTCGGGCGAGGGCCGTGATTGCTTGCATGAGTTGGTCGAGGGCGTCGTCCTTGGGCCCGATCGTGGAGGAGAGCTTCAACCCGTTGTCGCGATCGAAGGAGAACGACATTTCCCGCAGCACGTCGGTGACGGTGATGCCGGCACCTACGCGGGCGGTGACCAGGTCCCCGACGTGGACGCCTTTGGGCCCGCCGTAGCGGAACCGTTCGGTCTCGGCCAGTTCCACGGTCAGGGTGCCGCGGGGTGCGGCTTCGTCCAGGGTTTCCTGGCCGCGCATCTGATAGGTCGTTCCGTCGGCGGTGTCCCGGGCGTCCCGGAACACCTCGATCAGGTCACCCCACGCTGTTTCCCGCACGGCGTCCGTGACCGCGTCGAAGGTTCGCAGGTTGCCCTGGCCCTGACCACCGATGACGACCCTAGTCGCTTCCGGGCCCGTCCCGCTGAAGGACCATTTTTGGATTACCCGGGACTGCTCCGTCAGGACGTTCGGGTAGACGCGAGGGACGTAGACGTCCAAGACCAGCCCGCCGGCGGCCATGGCCACCGTCACGCCGATCCCCGCGGTGTCCACAGCCGGGAAGAGCCTGTCGTACAGCGGGTGCATCCTGAAAGATGCCTCCATGACGGCACCGCGTCCCTGGTCAGGGGCGATCGTGAGGGGGAACCCGAGCCGGTCCGCGATGTTGCGGGCCACCACGTCCTTGACGATTGTCTCGGCCGGCCACTTGCCAATGGTGTAGTAGGCGCCATCGTCGCCCTGCTGCGTCAACGGCTTCGACGGCGACGGCCAGCCCAGGACGTTGTGCAACAACCGGAAGTCAGACTGCACACCATAGACCAGGTCCCCGGCCACGGCCGGGCCAGCACCCGAGGGCTGCCTGATGGGGCCCGTCATCAGCGTCTCGCCACGGAACTTGATCCCGAGCCGGGCACCCTGGGCGCCCAGCAGGTCCGCCCGATGATGGTTCGCCGGAACCTTCAGTGTCGCCTCGGAGATCTCATTGTGCCGCACTGTCCCCTCGATTGACTTCAAATCACCGAGCGGGGCCAGCCACCGGCAGCCCTTGTCGTAAATGTCGATCCTGAACGGGCCGGCCACCTCACACCCCCATCAGGTAGTACGTCGAGAACTTAGCCTCGACCCCGCCACTGCCGTCCATGGACAGGTTCAACTGCACGTCCTGCCCCGGCGGCAGCGCCGGGTAATTGAACTCGGTCAGCTGGTCCATGACATCCACGCCGTCCAGCTCCGCCGTCAGCCGGCGCGGGTCCGTGTCCAAGATCAGCTTCGAGCCCTCTGGCACCGCAAACGGCACCGTCGTCGTATCCGCACCAATGCCGACCACAGCACTCGTCGTCGGGCCATTAATCGTCCACTCCACAAAGGACTCCACATCGCCAGGATTCGTCACGACCGCTGTCGACAGTTGACGCGAGGAGGAAATGAAGAAATCCGGACCAAACCCGGTCGGCCCGTAAAAGTCAACCTGCTCGCCGGCCTCCCACGACTCCACCACCGGTGTGCCCTCCCAGAACGGCTGCTCCACAAAAAACTCGATCCCATACGCCTCCCAACCCCGCTTCGCCGGGTCCGTCGCGTAGGAATGCCCGCCATCAGAAGCGAACCGCAGCCGCAGCGAGAACTTCTCACCCGTGTCAGGCATCTCCACCGTCCACACACCCGAGGTGCCCGGGCGCATCGTCTTCCAAAAAGCGCGATGGCGGGCCAGCCACGCCTTCGAACTCGGCTGGTCGTCCGTGGCGGAACCGGAATAGATGATGAAATGCCAATAGACCTTCCGGCCCGTCGCCAACCACCCGTCCCACTCCAGACCATGAACCACCGGCGAATCATGCGTGTAATTCAGGATCTCCGGCATACCCAGACCCTCCAGCCCATCGGCCAGAAGCGCCGCACCAGACCGCGGGTCACTGATGGGCCACACCGACCCGTCCCAGCCCGTCCAGGTGTGCTTGAGCCCCTGCCAGGGCACAAACACGTCCGGGACGGGCGGAACATACGGCAGCCCATAGACGACGTTCACGCTCATACCCCGACCGCCACCTTCCGCAAATTAGCCAACGACGACGAACGCCGGATCTTCGTGAACAACTCATCCGCCACCCGCTCCTGATCCCATCCGACATTGCCGTTGATGGTGACCTGCACCCCGGCGAGCGCCGCGGCACTCTGGGGTGTGCCGGCCTGAGTGCCTGCCGTGCCCCTGAGGGACGACGACGGTCCGGTCACCCCGGCCCGTATCGTTGCCGAGACGTCCCCGAGCGTTGATTTCAGGTCCGGTATCCCGGCCCGCAGGGACTTGTTCAGCCCGCCCATGATCCAGCCGCCGGCCGGGACCAGGAGAGCCCGGTCGTAGGCCTCCGGGCCCTTGTGGTCCTTGATCCACTGGCCGATGCCGCCCACGAAGTTCTTCACGGACTCGAAACCGGCCTCCAGCCCCCGACGGAAGCCGTCGATGATCTGCCCGCCGGCGTCGACGAGCATTCCACTGAGGTTGCCGAGGGCGCCGAGTATCCGGCCCGGCAGCCCGGTCACCCAGGACACGAGCTCCAGGAACTTCGATACTGCTGCGTCCTTCACAGACCCAATCCACTGGCCCACCCGGATGTACAGCGACGCCAGGGCGATAATCCCGTTCAGGATGCGCCCCGGAATCCCAGCGATCCACGAGACAATCGCGTTCCACACGGCCATTGCCGTGGAGCTGACCGCATTCCACCCGCCAGAGAGCAGCGCCTTGACGGTCGCCATCGCGACATTGAAAATCAGGGTGAGCCTGGCCCAAGCATTGCCGACAATCGAACTGATCGCGGCGAACGCACCGGTGAAATAGCCCTTGATCTTCTCCCACGCCGACGAAATGTACCCGGCGATCAGGTCGAAGCGGCCGGTGAAGACCGCGATCAAAATAGCCAGGGCCGTCGCCACAATGGTCTGGATGATGTTCCACGCAGTGGAGAACACCACCTGGATGACGGCCCAGACCGTCTGGATGATCGTCAGGACCATGGCAATGTACGTCTGGACAACCGTGACGATGACCTGCCACGCCACCTGGATGATCTGCTGGATCGCAGCCCACACCGGAGTGATGAATCCCAGGAAGCCCTGCCAGACCCCGCCCCACCAGCCCAGGAACCCGGCCATGATCCCCTGGAACCAGGTAACGAACCCCTGCCAGACGGTCTGCAGGAACCCGGTGACCGCACCCCAGTTCTTTACCAGCAGCACGATCCCGGCAATCAGCGCCACGATCGCGAGAATAACGAGGCCGATCGGGTTCGCCGACATCGCCGCGTTCCAGGCCCACTGCGCCGCCGTTGCCACACCCATGGCGACCTTGCCCGCCACCATCGCCACATTCTGGGCGACCATGGCGACCTTCTGCCGGGCCATGGTGACCAGGTTCAGGTTCAGCGCCGTCGTGGTTGTGCCGATGGCCCGGGCATGCTGGTTCTCCAGCGTCACCGCGACGATCCTTGCCACATTGTTGGCAAGGTTCACCGGCGTCATCGCCACCTGCGCCGCCGTCAACGCAATATGTGCGTTGCCCAGGGCGCTGCTCGCGACCCGCCACGCGATGTACCCGGCGACGATGGCCGGCATGAACTTGATGATCGTGTCCACGTGCTTGGCCAGGAATCCGAGCGAGACCGTCAGGATGTTCAGGCTCACCCCGCCGAGCTTGACCAGCGCCCCGCCAATGTTGGGCAGCTGCTCACCGAATGCCTTGAAAGCCGGCGCCAGCGTCTTGACGGACTCGCCAATGCTGCCCAGCGACTTCCCAACACTGCCGCCCGCCGTCGACAGGGAAGCCGTGAAAGCGGAAAAGCTCGAGAAATCCAGCTGTTTGAGGGCATCCACCAGCGGCCGAGTCGCGTTGGCGACCCTCTCCATGAACCCGGGGAACCCAGAGGACGTCACATCGCCGTCGTTGGCCACCCACGCCGCACGAAAGGCAAGGATCCCGCCGCGCATCTCGTCAAAGACGAACCTCGACACCAGCCCCATGCGCTCCAGGAAGCCATTGAACCCGGAGGACGTGACATCCGTGCCGCCAGCCTGGAACGCCAGGACAAAAGCGGAAACCGAGCCAATGACCTTGTCAAAGGCTGCTAGCGCCTTGGTGGAGAAGCCCTCGATGGCTGGGCCGGCTTTGCCCTGAAACCATTTGCCGAAGGCTTCCGCGGCGGGCTTGATCTTGTCGTTCATGCCGTCCAGGGTCTTGGTGACCTGGTTGAACACGTTCTTGAAGAGCGGGAAGAACGCCGATGAGAGGGTTACGCCGACGCGGGAGAGTGCGGCGCCCATGTTCGAGAACGCACCCTTGGTGGTATCGCCGGACTTCTGTGCCGCCCCGCCCACGTTCTCTGTAAGGACCTTCTCAAAGGTGGCGGCGTCGACCTTGCCCTTGGAGACCATCTTGGTCATTTCCTCGGCCGTCACACCGTAGTGCTTGGCGAGCATCTGCAGCACACCGACGCCGCGGTCACCGAACTGGTTCAGGACGTCGTTGGTGACTTTCCCGGAGTTGGTGACCTTGCCCATGATCTGGCCCATTTCACCCATGCCGGTCCCGGCGATGGTGGCCGCATCAGCGACTAGGGTCAGGTACTTGGACATTTGCTGGCCCGGCTTGATGCCGGACGCGAGCGCGGTGGATGCGACCGTGGCGGCCTCGCCCATTCCGAAAGCGGTGCCCTTGACCGCGGAGAGCGCGTTGTCCATGGTTTGCTTGACCGTGGACGTCGAGTTGCCCAGGCCCGTCATCTTCGCGGTGGCGTCCTCGATCTGCAGCTGGCGGCTGATGCCACCCTTCACCGCAATCGCGGCGATGCCGGCCGCCAGGCCGCCAGCTACAGCAAGGGACTTGCCCACGAAGGAGCCGAGGCCCTTGACGCCGTTCCCGAAGGCCGCCGCGAACCGGTTGGAGGATTCCTTCCCTGCCCCGTCAACCTCGGAGGTGACCTTGGACCGGAAACCGCCCATGACCGGGACAATGTCAACTTCACCCTGACCGGCTTTAGACATCGAGGACGCCTCGCTTTCCTACTGGGGACGCACCTGCCCGAAAGCCGAGTGAGCGTTGAGAGTGTGTTTCAAGGCGGCCAGCTCGTCGGCTGAGACCTCGGGGGCCTGCTCTTCGACATCCCACGGCCACGGCATCGTCACGGGCTTCTGGTCCTCGCCCAGGAGCGCGTTCTGCACGGCCACATACAAGGCGCCGGCAAACATCGTGTCCATGGACATCGGGTAGGTCCACCCATTGACGGAGGCGTGCAGGTGGGAGCCCTGCTCATTCAGGAGACCGGTGGCAAAGTCGATGGCACGGCGCCACGTGATCGTAGTGCCGATGCCGTCAGCGTCCAGGCCGAACCGGGCCTGAAAGTCGTAAGTAATGGCTGGTTTGTGCTCCTCTACGAGGCGGAGGAGCCACCCAATTCCCCCATTGAGGCATCAAACCTCTCACCCACGGCCTCGATCCACTTCAGAATCAGCTCCATTGATTCCGCACCATCACGCAACCCCATGATCGGGTCGCGGACGTCGGCCGGCATGATCTCCTTGCGGATGAACGGCAGGGACTCCCGCTCCGACATCCCTTCGAGCCCGGCGAGCTTCTCAAACGAGTCCAGCGGGATCCGCAGATCCAAGGACACTTCACCCTCACTGGTCTGGCACTTGAGCGCGTGCTCGACGACGGCGAACCGCGGCTTGGTCCCCGCAGCCCTGGGCTTCGCAGCCGCACGCTTCGGTGTCGGGACACCCTTCGGTGCCGTCGCTGCCTTCTTGGACGCTGTGGCGGCCTTCACGGGGCCGGCAGCAGTTGCCGCAGTGTCTTGGGTGGTTGTCATGGTGATGCTCCTTCAACGATGGGTGGGAGATGGGTTGGTGCTGGCCCCGGCGCCCACCCATCAAAGGGACGCCGGGACCAGGTCAGAGAGGCGGCTACGCGCCGCGGTTGTAGGCCAGGGTGGCCGTGCCGTTCGGTGTCGTGACCGTGATCTGCGCCGAACCGGCCGACCCGGCCGGCATGACAGCCGTCAGCGACGTGTCGGAGACAACCTGGAAGGACGTCGCGTTCGACGCGCCGAACTTCACGCCCGTCGTGCCAGTGAAGCCCGAACCGGAGATGGTCACCGTCTCGGTAGCCGCAGCGCCGGACGGTGTCGCGCCGGTGATCGTGACAACCACGCCGCCCGGGAAGATCAGCCACTCACCAAAGTGCTTGCCGCCTACCAGGTCGGAACGGTTGATCTTGACAGTGGTCTCGTAGCCCATCACGTCGCCGCGCTTGGACTTCACTTCCTTCACGCCCTGGATGTTCACGTCCGGGGCCCAGCGGCGGCGGATCACACCGTTCTTGAAGATCTCCTCCGAGAACAACGAGTACTGGACGTCCGTGCCGCCCGCGTCGATCTCCATGTACCCGTTCACATCCGCCGTCTGGCCTCGAACGATGGACCGGACAATCTCATCCGTCTGGGCGAACGTCTGGACCACCTCGGCCTTAGCCAGGCCGGACGGAATGGAATACCCTTCCTGCCAGAACGTGATCGGGTCGCCGTCGGCCTCCAGCGTCCACTCCATGCCGCCGTCCTCCGTCAGAAGGCCCGGGATCTGGAACGCGGGATCAAGGGTGAACGACGGCGACGCGCCCTCCACCGGGGAAGGGCCGGCGGTACCGATCGGGGCGAAACCAAGCCGCCCCGTAACCGGAATACCGACAGCGGAAACATCATTGCCTTTGGCGTCTTTAGCCATTGTGGTGTCCTCCAAAATAGGAAAGCCACCCACAGCGTGGATGGCATGAAATGAATGGTTGATTAAGGCCGGTGAGGCTTATTCGAACGGCTGGCCGACAACGGCTAACTCGAAGGTCAAGTAGTAGCTGGGCTGGCCACCCTCCTCCGTGATCCGGAACGGGCCGGACGAATTCAGGACCGCGGCGACCGGGTTGCCCGGATCAGCCCGGGCCGAATCCTTGACGATCATCTTCACCAGGCGCGCCAGCTCCTTGGCCTCGGCACCCTGGGAAGGATCATCCCCGGCCATCACCGTGATGCCAACGCTCGGCTGGGACGTGATGATCGACGTCGACGGCCCGCCATTGTCCATCACGACCACCAGCTTCGGCCTGGCATCCGCAGGAAAGGCGTTCGAGACAAACACGCCCTGAGTGACCGGTGTGCCGATCAGCGCCAGCTCCGAGCGGATGAACCCCGTCAGGAACAACTCCAGGTCAGCGTCCAAGACACGGCTACCCACCGCCAGCCACCCGCCCTAGCGCCCGGGCCAAATTCCCCGTCCGGGACTCCACAATCATCGAATGCCGGCTGGACGCCACCACGACCGCGACCGTCCGCTTCCCGCGGCGCTTGACCTCCACATGAATGCCGTCCCGGTACTCGCCCGTGTCCACCGGGGCAGCTGCCTTCGCCTCGGCCTCCACCTTGTGGGCCACGCCCGTGACAATGCCGACCACCGGAGCCGAATTCAAGACCTCTGAGAAGAAGCCCTCGTTCCACTTCATCAGCCAGCCACCTTCCGCAGCGGGAACTCATCGCCCGGCGCCCAGCCCGTGAAAGGATTCACCCACGCAGCATTCTCGCCGGCCACCTCCCACAAACCAGAACGGGCCCGGATCCTATCCGCCCGCAGCACATCCATGCCCGGCGGGCCGTAGACACTCATCGACGTGATGACCATCTGCCGGTTCGCCGACGCCGGCTCCGTCGTCGAGGACGGGGCCACCGCAGCACCCTCGATGGGCAGCTCGTCGGCCGCCTCCCAGGACCCCTGCGTCAGCTCGCCCGAGTAGGGGTCCGCCACCATTTGGCGGCGGAGCCGGACAATGGTCTCACCCTGATCGAACATCACGAGCGGTCACCTGATCCCAGGCTGTACTTTGCCACCGCGTCCGTCCACTTCTGCGTGACGCCCACCGTCGCTTGGACGCCGTAGGTCACGCCGTAGGGGCCGGCGCTCTGCTGCTGAACACCGGCAAGAATCGTCGCCTGAATCTGTGCCTGTTCAAGCACTGCGTCCTGAATGCCACCGGGAATCTGCGCCCAGCCGTGCGAGTAAGTCACCTGAATGTTTCCCAGCCCGTCCGGCCAGATCCCGCCCACTTTGCGGACTACCCCGATTCTGCGTGAAATTTCATACGCCGAATCAGGCAGCACCTCGCCGTTCACGGAAACCTCGAACGCCTGGACCGGAGCGGCCGGCAAGAGCAGCGTCGTCGTGCCGTCCCCGTCCAGCCAGATCAGTTCATCGCTGACCTGGTGGACGGGGTAGCCGACGGCGTCCCGGAACCGGTTACTTGCCCGGCTTAGCGCGAGAGCCAGTTTTGGGCTGGTCGCTGGCAGGCTTGTCAGCGTCGCCAGGTCCTCCAGCGTCGCCAGATACGTTTCCGGCATTACCGGCTCCTTCCTGGATCTTCGCCGCCTCGGCCGCAGCATCTGCCACGATCCGCGCAGCCTCCTCACGGGCATCCGCAAGGATTTGTTCCGCGTCGGCGGTCGTGCTGGCGGCGAGCGCAGCGGCTGCTTCCTGCTGGGCGGTGTACTGGGACGCCGTGGTGGTGATGGGTGCCGGGGCGTTCGTCTTGGCTTTGGCGTCGGCTGTGAGCTTGAGCCTGGCGGCGTCGTCGGCCCGGAATCTGACGCCACCTACGATGACTATTTCGTGCATGGTGATGCTCCTTTCGGAAATGTCCCGAGTGCTGGCGTTTAGGCGGCCGTCAGGTCGATGACGATCAGGCGGGCAGCATTGCGGATGAGCTGAACGGCACGCTCTTCCGCCCGGATGTATGTGAGGTTGCGCTGGGCGTAGTCCTTGTGCTGGTTGAACGCCATGATGGACAGCGCCTCGAGCTGCAGGAGGTGGATGGTGGCGAAGTCACCGGCGATGGCCTGGCCGACCGGGACCGCCTGGGAGTTGATGCGTTCGTACCCCCATGCCGTGCTTGGTCCGGATGCGAACGGGCCGGCGCCCAGGTAACGGCCCTGGGAGTCCTTGAGCAGGTCCCAGGTCTCGTCGTCCTCCGGGTTGAGGAGGACGCCGCGGATGTTCGCCCCGGAGGCATTGCGGAGCTTGGTGATGGCCTTGCGGACCGTGGTGGGTACGTCCGTTGCCCACGCCTGCTGGAGGACGCCGCTGGTGTTGAAGATGCCTGCGGGCTCGTCGGCCGTGCCGGCACCGTTGAGGAGAATGTTCTCGATCTCGATCTCGAGGTTCTCCGTCAGCGTGGAGTCGATCAGCGACTGGATGACGCCGTCGTCAGAGAGCTCCTGATTGGTGACCTCCATGCCGTCCGCGTAGGTGAATGCCTTGGCGTCCGCCGTAGTGGTCGTGAGCGTGGACAGTGGCTTGAGTCCGGTCGCGGGCGTGGTGCCGGCCGTGGTAGCTGCCTCGGCCACGATGGAGGCGTTGTTGGTCTTGGAGATGACCTGGCGGTACTGGAACCAGGGCAGGTTCGTGTTGCCGCGGGTGATCAGGTCCAGCAGCCGACGGGCGGGCCGGTAGACCAGGTCGTCGACCTCGTTGGTGCGGACGGCGCGGGCGTTGCCGGCCCCGGCCGTGCCCAGCGGGGCAGGGTCCACCTTGGCGATTACGCTGCCGCGGAGGTGTTCGGCCTTGATGCTGATGGGGGTGTCTTTGCCGACGCCGGAGGGGTGCTTCTTGCGGAAGCCGCGGTAGGCTTCCGACTTGACGAACTGGGCGCCGATGGACTTGCCGACAGCGGACTGGTCCGGGGTGTCTGTGTTCTCCTGGCTGGACGTGCCGGCGCCGGCGAAGTTCAGGGACGCCGCGGCGGCCTTCTGTCGTTCGATCAGGGCCGTGAGCTCACCGTGTTCCTTTGCGATCTCGGCAGCCCGGGTGGCGTCCGCCTCCGTGAATTCGGCGGCGTTTTCAAGTGCTTTCTTGCGCAGTGCGGCAGCCTCGTTGTTGAGCGCTGCGAGCTTTACCTTGGGGTCCATTTCTGGGGTCTCCTTCTTTAGAGCGAGAGATCGAGCAGCGCCCGAACATTGGGGGACAGAACCGACTTTGCCGCCGGAACTGCTGGGACAGGAGCAGTCTTGGTTTTGTCCGCATCCTGCGTGTCAACTGCGGCGATGATCTCGCCGAGCTGGGCGTGTGCGTCCTTCAACGCGGTCACGTGCTTTTGAGCCAGCACCCGGCCTTCCTTCGCCACCGTGCGGACCGCGCCGGTCAGGCGGCCGTCCGACTTGATGGAAAGCAGCTCCGTGTCTGGATTGGCGCCCTTGAAGCAGGGCCCGGCCTCCCACAGGTCAATGTCCTTGATCAGGAGGGAGGGCCACCAGGATTCCTCTCCATCGGATTTGATGAGCTCGTAATCCCTGACCTGGCCGCTGATGCTGAACTCGACAATGAGGCCGTCGAGCATCAGTTTGTGGATCCGGGCCGCCTTCGGGTGGTCAAGGTCGAGCTGGCCCTTCAGGAGCAGCCCGGCATCCGTCTCCTGCGCCTCGACGTACTTACCAAGGATCGATTCCGGGTCGGTGAACTGGTGCGACCACACCACAGGGATGGGCCGGTCCTTGAGCGTCCACTCCGCCAGGGTCTTGGTGAACGCGCCGGCCTGGATGATGTCACCCTGGGAGTCCTCATTGCCGAAAGCCGAGACGAGGGCCAGGAACTCACCCGGCGTCCCAGTTGGTTCGGCCTTGGCCGAGTATGACTTGCTGATATTGATGTGGTCCACTACCTAACCGCCTTTCATGCTGTGGTGGTGTCGCTGATGTTTTGCGATCCGGTGTCCTGCGGAGACGCCTGCCCGCCTGCCGTCACGTTCAACGGCACGATGAGCTCGTCTGAACCATCGATGTGGGGCAGGTTGAGCTTGGCCCGGCCCTCGGCCCGGGTCATGACCGGCCCGCCTACCAGGGTGGATAGCAGGCGCGCCTGCTCGAGGAAGGAGCCGTTGATGGCCGCGTCCCGGTCCATCTCCACATACGAGCCCGCAGCGGAGTCGAGAGAGCCGAGCAAGCCCTGGTTCACGGACTGCTGCAGCTCCGTGAACAGTGGCCCCAGGATGGGGCCGAACAGCATTTGCCGGAATGCGGAGATGTTCGAGAAGTTCCCCGGCCTGGCCCCCACCAACTCCGGCGGGATATAGAACGCGGAAGCAACTTCGGCATCGGTGAGCTGGCGCCCCTCAATGTCCTTGGCCTCCTTCGGGTTGAGCCCGTCGAGCTTCTCGTATTGCATGCCGTCTTCAAGGATCGGCGTCCCGCCAGCGCGTGGCGTGTCACGCCATGTCCGCCAGGACTGCAGGAACCGGTCCCGGTTCTTCTCATCCCATTTCTTGGCCTCCACCGGCCGTTTGAGCAGGCCGCCGATCTTTGGCGAGTTATGCCATTGGGCATTCCGCCACTCCACGGACCGCCGGGTTTCCTCTAAGATCTGGGACAGCGTCAGCATGGGTGACACGCCGCCAGCCGTGGACGGGTGCCATCCCCAGCCCACAGCAATGGGCGCATCCGTCAGGTCAACGTCGGGCGTGCCCGCCGGGGTCTCCAGGATGATTTGGGTGACTTGCCCCAGGAAGTCGGACTTGACCGTCAACAGCCGCGGCGGGATCCTTACCAGCGTGGCTGGCTTCCCGCTGGTGCCTTCGAGGTACAGCACACAAAACAGGTCGTAGATCATCGCGTCAATGGCAACGTCCCGCCACAACTTGAATCCTGTAATGAACCGGGCCGGAGCGTTCAGGAGCCGTTCTGCCCGCCCGCCGGCGTCCCGCTGCCTGTCCGTGTCCGAGACGCGATGATAGGCATGCCACGGGATGCTGGCGACCTGCCGGGCCGCATAGCCGACGACCTTACGCAGCGCCGGTTGCGTCTTCCACAGCGTCAACGGGTCCGTGGCCGCGGGGGAGTAGTTTGCCAGCGGCACCCCGGCGTCTGCCACGGTGATCCGTGACCCCTTTGTGGTCTGTGTGGGGTAGCCGCCGGCGAAACTGCCAATGGTCACCAGTTCACCGGCGGACTTGATCACCGGCCCCATCACGAACTCACCTGGACAAACAGGACGCTGCGGGTCGGGACCAGCATGTATCCGTCGGCTTGAATCTCGCCGTCACGGACGTGACTGTAAACATTGGTCAGCTTCAGCACCCTGAACCGCCAGGAGAAACGCACTGTCCCCACCAAAGTAGTCCCGTCCACCAAAACGACACGGACACTGGAACCAATTTTTAGGCGCATACGGCGTCCCTTCCTCTAAGCGATGATCAAGTCATGGTCGTTGTAAGATGACGGGCCGGAGTCCAGGCTGAGCGCCTCGCTCAAGGCATTGCACAGGGCCGAAACTCCATCGATCTTGTCGGCACTGTTGGCCTTGTCCGGCTTCACGTTGCCCGCCGCATCCGTCGCGACAGCCAAGTTGTCGATCATCCAATGCATGACGGGGTTGCTGCCATGGGTCAGCTTCGGATCACCGCGCTTGCCCATGAGGACAAGGCGCTGGATCTCCTTCAGCGGGGGAGACATGGTCAGGAAGCCCTGGCCCGTCTTCACCAAGGGCACGCCCTCACCGAGCAAATCATTGGCCAGCTGCGTCGCGTTCCACCGGTCGAAGCCGACAGAAACCACATCGAACGACTGCATGTCCGCGAGCATCTTCGTCTTGATGAAGTCGTAGTCCGTGACGTCGCCCGGAGTAGTCTCCAACCAGCCCTTCCTGACCCAGTCCGCCGCATTACCGGCCGTCCTCTCGTTCAGGGCCTCCACGTTTTCTTCAGGCGTCCAAAACCGGTAAATCGTGTCGTACCCAACCCCGTCAGGCTTGGGGAACAGCCAACACAACGCGGTCAAGTCGGACACCGAACCGAGGTCAAGACCGCCATAGCAATGACGCCCTTGCAGATCGGCCTCAAGGATGCGAGCGCCAGCGTTGCGTTCCCACGCCTTCAGCTCAATGAACTTTGTGGTCTGCTTCGTCCTCAGACCAAGATGGAGGCGCTTGTAACTTGCCAGCTCGGCAGGCGAGTTGCGGGCCTTCTTCGCAGCCGTCTCCAAGTACTCCCGCGTCGGGCTGATCCCGAACCCGGGGTTGGCCTTGCGCTGAGTGTGCTCGGAAAACGGGTCATCGGTTTCATCGGCGGCAAAGACGACACCGAACGTTGATGCGTCCTTGAACACGCCACGGGCGAGCTGCTCGACATACCTGCGGTTGCGGGCGTAGATCGTGTTCGGCTTGCCTGTGTCGGCCGTCGTGATCTTCACGACCAGGGGCTGGTCGCGGGAGCCTGTACCAGTCTCGATGGTTTCGACCAGGTCTGGCGTCTTGTGGATGTGTAGTTCGTCAATGATCGCGCCGTGAAGGTTCGCGCCGTGCTGGGCGTCAGCGGTGGAGCTGATCACGCCGAAATAGGAATTCGACTTGGGATGGATAATGCGTCCGGTGACGGCCTTGACCCGGCCGCGGAGGGCTGGGGCGGACTCCGCCAGTTTCTTGATCGGAGCGAACACGAACGACGCCTGGTCCTTCGTCGTTGCGGCCGCAATGACCTGCGCGCCGGCCTCACCGTCGGCTGCTGTCAGGTAGATCGCCAGCCCTCCGCAAATGGTGGACTTGCCATTCTTGCGTGGAACGTCCACGTAGAGGGTCCGAACAACACGGACCCATTCCCCGTGTTCGTTCTTCTTCACCCACCCAAAAACGGGGGCGATGATGTAGGCGACCTGCCACGAGTCCGGAACCAGCGGTTGCCCCGCCAGGCGGCCCTGGGTGTGCCGGAGGAGGGAGAAGGCCTTGAGTACCTTGTCTACGCGTTCGGGGTCGAACACGGCGTTACGGAGGCTGCGCCCCTCCGGGGTTTTGATGTTCGGCGGTATCTCCGGCAGGGGGATGCCCCTGGAGACCATGAAGTAGGCGACTTCGGGGCTGATCTTCAAACGCCGGAGCACCGCGGTGGTCGGCAGCCCGAACGCATCGGAGTCTTCTGGCTTGAGGCCTGTCTTAGAACGGGTTGTCTTCGTCGCCACCGGTGTCACTCCTCGCCAGGTCCTGCTCCGAGGAAGGTGTCATGCCGAATTCCTTCGCCAGGGATTGCAGGCGGGCGCCCGCATTGCGGCGGGGCCACGGCCGGATGTGGGATGGTCCCCTGGGCCGCATCAATGAGAAGTGACCCGTTTTCCTGGATGGCCCGGGTGGCATTGCGGAACTCCGCCCATGTTTCGCAGTATGCGGCGAGAACTGCCCGGTCTTCCGGCTTCAGGAGCTCCAAGGCCTGCAGCCCGGGAACAACGCGCTGCCACTCGTCCTTCGCCTCGGCGGTCAGCCAGTCGGGCATCTCCGGTGCGGTCCGCTTGAACTCGGGACCTAGGTTGACTGGGCGGCCACCGGAGTCTGTGCCGTTTCCTCGCCCCTGGATCAATTTCAGTCGGGCTGGCTTGGCCGCTGCCCCACGTGCACCCACTTAGACCCCCCTCCAATAATGTGAGATATCGTGCGGAGAATTCACCCGACGCGCTCCCGGGCCGAATTTCCAGCGATCCGAACGCCCCTACCCTCTGGTAGAGCGCCTCTGAATGGCCCGTCGTGCACGTTCTGCCTTGCTCTTTTCGTCGTGATGCGTTTGGCAGAGAGTCTGCAAATTATCAGCGTCAAAAGGTGCGCCACCATCGGCAATCTCTATGATGTGGTCGGCCTGCAGGTCAACATCTGAGCCGCACAATCGACACCTAGATTCGCGCTGAAGCTGTTCTTTGCGGATCCGACGACGGTCAGCCCCTGTTAGTTTCAGGTCATTGGCACTGCGGTTCTCCCAAGCTTTGCGCCTATGCTCATCGCATCGGCCGCCTTCGGTGGCCAGCCGGCCGCATCTGCGGGTGCATCTGCTCGGCGCAGCGTATGGCACGTGACCACCAGCTTCCATAAGGCCGGCCCGGGGAGGGATGCCAATTCACACCAGGCTCACCGTCCTCGGACATGACGAAGGCCCCGACCGAATGGTCAGGGCCTTCAGATCAAGTCTTCGGAGACACTTATCCCCTCGGAATTAGGGTACTACATTTCAGGTCGGGATTCTCCTCCGTCCCCGCATGTCCTGAAATACCTCTAGCACGTCACCTGGGAAGTAGATCCTCTGCGCCTGGCCTTCAGTGGTCACGCGATCCAAAACGTACGCGAGCCGGCCCATCTGCACCCAGTTCTCAAAGTCCTTCTTCAAGATGAATGCCTTGGCCTTCTTCTGTAGGTACTCGCGGACGTGCCTGGGCGGCATGGGTTGACCGCGGGCCTTCAACCGCAGCCGATACAAGATGTCGTGGACGTGATGAACTGTCCCGCATGCCTGGCACTTCACCGACACATCATCAGGACGAGCCACCAAGTGGCCATCACACAATGTCGGCCCAGCATCATCCTCGAGTTGCTCCCCACAGTGACCGTACACCCGCTTGTCCTCCGGCCCCCAGACCAGGTCACGGGCCTGCCCTACCCAAAGCCGTGCCATAAACAGGGTCTGCCCGGCCTCCGGGTCTTCCATCGCCACCCCGTACGCACGATCAGGGAGCTGACACAGCCACGTCCGCAGCAAGAGAGCATCGAGGTTGATGGGCGGCTTGGAACTCGCGTGCCCGCCACCCCCACCGCTGGCACCAGGCGACCTGGTCACGCTCGTCTGATGGATCGCCCCAGGCAAGAACTGAACAAGAACCGGAACATCCTTGAGCAGATCGTCAAGTTCCAAGACGCAGGTCGTGCACAGATACAACGATGTGATGCGGTTGCATTCCGGTGCGGTGCAAGTGTTCAACCCTTCATCCCCCTCAACTCATCATCAATCCGCCCGTCCAAATCAGCCGGCCGCCATACACCAACATCAATCCCCGCCGCCCGCATCGAAGCTTCCACCTCGAGCTGCGCCGGAGACTGCCGGCCCTTCATCGTCTTCAACTCCCGGAACATCGACCCATGCACCGGATGCCACAAGTGCAGGTCCGGATACCCTGGCCGTGAGCGACGGCTGTTGTAGACGTGGAAGAAGTCCCACCTGTGCCACCTGGCCAGCCGCTCCACATGGGACTGGAACGCCGCCTCGGTCATCCGTGCGTACTGTTGGGCCCTGAACTCCGCCCCCGTCATCACCCGGGTCACCTGCTCACCAGACATAGCGCTTGTTCACCTCGTTCCCGATCGCCTCGGCCAGCTCATTCCAATTCCGGTCACCCTCGGCCGGCGTGACCACCTCGGCCGCCAACCTGGCCGCGGCACGACGACGCATCAACACCATCTCGTGATGCATCCGCACCTCATCCCACGGCTGAACCTCCGGGGCCGGCGGGAGATCCTCCACATGGGCCTTCTCGCACGGAATCAACACCCGCGCCTTGAACGGCACCCGCCGGACCTGAACGAACTTTTGCCGCTGATGCCAAGACATGGCAGCCCACTCATCCACGGACGGAACCCACATAGGATGCCCGGGCCGAACAACTGCAGGGACTTCTATCAAAGGGGAACTCACTTTCTCCTCCTGGGCCTCTTACGTTTCATGGATGGTCGAGGAAGCCCTGGCAGGTTGGGAGACGATAGAAGATCCGCTGCAGGAGAAAGCAAGAGCTTGGCTCCCCGTCCCTGCCCTACCCGACCCGTCCCGTCCCGACCCGACCCGGCAATACCGGGGCCATCAGTCAGGCGGTTGGCAGGGTTGGCAATAAGTTGGCAACCTGCCTCCTCGGCGGTCCCAGGCGGCTTTGAAACCGCCTCAACCGGCTTGGTGGTGCTTATCGGCGTGCCGTTGCCACTGGGAACCTCTGAGGGGCTGCTACCAGTGGCCGGAGCCGTTACTGCAGGGCCGGAATCGCCGTTGCCCTTGATGCCCTGGCCGGATGAAGCGCCGTTGCCAGATGTGACCGGGCCGGAAAAGCTGCCGTTGCCCTGGTCGTCCTGGCCGGAGTTGCCGTTGCCAGTGTCGGAAGGGCCGGGAATGCTGCCGTTGCCCTCAGTTGCCTGGCCGGATGAAGCGCCGTTGCCAGTCTGTAGCGGGCCGGAGTTGCCGTTGCCCTGGGTGGTCTGGCCGGATGGAACGCCGTTGTCAGTTGGATCGCCGGGCTTGAGCGCCCGGCCGGATGGCTTCGGCACCGGAATGCCCAGCCGCTTTACATACTCATGATCGGCAAGCCAGTTGACCGTGCCCTCGCTGAAATACGCGATGGACGGAACTGGCAACCGTGGGTACTCAACATCAGCCTTGTCGCTGTTCTTCCGGCCGGAATTGCAGCCACGGCACGAGACGAACATGTCATTCTCGTCCTTGGCCTGCTTGCCAGGCACACGATGATCGTAGGTCCCGCCAATGGCGCTATTCTGGGCGCCCCACCGAACCACTTTCCCGCAATACCGGCAACCGTCGCCGTCCCGCAACCTCACGGGAATGACCAGCTCAGGCCGGGCGGCGTCGTTACGGCGCTGCCGCTCCCACTCCACCTCAGCCTTCGTGCGCAGGTGAATGAACTCCGGATCTTCCACAATCTTGTACGCCTTCCGGACCCGGCTTTCCTCATCGACGGTTTCCACCTCGACCAGGTAGCCGGCATACAGCCCGAAATCCAGCAACGCATTCGCCCGGGCCACACCTGCGATTGACACCGCAGTGCCCCGGTTGATCACGTAATCCGTCAAGTGCGCCGCCGACTGCACAGCACACCGCATGATGAACCCGAAGAGCTCATTCACAATCCGCTCATCAGCGTCCTCATGCTCCAAGACCGCCAGAGCAATCGGATGATGAGCGGCGGTATCGCCTATGCGTCCCCATGGCACTAGGTGTACCCACTTTCATTATTGAGACCTGTATTTCGTGTTGCGTTCCCTGCCACGCCAGCTGGACGACGGCGGCGGGCCCTTCCCCTGGTGCTTCTTTGCCCACAGCGCCCTGGCCCGCGGATCCGACGGCGCCGGTTCCGGCAGGACGCCGGTCTCTTGGAGGCCCTCGACGAAACCCGCCATCGCCCGCGACGCGTTCAAAAACGGCAGCTGCCACGCCTGCAACGCCACGCCCCAGTCTGCGAGCGCGTTGACAACATCCTCCAGATCGATGCTGGCGACAGGTTCGGCCTGCTGCCAGTAACCGATGCGCTGCATGATGCCCTCGACCAGGGCAATGCCCTCTGCGTCCTGGTACGGGTCCGGGGCCTTCACTTCTCAGCCTCGGGCCGCGGCTTACCAAGAGGCCGGAGCCTTCCGCGCTCGATGTAGAGGGCAACGGCTTCGTCCTCGAAGCCTTGCCACCGGTCCAACTCGATACCGCGATCCAACGCCACGGAATACACGCAATTCCGACGGTCGATCCCGGAATCCAGGCACATGCGTGAGTGCAGAATGTACACCGTCTGTTCCGCAGTGACAGCACGCCCATCGTGGACCACCTTGTGCTTCGGCTGGCCCACGATCTGCTCGATTTCACCGCTCGGAACCAGGCTGCTCGATTCCATTACTCTGAACCAGGCTGCTCGTGAGTTCTGCCGTTCAATTCGGTCGGCACGGGCCCTGAGCCAGGATGCGATTCCTGATGCGTTCCACCCGTGGGGAACTGGACCCATGCGACTGTCGTCCGCCGCTTCCTGCAACGCCTCGGCCTTCGCTTGTGCCGCGATAAACGGGGCCGCAGCGGTAAGGGCGAGTTCCGCGTCTTGGTAGCACTTGGCTTTCTCGGCAACGTCCGCGTCATCCCACAGCGGATATGGCGGGGCGCTCACAATCAGCCCGTAGAACAGCGCACGCGCCCCTGCTTCAACGGCTTTGGCGGGTGGTGAGTACGTCATGATTCCTCCTCGAGTAGGTCGGCAAGCGCGTCGACGTTGGCGGTGATGTAGGCGAGTCTGTTGCGGATCCGATCGGCGCGTTTGGCGGCGACGGCGGCCGTGAGCTCTCGGGCGTGTGCTTGGATGCGGAGGACGAACTTCTGGGCTGTCATGGTGCTGGGTCCTGGTCGAGGACCTCGATGGTCTCGCAGGGCCATGCCGGCTCATCTGTGAATCCGACGTCGCGGCGCAGCTGGCAGTGCCCACAGACCATGCGGGTGTGGCCCTTGCCGAGGTCGTGCTCCGAGGGGTAGCAGTCGGCGCACTCGGGACGGTCCATCCCCACATAGGCGCAATAAACGCGCGGCTGCTCCACCGGAGCGTGCAGGGCCCTGACTGCGTCGACCTGGGCGGCCGCCTCCGCGCCCTGGTTGATCAGCTCCACCCGGACCGCGTCCCGCAAACTCAGCTGCTCCCCGGACATGAACCGGGCCGCGAGCGCGGCGCGGAGGTCGCGGATCTCTGCAATGAGGTCCGGGGTGTCGCCGGCTTGTACGGTGTCGAGGTTGATCATGGCGTGCCCGCCGTCGTCGTGGCGTCGGTGCCGCGGTACTTGTATGGGCCGCCAGTCTTCGGCGGCGGGGTGGTGCCCTCGCGGGCGAGGACGCCGTTGACGTCTGTCTTGCCTGTCGCCTTGCCCACGGCGGGCACGAAGCGGGCGTACACGTCGAACAGGGTGTCGTCCTTGTCGTTCGGACGGGATACTGCCTCCAGGCCGAGTTTCTTCCACGTGTGGTGGCCGGTGCCTGACTTCATGCCGGCCTTCACCCGCGCCCACTTCCGCGGGTTTTCCTTCAACGCCGCGATCAGCCGATCCTTGGGATCCAACGATGCGGGCGGTTCACGCCACTCAATTTCCAACGCCATGACACTCTCCTCTACGTAGTCAGCTGCAACGGCATTCGCCGTTGTGCGGATCAATGGGCTTCAAACATGACGGGCAGCGCTCCGGCGCCGCCGGGGCCTCCCGCCGCAACACAGACAGGTCCGGATTATCCGTCGTCACGACGGCTCACCCCGCAACCAGGACTGCCCGGCAGGATGCCGGCGAGCGCGGAGCGCGTTGACTTCGTGGGCGGCGTGGCTCATGGCAGCGTGGCGGGTGTCGAACCGCATAACGGCCAGCTGCCGGCCGTCCCACGTCGTCATGACCCTCGCGTTGCGGGGGTCGGTATAGACCTTGATGTACCAGGTTGCGTCGTCGGAATGGACGACGGCGGCCCGCGGGTAGGTTTTTCCGTCCCGGCCTGCTGTGGGCAGGACGGGCGGCGGCAGCGGCTGCAAGGGCTTGAACAGTTCCATGTTGGGCATCAGTCCTCCACCTCGCCGGTTTCGATGTCGATGTTCATGCCATCGACGACCAGGCCCGTGCCGTCCCGCAGGAGCTTCGCGAAGCCGTCCAGCTTCTTCACCCCGGTGCGGCGCTCCATCGCGTCCTGCATGAGCTGCTCGGCGGTCTCCGCCTCACGGCCCTGCAACGGCTCAATGCGGAGGATGCGGGCCGTCGCGATTTCAAAGCCCGTGTCAATGTCCGTGGTGACCGTCTTGCAGTCCAGGACCGCGATGACCAGGTGCTCATCCGTCGGGTTCCGCACCATCGGTGCGTTCAAACTGTCGAGGCCGTTCTCGTCCGAATTGTTCGGCAAGCTCGCACTAAGCTTCGTCAATTGAGGATCTCCACGTCATCGTTCACGTCGCGGTTGGTGCCCTCGGTCAGTTCCCCGTAGCCGTACTTGCCGCCCTTGGCCTTGAAAAACTCGAGTGTGTCCCGCTCGGCCTCGTCCAGGCGGTACCCGAACAGGCGCTGCAGCTTGTCCAGCCAGGACTTGTGGTGGGACCAGTTGTACTCGGTGCGGTCGAACGCCGGCGCCTTGCGGAGGCGCTTATCGGTGTCCTGGGAATCGCCCCACGCAGCAGCACGGGCGATCTGCTTCCACGACATCCGGGCAAACGACGCCCGCACCTTCCCCTGCCACTGCTCACGCGCCCTGTAGCTTTCCTTATCCTCCGGTGGCTCAATCCCCGTGATCTGGGCCAGCACCTCAACGTCAAGCTTCATGATCGGGTAAATCAGGCAATCCAACAGCAGCTCGAGGTCAGCCTCCAGGCTGACACCGGCACCAGTGTCCTGGATCGTGCGGACCATGAACTGGCGGCGGAGCTTGAACGCCGTCAACAACCCCGCGCTAAGTTCCCGCAGCGTCGCCCGCTCGGCCTTCACCGCGTCGGACACGGCCGAATCGGCCTGCTTGGACGTCTTCAAATACCAGTCAGTCTCGTCACGATACGGCGACTGGAAGAAAAAGTGCTCAGCCGCGACGTGCTCCTCCTCCGTCAAGGCCGGCTCATCCGGAACACGGGTCAGCTTGTACGACTGCTCCTGGGTGATCTCCTTCGCGCCCAGGGCCAGCAAACGCTCCGTCGTCGCCTCAGCCTGCACAGCCGTCTCCGCCTGGGCAATGACCCGTTCCACATCGATCCCGTAGCCGCTCGACGTATTAAACTCGCGGTTGTCCAAAGCTCTCTCGAGGACCTCCGTCTGCCCGGCCGCCTGCAAGTCCGTGAGCTTCTTCAACTGCAGCAAATCCACCCGGCCCCGGGCGAACGCGTCCTGGACCTTCTCCGGCGCCGAAACCAGGCGGGACTTCGTGACGATCTCCGACTTTGGCTTCTTAAACCGCTTCCCAATCGTCGACTCGTTCAAACCCAGATCCAGCAGCATCTGGAAACCCTTCGCCTCCTCCAACAGATCCAAAGGGCGGTGGTTACGGCCGGTCGTCAGCATCGTCTCGATGTCATCCAGCGCACCACGGACCGACACCTCCTCAATCAACACCGGCACCTTCAACAAACCAGCGTTCACCGCTGCCTGCCGCCGGCGGTGCCCATCCTTGATGACGAAGTCACCCTCCAACGACGGATGCGGGTACACAATCAACGGCTGCAACACCCCAATGGTCTTCACCTCCGCCGTCAACCGCTCCAAATCCCCCAAATCCTCACGGATATTCGACGGATTCGCCCGCACCCGGGCGATATCCACAACCTCATAAACAGTCACAACTACCCCTCCGCCTTCTGCTCGTTCCGGTCCAACAAGACCACTTCAAAAACCTGAGACGCCGCCTGCACCAGCAGCACCATGCACTCGCTGACCTCGTTGTCCTGCAAATGCCGCAACGCCGTCGTAATCGTCGACTCCGCCCGTAAATGCACATCCCACCGGGCCCGATCAGTCGAGACCCCAGCCACCGCCGGCGACGGCGCCGATGGGACAGGCGGAACCGTGGCGAGCTCATCCACCAACGCCTCCTCCGCCCTCTGATAAGCCGCCGCCTGGACCGGCAACGTGTCCTGCAACAACTCCCGCACCGTCGTGCCAGACATGCCTGCAGCCCGCAACCACACCTGATAGTCCGTGCCCTCCGGCAAGCCACCAATCGGCCACGACGCCGTCACCGGTCCAACTCCTTGACGAACCCCGCCAAACCGGCACCCATCAGGACCAGGCCCAGCAGGTTCAGGGAATTGAACGACACAACCATCGGGCCCGCCGCCAGCGTCACGGCCATCCCGGCCAGCAACAAAGGCAACCACACCAGCAGGCGACGACGCCAGGCCGCCACCGCACCCGACGGACGCACCACCCTGGCCGCCATCAGAACATCACCGCCGAGGACTTCTTCACCGCGGCCGGGGCCACCAACTCATACGCAGCACGCTCCACCCCGTTGACCAGGATCTTCCGCGCAGCCACATCAATCTGGATCTTCTGCGGCGCCGGCCACAACCCACGCAGGTACGTCGTCAACTGGGCCACCAACTCCCTCGAATCCTTGTAATCCAAATTCGCGAACGGCTGCACCGGCTTACCATTCAACGGATGCACCACCGCCCGATGCCGGGTCCTGTAGCTGCTCATGACTCACCAACCAGGATGAAATCCTGCTGCGACACATTCGACAACGCCTTCACGCCCTCGATAAACGCATCAATGACCGACACCACCGACTCGCCCACGAAACTGAAGACACTGACCAGGGCCTCCAAGGCCGACGACGCGACCTGCACTAAGCCCACGGTGCGGTCCACCGCCAGCAACACCAGCGCCCGACGCATGTACAACACCGCCAGACCAGGCTGGCCGGACTCCAACGCCTTGATCGCCCGCTCCACGAGCTGCTCAACAGTGAGGTTCATGATCGGCCCCGCATCATGCCATTGACCTGTCCCTGGCGGGAGAGATAGGCGGCCGATCCGGGGAACGCGATACTGGACGGCTTGTCCATCGTCACCACGATGGCGGCACTGCCGACCGCGGGTGGTGGGCCGGCAGGTGCGGAGGGGGAGGACGCACCTGCCGGCGGTACTGGGGGAGGAGACTCAAAGAACTCCTCGTAACGGGACTCCGCAGCGTCAATCTGCTTGCCGGCCTTCTTCACCAGCTCCGAAAGCTGGGCCGCGGCAGACAGGAGCGAATCCCAATGCGCCGCCAGATTGCCTTGGCGGTCCGCCGCATGGGCCGCCGCATTCAACCTGACGAGATCATCCAAGACCTGGTGAAGATCCGACTTCCGGTCCCGCCGATGCCGGACCACCCGCCGCTGAGTGTCCAAAATGGACATCGTCTTCTCATTCAGGGGGTTGTAATCATGCCCCTCAAAAAACATCCCCGCGGGCATTTCCAACTCCACAGGGACTTGCCGGCCCGAACCTGGGCTGGGCTTAGCGGAACCACTCATGAGACCATTCCTTTAGATTGAGTTTTGACTAACCTGAAAACTTGCTCTGCCCGCCCCCGCCCGTTCCCTCAGGCGGGGGCACTCTCATTTCCTGCCAGACACTCGAGCCTGCGACGCCCCACTGCGCCGCCGGAACGAGGAAACATTCGACTGATGGACGCACTTCACGCCATCCATCCACGCATCAAGGCACTCCGCCCGAATCAGCCACCGACCACCAGCCTTCGACTGCTGACCATGCAACTCGCCACCCTCCAACGCCCGCCGCACCGTCACCGGATGCCGCCGCGCCACCACGGCCGCCTCCGCCGTCGTCAACCGCGGCGACAACGCCCCCGGCAACGGCCTGAAATCATCCACCGGCTGCGCACTCACAACGGCACCGCGTCCGTATTGTCCGACCAACACACCAACTGGCCACCAATGACCACCCGCCGCTGCTTGGCTGCGAGCGCCGCGTGAGCCCTCGCCTGGGCCGGCGTCCACCGGATGCGGTTGTCATGGCGGCGCTGGACGATATCGCGTGCAAGGTCCGTCTCCGGGTCCCCGCCGATCGGCATCGGGATGCCACGGCGTTCCCGATCCTCAGCCTCGGCCACGGTCAGCGTTGCCGAGATCTCCAACGGGTGATGGCTGCCCAGGGACTCGAAGAATTCGTAGTCGTCGGCCGTGAAGCCATCAGCCGTGTTGGCCTGCGCCTGGACGACGCCGGCGGCGGCCTGGGCTGTCTTGCACGACTCCGGCGTGTGCTGGGCGATCAGCGCCAGCATGTCCTTCTGCAGCGGGTCATCGACCGGCGCGAGGCCCGGCGTTACCGGCCAGGAGTAATAGAGACCGCAGTCATCGCAACCCCACTCCGCCGGATAGAGCCAGGCGTCGTCACCGATACCACCGGTGTCGTAATAGATGCTCAAGACGCCACCTTCCTCTTATGGGTAATGGATCGTGAAGTGTTGCTTGAGATTTCGGGCACGAAGTAGACATCTAGGGGAACATCGAGAGCCTCGCAGATAAGTTCGGCCGTACGTCCGTCATTGACTGCCTTGGTTCGGCCTGAGATCAGGTTGTCGATTGTGCCTGGCGCGCAATCCGCATACTTCGCGAGACGGCGGTTCGACCAGCCCTTGCGGTCCATTCGGTCTTCGAGGGAATCGCGGGCTACCAGCTTCATTCGCATGCCGGCTGGCCACCTCCTTCGGTTGGTTCGGTGCTGTTTGCGTGATTCCAATTCAAGCCCCCTTAGGCGGTCATGTCAATTACTAGGTAATGAAATAGTAAGTGTTGTTAGGCAGTCACGCAACCCCCAGCCCTGCCATGCTCCCTATATTCGGCGCGGAGACGAAAAAAACCGCCACTTCTTGTTAGGCACGGCGGGATCTCGCAGCGCGCCGATATGCTTAGGCGGTGCCTAACATTGGTAATTTGGCGCTACCGTTTTGACCCAGCAGTCTTAGGAACGTGATGACTCAACCGGATCTTGCAACGCTACTGGCGAACGCCAAGGCAGCGGCCGGGCTCTCTTACGAGGCCCTGTCCGCCGCCTGTGGTGGCACGCCATCAAACAAGCGGCTCCACCAGTTGATCAACGGACCTTTGAAGAACTTCCCCGATCCCGCAACGATCCGGGCACTCTCCAGAGGAACCGGCGCCAGTATCAAGGAAATCGTAATGGCCTCCGCCAGATCCCTTGACCTGGTCGTCCCAGATTCCGACCCGGACTCCCTGCACGTAATCGGCTCAAGCAAACTCCCCGAGTCTGCACACGCCGCATATGTCGCATTAGGTCACGAGCTCGTGAAACTCAACCGTCAAACGGACAGCGACAAGGAGGTGGTGGGCAATGCAAAGCACCCCGCCCCCAATACCCAAGCAGGGGAGAGCCCTGCACCCAAAAATTTTTTGCCTTCGAATTCCGTTTCAAATTTGCAAGACGCACATTTGCAACGGAAACCCAAGATGCCATTCGTAGATGAGCATGCCCATCCCGACGCAGACGCGGCCGGCAATGTGCCGCTGCCGGCCAACTACTTCGACCTCGCCGCCGATAGCTCAACGAACTACGGCGCCGAAGAAGAAACCCGCGCTGGGGAGCGCGGGGAAGAAACTCAAGAACACGAACAGGGGGACTGACGTGTGAACTCTGAGAACGGAATCCCGGAACTCGTGGCTGCAACCGGCGCACTGCCAGCAGGGCGATATAGCGCAACGATGGAAGCTGTACAGTCCAGATTTGGTACGTCAACGGATCGCCGTGCCAAACTCTGGGATGATTTTTTGACGGCCACGGCACTCCTTCGTAGCCACGTGCCGGTTTGCGCGGTTTGGATGGGCGGTTCGTATTTCACCATCAAGCCCGAACCTGACGACATTGACTGCGTCTTCCTCGTGGAGGCGTCCGCAGCTGAATCTGCGATCAACGAATCGGCGGCTGTCATTGGGGCATTTGCCAGTGGGAAGTCGGTTCGGCGTGGACTTGGCCTCGAGTTGGATACGTTCATCCTTCCGTGGGCTCCGGACGCAACCACTGGAATGTCGCATCCCTTCGTTCGCGACTACTATCGCACTCGTGGATACTGGGATGATCTCTGGTCGAAAATGCGTTCTGGTAGTAAGGGTGCTACACCTGTAAAATTGGACTCTCACCCAAGGCGAGGATATTTGGAGGTGATCTTAGATGGCTACCCGGAAATTGGACCTTTCTACGCTGACTAAAACGCTCGTCAATGAAATTCCGAAGGTGCACTGGGACACCGCCGCTGACCTCTCTAGAATCAGCGTCGAAGCCATGGCGGTCGCCGCGACTATCGGGCGAACAGCAGTATCCACCGGTTCGCTCCGGCTCACTGGAGATGCCGTCAATGTCTCCATGGCCAGCATGGAGGCTGTCGGCGACTTGATGGCCAAGTGGCAGCGACTGGTAACAGCCATCGGTGGTTCCAAACGTGGTTTCACGGGCCTTCGAGGCCGAATGAATTCGGGCGTAGTGTCGTCGACCAAACTCCTACTTAACGCCGGCCCAGCCCAGGGATCGGTCATTCTCGAATTCCAACCTGCAACGCCGCCGACCGACGAACTTTCGCCCACCGGGGAAGTAGGAGTTTTCGATGAACCCGACACGCAGCTGGTGGACGAGTCGATCGGCGAGGCGATCAACATCATGAAGAACGCCGTGGCGTTGGGGCCCAGCGCAGACGGAAGCGAATTCCTCGGGGAGGTCGCCGGCCTGGGTCCCCGGGCAGCGTCGGCCCTTTCCGAATTGGCAAAGACACTGGACATGGCTGGTTTTGACATGGACCTGGAATGGCGGCAACCGAGCCATCCGAGCCTCCGAGTCCATGTCGTTCAGTCCGTGGCGCGCCAAATTGTGCAGGTGGTCACGTCGCGCGAGCTCGACAGTGACACGGAAACGCTGACTGGGCATATCCAAACGATTACGGACGTCGCGCGGATCCACCTGCTACTGGACGATGAGACACTGATTCCCATCAAGCCTGGCAAGATTGACCACGACGCACTGAAGCCCATCAGCCATGGCGACAGGGTGAAGATTGAAGCCGATGTGAAGCTCAGCCAACGACCAGGGGATGAGCCGACTACGACCTATACGGGTCGGACGATTATCAAACTCGCAGACTGACTGCACGCGGAACCTACGCGCCGGTAACATAGGGGCGCCCATACCATTAGGTCATGTTCGATCCTTGGGGGACGCTTCGGGCGTTGACGCACATCACCATCAGCTGGGTTCGCATGCCCGATGGCCAACCTGGCCGCACTGACGGGCGCGGCGTCATCTGGCTCGACAAGCGGCTGCAGCAGGTCGAACGGCGCTGCACCATCACCCACGAGATGATTCACGTCGAACGCGGCCACGACGGATGCCAGCGGCCCCGCATCGAATACCAAGTGCGTGCCGAGACGGCGCGGCGCCTGATCACCATCGATGACCTGTGCCGGCACGGCGCCTGGGCGCACAACCTCCACGAGCTCGCCGAGGAACTCTGGGTCACCCCGGACGTCGCCCAAGACCGGCTCGACACACTCACCGACGACGAAAAAGACCATCTGGCCGCCGTCGAGCACCAACCGCGCTAGCCCGCCAGGGCTGAGAAGAAACGAGGGGACACCATGGCATGGACCAAACTCCTGCCCTCCGGCAAACACCAGGGCCTCTACAGGGACGGCAACGGCAAGGAACGCTCCGCCGGCAGCTTCCCCCACAAAAAGGCCGCCCTGAACGCGGCCACGCTCAAAGAAGCCGAATCCCGCAGCGGCGGCTGGCGCGACCCTGCCGCCGCCGCCCGGCCCTGGGGGGAATGGTGCGAGGAATGGTGGCCCACCCGCAAACTCGAATCCTCCACCGCCGCCTCAGAGCTGACCCTGCGGGACCACTACCTCATGCCCAAATGGCAGGACACGCCCCTGGACGAGATCACACGCCACACCGGCCGAAAGTGGCTGGCCGAACTCACAGCCACCGAACGGCGCGTGCCGGCCGCCGAACTCAAACGCCGGGAAGACCCCAAATACAAGCCCGTCGTCCACCTGCTCGCCGCCTCCAGCGTGCAACGCATCTTCGGGATCTTCAACGCCTCCATCATGGCCGCCGTCGACGCCGAAATCATCGATGCCAACCCGCTCCACCGGCTCCAACTCCCGCGCCGCGCCCCCGCCCAGGAACGCTACCTCACCAAGGCCGAATACCAGGCCCTCGACGCCGTCCTGGACTCCAAACGCGACGCCGCCATCATCGGGCTGCTCATCGGCTCCGGGATGCGCTGGGGCGAAGCCATGGGCCTGCACGCCCACCGCGTGGACCGCGAGCGCATGATGATCCACGTGGTGGAGACCTGGGACAGCGCCTCGGGGAAGATCAAGCCGTACCCGAAGGGGAAGCTGGCCCGGTCCGTGCCGCTGCTGGACTGGGTGGCGGACCTGCTGGACGAACTGGGGACGGCTGCGAGCGCGGACTGCGGGCATGTCCACCAGGTGGGGCGGTGCCGGTCTGGGCTTGTGCTGCATGGGCGTGGGGCGATGACGGACCTGGACAACTGGCGCAAGCGGGTGTGGGGGCCGACGCTGAAACTTGCCGGGGTGGGGGATCTGCGTCCGCATGACCTTCGCCACACCTATGCGTCTTGGTTGATTCAGTCCGGGGTGCCCCTGGCGGAGGTTTCACGGCTGCTGGGGCATGCGTCTTCGTCGACGACGGAACGCTACGCCCACCTGGCTGAGCTGCCCGCCGAGCATGTTGCCGAGGGGTTGGCCTTGCCGGTTCGGGCGGCCGCAGCCGGCGGGGTCTGGGCCGGTTCGCGTACCGCAAACGTACCGCAAAGCGTTACCCCGCCACGCTACACGGGACTACGGCTAGTGCCCGGAAAATAGGGCATTGCCGCAGGTCAGAGCCGGATTTAGTGCGTTCGCGCTACACGGGGCTACCTGCCGCTTTTAGCCGGGCTTGTCTTTCACACCGAAGAGGTCACTGGTTCGAACCCAGTATCGCCCACCAACACAAAAGCCCCTCTGACCAGCACAAACACTGGTCAGAGGGGCTTTTTCGTTGCCGTGGCCCTTCCCTGCGCCGACCCGGCGTTATCCGCCGGCCCCGTCTTATCCACAGCCGGGCGTTGGCGGCCTGCAAAGTGTCGGCGGGTAGTGAAATAGTGGAACCATGACGGCACCAGCATTGGCACACACCACCGACCTTGGGCGCATGTACGCCCGTTCCCTGTCGGAACCGCCCAAGGTTCCATCGATCACCACGGTGATCGGCCAGCAGGCGGCGAGCCTGGACGGCTGGATCGGTTACATGGCGGCCAATGCCGTGGCCAGGCACCCCGACCTGGGCGACGCCGTGGGCAATCCGGGCCGCCTGCGCACCGTGGTGCGGGACAGCTCCAACGCCGCCGAACAGTACCGGGATGCTGCCGCCTCCCGCGGGGACCGGGTCCACCACTACTGCGAACAGGTCGCGTTGCGCGCCCTGGGCCGGCCCCACCAAATGCCGGAGGCGCGCGCCGCACTGGCGGACAAGGGTGAGGAAAACTTTGCCGTGCGTTTCGACGCCTGGTGGGATGAGTACAAGGTCCAGCCGCTGGCGCCGGAAATCACCGTATGGAATGAAACGCTTGGCTATGCCGGCACGCTGGACCTGGTGGCCACCATCGGCGGCAAGCTGTGCATCATCGACTACAAGACGAAGGGCACCGACCGCAATGGCCAGGTCAAGGGCCTGGACGCCAAGGTGGTCATGCAGCTCGTGGCGGGCATGAAGGCCGAGGAATCCATAGTGGACGAATCCGCCGGCACCTGGGAGGCCTGGAAATACGGGACGGACCCCGTCCTGCTGGGGGTGGCCATCGGCGAGACCGAGGTCCGCACCCTGCGTGCCAATCCGGCCGTGCTCAAACAGCACTGGTTCAAGTTCGCCTCCCTGCGCCGCGTCTGGCAGACCTCGCTCGAGGCCGCCCAGGCCGGAGCGCCGCTGCTGCCCATCGCAGCTCCTGCCGGCTGAGCCCTGCGGGCAGGGCTCAGCCGGCAGGATCGCGGCCCGGGCACTGCCGGCCTGTCCTGCTGGCGGAATCATGGGTGGCCGGAACGGCCAACTAGACTGGATGCCTGGGCGCTCCCGCGGCCCGAACAGGCACGCACCGACACCAAAGTGAGGTCCCCACCATGGCCATTTTGAGCATTCGCATCATCGGCGACCCCGTCCTGCGCACCCCTGCCGAAGAAGTGACCGAGTTTGGCCCCGAACTGGCCAAGCTGATCGAGGACATGGCCGAGACCATGGCGGACGTCCGCGGCGCCGGGCTCGCCGCGCCCCAGGTCGGCATCAGCAAGCGCATCTTCACGTATTCGGTGGACGGTGCCGAGGGGCATGTCATCAACCCCGTCATTGCCGCCAGCGACGATTTCGCCCCCGACGAGCCCGAAGGCTGCCTGTCGGTTCCGGGCCTGGGCTTCAGCGTCCGACGCCACCGGTGGGTGCGGATCACCGGTGTGGATAAAAACGGCGGGCCGCTGGACATGGAAGCCACCGGCCTGCTGGCCAAGTGCTTCCAGCACGAGACCGACCACCTGGACGGGAAACTCTATGTGGACCGGCTCGAGGGCGAGGACCGCAAAACCGCCCTGCGTGCCATCCGCACGGCGAACTACCACAACGTCACGGCGGAGACACTCACCAAGCGTGCCCGCACGGTCGGCTCCGCGTTCGGCGCAGGCGCCGCCGGATGAGGGTCCTCTTTGCCGGCACCCCCGCCGTCGCCCTGCCGTCGCTGGAGGCGTTGCGTGCCGCCGGGCACCAGGTCGTCGCGGTCCTGACCCGCCCGGACGCGCCGCTGGGACGCAAACGGGTGCTCACGCCGTCGCCCGTCGCCGCCCGCGCCGCCGAACTGGGCCTGCCTGTCATCAAGGCGGACAAGGTCGACGCCGCCGCCCGGGAAGCCATCGCGGCCGCCCGCCCCGACGTGGCCGCCATCGTCGCCTACGGGGCCCTGGTGCCGGAATCGGCCCTGGCCATCCCGGCGCACGGCTGGATCAACCTGCACTTTTCCCTGCTGCCGGCCTGGCGCGGCGCCGCCCCCGTCCAGCACGCCGTCATCCACGGCGATGAGCTCATTGGCGCTTCCACCTTTTTGCTGGAGAAGGGCCTGGACACGGGGGACGTGTACGGGACCATGACCGAACCCATCCGCTCCACGGACACCAGTGCGGCACTGCTGGAGCGCCTCTCGCACAGCGGCGCGGCACTCCTGGCACAGACCATCGACGGGCTGGCTGCCGGGAGGCTGACCGCCGTGCCGCAGCGGGGGGAGGTCTCCCTCGCCCCCAAACTGGGGCTGGAGGACGGCCACGTGAACTGGCACGACCCTGCCCTGGCCATCGACCGCAGGGTCCGCGGCGTCACCGCCGAGCCCGGGGCCTGGACCACGCTGCAGGGCCAGCGCTTCAAGCTCGGCCCCGTCACGCAGCGTCCGGACGTCACGCAGCTGGCCCCGGGGCAGCTGCAGGTGGACGCCAAGGCGGTGCTGGTGGGGACGGGCTCACATGCGGTGGAACTGGCCATGGTGCAGCCGGGCGGCAAGAAGATGATGAAGGCAAATGACTGGGCCCGCGGCCTGGCGAACAAGGAAGACGTGGTGTTTGAATGACCAGCGAACAAGGCGGTCCGGCAGGCCGGTCCGGACACCCCCGGGACCAGGGGCGCCCGGGCGGCCACGCCGGGGTGCGGCGCCGCGACGACGCCGGGCGTGAACGCAACCGGCGCACGGGGCGCAACCGCACGGAATCGGCCCCGTCGCAGCGCACCCGCGCCGCGGACCCCGCCCGGCTGGTCGCCTTCGAGGTGCTCCGGGCCGTCTCCGGCGACGATGCCTACGCCAACCTGGTGCTGCCGGCCCGGATCCGCAACCACCACCTGGACCGCCGCGACGCTGGGTTTGCCACCGAACTCGCCTACGGCGCACTGCGCGCCCAGGGCACCTACGACGCCATCCTGGCCCGCTGCGTGGACCGCCCGCTGGCGGAGCTGGACCCGGCCGTCCTGGACGCGCTGCGCATCGGCGTCCACCAGCTGCTTGCCATGCGGGTCCCGGCGCATGCGGCGCTCGACCAGACCGTCGGCCTGGCACGCGCCGTCATTGGCGCCGGCCCGGCCGGACTGATCAACGCCGTGCTGCGCAAGGTATCCGCCAAGGACCTGCCGGCATGGCTGGCGGATCTGACCGACGGGCTGGGCGACGACGTCAAGGTCGCCGCCGTCGAGCACTCCCACCCCGAATGGATCGTCCGCGCCCTGCGCCAGGCCCTCGTGGCCCACGGCCGCGACGCCGCCGAAATCACGGCACTGCTCGAGGCCGACAACGCCGCCCCCGTCGTCAACCTGGTGGCCCTGCCCGGGATCGGCAGCCTGGCGGAGGCGTTCGACGCCGGGTTCACGCCCGGCCCGCTCGTCACCGGCTCCGCACTGTCCTCCGGCGGCGACCTGGGCCGGCTCTCCAGCGTCCGCGACGGCACCGTCCGCGTCCAGGACGTCGGCTCCCAGCTGGTGGCCCGCGCCCTGGCCGGGGTGGAGCTGAAATCGGAGCTCGACGGCGGCGAGGAACGCTGGCTTGACCTGTGCGCCGGGCCCGGCGGCAAGGCCGCGCTGCTGGCCGCCCTTGCGGCGGAAAAGGGTGCCTGGATCCTGGCCAACGAGCCTGCCCCGCACCGGGCCAAACTGGTGGGCCAGGCCATGGCCGCCATCCCGGAAGACACCTGGACGGTGCGCACCGGCGACGGCCGCGACGTGGGACGGGACCATCCGGCGTCGTTCGACAGGATCCTGGTGGACGCCCCGTGCACCGGGCTGGGCGCCCTGCGCCGCCGGCCCGAATCCCGCTGGCGCCGGAAGCTCTCCGACGTCTCCGAACTTGGCCCGCTGCAACGCGAACTGCTCGGATCGGCGCTGGCCGCCGTCAAGCCCGGGGGAGTGGTGGCCTATGTGACGTGCTCGCCGCACACGGCGGAGACACTTGCCGTGGTCGAGGACGCCCTGCACGGGCGCGCTGACCTTGAGCTGCTCGACGCCGGGGCCGCCCTGGATGCCGCCAGCCTGACCGGGGACCTTGGCGCCGGGAACGCGCGGTCGCCGCTGCCCGTCAGCCGCATGACGGCCCAGCTGTGGCCGCACCTGCACCAGACCGACGCCATGTTCCTCGCCCTCTTCCGCAAGCTCTGACCCCTCCCGAAAGGCAGGCATCATGCCCTCCACCACGCCCCGGTGCTGCATCAACCCCAGCATCCTCTCGGCGGATTTCGTCAACCTCGAGGCCGAGCTGGCCCGCATCGCCAACGCCGACGCCGTGCACGTGGATGTCATGGACAACCACTTCGTGCCGAACCTGACCATCGGGCTGCCGGTGGTGGAACGGATCCAACAGGTCAGCCCGGTCCCGCTGGATGCGCACCTGATGATTTCCGAGGTGGACCGCTGGGCGCCGAAGTTCGCCGACGCCGGGCTCGCGTCCGTGACCTTCCATGTGGAGGCCTCCGACGCGCCGGTGAAGCTTGCCCGGGAACTGCGCGCCCGCGGGGCCAGGGCGGGCATGGCGTTGCGCCCGGCCACCCCGGTGGAGCCGTACCTGGACCTGCTTCCGGAGCTGGACATGCTGCTGGTGATGACGGTGGAGCCGGGCTTCGGCGGGCAGGCGTTCCTGGATGTGATGCTGCCCAAGATCCGGCGTGCCCGGGCCGCCATTGACGGGGCCGGGGTGGATGTTGCCATCCAGGTCGACGGGGGCATCACGGAGGAAACCATCACGCGTGCCGCCGAGGCCGGGGCCAACGTCTTTGTGGCGGGCTCGGCCGTGTACGGCAGGCCGTCGCCCGCGGAGGCCATCGACTCGCTGCGCGCGAAGGGCCGGCTCGCCTTCGGCTAGGCGGGAATTCAGCTAGGCAGAAATTTGGTTGGCCGGGAATTTGGTTGGCTGGGAATGCCGGCGGCCCGGCGTGCGTTGGGACAAATATGGTAACAATGTCCGGCCAATTTGGCGACAGGGGCAAAAGTGCCATAATGAAGTAGGCGCCCGCCACAGCGGGCGCCAAACAGTGCCAAGGGCTTTTAGCAATTGGAACCAAGCATTTAGCATTGCCAAAAACATAGCAACATCAACGTGCTCCGGGGTCGGTGTAATTCCGAACCGGCGGTTATAGTCCGCGACCCGAGCGCAGCAGGCTGGAAACAGCAGGCGGCGCACGGCTGATCTGGTGAAATTCCAGTACCGACAGTTAAAGTCTGGATGGGAGAAGCACGAACACTTTTGGCCTTCGCGCCAGGTGCCGCAGCCCGCGGCAGCCTGTGCCGGACCGAAACTGTACGTTACCCCCGGAGCCATCGCGGTTCGAAAGGGAGGTAACAGTGGACTTTCTGCGATGGCTCTTTGACGCCAAGCTTGAATTCGCCGGCGGCGGATTCCTCCTGTGGCGTGAAGTCATGGGCAATCTTTTCGGGCTCGCCAGCGCCCTCGGCGGCATGCGCCGCAAAACCTGGGCCTGGCCGGTCGGCATCATCGGCAACGCACTCCTCTTCACGGTCTTCATGGGTTCCGTCTTCGGCTCGCCGGTCTACGCGAACCTGCTGGGCCAGGCCGGGCGCCAAATCGTGTTCATCGCCGTCTCCGTGTACGGCTGGCAGCGCTGGCGGGCCACACGGGCGCCGAAGAACGACGACGGCTCCGCCCCGGGTGCCGCCGTCGCCCCCCGCTGGGCCGGGGGCCGGACGCGCTGGTCCCTGGCCGCGGCCATGGTGCTGGGCACCGCCGTCCTGACCCCGGTGTTCCGGGCCCTGGGTTCCTACGAACCCGTGTGGGCTGATGCCTGGATCTTCATGGGCTCCCTGCTGGCCACCTACGGCATGGCCAAGGGGTGGGTGGAATTCTGGCTCATCTGGGTGGCCGTTGACATTGTGGGCGTGCCGCTGCTGTTCAGTGCCGGCTACTATGCCTCGGCCTTCATGTACATCTTCTACGGGGCGTTCACCCTGGCCGGCTTCTTTGTCTGGTGGCGTGTAGGCCGCCGGGCCGGGCACGCCGCCCCCTCCACAACAACAGTCCCGGGCCGCCCCACCGCGGTGGGCGCGGGCATGAGCGCCATGGGCAGAAATGAGGCCGGGAAGTGACTCCCAGGGCAGAGCGCCACCTTGATCCAGAATCCTTCAGCAACCCCGTCGTCGTCGCCATGGAGACGGCCCTGGCCGTGGCACGGCAGGGTGTGCGCGGTGCCAACCCGCTGGTGGGCGCCGTCATCATTGATGCCGACGGCACGGTCCTGGCCATTGGCAGGCACCTGGGCGCCGGCACGCCCCACGCCGAGGCGGATGCCATCAACTCACTGCGCGGCACGCGGCGGGAACTGTCCGCCGCCACCATGGTGGTCACGCTGGAACCCTGCAACCACCAGGGCCGCACGCCGGCCTGTTCCCAGGCCATCATTGACGCCGGCATCGGCAACGTGGTCTATGCCGTGGACGATCCGCACTCCCCGGCCGCAGGCGGCGCGGACAGGCTCCGCCGCGAAGGCATCAACGTCCGCTCCGGCCTCATGGCGGAAGCGGCCCGGGAGCTGAACCGGCAATGGTTTGCAGCGGTGAAGGCCGGGCGGCCCTTTGTCACGGCCCGGCTGGCCCAGACCCTGGACAGCAGGATCGCGGCGGCCGACGGCACCAGCCAGTGGATCACCTCGCCGGAATCCCGGCTGGACTCGCACAAGCTGCGGGCGCGCGTCGATGCCATCGTGGTCGGCACCGAAACCATTTTTGTGGACAACCCGCGCCTGACGGCCCGGGACGCCGACGACGGCGACGCCGGGCACCAGCCGTTGCGCGTCGTCATGGGGATGCGTGAGATCCCCGAAGACGCGGCGGTGCGGCAGCGGAGCGCCCCCGGCTTCCTGCAGCTGCGCACCCACGATCCGGCCGACGTCGTACGCGTCCTGCACGACCGCGGCGTGGACCACCTCATGGTCGAGGGCGGGTCCAAGATCAGCGCCGCGTTCCTGGCTGCCGGGCTGGTGGACGAACTCGTCGTCTACCTGGCGCCCACACTCCTGGGCTCCGGCATCCCGGCGCTGAACGACCTCGGCATCGGCACCCTGGCGCAGGCCCAGCAATGGGAATGGGACGCCACCACCTCCGGCCCGGTCGAGCGGCTCGGCCCGGACCTGAAACTCACACTCATGCCGGCAAGGGTGCCGGAAACCACCACTGAAGAAGGACTGCACTAAATGTTCACCGGAATCATTGAGGGCCGCGGCACCGTGGTCCGACTCGAGAACCATCAGGATTCGGACAGCGCCACTCTGGTCTTGGACACCGGTGCCGCCGGCAACACCGCCGCCGGCCTGCCCCTGGGCGGATCCATCGCGGTCAACGGCGTGTGCCTGACGGCCGTGCGCATCGACGGCGCCACGGTGGAGGTCGACGTCATGGGCGAAACACTGCAGCGCACCACCACCGGTTCCCTGGCCGCGGGCGGCACGGTCAACCTCGAACGCTGCGTGCCGGCCGGCGGACGCCTGGACGGGCACGTGGTCCAGGGCCATGTGGACGGCGTGGGCGCCCTCCTGGAACGCGAAAACCAGGGCAACTGGGACCGGCTGCGCTTCTCGGTGCCCACCGCCCTGTCGCGCTACATCGCCGAAAAGGGCTCCATCGCCGTCGACGGCGTCTCGCTCACCGTGACCGCAGTGAGCCCGCCACAGGAGCCGCAGCAGTGGTTTGAGGTGGGGCTGATCCCGGTCACACTCGCCAACACCGGCCTGGGCGGCAAGGAGGTGGGCGGGCAGGTGAACCTCGAGGTTGACGTGCTGGCCAAATACGCCGAACGTCTGCTCCAGTTCGCGGTCCCCGCCACCGGCACCGCCGCCCTTGTGGCCACCGTTTCGGACACCGAGGGGGCACGGCAATGAGCGCCCTGACCAACCCGGCCACGCTGCTGGACCCCGTTGCCGCAGCCGTCGAAGCCATCGCCAACGGCCAGGCCGTGCTGGTCGTGGACGACGAGAACCGCGAAAACGAGGGCGACATCATCTTCGCCGCCCAGCACAGCACCCCCGCCCTGATGGGCTGGACCATCAGGCACAGCTCCGGCGTCATCTGCGTCCCCATGGAAGACGTCCGGGCGGACGCCCTGGCGCTGCCGCCCATGGTGGCGCACAACCAGGACGCCAAGGGCACGGCGTACACCGTCAGCTGCGACGCCGCCGTCGGTGTCAGCACCGGCATCAGTGCCACCGACAGATCGCTCACCGCCAATGTCCTGGCCGCCCCGGCCTCCGGGCCCGACGCCGTCACCCGCCCCGGCCACATGTTCCCCCTGCGCGCCGTGCCCGGCGGAGTGCGCCAGCGGCCCGGCCATACCGAAGCCTCCGTTGAACTGTGCAAGCTGGCCGGCTGCGAACCGGTGGCCGTCATTGCAGAGGTGGTGGACGACGCCGGGCAAATGGTCAGGCTCGAGGGCCTGCGGGACTTTGCCGACGCCAACTCCCTCGTGCTGATTTCCATCGCCGACCTCGTGGCGCACCTCAACGCCCCGGCCACAGCCGGTGCCACGGCCGGAGCGGCAGGAAACCGCCATGAGTGAGGCTGTCGTGGCACGCCCCGAGGGGGCGGCCCCCGACGCAATTGTTACGGGCGGACCGGTCGTGAAATTGCCCACACCCTTTGGATCGTTTCAGGCCCAGGCCTGGGTGGATTCGGCCACCGGCGCCGAACACCTGAGCCTGAGCGCGCCAGGCGTGGAGCCGGTACCGTCCGGGGCCGCGCCGTTGGTCCGGCTGCACTCCGAATGCCTCACCGGCGACGTCTTTGGTTCGTTCCGCTGCGACTGCGGCGAACAGCTTGACTACGCGCTGGAACTGATCCACCGGCAGGGCGGCACGCTGGTTTACCTGCGCGGCCACGAGGGCCGCGGGATCGGCCTGGCCAACAAGATGCGGGCCTACAGCCTGCAGGAGGCCGGCGCGGACACCGTGGAAGCCAACGAACAGCTGGGCCTGCCCGTGGACGGGCGCGACTACGCCGCGGCCGCCGGCATCCTCCACGCCCTGGGCCTGACCAGCCTGCGGCTGCTGAGCAACAACCCGCTGAAATCCGCGGACCTCTCCCGCCACGGCATCAATGTCACGGAGATTGTCCCCACCCACGTGCCGGCCCGCGCCGAAAACCTCCGCTACCTGGAAACCAAGCGCGACCGCATGCACCACACCCTGGACGTCACCACACCCACACCCACGGAAGGACCCACCACATGAGCGGCCACGGAGCACCCACGATCGGATTCAGCGGCCAGGAAAAGTCGCAGGCAGCCCACCTGAAACTGGCCATCGTTGCCGCCAGCTGGCACACCGAAATCATGGACGGCCTGGTGGCAGGGGCCCTGCGCGGCGCCGCCGACGCCGGCATCGCCGAGCCCACCCTCATCCGGGTCCCCGGCAGCTTTGAACTGCCCGTTGCCGCAGCGCGCCTGGCCCCCGCCTACGACGCCGTCGTCGCCCTGGGCGTGGTGATCCGCGGCGGCACCCCCCACTTTGACTATGTGTGCCAGGCGGCCACGATGGGACTGACCGATGTCAGCGTCCGCACCGGAAAGCCCGTCGGCTTCGGCGTCCTGACCTGCGACACCGAACAGCAGGCCCTGGACCGTGCCGGCCTGCCGGGCTCCATGGAGGACAAGGGCCATGAGGCCGTGACGGCGGCCCTCGCCACCGCCCTGACCCTCGCCGAAGTGGGCCAGATGACCTCACAGTTGTCCGATTCCATTTCCCCGACCCAGTAGGCTGGAGACCGTGAAGACCTTCGAATCCCTTTTTGACGAGCTGAGTGAGAAAGCCGCAGCCCGGCCCGCCGGCTCCCGTACCGTGGCCGAACTGGAGTCGGGCATCCACGGTATCGGCAAGAAAGTGGTTGAGGAAGCCGCCGAGGTGTGGATGGCCGCCGAATATGAATCGGATGAGGCCTGCGCGGAGGAGATTTCCCAGCTGTTCTACCACCTTCAGGTCATGATGATCGCCAAGGGCCTGACGCTTCAGGACGTTTACAAGCATCTCTAGCCACACGCCGTGGCTTGCCAAACCCCTGAACGTGCGCCGGGTGCCGGCGCCGATCCTTGCCGTTCCGACCTGAAAGACGTTTCCCATGCTGAGAGTTGCCGTGCCCAACAAGGGCGCCCTGTCCGAATCCGCCTCCGCCATGCTGGCCGAAGCCGGCTACCGCCAACGCCGCGACAGCCGCGAGCTGGTCATGGTGGACCCGGAGAACAACGTTGAATTCTTCTTCCTGCGCCCCCGCGACATTGCGGTGTACGTGGGCGCCGGCACGCTCGACGTCGGCATCACCGGCCGCGACCTTTTGCTGGACGCACAGGTGGAGGCCGACGAACTGCTGCCGCTGGGGTTCGCCGTGTCCACCTTCCGCTTTGCCGGTCCGGTGGGGCAGTTCACCACGGCCGCGGAGCTTGACGGCAAGCGCCTGGCTACCAGCTACGACGGCCTGCTGCGCGAATACCTGGCCGAGCTGGGCATCAAGGCCAAGGTGGTCCGGCTCGACGGCGCCGTGGAATCCTCGGTGCGCCTGGGCGTGGCGGACGCCATCGCCGACGTCGTGGAAACCGGCAGCACGCTCAAGGCTGCCGGCATGGAGATCTTCGGCGAACCGATCCTCAACTCCGAGGCCCTGCTGATCGGGCGCCGCGGCGTCACCCCGCCCCCCGGCGTCGAGGTGCTGATCCGCCGCCTGCACAGCGTCCTCGTGGCGCGCCAGTACGTGCTCCTGGACTACGACGTGCCCAAGGCACTGATGGAAAAGGCCACGGCGCTGACCCCCGGCCTCGAATCGCCGACCGTGTCCCCGCTGCGCGACTCCGACTGGGTGGCGGTGCGGTCCATGGTGCCCACCAAGGACACGAACCGGGTCATGGACGAGCTGTACGACCTGGGCGCCCGCGCCATCCTCGTCAGCAGCATCCACGCCTGCCGCATCTAAGGGGAACCGCCATGAGTGTTGCCATCCGCGTCATCCCGTGCCTGGACGTGGACGCCGGCCGCGTGGTCAAGGGCGTGAAGTTCCAGAACCTGCGCGACGCCGGCGACCCCGTTGAGCTGGCCCAGCGCTACGACCGCGCCGGCGCCGACGAGCTGACGTTCCTGGACGTCACGGCATCCTCCGGCAACCGGGACACCACCTTTGACGTGGTGTCCCGCACCGCCGAGCAGGTCTTCATTCCGCTCACCGTGGGCGGGGGAGTGCGCGAGGTCGCCGACGTCGACAAGCTCCTGCGCTGCGGGGCGGACAAGGCCTCCATCAACACCGCGGCGATCGCCCGTCCGCAGGTGATTGACGAGATCACCCGGCGATTCGGCTCCCAGGTCCTGGTGCTCAGCGTCGACGCGCGCCGCACCCGCGACGGGCACACGCCGTCGGGCTTTGAGGTGACCACGCACGGCGGGCGCAAGGGCACCGGCATTGACGCGATCGACTGGGCCAGGGAGGCCGCCGACCGCGGCGTCGGGGAAATCCTGCTCAACTCGATTGACGCCGACGGCACCAAGGAAGGCTTTGACCTCGAGCTCATCCGCCTGGTCCGCGCCGCCGTGCACGTGCCGATCATCGCCTCCGGCGGCGCCGGCGCACCGGAACACTTCCCGCCGGTCGTCGCGGCAGGCGCCAATGCCGTGCTCGCAGCCTCGATCTTCCACTTCGGCCCGGACAACGCGATCGCCGACGTGAAAAGGGCCATCCGCGAAGCCGGCTACGAAGTCCGCTGACCCCACAGACCCTCGGTTGCAACCGGGGGTCTTTTGGGCAACGCTCCCGCGCGAATGGGGGTGTTTTTCCCGACGCTCCCGCAGCCGCCGCGCACATGCCCGCGAACGCTGCGGGAGCGTTTGGGTTTTAACCCCCGTTTGCGCGGGAGCGTCGGTGGAAAACGCCCCGGTTGCAACCGAGCGTCGGTGGGGGTGGGGGCTAGAGTCCTACGGGGGCCGTGCGCAGGAGCGCCACTGCGTCGGCCTGGCCCTCGAAGGACACCAGGGCCTGGCCGGTGCGGCCGTTGGCGTGCATCAGCAGCTCGCCGGGTTCGCCAATGATCGCGACGGACACGGGGGCGCGCTTGGCCACGTGGCGGGGGCCGTCGGGATTGACCAGCACCACGCCGAGGTCCACGCTGCGGTACAGGATGGCCGCGCGCTTGACGAGTTCGGTCCACAGGTCCTCGGAGTAGCCGGCGTCCAGGGCGCGCGGCGCCCAGCGGTCGGTGGCCCGGCGGATGTCCTCCGTGTGGACGAAGAATTCTACGAGGTTGGCGCTGCGGTCAACCGCGTGCAGGGCAAACGGGGACAGCTTCGGGGGGCCGCTGCGGAACCTTTCCACCAGGGCGGCGTAGGCCGTGGGCGTGGAGGAAGCCTCGGCCAGCTTGGCCGTCGCCTTCTCGGAAACCTTGTTCCACGGCTTGATCACCAGCCCCACGCCCACCTTGGCGCTGTGCTCGCGAAGGAACAGGTGGGCGGCCAATTCCTGGGTCCGCCATCCGGCACAGAGTGTAGGCGCTCCCGGACCGGCGGCCAGCAGGGTCTCGGCAAGGACTTCACGGGATGGCTCTACGTATTGCATCACTTGTGAAATTAGCATGTATTCGCCCTCAACGGCACCTGGAACCGCCGTAACCGGCACCACTTTTGCAATGTGCCGGCCCCGGGCGGCGGCCGGGCCCGCAGGAAAACTTTTGTGGCACTAGAATTGGCCTTGATGCCGCACCTGCCAGAACCCCAGACCGTCCCCGCCACGCCGTCCATGGAAGCCCTCCCGGAGGAGGTGTCGGCGCTGCTCAAACGTGACGGCGCCGGCCTGGTGGCCGCCGTCGTCCAGCAGTTCGACACGCACGAGGTGCTCATGCTTGGCTGGATGGACGATGAAGCCCTGCGCCGCACGCTGACCTCCGGCCGGGTGACGTTCTGGTCGCGCTCCCGCGGCGAGTACTGGCGCAAGGGGGACACCTCCGGCCACTTCCAATACGTCAAGGCTGTGGCCATCGACTGCGACGGCGACGCGCTGCTCGTCACCGTGGACCAGGTGGGGGCCGCCTGCCACACCGGCACCCGGACCTGCTTTGAGGGCCGGGAGCTGGCCGCAACCGTCGGCAGCCGCGGATAACGGCGCCACCGTCCATCAGCCCGCCTGATACGAAAGTACATTCACTTCATGCAAGATCTTGGTGTCATCAGCCCCACGCTCGCGGAATTCCGTGAACTCGCCCGGACCCGCAGGGTGGTTCCCGTCCACCTCAAGGTGCTGGCGGACGCGCAGACCCCGATCGGCCTGTACCGCACCCTGGCCGCGGAGGCCCCGGGCACCTTCCTGATGGAGTCGGCGGCGGCCGGCGGCGTCTGGTCCCGCTATTCGTTCATCGGGGTGAAGTCCGGTGCCACCCTGACAACGGACGACGGCGGCGCCCACTGGCAGGGCGAGCCGCCCGTGGGCGTGCCCCTGGAAGGAAACCCCGTGGAGGCCGTGGCGGCCACCCTGAAGCTGCTGGCCACCGAGCGCTTCGAAGGGCTGCCGCCGTTCACCTCGGGACTCGTGGGCTTCGTGGGCTGGGAATCGGTGCGGCACTGGGAAAGGCTTCCCTCGCCGCCGGAAGACGACCTCCACCTGCCCGAGCTTGCCCTGAACCTCATTTCCGACATGGCCGTGCACGACAACGCCGAAGGCACGGTGCTGCTGATCGCCAACGCGATCAACGTCAACGGCACGGACGAAAACGTCGACGCCGCCTGGCACGACGCCGTGGCGCGCGTGCGGCGCATGGTGGACCAGCTGCGCACCCCTGTGGCCCAGCCGATGTCCGTCATGGATGTCTCCGGGGCCCCTTTCGCCGAGAGCGTCCGGGAGCGCTGGGACCGCAACGAATACCTGAAGGCGGTGGACCGGGGCAAGGAAGCCATTGTGGACGGCGAGGTCTTCCAGGTGGTGATTTCGCGCCGCTTTGAAATGGAGTGCAAGGCCTCGGCACTGGACGTGTACCGCGTGCTGCGCAACACCAACCCCAGCCCGTACATGTACCTATACAGCTTTCAGGATGCCCACGGCACGCCGTACTCCATCGTCGGCTCGTCGCCGGAAGCACTGGTGAGCGTGAGCGGGAGCGAGGTCATCACGCACCCGATCGCAGGATCACGGCCCCGGGGCGGTTCGGTGGAGGAGGACAAATTCCTCGCCAAGGACCTCCTCTCCGATGCCAAGGAACGCTCGGAACACCTCATGCTCGTGGACCTTTCCCGCAACGACCTCTCCAAGGTCTGCGAACCCGGCACGGTGGACGTCACCCAGTTCATGGAAGTGGAGCGCTTCAGCCACATCATGCACCTGGTCTCCACCGTGGTGGGCACCCTGGCCGCGGACAAGACCGCCTATGATGTGCTGGCCGCCACCTTCCCGGCAGGGACGCTGTCCGGTGCGCCCAAGCCGCGCGCCCTGCGCCTGCTCGACGAGCTTGAGCCGCACCGCCGCGGCATTTACGGCGGCGTGGTGGGCTACCTGGACTTTGCCGGCGACATGGACATGGCCATCGCCATCCGCTCCGCCCTGCTGCTGGGCGGCAAGGCGTACGTGCAGGCCGGCGGCGGCATCGTGGCCGATTCCGTCAATGAAACCGAGGCCCAGGAAACCGTGAACAAGGCCGCGGCGCCGCTGCGTGCCGTTCATGCCGCCGCCTCGCTGCGGGCCCTGCGGGAAGATCCCGTCGCAGACGCCGGGGCCGGTCCCGGGGACGCCCCGGCGCACGATGCCACCGAACCCAACGCTGCCAGGGCCGGGAGGCTGTCATGAGTGCCACATCGTCCGTGCCCGCCTGGAAGCGCAAGTCCACACTGGTCATGCTGGCCATCCTGGCGGCGCTGGCCGTCTTCGGCACCACCACCCAGACCTGGCTCCACGTCTCCATCGCCCAGGGCGCGGTCCAGCAGTCGGACCTGAACATCCCGGGCAGCAAGGCTGCCGTCGCCGTCTCGGCCCTGGCCCTCGTGGCCCTGGCCGGTGCCTTGGCGGTGACCATCGCCGGCCGGGTGGCGCGGATCATCACCGGCGTCATCGTCCTGCTGGCCGCGGCGGGGATCATCGTCGTCGTCCTGGGTGTGCTGGCGGACCCCTCCGCGGCCGCCATGGCCGAGGTGGGCAAGGCCACCGGGGTGGTCGGGGTGGCCAGCAATGCCGCCACCACCTGGTTCCCCGTGGCTGCCGTGATTGCCGCCGCCGTGCTCGCCCTGGCCGCCGTGCTCATCCTGTGGGCGGGCCGCGGCTGGACCGTGCGCTCCAAGTACGACGCCGCTGCCGCCCCGGGTGCCCAGCCCGCCCCGGGCGCCCCGATTGACGAGGTGGACAGCTGGGACAGGCTCAGCCGGGGCGATGATCCCACGGCCTAGGCCGGGCAGTCGTCCACGGCGTGGCCGCGTTTCGGCTTACACCAGCTTCTAATGGCAGAATGTATTGCAGTATCCGCAGCAAAGGGAGAATTACCATGAGCAACAAGTCGGCCACCACGTCCGCAACGGTCAGCACCGAGGGGCCCATCGACCACAGCATTGACCTGGGGCACGGAAACAGCCCCGCAGCCTGGACCTGCGTCACCGTCATGCTCGTGGGCGTCATCGTCGGATGCATCGCCTTCCTCATTGGCGAAAGCGCCACGATCCTGTTCTGGATCGGCGTGGCCGTGATCGTCGTCGGACTCATCGTGGGCCTGGCCATGAAGGCCGCCGGCTACGGCGTGGGCGGCAGCAAGCTGAAGAACAACGGCCACTGAGCGTGACCGTTTTGCAGGACATCATTGCGGGCGTCAAGGAAGACCTTGACGCCCGCAGGCGGGCTGTGCCGCTGGAGGAATTGAAGGCACGTGCCGCCGCGGCACGCCCCGCCCTGGACGCCCATGCGGCGCTTGGCGGGGACAGTGCGGTGCGCCCCGAGGTGCGCGTCATCGCCGAGGTCAAGCGCCGCAGCCCGTCCAAGGGCGCCCTGGCCGGCATTGCCGATCCGGCCGCCCTCGCCGGTACATATGCAGCCGGCGGCGCATCCGTGATCAGCGTGTTGACCGAGGAGCGCCGCTTTGGCGGCTCCCTGGCCGACCTCGACGCCGTGCGTGCCGCCGTGGACATTCCGGTGTTGCGCAAGGACTTCACCTGCGACCCCTACATGATTTGGGAGGCCCGGGCGCACGGCGCCGACGTGGTCCTGCTCATCGTGGCAGCGCTGACGGACGGTGAACTGCGCAACTACCTGGCGTTGGCGCACGAGCTGGGCATGAACGCGATCGTCGAAACGCACACGGCCGAAGAAATTGAACGCGCCGTGGCCGTGGACGCCAGGATCATCGGCATCAACGTCCGCAACCTGAAAACCCTTGAGGTGGACCGCGGCAACTTTGCCGCGCTGGCCGGGAACATTCCGGCCGGGCCGGTGGTCATTGCAGAATCCGGCGTGCGCGGCGCACAGGACGTGCGCCACTATGCCGGGCACGGTGCGAACGCCGTCCTGGTGGGGGAAGCGCTCGTCACCGACGCCACGCCGCTGGAACGGATCACCGAATTCCGGCAGGCCGGCGCGGACGCCATCAAGGCGCTGCAGGCCGGTGTGCGCCAGCCCTGAACCCGGTTCCGCCGCCCGCCCGGAAACAGCAACGACCCATTCGAAACTATGAGCAACGAACAGGACGGTGGAACTGATGGCCCATGAGCCCACAGCTTCGTCATCAGGACCTGCCGGCATGGAGGACCCCGCAACGGCGTTCCTGGCCGGCGGGCACGGACCGGACGCCGGGGCACCGGCGCATTCCCTGCGCCATGCGCCGGGTCCCTACTTTGGCAGCTACGGCGGGCGCTGGATGCCCGAATCACTCATCGCCGCCCTGGACGAGCTCGAGGACACCTTCGAAAAGGCCAAGGCCGATCCGGAGTTCCTGGCCGAAGTGGCCGAGCTGAACAAGAACTACTCCGGCCGGCCATCGCTGCTGACCGAGGCCAAGCGCTTCAGCGAACACGCCGGCGGCGCCCGGATCTTCCTCAAGCGCGAAGACCTCAACCACACCGGTTCGCACAAGATCAACAACGTGCTCGGCCAGGCGCTGCTCGCCAAGCGCATGGGCAAGACCCGCATCATCGCCGAGACCGGGGCCGGCCAGCACGGGGTGGCCAGTGCCACCGCCGCGGCCCTCCTCGGCCTGGAATGCGTCGTGTACATGGGGGCCGAGGACTGCCGGCGGCAGGCCCTGAACGTGGCCCGCATGCAATTGCTCGGCGCCACGGTGGTGCCCGTGACCAACGGCTCCCAGACCCTCAAGGACGCCATCAACGACGCCCTGCGCGACTGGGTGGCCAACGTCGACACCACCCATTACGTGCTCGGCACGGTCTCCGGCGCCCACCCGTTCCCGGCCATGGTGCGCTTCTTCCACGAGGTGATCGGCGCGGAGGCCCGCGAGCAGATCCTCGAACAGCTCGGCCGCCTCCCGGACGCCCTGTGCGCCTGCATCGGCGGCGGGTCCAACGCCATCGGCCTGTTCCACAGCTTCCTGGACGACGCGTCGGTGAAGATCTACGGCTTCGAGGCCGGCGGCGACGGCGTCGACACCGGCCGCCACGCAGCCACCATCACGCTGGGCCGTCCGGGCGTGCTGCACGGCGCCCGCTCCTACCTCATGCAGGATGAGGACGGGCAGACCATTGAGTCGCACTCCATCTCCGCCGGCCTGGACTACCCGGGCGTCGGCCCCGAGCACGCCTACCTGCACGACGTCGGGCGCGTCACCTACGAGCCCATCACCGACGTCGAGGCCATGGACGCCTTCAGGCTGCTGAGCCAGACCGAGGGGATCATTCCGGCCATCGAGTCCTCGCACGCCCTGGCCGGTGCCATCAAGGTCGGCAAGCGGCTGACGGAAGGCGTGGCAACGCCGTCGGACATCGTAATCATCGTCAACCTGTCCGGCCGCGGCGACAAGGACGTGGAAACGGCCGCGGAGTGGTTTGGCCTGCTGGATGAAAACGGACACGTCAAGGGCACCACCTTGTCCACGCGGCGCGCCAAGGGTGCCGCACCGGCCGCCGGTGCCGATGAAAACGCAGAGGATGCCACCCATGAGTGAAAGCAACGCCCCCGCCGCCGTTGACGCCAGGTCCACGGTGAGCAAGTCCGCCGCGGCGATCGAACGCGCCAGGGCGGCCGGACGCAAGGCCCTGATCGGGTACCTGCCCGCGGGCTACCCGGACAAGCAGACGTCCATAGATGCGGCCATCGCCGTGGCCCGCAACGGCGCCGACATCATTGAAATCGGCATCCCCTACTCCGACCCGGTCATGGACGGAGCGGTCATCCAGGCCGCCACGACACAGGCCCTGGCCAACGGCTTCCGCGTCGCGGACGTGTTCGACGTCGTCGCCGCCGTCACGGCCGAAACCGACGCGGCCGTGCTGGTCATGACCTACTGGAACCCCGTGCTGCGCATGGGCGTGGACGAGTTCTCACGCCGGCTCGCCGAGGCCGGCGGGGCCGGTCTCATCACCCCCGACCTCATTCCGGATGAAGCGGCCGAATGGTTTGCCGCCTCAGACAAGTACGGGCTGGACCGCGTGTTCCTCGTGGCGCCCTCGTCCTCGCCGGAACGCGTGGCCATGACCGTGGAGGCCACCCGGGGCTTTGTGTACGCCGTCTCCATCATGGGCGTCACCGGTGCCCGCGCCTCGGTGTCCAGCTCCGCGCAGGCCGTGGTGGCAGCGGCCCACGCCGCGGGCGCCGAGCGCGCCTGCGTCGGCCTGGGCGTGTCCCGTCCGGAGCACGTGCGTGAAATTGCCTCTTACGCCGACGGCGTCATTGTGGGCACCGCCCTCGTGGCGGCCCTGCGCGACGGCGGTGTGCCCGCCGTGGGCGCGCTGGCCAGGGAACTCAGCTCCGGCTTCGGCACAGACGCCGCCACACCTTCCAGCACGGGAGCATAACCGCCAGTGACCTTTACCGCCATCTCCCAATCCCTGGCAGCATCTGCGGCCACGGCCATTCCCGCACCCGTGTGGTCCGGCTTCAACGTCGGCCCGCTGCGCATCCACGCCTACGCGCTGTGCATCCTGCTGGGAATTGTCGCATCGATCTGGCTGACCAACATCCGCTGGCGGCGCCGCGGGGGCCCCGAAGGCTCCATCTGGGACATCGCCATCTGGGCCATCCCCTTCGGCATCATCGGCGGCCGGCTCTACCACGTGTTTTCCTCCCCGGACGCGTACTTCGGCCCGGGCTACAACGGCACGGGCGACCTGTGGCTGATCCCGCAGATCTGGCGCGGCGGGCTGGGGATCTGGGGCGCCGTGGTGCTGGGCGTCCTCGGTGCCTGGATCGGCTGCCGCCGGGCGGGCGTGCGGATCTCCGCCTTCATTGACGCCGCGGCGCCGGGAATCCTGCTGGCCCAGGCGATCGGCCGCTGGGGCAACTACTTCAACCAGGAACTGTTTGGCGGGCCCACCACCCTGCCCTGGGGGCTGCATGTGGACCCCCAGTATGTGCCCGCCGGGTTCAGCCCGGACACGCTCTTCCACCCCACGTTCCTGTACGAATGCGTCTGGGACGTGCTGGGCGTGGTGGCGCTGCTGCTTATTGACCGGCGCTTCCGGCTGCGCCGGGGGCGGATGTTCCTGATGTACGCCATGGTGTACACGGCCGGCCGGCTGTGGATTGAAATGCTGCGCATTGACGCCGCCGAACACATCACCTTCTTCGGCATCACGGCCCGGCTGAACGTGTGGACCAGCATCTTCGTCTTCACCGCCGCGCTGATCGTGTTCCTGCTCCTGACGTTCATCCGCCGCAAGTCCGTCACGCACTCCGTGTTCCTGCCCGGCCGCGGACCGGCCGCCGCCGTGGCCGGCGGCGTGTCCACGGAAACTGACATGGGGGCCCGGGGCAAGGGGTTCCAGGGGAAGGGTGCCAGGGACACGGACGCCCCGGACAAGGCCGCCCCCGAGAAGGTCGCCCCCAAGAACGGCGAGGGCACCGGGGGAGCCGCCACGGCGGACGCACCGGACCAGGACTCCGGCGCCCGGCACGCCGGGCCGACGGCAACCGACGACGCGGCCCTGCCGACCACCGGCAGCGCAGCGGACGACACCGCCCCTGGCGCTGACAGGCACACCGCCAAGGACGCGGCGACACCCGAGGAAACCGGCAAGTCCGGCCACTGACAACGCACGCAGCCGGCCCGGCTGCACCACTCAATCTGGCGGCCCTGAAGCTTCGGGGCCGCCATTTTTGTGCCGCTTTTGTGCCGCGGGCAGCTGGCCCGGCGGCGCAGCCCGGGCCCGCGGGCACCAGTGACGTGCGGTCCGGACGCCCGGTCGGCCCCTTCCAGCAGCCGGGAACACGTCTCTTTCCCGCTTTTTATTACTGATCTTGCATATGCTTCCAAAATGTAAGATAGAAGTATTCAGCGCAGATCGATGCCTTATATAGTGAAAACCGCCGCACAGGACGGGCGCGGGACTTGACCGGGCCCAATTGTGCACTTGCACCAAGGAATGACATTCCGGATGTGCCAGCCACAATGTGCGGCCCTGCACCACCACGGTTACACACCGAAACCGCTTCCCGGGGAACCCTCCCCGGTCGCCATGGGCCACTGTCGTCCCCACTCACCACTCGACCAGGGGAAGGACTTCACCGTCATGACTCGATTCACCCAGCAGCCCGCCGGCCGCGCCGTTTCGCCCTTCGTGCGATTCGCCGCCATGCCGGGGCAGGCGGGCCTGTACCGCCCCGAGGCCGAGAAGGACGCCTGCGGGCTGGCCATCGTCGCCACCCTGCGCGGCACGCCCGGCCACGACATCGTCCAAAACGCCCTCACCGCCCTGCGCAACCTGGAGCACCGCGGCGCCGTGGGCGCGGACGAGGGGACGGGCGACGGCGCCGGCATCCTGGTTCAAGTCCCCGACGAATTCTTCCGCGCCGTCGCCGGGCTGGAGCTGCCGGAGGCGGGGGAGTACGCCGTGGGCACCGCGTTCCTGCCCAGCGAGCCCAAGGAGCAGGAGTCCGTGCGGGCCGGCATCGAGGCCCTGGCGGAACGCGACGGCCTGGTGGTGCTCGGCTGGCGCGAGGTTCCCGTCGTGGCGGAGCTCGTGGGAACCAGCGCCCGCGCCTGCATGCCCCACTTCAGCCAGCTGTTCCTGGCCGAAGCACCCGCCGCAGACGGCCACACCGGCCCGGCCAACGATGGGGCCCCAAGTGCCGCCCACGAGCTGGACGCCAAGGCCTTCCGGCTGCGCAAGCGGGCCCAGCACAAGTTCGGGGTCTACTTCCCGTCCCTCTCCTCCAAGACGATCGTCTACAAGGGCATGCTGACCACCGCCCAGCTGGAGCCGTTCTACCCGGACCTCTCCGACAGCCGCTTCAAGACGCTGCTGGCCGTGGTGCACTCACGCTTTTCCACGAACACCTTCCCGTCCTGGCCGCTGGCCCAGCCGTTCCGCACCATCGCCCACAACGGCGAAATCAACACCGTCAAGGGCAACCGGAACTGGATGCGTGCCCGCCAGTCCACCATGTCCCACCCGCTGCTGGGGGATGCGCCGGAGGAACTGTTCCCGATCTGCACCCCGGGCGCGTCGGACTCCGCCTCCTTCGACGAGGTGGCCGAGTTGCTGTGGCTCTCCGGCCGGCCCATCACCGAGGCCATCATGATGATGATCCCCGAGGCCTGGGAAAACCACGCCACGATGGACCCGGACCGCGAGGCGTTTTACGAATACCACTCACTCATGATGGAGCCGTGGGACGGCCCCGCGGCCGTATCCTTCACCGACGGCACGCAGGTGGGTGCCACGCTGGACCGCAACGGCCTGCGCCCGTGCCGCTACTGGGTGACCGACGACGGCCTGGTCGTCTTCGCTTCCGAGGTGGGCGTGCTGGACATCCCCGCGGACAAGGTCGTGGAAAAGGGCCGCGTGGCGCCGGGCAAGATGTTCGTGGTGGACACCGAAAACGGCCGGCTGATCCGTGACGGGGAAATCAAGGCCCAGCTGGCCGCGGCGAACCCGTGGGCCGAATGGGTCAAGGAAAACACCATCCGCCTGGCCGGGCTGCCCGAGCGCGAGCACGTGGTGCACACCGCGGCGTCCGTCGTCCACCGCCAGCGCACCTTCGGCTACACCACCGAAGAGCTGAAAATCCTGCTCGGCCCCATGGCGCAGACCGGCGGCGAGCCGCTGGGTGCCATGGGCACCGACACGCCCGTGGCGGTGCTGTCCAAGCGCCCGCGCCTGCTCTTTGACTACTTCGTCCAGTCGTTTGCCCAGGTCACCAACCCGCCGCTGGACTCCATCCGCGAGGAACTGGTCACCTCCCTCAACACCGCCATCGGCCCGCAGGGCAACCTGCTCTCGCGCGCCAAGGTGACGATGCCTCAGGTGGCCCTGACGTTCCCCGTGATCAACAACGACGAACTGGCCAAGATCGCCAACATCGAGAGCCCTGCCAACGCCGACGGCACCGGCGGGGAGCGCATCGCCATGAAGGTGCGCGGCCTGTACAAGTTCGACGGCGGCGAGCCCGCCCTGCGCGCCCGCCTCACCGAGATCTGCGAGCAGGTCTCCGGCGCCATCAACCGCGGCGTGCAGTACGTGGTGCTTTCCGACCGCGACTCCTCCGCAGCCTGGGCGCCCATCCCGTCGCTGCTGCTGCTCAGCGCCGTCCACCACCACCTGCTGCGCAGCTCCAACCGCACCAAGGTCTCCCTGGTCGTGGAAGCCGGCGACGTGCGCGAAGTCCACCACGTGGCCGTGCTGATCGGCTTTGGAGCGGCCGCCGTCAACCCGTACCTGGCCATGGAATCCGTGGAGGAACTGGTCCGCAACGGCGACATTTCCGGCGTCACCGCCGAGCAGGCCGTGCACAACCTGATCAAGGGCCTGGGCAAGGGCGTGCTGAAGATCATGTCCAAGATGGGCATCTCCACCGTGTCCTCCTACTGCGGCGCCCAGACCTTCGAGGCGCTGGGGCTGTCCCAGGAACTCGTCAACGACTACTTCACCGGCACGGCTTCCCAGCTGGGCGGTGTCGGGCTCGATGTCATTGCCGCCGAGGTCGGGGCCCGGCATACGCTGGCCTACCCGGTCGACGGCGTCGAGGTCCCCCACCAGCCGCTGGCGGGCGGCGGCGAGTACCAGTGGCGCCGCGACGGCGAACCGCACCTGTTCAACCCGGACACCGTGTTCCGGCTGCAGCACGCCACGCGGGAACGCCGTTATGACATCTTCAAGAAGTACACGCAGGGCATCGACGAGCAGGCCGGGAAGCTCATGACGTTCCGCGGGCTCCTGAAGTTCCGCGACGGCGTCCGCCCACCCGTGCCGCTGGATGAAGTGGAGCCGGTCAGCAGCATCGTCAAGCGTTTTTCGACGGGCGCCATGAGCTACGGCTCGATCTCCCGCGAGGCCCACGAAACCCTGGCCATCGCCATGAACCGGCTCGGCGCCAAGTCAAACACGGGCGAAGGCGGCGAGGACGTGGACCGACTGCTGGACCCGGAGCGCCGCTCGGCCATCAAGCAGGTTGCCTCGGGCCGCTTCGGCGTCACGAGCCTGTACCTGACCAATGCCACGGACATCCAGATCAAGATGGCCCAGGGCGCCAAGCCCGGCGAGGGCGGCCAGCTCATGGCCAAGAAGGTCTACCCGTGGATTGCCGAAACCCGGCATTCCACCCCCGGCGTCGGGCTGATCTCCCCGCCCCCGCACCACGACATTTACTCCATTGAGGACCTGGCACAGCTGATCTACGACTGCAAGAGGGCCAACCCGGAGGCGCGCGTCCACGTGAAGCTGGTCTCCGAGATGGGGATCGGCACCGTGGCGAGCGGCGTGACCAAGGCCAAGGCCGACGTCGTGCTGGTGTCCGGGCACGACGGCGGCACGGGCGCCAGCCCGCTGAACTCGCTCAAGCACGCCGGCATGCCGTGGGAGCTGGGCCTGGCCGAGACACAGCAGACGCTGCGCCTGAACGGGCTGCGTGACCGCGTGGTGGTGCAGGTGGACGGGCAGCTGAAGACCGGCCGCGACGTGGTGGTGGCGGCGCTGCTGGGCGCCGAGGAATACGGCTTCGCGACGGCACCGCTGGTGGTCTCCGGCTGCGTCATGATGCGGGTGTGCCACCTGGACACCTGCCCGGTGGGCGTGGCCACGCAAAACCCGGAGCTGCGCAAGCGCTTCAGCGGCAAGCCCGAATTTGTGGTGAATTTCTTTGAATTCCTGGCCGAGGAAGTGCGCGAGATCCTGGCCGGGCTCGGCTTCAGGAGCCTCGAGGAGGCCATCGGCCAGGGCGGCGTGCTGGACACCCGCCCGGCCCTGAACCACTGGAAGACCCAGGGCCTGGACCTCTCACCCATCCTGTCCGACGCCGGCGTCCCGGCGGCCACGCCGGTGCGCAACTTCACCACGCAGAACCACGAGCTGGAGAAGCACTTTGACCAGCAGCTGGTGGCCATGAGCGCCGAGGCGTTGGCCGAGCGGGCCCCGGTGCGCATCAGCGTCCCGGTGGTCAACACCGACCGCTCCGTGGGCACGCTGCTGGGCTGGCACGTGACCAAGACGTTCGGCATCGACGTGCTGGGCCCGGACACGATCGACGTGACCCTCACCGGCCAGGCCGGCCAGTCGCTGGGCGCCTTCCTGCCCGCAGGCATCACGCTGCGGTTGTTCGGCGACGCCAACGACTATGTGGGCAAGGGACTCTCCGGCGGGCGCATCACGGTCCAGCCGGACCGTGCCAACGCGTTCACCGCGGCGGAGAACGTCATTGCCGGCAACGTGATCGGCTATGGCGCCACCAGCGGGGAGATGTTCCTGCGCGGCCAGGTGGGCGAACGCTTCCTGGTCCGCAACTCCGGGGCCACGGCCGTGGTGGAGGGCATCGGCGACCACGGCTGCGAATACATGACCGGTGGGCTTGCCCTGATCCTGGGGCCCACGGGCCGCAACTTCGGCGCGGGCATGTCCGGCGGCACCGCCTACATCCTGGACCTGCAGGAGAGCAGCGTCAACAAGGCCGCCCTGGACTCGGGCGAGTTGCAGCTGCGCCCGCTCGACGCCGGCGACGCGGACGTTGTGCACACACTTCTCACAAAGCACCGCGACGAGACCGGCTCGGAGGTGGCCGAGGCGCTGCTGGCGGACTTCCCGGCCACCACGGCCCGCCTGGTGAAGGCGCTCCCGCGCGACTATGCAGCAGTTTTGGAAACCCGCCTGGCAGCAGCCGGGCTGGGCGAGGACCCCGACGGTGACTCCGTCTGGCAGAAAATTTTGGAGGTTACCGGTGGCTGATCCCCGCGGTTTTTTGAAGAATCGGGAACGCATCACCCAGGCCCGCCGGCCCGTCCCGGTACGGATCATGGACTGGAAAGAGGTGTACGAGTCCCAGGAAAAGGGCGTGCTGAAGGCCCAGGCCGGGCGATGCATGGACTGCGGCGTGCCGTTCTGCCACCAGGGCTGCCCGCTGGGCAACCTGATCCCCGAGTGGAACGACCTGACGTGGCGGGACAAGGGCCAGGAGGCCATTGAACGGCTGCACTCCACCAACAACTTCCCCGAATTCACCGGCCGGCTGTGCCCGGCACCGTGTGAGACGGCCTGCGTGCTGGGCATCAACCAGCCGGCGGTGACCATCAAGCAGGTGGAGGTCTCCATCATTGACGAGGCCTTCGCCCAGGACTGGGTGCACCCGCTGCCGCCGGCCCGGCTCACCGGCAAGACGGTCGCCGTCGTCGGGTCCGGCCCGGCCGGGATGGCCGTGGCCCAGCAGCTCACGCGCACGGGCCACACGGTTGCCGTGTACGAACGGGATGACAGGATTGGCGGGCTGCTGCGCTACGGCATCCCGGACTTCAAGCTGGAGAAGGAAACCCTTGACCGCCGCCTGGAGCAGATGGCGGCCGAAGGCACCCGCTTCCGCACCGGCATCGAGGTGGGCAAGGACATCGGGTGGGAGGAGCTGAGAAGGCGCTACGACGCCGTCGTGGTGTGCACCGGGGCCACGGTGCCCCGGGACCTGCCCATTCCGGGGCGGGCGCTGGAAGGCGTGCACTTTGCGATGGACTACCTGGTGCAGTCGAACAAGGTGGTGGCCGGGGATGTGGTGGAGAACCAGATCGACGCGCGTGGCAAGCATGTGGTGATCCTTGGCGGCGGCGACACCGGGGCGGACTGCCTGGGCACGGCGCACCGCCAGCAGGCGGCGTCGGTGACCACGCTGGCCATCGGCAAGCAGCCGCCGGCCGAGCGCACCTCCGCCCAGCCGTGGCCGACGTTCCCGAACCTGTTTGAGGTGGCCAGCGCCCACGAAGAGGGCGGGGAGCGGACCTACCTGGCCTCCACCGTGGAATTCCTGGGTGAAAACGGCGTGCTGACCGGGCTGAAAATTGCCGAGACGGAGTACGTCGGGAACCGGCGCGTGCCCAAGGAAGGCACCGAGCGGACCATCCCGGCCGACCTGGTGTTCCTGTCGCTGGGCTTCACCGGCCCGGAGACCGCAGAGCTGACCCACCAGCTGCCCGTCGAGCTGGACGGGCGCTCCAACGTGGGCCGCGACGGCTACTACATGACCACCCGTCCGGGCGTGTTTGCGGCCGGCGACGCCGGCCGTGGCCAGTCGCTGATCGTGTGGGCCATTGCCGAGGGGCGCGCCTGCGCCGCGGCGGTGGACAAGTTCCTCATGGGGGAGACGTTCCTGCCGGCGCCCGTCTCACCCAGTGACTTGGCTATCAGTGTGTAGCAGCCAACCGCTAGGCTTGAGGCAGGGACCAAAGTTTTCCACTGTCAACCACACCCATAGGTAGGTAAATTGAGACGCGCTAAAATTGTGGCCACATTCGGGCCGGCCATCGCCAGCTACGAAAACACCCTGGCCGCGCTGGATGCCGGCGTTAACGTTGCCCGGATGAACATGAGCCACGGCGACTACACCGTTCACCAGAACACGTACGACAACGTGCGCAAGGCGTCGGGGCAGCTGCACAAGACGGTTGCGATCATGGCAGACCTCCAGGGTCCGAAGATCCGCCTGGGACGCTTTGAAAACGGCACGGGCTACGAACTGGCCGTGGGCGACGTCTTCACCATCACCACCGAGGACGTCCCGGGCACCAAGGATATCTGCTCCACCACGCTGAAGTCCCTGACCGAGGACGTCAAGGTGGGGGACACCCTCCTCATTGACGACGGCAAGGTTTCCGTGCGCGCCACCGCCGTTGACAAGGTCAAGGTCGTCACCGAGGTCACCGTTCCCGGCAAGGTGTCCAACAACAAGGGCATCAACCTGCCCGGCGTGGCCGTCAACGTGCCCGCACTGAGCGAAAAGGACGAGTCGGACCTGCGCTGGGCGCTCAAGTGCGGCGTGGACCTGGTGGCCCTGTCGTTTGTGCGTGACGCCGCGGACATCAACCGCGTCCACGAAATCATGGACGAGGCCGGCCGTCGCGTTCCCGTGATTGCCAAGATTGAAAAGCCGCAGGCCGTGGACAACCTCGAGGCCATTGTTGACGCGTTTGACGCGATCATGGTGGCCCGTGGCGACCTGGGTGTGGAGCTGCCCCTAGAGGACGTGCCGCTGGTGCAGAAGCGCTGTGTGGAAATGGCGCGGCGCTGGGCCAAGCCGGTCATCGTGGCCACGCAGGTGCTCGAATCCATGATTGACAACCCGCGCCCCACCCGCGCGGAGGCCTCGGACTGCGCCAATGCGGTGCTCGACGGCGCCGACGCAGTCATGCTGTCCGGCGAAACGAGCGTGGGCGCCTACCCCATCGAGACCGTCAAGGTCATGGCCCGGATCATCGAGGCCACCGAGAAGGACGGCCTCAAGCGCATCCCGAGCCTGGGCTCGGAGCCGAAGACCCGCGGCGGCGTCATCACGGCCGCGGCCGTGCAGATCGCCGACCAGCTCGGCGCGAAGTTCATTGCCACGTTCACCCAGTCCGGCGACTCGGCCCGGCGCCTGTCCCGCCTGCGCCCGTCCAAGCAGGTCTTTGCCTTCACCCCGGTGGAGCAGGTCCGCAACCAGCTGGCGCTGACGTGGGGGATCGAGCCCGTGCTGGTGCCCATGGTGGCGCACACGGACGCGATGACCGAGCAGGTTGACCACACGCTGCTGGAGAAGGGACTGGTGACCGAGGGCGACATGGTTGTCATCGCCGCCGGTTCCCCTCCCGGACAGGCCGGCTCGACCAACCTCGTCAAGGCACACAAGGTGGGCGACCTCTCCGACATTGGCAAGGCATCGGACGGCACCCCCGTGAAGCGGGAAAAGGTTGGCCCCTGGCCCACTGCGTAAGGACGGATATCCGGCCACAGCGCAAGGCACGACGGCGGCACCCACGGCGGGTGCCGCCGTCGTGCGTTAAGCGGTGGTCGAGACCTCCGGCGGTCGAGCTTGTCGAGACCCTGCACCGGTGGCCAAAGTTATCCACAGGCGGGCGGATTTCCCGGGTTTCCGGGTGCCCGCGTGCCTTACGGTTTCCAGTATCGGATGAAGCGGCGTTTGAGCTTCTTGGCGGGAGTGGCGGACTGGAGGCGATGGATGTGGTGCGCAGGAAAACGGTGTGGGGGGCCTGCCTGGCTGGCGCCGGGTTGCTGGCGGGCATGGCGTGGGGCGGGGTCGCGCCGGCGGCTGCGGTCCCGGGTGACGAGGGTGCCGCGGTGGATGTCGTGGAGCCGGGGCGGGCGCCCGTTGTGCTGAAGGCGGGACCTGACGGCAAGAGTTATTGGGAACTGACGGTGGAGGGTGGAGGTGCCTACATTGCCTCCTGGGAGCGTTCAAGCGGGTTGTGGGGGAGTGCCGGCGAGGCGGCCGCAGCGCTGAAGGGCATGTATGACTGCAGGAACAATGCAGTGTTGAAATATGCCAGCAGGTTTGCCACCTATGGGGCCTTCAACCGCGCCGCGGGGACCAAGCACGGCGCCGGCACCGGGCTGAGCTTCACGGATCCGGCAACGGTCAAGGCGTTTGCAGCATGCATGAAGGACTCCCACATCAGTTCGGATCAGGTCAAGTCCGTCAGGGCCAAGGCGGGCAAGGGAAAGCCTGCTGCTGCGCAGGTGATTCAAATCCCGGCGGCCCTGACAGGCCCGGGCACGCACGAGCTGTTCATTGCCAGGTACTCCCTGCTGGCCTTGGGCAACCCGATGTGTCCGCGAATGACGTGGGGCTCCAGTCCGGGAGTCGAAGGCGGAACCATCACCGGCAGGTGCAATCCCAGCCTGAAGGACCTCAAAACGTTCACGGTCACGATCCCGCGTGAAGCGTCGGACACGGTCCTGGGCGGGCCCGTGGTTGAGCCGGGCAGCTGGTTCGAGCCGAGCTCCTATAGCAATTTCCGGGCGTTCACAGCGCCCGCCACAGGGTCTTCGGCTCCGTTCCCCGCCGGGTTGTGGGCGCTGGCATGGCCCATCCTGTTGCTGGGCATGGTGGTGGCGCTTCTGCTGGCCGGCTCGACGTCGCTGCTGGCGGCGGGCGCTGGCCCAGGGACCGGGCGCCTGGCAGCGGCCGTCCGCCGTGTGGTGCCCACGGTTGGGCGGGACTTCGGCCGGGCCGCCGGGCGGGGTATCAGCCTGGGAGCGCGGCCGGGTTTCACCAGGGCCGCCGGAGCACGTGGGGTTCCTGCTGCCGAGCCGGGGGTTGGCACTGGCGCTGCACCGGGTGCTGATCTTGCGGCCGCCGAAGCGGAGGCCGGTGCTGCGGCACCCGGTGCTGCTGACGCCACCACACGCCGCGATTGGCGGGTCCCCGTGCTGGGCCAGGTGCACGGCCCGCTGGCCTTCCTCATATTGCTTGCGTGTGCCGCGTTGGCTGCAGCCGGCCAGGAAGGTTTTGCCTGGAGCCAGGGGGCGGCCCGCATGGCGTTTTCCTTCCTGGCGGCGTTCCTGCTGTTGAACCATGGTTCCATGGTGGTCCGGTGGACCGTGGTGCGCCGGCACGGGCGTGGTTTTTTTCCGCGGGTGGCCGCAAGGCCTGTCTACGTGGCGGTGTTGCTGGCATCACTTGCCTTCACACGTGTGGCCGGCCCGGAACCGGCGTTGGTTTTTGGTGCCGTCTTGGGCGTCGACTACAGCCTCAACACCAAAGATGCCGGGCATCGCAGGCTGGCGGTGGCAGCCATTGCAGGCAGCGTCTACATGGCGGTGGTGGGCCTTGCCGCCTGGGCCGGATACAGCTTCCTCGCGGCCAACGATGTCGGATCATTCATCAAGTGGGACGAGATCCAGCCGGACTACGTGGCAGCCGTCAGCGACGCAGGGGGCTTCACCACGCTTGCGGCAGGGGAATTGCTCGCCATTGTCGCGGTGTTGGCCCTGGCGGCGCTGCCGGTCACCTTGTTGCCGCTCGCCCCGTTCGAGGGGGCGCTGGTCTGGGCCTGGAACCGGGGTGTCTGGATCCTGTGTTACATCGCCGCGGTTGCCCTGTTTAGTTTTGTCCTGCTGCCCTGGCCGCGGGACGGCCTGACAGTACCTTTAGCGGCACGGGCCGGCCTTTACGCGGCCTACGCGGTTGTTGCCGGCGCGGTGTGTGCCGTGATGGCCATTGGCAGGCGCCGGCAGCGGGAGGGCGTGGCCCCGGCGGTGGCTGCTCCCCGGCAGGTGGGGACCCCCACCGGCAGCGCGGCGGCGGGGGACCGCGGTTAAGGGGAGCCCGGTTGAAAGGCGACTCTTAAAAGGCGACGCCGGCACCCGAGGGGGTGCCGGCGTCGTGCGCCAGAAAGTTGCCGTGTGGGCAAGTGGCCGCGGCAGCCGGTGTCGGGGAGTTAGTTGACCTGGTTGATGATGGTTTCGGCGACCTCGCGCATGCTCAGGCGGCGGTCCATGGAGGTCTTTTGGATCCAGCGGAAGGCCTCGGGTTCGGACAGGCCCATCTTGGTGGTCAGCAGGCTCTTGGCGCGCTCAACGAGTTTGCGGGTGGCGAATTGTTCCTGGAGGTCGGACACTTCGTTCTCGAGGGCCTTGATTTCCTCGTGGCGGGAGAGTGCGATTTCGAGGGCGGGGATGAGGTCGGCCGGGGTGAAGGGCTTGACCACGTAGGCCATCGCGCCGGCGTCGCGGGCGCGCTCGACGAGTTCCTTCTGGCTGAAGGCCGTCAACAGGACGACGGGGGCGATGCGGGCCTTCACGATTTGTTCAGCCGCGGAGATGCCGTCCATGACAGGCATTTTGACGTCCATGAGGACGAGGTCGGGCTTGAGTTCCTTGGCGAGTTCGACAGCCTTTTCGCCGTTGTCAGCCTCGCCAACCACCTCGTAGCCCTCGCCGCGGAGGATTTCCATGATGTCCAGACGGATCAATGTCTCATCTTCGGCAACGATGACGCGGCGTGCGGGGGTGGTGGATGCGGATTCCGATTGTTCGGACACTAATGGCTCCTTGGAGGCTGCGGGATGTCAGCTCGGACGCTGGTCCCGAAATCGAGACGCGCGAGTGGAACTGGTTCTACGAAACAGCCTATCTGCATGTAGAGTGGTTTCGCGCACTTGTTCGGGAGCGATTCCCCCAATGGGCGCGTGATCTTTGTAACGGGGCCTTCCGGGCACCTTGCATTGGCCCGAGTGGCGGAATGGCAGACGCGCTGCACTCAAAATGCAGTATCGAGAGGTGTGTGGGTTCGAGTCCCACCTCGGGCACCGTATTACCGCAGGTCAGAGGTACATTCATCCTCTAGATGTGTATAAAATCCCCAAAAGTGTGTACAGCGGCGTAGAATTTTGGCTATGGCCAGCATCAGTGAGCGCCCGAAAAAGGACGGATCCAAAGTTTTTATGGTCCGTTGGCGGGACCCTGAAACGAGACGGAACCATGGCATCAGCATGGGCACCGAAGTCGAAGCGAACCTTCTGAAGCGCCTATTGGACGCGAACGGCCAGTCGTTCGAGATCGCCCAAACTGCACTCCTCGAAAATGACAAGAAGAAGCCGACGGTTGCGGCCGTCGTCCAGGAACACATCAATCTGTTGACGCGGCCATCTGCGGGAACGATACATACCTACCAAACCATGCTTGACCTGCACATAGCTGATGTCATCGGACACATACCTGTGGACAAGCTTGACTACCGGCATCTCACCCAGTGGATCAAGGACATGCAGGCCAAGGGCGCCTCTCCCAAGACGATCCGGAACAACCATGGATTGATCTTCGCAGCCATGAAGACCGCAGTCAGATTGCAGTACCGTCCGGACAACCCATGCCTTGGCGTTGAGTTGCCGTCCGATGACAAGTCAGATGACGACGCGCAGTTCCTCACCCATGCAGAATTTGGCCTCATCATGAATGCGATGGGGGAACGGTACAAGGCCTTTACGAACTTTCTGGTCACGACCGGCACCCGTTTCGGCGAGGCGACCGCAGTCTCCATTGGGGATCTGGATCTGACGTCCGACCCGGCGACTGTCCGCATCAACAAGGCTTGGAAGCGTGGAAATGACTCCCGATACGAAATTGGCGCAACGAAGACACGCGCTGGCAAGCGGACCGTGTCCCTGGACGAGCAGCTCGTCGATGTCTTGCTACCGCTGGTAGCGGGAAAGCCGCCGGACGCCCTCCTATTCACCACCCCGGCAGGCGGGCGGATCGTCCACAAACTCTATTGGCATCACTTTTGGGTTCCAGCCGTGAAGGCGGCACGGGCGCAAGGCTTGACCAAGGACCCTAGGATCCACGATTTGAGGCATACGCATGCTTCGTGGCTGATTCAGGAGGGGCTGTCATTGTTCACTATTTCCCGCCGGCTGGGGCACTCGTCGACGCGCACTACAGAGCAGGTTTACGGGCATCTCATGCCGGAAGCGCTAAAGGATGCAGCGGCAGCGACGGCCAGGTCTTCCAAGGCTTGGAGCGCATAGGCACGCGGTCGCGGCAGTTTAGCGCGTACGGGCGTTGGCTCGAGTGCCGATCCTTCGCGTCACACTCGCGGCCGTTGGTCGGGCAGGGACTTCTCGAAGGTTTGCAATTTCTTCGAGGTGTTCATCCGTAAAGACGATTTTCCCTTTTCCCCATGTGAGATGGGGAAACTCGCAGTTTGCGGCCCCGGCCCTCAACCAGGCCTCGGAGCAGTGGAGGAGCTCCGCTGCTTGTTCGGGTTCGTAGAACTCGCGCTGCATGGCGTTACCGAATCTCGTCCGCGCCGTGGGGGTTCGCCGGTGTACGGCCCGTGATTTCGGCGTGGCTGGCCATCCATTCGTTGAAGTCATCCCGCTTGACACGGATAAGTTTCCCAAACTTGTATGCTGGCGGCCCGAGCCGCTTGGCCCGCCACTGATAGAACGTTTGACGGGGAATGTGGAGCTGGTTGCAGACGTCCTGAGGGGACATCCAGCTCGCCGGTTCAAAGGGGGCGGGGTCGGACCCTGGTTTGGTGGTCATTGCGAGTTCCTTTCGAGTTGCGGACGGATGGAAGTGATCAATGGGAGCGTTTTGAGCTGGCCGCAAACTTTTTAGGCCATGCCCAACCCTTCTATTTCGGGACCGTGGTTCAGGGGCGGTTGATAGGCGGCGTTGCGATCCATGGCCCAAGGAGCGAGGATACCGGCACGCACCATCTGGTCGCTGAGTTGGGCAAGGCGATAGTTGGGGTCGGCCTCCATGGCTTGCTGGAAGCAATCGTGGGCGCGACCGCCACGGCCTTCCCACCATTGGATAACACCCAGGCTGGTGAGGACAGGCGCGGCATCCGCCCTGTCGGCCCGACTATACAAGTGCAGAAGCAAGTCGCTTGCCCGGTCCACGCGTCGCCAGTGCGGTGCACGCTGGGTTTGGGCGAGAAGGAGGTCGCCGAGTTTGTCGTTGAGTCCGGGTATATCGCCGAGCAGCCGGTCGCGGACTGAAATGAACTTGAAGTATGCCAGTAGTTCGGCGGACTCGTCATCGGTGGGCATTTGGCTGCCCTCGAGGAGACCGCCCCACAATGCCCTGGCCTTGGCGATCGCGGCGGGTGGGCTCATGGCCTCGATCCGTCCGCAGTGCTTGATGATCTCCTCACTGAGATCACGCCGCGCGAGGACGGGTATACGGAATCCAGGGTCCGCGGCAATGCTCGAGCCGCGGAAGACTAGTTCAGCATTGAGCTCACTGCCGGTGATGCGGTCAAGCGGGAATGTCTTGACCGGCTCGGTGACCATCCGAAGGTAGTTGGTAAAGGTTGTCTCGCCGACAAGCCAGCCGTCACGCAGGATGATGTTTTGTTCTGACAATCTGCCCGTGAGGTATTCCATGACGGCTTCGTGTGGGCGCGGATCCCCGGGACTCCAGGGGGCGCGGGTGAAGATACCAAAAACGATGCCGGTTGCTTCAGTGTCCGTACAGATGTATGAGACCACGTCGTCGACGTAACGAGCAAGGTCAGCCTGGGCTTTGGGTAGGTTTACGCGCAGGGTTCCCCCGATACGGTGGCCGTCCAGGGTGACACAGACCAGGCTTTCATTCGGCCAATAACCGAGCGTATGCCCCATCAAACTGATGAAGTCGTCCGGTGTCTTGATACTGAGCCGTTCCACAATTCCTCCGACCAAACGCGCCACGAGCCGCTGCTCTCTTGACTGTTCATGGTCCGAAACAGGTCAAACGACGTGAGTGGAAGTCCCTAGTCAGTCCGCGCATTATCAATGCGGCCTCAGGAGATGGGACGTGCGCACCCGCTTGGACGGCATCGAGTCGCGCCGGATTTGCGGGACCTGCCCAGATCTTCGCCCTGTCCCGATGCGGTGGCCGTCAGCGTTTTGCAGCGCTGCCGTGCATGTCAGTAGCGTCCCAGGGTGCCGTGCCGCTTTGCGGCCCGGGCACCGAGTCCGAAGGCCAGGATTCCGGCGGCGAGGTAGCCCAACGTCGTGGCCAGCATCGGGACCAGTCCTCCCATTCCCCATGCGACCAGGACGGGCTGGTGGGTGAAAAGGGCCCGGTACAGGCTCCCGGTGACATCGGTCAGGGGCAGGAAATGGCTGATCTCGGACCACCAGCTGGGGACGGTGATGAGGGGCAGGGCGCTGGCGCTGAAGATCATCACAACCATCAGGACCGCGTCATTGACGAGTTGGATCCTCTGCCAAACCAGGGTGGCCCCGGCGATCATCAGCGAAACGCCGATCGCGCCGAGCGCGCCGGAAAGGAGTGGCAGCAGCGCGGCGGCGTTCCATTCGATCTGCAGTGGCACGAAGATCGAGACGATGCCGTATGTCGAGGCGGCGACGAACAAGGTCTCCAGGAATGCCGCAGCGACGCGGCCGACGGCGACGACGACCCAGGCGGGAAGTGGAGAGAGAAAGACCTGCTCTATGGTGCCGGCTTGGATTTCGGCGAGCAGTCGCCAGAACATCTTCACGACCTGCATGTAGAAGAAGGTGAAAGGCACGAACCACATCACCAGGATTGAAGTGGTGTGGCTGTCGAGAGTCCACGTGGTGCTGCCGTTGACGATTCGGTTGCCTTGGCCGAGCAGCGGCCCCAGCAGCAGCGCCAAGGCGGCGAACATGGGGAGCTCGATCAGGATCTGGAGCCGCTCGGCCCAGGCAAATCGGAAGCCTTTGCGGATCTCGTTCCCGAGGGCGGCAAGGTAGGCACGGGCGGTGAGCGCTGGCGTCGGCGTTTTTCCGGTCATCGGGGGGTCAGTGCTCCTTCCCGGAGGGCGTGCCGCATGGCCGTGCTGTACACGACCAATCCGGCGGAGATCAACACGACGCAGTGGACGATCAACCACGGCATGGTTCCGTCAGTCCAGCTCGCGGCGAGTCCGGAGGTTATCGTGGTGTTGATTGCCTGGACGCCGAGGGAGGTCGGCACCAGGTGGCTGACCATCTGGATTGGACCGGGGAACACCGTCACCGGTACCAGCATGCCACCGAAGAACATGATGACCATGTTGAACACGTGGGTGATGGCTCCGATGCTGTTGATCCGGAGCGTAAGGGCGGTGATGAGCAAGCCATAACCGAGTGCGTCCAGCCCTGTCAATGCCGCCGGCAGCACAGTCGCGGAAGGCCCAGTGTAATCCAGGCCAAACCAAGCAGTGAGCACCGCCGCCAGCACTGCCGTCGAGAGCAGGCCCTCGACGGCCAGCGCGGCCAGCCTGCCGGTCGCCTGGAGCAGCGGGGACCCCGGGCTGAGGCGGGCGTGGGCGAAAGTGCCGCCATTGATTTCCTCGGCGATCCCGCCACTGCCGTTGACGGCTGCCGCCTGGGCGACGGTTACGGCCAGGAGGGCGGGCAGCGTGCGCACCATGAGGCCCGTGATGACGTGACCGCCGCCGATAAAGAGGTTGATGCCAAGGTAGGTCAGAAGATTCAGCCCCGTCCCCACAACGATCATCCCTTTGCGGCGCCACGCCAGCCGCAGCCCCTTGGTGATCTCGTTACCCAACAGCCGTGCCTGGAGCACGGGGCCGACGGCCGTGCGGGGCAGGGCACGCGGCATGACTGCAGTCATCTGGTGGCCTCCTTCGAGACCAGTGCCGGTGCGGCGGGGTCGTGCAGCAACCGCAGGAAGACTTCCTCGAGGCTCGGCATGGACTTCTCTACGGAGACCAAGCGGGCACCGGTGTCGCGCAGGTGGTCGAGCACGGCGTACAAACCCGCCTGGTTGTCGGGTAGCCATATGCGGGTCTCGTTGTGGTCAATGGATGTCTGGGCGCCACCCGGCAGCGCCCCCACAAGGTGATCGAGGGAACCGGCAAGGCGGATTTCCCAGCGGTCCTCCGCGTGTCGGGCGAGCAGCTCGCGGGTGGGCAGGTCAGTGATGATCTCACCGCTGCGGATCACGGCGATGCGGTCGGCGAGTTCCTGCGCCACGTCGTGGAGGTGATGCGTGGTGAGAAGGATCGTCTTGTGCTCCTCCCGGGCGAGACGGGCGATCCATTCCTTGAACGTCAGGGCGGACTCGACATCGAGGCCCAGGGTGGGCTCGTCAAGGAGCAAAATGGGCGGGTCGTTAATCAACGCAGCGGCGACTGCGACCTTCTGTTGCATGCCGCGCGAGTACGAGCCGACCTGCTCGTGTCGCCGCTCCCACAGGTCCAGGTCCCTGAGCAAATGTTCGGCCCTCGGCTTGATCTGGGCGGCCCGCAGTCCTTTCAAGCGCCCAAAGTAGAGCAGGTTCTCCCAGGCCGACATCGGCCAATAGACGTTCCGCGACCCCTCCAGCACCGCGCCGATCTGCAGCATCGCGCGGCTGCGGTCCGTGGTGAGATCCCAGCCGCCGACCCGGACGGAGCCGGCGGTGGGCGTCACGAGACCACAGATCATCTTGATCAAGGTGGTCTTGCCGGCACCGTTAGGACCGAGGAGGCCAAGTACCTGGCCCCACGGCAGCGAGAGCGTCGTCGGCCGGACCGCGGGGCGGGCCGTAGCTCCGCGTCCATAGGTCTTCCCGAGTCCGGTCACCTCGATCGCCAATCCGTCGTCCACTGAGGTCGTGGTCGCCCGTATCATGACATCTCCCTTACGGCGTAAGTCTCCTTGATTGAACAGCCTACGACTTATGGCGTAAGGTTACAAGGGTGAGCACTCAATCACTGCCCCCCAGCGGCCGGCGCATCTCCTTGACCCGGGATCGGGTCGTGGAGCGTGCGCTGAAGTTCATCGACGAGAATGGACTCGATGCCCTGAGCATGCACAAGCTCGGCGCCGTGCTCGAGGTGAAGGCGATGTCCCTTTACCACCACGTCGCCAACAGGGAGGACCTGCTCGACGGGGTGGTCGAGGCCATGTGGGACGAGATTGAGGCAGCCGATCGAGCTGCCGAGGATTGGGATGCCGGCCTCCGCTCACTCGCCCGTGTTATTCGTGACGTGGTGCGCCGCCACCCAAACGCCGCCCCGTTGATCTTCAGCCAGCAGGTGATGCCGGCGTCGGCGCTACGGACGGTCCAGATTCATACGCTGGCGCTTGTCTCAGCGGGATTTGCGGAGGCGCAGGCCTACGACCTGGTGCGTACCATCACCTCATACTCCCTCGGCTCAGCGTTCACCGAGATCACCTGGAGCTCCACTGCGGATGGCTGCGTGGCAGACGTCGTCCAAATGCTACGGCCCGGTACCCCACCGGAACTGTCGGCCGTCGCTGAAATCTTCTGTGGACTGCCGGACGTGGATGCCCAATTTGAACTAGGCCTGGAGTTGATGCTTCGGGGAATCGCAAGCCCCCGTTAGCTTCCATTTCCAGAGACAGTGGGCAGAAGACCAGCATTCCAATCCAGGAATCCTTGTGCCGAGAGATCATGGGCTCGTCGACTGTTGGCAGGGCGCGGTGCATTTCTTGGACCTTGAAGACGTGGCGGAAGCTGTTCGTCTCGATCCATCACTGGCGTCCTGCCCATTGCAGTGATCCGTCTGGGTCACAGACGGGCGAGCAGCAGCTCAGCACGTTCGAGTAGGGCGCTTTCCTTGGGCAACACGACGGCGGTTCGCCCGGACCGCAGGAATCCGTCGTTAATCTCGATGAACCTCCTGTGCAGGTGCTGCCGGGCATGAGGTTTCAGGGGAGTGAGCAACTCGAATGCTGACGGCTTCAGAACTATTTCGTCATAGGCGGCTGTGGCACGTAGCCAGGCTGGCCTGAGTTGGAGGACGAGAGTGCGTGCTTCCAAGTTCTGAAGAAAATCTCGCACCGGCTGCCTGATTGCGGGAAGTATCAATCCTGTTCCGATACACAGGACGGCCAGCGCCTCCAATATCCAGTAACCGGAATCGAGATATGTCGTGAATACAGTTGTGGGACGCGCGCCGTCGCTAATGGATCCGTAGATGACACGGTCGGATATGGCAAGGCAGGACGCAGCGCAGCCTAGTGCTATGAGAAGGAACCCGACCCGGAAAGCGGCAGAGCGCAAATGCGGCAGGGCTCGAAGACAAGCCATCATCAGGTCGAAGCCGGCCCAGACCAGAAAAATTGATCCCGAAACCAGGAATATCTTCATCCCCGGCTCGTCGGCGTATGCCAGCTGGAGGTTGGGGCTAGTCGCTCCCGGGTCGCTGGCCAGAAAGCCGGAGATTGCAGTCCCACTGGCAATAATGACGGCCCAGTGGCCCACGACCAGGCGATGTTGGCAACGCCTAGCGTCGGTGGATATTGCAATAAGAATCGCACTTCGGAACTGCCAGAACCCCAGCATGAGGGAGATAAGTGTGGCAAGCTTCACCACGTTGCGTCCTCCGAGGAAGGCGTCCACAGCAAGGTAGATTTGGGGTACGTAAAACGTGCAGGCTATAGCGGCAAAGAACGCAGCCCAGAACACGTGGCGGCTTTGGGTTTCTTTGGCTTTCGGGAGCTTGATGAGTGCCAAGGCCCACAGGACACCAGCAGGAACGTACTGCATCAGCCGAAGACTTCACCGAAGGCCAAGTGTTCGGATGCCAAAGGCGGCTCCGAGTTAAGCATCCTGGCAGACAAGCGATCGGCCACCATTTCGGCGGCGCGTTCAGCTTCGTCGGAGTAACTGCCCCGCAGAAAAATATAACGGACGGTTGTCGGATCAATGTCGAGTATCGATGCCATTTTCAGATCGGCAGGAGTCGCGTCGAGGTCATGGCTGAGTATCATGTGGCCGAATTCGTGGAGGATAATCTGCTGGCGGTGCCATTGCCAGGGCGTTGGCGTGTGTAGGATCAGGTCCTTCTCCTCCGTTCCCAGCCACACGCCACACACGTCATTGCCCGGCAGGTCAGCTAGTTCTTCAATGACGATTTCGCGCTTTCGCTTTTCCTCCAAATGGTCCCGCAGCGATTCCAAGGAGAGTTGAGACGGCAAGTTGAGTTCTTGCTCTGCTTTCCGCACTGACAGGTAGGCTCCGCGGGTGTCCATTACCGGTCTCGGTCCATCGGGCTCATGACATTGGCAGGGCCGAGGTCATGCAGTTCATAGCCGTTTGGATAAACGGCAGACCCTGAGCTCCCGGGTATGAACCGAGGTTCCTTTGGGAGCGGCTTGTGCCGCACCAGCCAATTTCGAATCGCCAACGCCATGTCGAGCATGGCGCGGGACCAGCCATGTCGACGGGGAAGGCCGAGTGCATCCGTGAGGCCGTCGTCGTCGAACATGGCGCTCAGCAACGTCCGCGTCAATGGGCGTACCAGCCCGGGGATGGTCGCTTGGAGGACTCGAACAGTTGAGTCCATCAGTCTCCTGCCCGCTGGGCTCGGCTCGACGTTGTCTGATTCATACCGGTCCAAGATATCGGCAGCTTCGGTGAAAGTCTGGGGGAGATCGCCTATATGCATTCGCTGGCCAAGTTCTACGAAGAAGCGCGTCGCTGCGGCCACTTCGGTTTCAGTGGGCTGGCGCCATGCGTGTGAACTTGTCCAGCGAATGGGCACGACCAGTAGGGTGAGCAAGACGTAGCGGAAGTCGTCGGGTGTGCCGGGAACGTATCTGTGCACACGGTTGAGGAGCGCAATCATTTCCTGCCCGCGTGGGCTGTCAAGGCCGTTTGCGATGAGCTCGTAAATGACAATGGCAGTGTCGTAGCTGCGTTTCATGGGGCGCGCTACGATCTCGCCGTTCCTCGCAAGGGTATTAGCCAGCCGCGGGACGGCGAAATTCCTGTAGTAGGAGAGGAAGTTGCCTAGCTCCATGTCTTTGGCCAGGTCGAACATGACCATCTGCCGGAACGTGCGTTCCCAATCGTCGGATGGTGCCGATCGTTGCGCGCGCAGACTTTCAATGCGACTCGAATGCACCAGACACCTCCAAAAGTGAGACCAATCGCCGGCTGGCATTTGCCGTCCGGGCATTGTTTTTGGGAGCTGCCTTCCATCGTAAAGCCCTTTGGGCGGTTCCGCGCCTATGTTGCGGGGCTATTCCAAAACTTTCCTGCCGGGAGTTCATGGATGCCAAGTACCGGAATTTCCTCGTCGAGAACCCACCGGGATGCGCTTGCTAGTCGCCGTCCGCGCCGAATTCCGCGAGGAGACGCGAAAGCCCCTTGTCAACTTGGTACGCGTCTGCCGCGTATCTTCGCGACGGGTACCCATGGGGTGATGAACTGTCGATGTTCACAAAACCACCACGGCCGAGGGCCTTGAGGTGGTGCCGGACCCGGCCGGGCTTCAGATGCATGGCCTCACAGATGCCAGGAACATCCCGTGGGCCACCGGCTGACAGGAGGTGTAGCAGCCTGGAACTTATGGCCGTGCACAATATTCTCGACATGACGGGAGCCACCCTTCGCTGCGCCATCCGTCCATCTTCGAGGTGGACATGTCCAATGATTCAATGTACGCCCAATCCGCTCACGTCGGAAGAGCGGCAACGGACCATGTACCTGTAAGGAACCGGTTCGAGGAACACACGAGTGCCGGTTCAACGTCGACAGCGAAGGGATCTGGCCATGGGCAATCATCCGCAGGTTGAGGCATTCTGCGAGGCGGCAGAGTTGATGAGGCGTGAGCGGTACTGGCGTCGCAATGAAAATGACGAAATCGATTTCCTTCGCGCGCTTGTCAATGTGGTCAGGGAGGTTGCCTACCACCTTGATGCTGTACGGGCGCTGGACATCGATGGAGTGGCTGCCTACATAGCCGCTGCCGGTCTTGGGCCCTGGGCAGGGAACGTGAACGCCGAATTGGTCCTGATGACGGCAGTGGACCACGCGCTCGAGCGGCGCCTTGCGATGACGTCTGCCTCGCGGAATACTGGGGTGCAGTAAGGGCGCGCCCAAGATAAGTGCGGCGGCGTCAGATGTGTCCATAGCCGGGAGCGGGAATTGCCACACTTTGAGAACGAGGCGGAGCCGGTCCCATCCGCCCAGCAAATTCTCGCCCGACGGCTCAATCTCCTGCTTGACGTCGCTGCCGAAGAGCGTGGCAGGCCGCTAACTTTTCTGGAGTTGAAAAAGGAACTTGCCGATCGGGGCGTCGGGCTCTCACGGGCCCGCTGGTCATATATGAAGGATGCCACCGGCCGCCTGGTGTCGGACCGGAAGCTGCTGACGGCCATAAGTGAAGTTTTCGGTGTCGATCCGGACTATTTACTGGGCAACCAGGGGCCGGAATTGCCTGAACTGATCGATTCAAAGCTTGAGTTCCTCAAGGCCTTGCGGGCCGCGAAGGTGAAGTCATTTGCCGCCCGGGCATTGGGGGAGGTCTCGCCTGAAACGCTCAGGGCGATCACCCAGTACCTCAACAGGGACATCGCCGGCCACTCGAGTGGCCGGCCGCTTGCTGCTACAAATCAAGAAGATAGCGACGATGTGCCGCCATCAGCTCCCTGATGCGTGCCTTGTTGGTTGAGTAGCGCGGCGCCCTTCCATGCCTGTGACCGGGCTCGACGTCGGCCTTGATGACACCGGCTTCCTCGAGGACTAGCAGGTGCTTGGCAACGCTGGGCGCCTCTGAGCTGACAGCCGCCACGATGTCGCCTCGGGTTGCCGGTCCGTGGTGTGCCAAATAGCGCAGTATCTCATTGCGGGCCCTGTTGCCAAAGGTCGTAACAGCGGCCTCGATGTTCGGGGACCATTCGGCGTCCTCCGGCTGCGTGATGTGAGGCATGGCACCATTCTGCCCCATGGTTGTCCACATTGGGACATAAACTCCTTGACAATAACTTAGTTCGCTCCAAGACTTGAAGGATAGCTACAAGCCGAAGCGACCTGTCAGATAACGTGGAGGTTCGCTTTAGAGCTGGGGGAATCCGGCTCGTTTCCGTCGGGTTTTTTGGACGGAAGCTTAAACAACGGCGCTGGAAGCGACGCCGCTCGTCAATAATCATCACAGGTACGAAACCGGTGAAAATGATGGGTCTCAGGTCCAAAGAATCACTTCGCGCAAGCCGCACCATAGATACGTCGCTGGAACTTATTCCGGCACCCGACATTCCCATTGACCAACTGATGCTGGCCGTTGAAAACACCCGCCCCTATGTTCGTGCCCGGCTGCTTCGCATTGGGCGCCTCGACGACGTCGAGGACGTCATGCAGGATGTCCGAGTCGCGGCGTGGGAAGGGCTGGTCAAGGAGCAATACCGGCATATACCGGAAACCACCTTTGGTGGATGGGTTCAGGGAATCGCCGTCCACCTGTGTGCAACCCACATTCGACGGGTCTTGGCCCATCCTTTGCTGCCACTGATGGAAGATCCGGATGGAGCCATGGTGTCGCCGGTTGACCTTACAACAACCGAAAGCATCGAGCGCCTTGCGGAGCAGGAGTGGGCTGGGGAGATCATCGCTGCTGTCCGCAAACACGTTTCAGCCAAGAAGTGGGACTGGGCTGTCGAATGCCTGACTTCGCCACGGCTGCGACATGAGCCGCATCATGCTGATTGGGATGAGCGCAAGCGCTGGGAGGCTGTGGCCATCGTCCGCCAAATGGCCGTCACGGTCAAAGCCGCACTCGAAGTTGACCCTGTGACGCTTTGTGATTCACCGACCACGGTTGCAACGGCCGTATGCTGCCTGCCCACGCCACTTCTGCGGGTGGTTGCTGAGCGGCTGGTCCTAACGGGCCTCAGCGGCGCGGACAGGACCAACGCACTCATGCAATTGGCCACGGATACCGGCGCAAGCTGGAGATATTTGGAAGGCAAAATCGGTCACGCCCGTAGGCTCTATTGCGCAGCGCTGGAGATTCTCGAGCATGCCGCAGCGGGGCATTCCAAGGATTCGGCAGACTCTTCGGAGGCCTCGCTTGGAAGCAGTGCACTCACGTAGTGGTCGCCCCGGCGAACCATGTACAGGGTGAAGGGGGCAACGTGTTTGTCATTTTGGAATTGACTCGACGACTGATGGGGCGACGGCGGCTTTGGTTGATATTGCTCGTGGGAATTGCGACGGCTGGCGCGATGGCGGTTGTCCTCTCGGCAGGGCCGCCTGCGCTTGAAGATCCGGTTCCTTCGTCCACGCCAGCCGCCACAGCGGTGGTTTCATCGGCAGCCGAGGCATCCGCCGTCGTTCCGTCACGTTCGCAACCCATGCCGGTACCAGCTCCTGGAGAGCCGAAAACTACGAATTACAGGGTATTGGCAGAAGCCGCCGCAAGGGCCATTTATACATGGGATGCCCGGTCGTCAACATACTCCCAGATCTACGAGCGGCTCCGATCATGGTGGAATGTGCTGCCGGACGGATCGAATCCGCTAACGGTCATGGCCCAGGAATTTCAGTCCACGGGCGTCACGGCCGCGTCCTTTGCCGCCTTGTCCGGAATGCACGCCTACCGGACCGCGTCGATTTCAACCGCGGCGTGTGATGGTGAGCTGGCGCAAGTCCAGCAACATCCCCCACCCTGGAATGGCCTCCACGTGTGTACCTTCACGCTTAAGGTGGTTGAACACCAGACTGGCGGGGCCAATCCCTACACCACGCCGGTCAGCGTGATGGTCAACTGCCCGCCCGCCGCATCAGCCCCCACGGACCGCTGCGCAATGGTCGGCTTCTATGCTTCGGCGAGCAGGATCGTGTACTGATGGCAATACCGGCCATGTTGCTCGCGGTGGCCAAGCGCCGCGCGCTGTTTCGGGTAGTCGCCGGTGTTGTTGGCGTGCTGGTACCGGTATTGATCGTCGTCATGTGCGGCGGATTGGCCGTCGTGGCCGGGGCGGCAACAGGAAGTACGACGGCGTGCCTCACTACCCCGTCGACCGCAGCCGACGCCGCGGCCCCGTTGGAGGCGGGCCTGTCGATCCCCTCAGGATCGGGCAGACGCGTTGTCGTTGGCGCGGCGCAGCTTGCCGTTGCGCGGGCCTACATCGGGGTCGGCAAGAACTTGGGTGTGTCGGATGACGGCTTGGTGGTCGCCATTATGATGTCGCTGCAGGAATCGGGGCTCCGGGTACTTGCAAACCCGTCTGTGCGCCCGTCAATGAACTATGCGCATGACGGAGTCGGCTCCGACCACGATTCCCTGGGCACGGCCCAACAACGCCCTTCAGCCGGGTGGGGGAGCGTGACCGAGCTGATGAATCCCATCTACGACGCCGAGGCATTCTTCGGTGGTCCCAACGGGCCGAATCATGGTAAGCCTCCAGGACTGCTGGACGTTCCCGGCTGGAAATCCATGGCGAAGGGGAACGCGGCACAGGCGGTGCAGAGGTCGGAGTTCCCCGAGCTGTATGCCCAATGGGAGGGGGAGGCCACGGCCATTGTGGCCGCGCTCAAGAGTGGGACACAACTGCAGGCTTGTGTGTCCGGCACCGGTGTTGGAAGCCTGCCGGTGCTGGCGGCAAACTTGTCACACTTGCGGCGTGACCTGATCCGCCACGCGGAAGCGGGCATAGGCGGGGCCTACGTTTGGGGCGGAACTGCCTTCAAGGCCTGGGACTGCTCCGGATACGTCCAGTGGGTCTACGCCCAGGCGGGGATATCGTTGCCGCGCACTGAGCAATGGTTGGTTGGCAAGTCAACTTCAACGCCGCTCCCTGGCGACTTGGTGGTGCAAAATCCTGACGGGCCCCATCATTGGGGCCACGTCGGGATCTATGCCGGGGGTGGAATGATGTTCAGCGCGTTGAACCCGACGGTTGGGACACTGTTGCACCCGGTTTCATGGAATTCTGGGACTAAATATTTTATCGTTCTCAAGGGGAATTAGCCTCGGCCTTTATGCCCAGTGGCTGGAGCGCGTAATTAAAGACTCAAGAGGGACTCTGATGCGGGGAAATGTTGCTGGCAGGCACCATGTCCATGCGACGTTCAGGAGCCCGGTGCCGGTGACCTGCTTTAAAGGTGTCTGCCTGTCTGACAGGGTCGATGCTGCCGGGACGGGTGTGGTGTCGTGGGCCAGGGCATGCCCAGGACGTCGGCGGCGAGTGCCTCCGGTCTGGCGCGGGCTGCCGAGGGCGTTGGAGCCGTCGCGCTGCCCTTCGTCTGGCAGTACCAGGGCATGGTCTTCCGATGGCCTTCCTGGATCACGGGATTGCAGGGACCGGGGTGCCGTTGGCGTTGGTGGTTAGGCCGGGGGATGCCGGTTCGAACACCGTCGCTGACCACGTCAAGGTCGTGGAGGTCTCGTTGAAACGACTGCCGCGGGGCTTTGTCTCGAGGACAAGAACCATGATTCTCGTGGACACGGCCGGTGGCACGCACGGCTTCCTGTATTTGCCGGGCACCCGCCAGGCCAGGAGTGTATCAGCAACCCCTCCGGCATCGCTGTCACTGGAACCTGCTTTGCCGGGCATGTGCTCTAATATGGGGTCCCGTCAATGAAGCCGCCACTCGAACTTGACTGGGGGCGATGAGTTCCACCGGGTCTGGCCCGCACATGGGGTGCGTGACCCGGAGGACTGGCTCCAGAAGTCCTTAGCGTCGAGTGGAGTGCACCGTTCGCACGAATCAAGAGATTGCATTTTTAGAAGTCGACGATATGGGTTCCAGGCAGTTGGGAAATCCTGGCGTGGCCTAAGAGCTGGCCGGCCGTATATGTGCCCGGCGGTGCCTGTAACAGGAGCGCCTGGGCCGCGCGCAGGGCCGTTTCGGCCGCGATCCCGCTCCCTGTTTCGCCATAGAGGCAGCTGGTGGCCGTGTCGCCCGGCGGGTTCGAGGCCCGCAACCAAAGGCGGGTGTCGGCCTCCGACATGCAGTCAGCTTGCGATCGGTGCCGGGTGATCGGTCCGGGAAGGACGCGGGCCGCGCGTCCCAGGACTCGTGCGGTAGGAATGAGGATTTTCGCCCATCCCATGTTTATGGTGGTGCTGGCGTAGGCCGCTACATTGGGGATGCCTGTGGCTCGGGCAATCGCAAAGGCGTCGCCCAGGGCGACTGGAACTATGGCACGGGCGCCTTCGGGTAGCTCACAGAAGCTAAGTCGGTGGCCTCGTGTAATCCATTGGCCATGCCGCATGCCGGCCCCGGGCCGGGCCAACAATTCACGGACCGTAGCCTTGACGCCGGGCGTCCCCGGGCCGCCGCCGGATGTCCGGACCAGGGTCACGGAGTCCGCGTGTCGAATCCGGCCGAGGACATGGGCGGCAAGGGCTTCGGCTGCCACTGTGCCGAAGCCGGCGCCCGGAACAATGCTGGCCCCTGCGGCCCGTGCGTCGTCGTCCAGCGACCACGCGTCCTGGAACGTGTTGGACTCGTTGGACAGATCCACGTAGTGGCAGCCATTGCGAATGCAGGCCCGCATGATTCCGGGGGCCGTGTTTGAGAACGGGCCGGCCGTGTTCACGACGACGTCCACGTGGGCCAGCATGGCATCCAGTCCGGCCGGGTTCCGCGGATCGGCGCTGCGCCAGGGCACCTTCAGACGGACAGCCTCCACCGCCAGCCGGTCACGAGAACGCCCCGCCAGCACGACGTCGTGCCCGGCCCGGCCTGCGAGGTTCGCGATGCGCCCGCCCATGGAACCGCAACCATAAATCAATAGAATTGTGGCGCCCTTTCCGCGTTGCCCGGCATTGACCGGGCTAATCCAGCGTTACACTGCGTATCATTATGGTGCCATCAATTGGACGTCCGCGGAACACCGAACTGGATGCCGCCCTGCTCGACGCGGCCGAGGCATTGCTCCTTGAGCGCGGCTTCAGCGCGATCACTGTTGAGGCCGTGTCGACCCGCGCCGGCACCACCCGCCCGGCGTTCTACCGCCGCTTTGATGGAATTCCGCAACTCGTTCTATCCCTCCTGCTGCACAGATTTGCCATCGACCTTGACCGGCTCATTGACCACGGCAACCTTCCGGCGGACCTGGAAGCCATCCAGCGGGACCAAGTGGAACTGTTCGCCAACCCATTGGTCAGTAGGAGTCTCGCCGGCTTCCTTGACGCCGTACAAATGGATGCTGACCTGCGCGCGGTTTTTGTGCAGGAGTTCCTGGCACCGCGGCGTTACGGCGCCGGTGTGATCATTCGACGTTCCGTGGCGCGCGGGGAAATTCCCGAGAATCCAGACGTCGAGTGGGCGTGCGACCTGTTGACAGGCCCGCTGCTGATGCGTGCCCTCCTGCCGGGACTTTCAGGGTTGGATGACGCGCTCATTAGCCAAACGGTGTCTAGTACGCTGCATACGCTTGGTTACCGGTCCACCTAAGGAGGCAAGGATTCATGTGGCAATCCATTGAAGGTTCCCTCGTCCACAAGTCGACGCCCAACCAGGTATTGCTGCTCTCCGCCGATCCGTCGCCGGATGGGACACTTAGGCTCATGGTGGCGTTGTCACCGGGGCATCCGTCCGCCGTATTCCTTCCCTCGGCATCGACACTCGTGGGTGTTGAATTGATGCGCCAGTGCGCCATCGCCTTCGCCCACCTCTCCGGCGGCGTCCCGCGGGGCTGGGCCTTCATCATGAACCAGCTCAGCTTCGCTTGGCTGGATGGGGCCATGCCAATGGCGCCGGAACAGTTCACGGGCCATGTTGACGTGCGGTTGAGGGCCGTAAAAATGCGTCGGGACCAAGTCAGCGAACTGCAGCTTGAAGCCGATTTCATGGCGGAGGGTGTCATGCTCGGAACCGGTTGCGGGGATCTGACGTGCCTTCCTCCGAAGACCTATCAGGCCATTCGGCGTAACGCTCCCACCGCCGCCATCGTAAATACCGGTCCGCTCGGTGCAATCCTGGCCGACATTCACCAGTTCGACGGCGGACTTGAAGCACAGCTGGTGTGGAACCGAGGCGATACCTTCATTTTCGACCACGCCAGCGACCATGTCTCCGGGATGTTGTTGGCAAGTGCGCTCCTGCAATCCCATCGACTCCTGATGGGATCACAAGCTGGAGATTTTAGTATGCAGTGCCACAATTTCGGTGAATACGACGCTCCCATCACTGTCTCCGGAGTGGCACACGGTGCTGGTCGGACCGTTGTGACGATGTCGCAATCCGGGCGCATCATCGCGAGCGGGCAGTGTGGAAAGGCCGTCGGTTCTGCCGCTGCCGCGCGTGCCGGCGAGCGTTTCAATAGGGCCCTGACACCAGCAGTCTGACGGCCTGAAAAACCTCGCACACAACAACTATTGCCACACTCGTCAGCAGGTTCTACAGTTACATTACGTGGCAACACGTAATAGAAAAACCGGGCAACTTGCCCGCTATTGCGAAGCGTTTTTCGCACGATTTTGTCCGGGCCAATCCTTGCGAAACCCGCGGCAGTCATGGAGCACCACAGCCGGGTCAGCTGCCCGATGCGAGTCCCCAACCTTTTCAAGAGATCACCCTATACGCACTGACATGGCGCCGGCCGGGTAGAGCGCTCGACGGCCGAAGCATTAGGAGAGTTCACTTTGACAACCACGACTGACGCGGTGGCTGCTGCGTCCGAATCAACGTTCCATGCCTTCGTTGCACCTGCGCCCCAAAACGTTCGCCCGCAAGTCTTTCGCCGACGCGAAGAAATTCCCAAGGCGTTGCTCGCCGCAGAAGCCACAACCTACGGCTGGGACACCGTCAATTGCATCAAGGCCGGCATCGTCAATGACGTTCTTGAAAAATCCGGGCAGTACCCGACCAACCTGGCCATGGTAATTAACCCCGATGAAAACTGGCGCATTGACACGAACTACGGCCCCTGGCAGATCGCCCCCGGCGGATCCGGGGCCATCCTCATGATGCACCTCCCGCTGACAAGCGCGACCTTGACCGCGGGAACTGAAAACCTCAGCTTTACCGGCGGATCGGTGAAGATTTCTATCAAGCTCCGGTACCTCCCGCAGACCCCACCCGAAGCGCGGAAAGATGACCAGGCACCGGTCGATATCGAAAAGTTGCTCGCGGACGCGCAGGGCAGGTCTGCTGATGACCCTGCCGTGGTCATCCAACGGGTCGACTACGGCACCGCCAAACCATCGGAGCAGCTGAAGGCGCTGTTCACGGCCTCGGTCGCGCTGCTGCTCAATGACAACCTTGCCAAGTTCAGCCATGTCTTTGCGGTGGTCAACCTCAACCAGAAAGCGGACGTCAAGGAATTCTTCTGGCTCAAGCCGACCTTCACCAGCTACGCCTACTTCCAGGGCGTCGACGATGACAGCAGCTATTTTGCGGTCCTCAACCAAACGGAGAACCGCAGTCCCGAAGGGCTCACCAACCAGGTCGCGGCCTCCGCCATCCCCGCAGGCATGAACGCATCGGTGCTGATTTCCAACACGATGTTCATGCGCCAGTTCGTCATGCCTGGCATGCCCCGCGCCTTCCCCAACGCCGATGAGGAGACCTTCAAGTTCATCACCAAGGGACAGGGCATTGAATCGACGAAGCCCGTCCGACTCGACGGCGTGAAAGTTGCGGCGGTGACGTACACGCCTATTATGACGAACTTCAGGTTGCAGGTCGTTGGCGACGAGATCCAGATCCAGACCAAGGTCACCATTCCCATCAGTCCGGGGATAGTCGCCTATGTCGACGCGACGTACTTCTACGTGCTGGGCCTAGTAAAGAAGGGCGACGGCACCATGACGCTGGGGTTCGTACAGTCCTCCAACCCCTTGGTCACGACCTGGTACACGGTGGCGGAGTGGGTCACCATCACGCAATTGATCGTCTCGATCATCGGCGCCGTCATTGGCGTCGTCGCGGGAACACTGATCGAAAAGGTGTCGGTAAAGATCATCGTCGTCGTCCTGATCACCATTGTCGCCGGAATCGCCGCCGCCACGCCCGCCATCATCGCCGACGTCATCAGCAATGGCGCCGCATCCGCGCTCCCGGCCATCGGACCGTTGGTTGACGAGGCCACCGGACCCATCAACTGGCCAAAATCCTCCGGCTTCGACCTCAAAACGGCAGAGCTCAACGGGGCCCTCCAACTGGGCGGCATGCTCGTCCCCTCCACCGACCTCGACAGGAGCACCAACTCATGAGTGTAGAAACAGAAGTCAAGCGGCCGCAGTCTTTCCACAGTTTCACCCTGCCCCGGCCAGCAGAAATCCGTCCCGACTTCTTCGTCCATCGCAGCGAGGCACCCAAGGAAATGCTTGCCGGCGAGGCGGACACCCAGGGATGGGACACGGCCAGTGCGGTTCGCCTGAGCCAGGTCAATGATGCCCTTGAGCGCACGGGCGTTTCGCCTCCGCGCTTCAACGCCGCCGTGACCGCCAACTGGTCGATCGACGGCACTTTTGGACCCTGGCGGATGACGCGCGGCGGGTCGGGTTCCATAGTGTTCCTCAAGACCCCCATTCCGGCGGCGACGATGTCGTTCTCGGGCAAGACGACCACCATCGCCGGTGCATCTGCCACCATTCAAGTCAAGCTCAAGTACCTGCCTCAGCCGGAGGGAGAGGTGCCCCCAAACCCGTCAGCGGGCGACAAAAACAACCTTTCCGGTGACGCACAATCCCGCTCGGAGGACGACCCGGCGGTCGTGGTGCAACGGATCGACTACGGCAGCAGCAAGATCGACGCCATGGAGAAGGCGCTGTTCCAGTCGGCGATCGCCTCGTGGTTCAACGAAAATTTGGGGCAATTCACCTATGTGTTCGCCGTCGTTGCGCTCAACCGGGTCTCCGAATCACCGCAGTTCCAGTGGCTGGCTCCCACCTACACCTCCTACGCGTACTACGACGGCGACAGCAGGGATCCCAACGAGGACGCAGCCTACTTCGGCGCATTGACCATGAACGGCCGGCTGCCCGACGGCCTGGCCAACCAGCTGCCGGCTTCGGCCATCCCCGCGGGGCAGGGGGCCGCCATGCTGATCGGCATGCGGTTGTATATGGAAAACATGGTCCTGCCCGGGGTGCAGGCTGCATTCCCAGGCTCGAGCGTCACGGACTTCAAGATCGGCAACGGCAACACCTCAGTGCAGCTGGCCCGGAACCTGGACATGGAAAAAATCAAGGTTGGGCTCGTGTGGTACCAACCGACGGCGGAAGACTTCACGCTCCAGGTGATCGGCGACGAAATCCAAACGCGGTCCAAGATCCACGTTCCCATCAGCCCCGGGATCGACGCCTACGTCCTGACCGAGTCTTATTACCGGATCCAGCTGGTGACCAAGGACGACGGCACACAGACCATCGGCTGGGTTGAATCGCGCCCGCCAAAATCGGACCATTACTACACGAAGGAAACTTGGGTGGTGATTACCGAGGTCATAGTCGGGATCATCGGTGCTGTCGCAACCTTTGCGGCCGGCAAGATCCTGACCGGGGTGCTTCGCGTCGTCGTCATGATCATCATCATCGTGATCGCCGGCCTCGCGGCGGCAACGCCTGAGCTCATCGCCCGGGCAATCTCCGACGGTGCGGCCAAGGCCCTGCCATCTTTGAAGACGATGCTCGCGGAGCTCCTGACACCAATCGAGTGGCCAAACACCACGGGCTTTACGCTTATGCGGGCGGAACTCAATGGCAGCCTGCAGCTCAGCGGCAACTTCACTACCAGTACCTGAATCACGGAAACGCCCGACGAGGAGAGCAGCGACACCATGAAGACGTTTGGATGGGACACGGTTTTCGCCATCAAGACCGACCAGGTCAACGCCATGTTGGCGGCCAACAGTGAAAAGACCGTCTTGGACTTCACGGTGCCGCTGCCGGGCGGATCCGATCGGAAGGCATCGGGGCGCTTCCTGGCGTGGCAGATCACGGATGGTGGATCAAGCGAGATCATCCACCTCAAGCTCACGATTGCCGACGGAACTTTGTCCGACGGCGGTAACTCGTACCCACTGCGGGGGTTGACACTCGTGATTGCAACGCACCTGCGTTGGATCGAAAGGACAAACCAGGAGGAGGAGCTCCAGTTCGACTATAACCGGCTTGGCGAACCGGACAATCCGCCGGAGCCCGGGGAGCTGGCGGTCATAGCTCTCCGCGATCCTGACCGGGCTCTTTCGGCGGAATTGAATGCACTTCTGGCCTTTGCACTAGGCGGCTTTCTGGTCCAGAATGCCGGCAGCGTCCGGTTCGTCTTCGCTGCCGTGAACCTCGTGCCGCCGGCAACAAACTCATGGCTGACGCCCCAGCAAAACGCCTACGGCTACTATCAGGCTGAGGGCAGCCTCCAGGGCTTCCTCGTCATCTACAGCGTCACGAACGACAGGGACATTTCTCAACTTCAACGAACCGTCGACCCCACCGTGCTACCGACGACGACGAACGCAAGTTTCGCCATCTCCGACGAACTGTATCTGACCAACATCATTGCCCCAAGCCTCGGAAACGCCTTCAGTACCGGCACTGACGCATTCCTATACGACTCAGGCCAAGGCGTCCTGCGGAACACCCGCCGGCTCCATACACGAACCGTTCGATCCGGGCTGATCAATTACTACCCATTCATCGACGCCCTCGAAGTGCGCAGCGGTGACGGTGCCCTGCAAGGGCTATATGGGGGCGGCGTTGACCTGAAGGCCGGAATCAGCATGACCTACACCATCGGCGCCAACAATGCGGCGCACTTCACCGATGGCATCCTGCAATTCGCGGCGGATCCGAGGCCCAGTGAATCGCACTCGGCCCACATCCCCTGGTATTGGTTCATCGGCGGCTTGATAGTCATCGCCATTATCGAGATCGTAGTGCCGATCATCAGCAATGACATCGCCGGGCAAATCAGCAACGACAACCGTGAGCGGCTGGCCCTCGGAAAATACCCGCCGTCGTCCATCCTCTGGGGCGGCTCAAGTGCCATTTCGGTCACAGACATCAAGGTCAACGGAGCAATGTGGTTGTCCGGGAATATCTAGCCTGGGCCCTTCACGTTGTCGTGGCCAGGGCCCGCAATTAAGGACTAAAAGGGGCCCCAGACGTGGGGAAAGGTGTTAGCAGGCACCCTTTCCACGTCGCGCCCAGGAGCACCGTGCCTGTAAACTGCTTTACTGGTTTCTGCCTGTCTGTCCGAGTCCATGTTTCCGGGAAGTGTTCTCGACGTCGGTGGTGAGCGCCTTCGGTCGGGGAGCGGGGCTGTGGTCGGGGTGGGAGTCGTGGCGTAGGCCCTTCGCCCAGCAGGATCTGGGCAAGGTCAACACCAATCTTTCACTGTCTCTGGCTATGGGCGGGGACTTCGTCTATGGTTTCGACCGGCTCCGGATTCAGCCGAAGGTTTGTGGAACGGTGGCGTCGGATCCGACGGTCAGCCGGCTGGTCGAGGCCCTCTCCAGGTGCGGTCGGCCAAGGCGTTGGTGGAAATCAAAACCGGGCGTGCCGCGGCCCAGGGCCCATTGATGCCCGTACCAACTGGTTCAGGGACTGATTCCGCATCTCCTCACGTCGTTTAGCTCTTTCACAACCATGAACAGGTGAACCCTTCCCGTAGACGCGGGGAGGTCTTGATTGGAGTTCACCATGTTTCTGGCTGCGCCGGTTGATCCCGGCATCATTCCCAACGCGAACTTCCCCTTCCTTGAATCGTTGAAGGAGATTGGCGGTGGCATCCTGGTTGGTGCGTTCATCATCATCGCCATCGTTGCCATTCTGGGCGCTGCGATGTTGCTGGCCGGTAAATTAAGCCAGTCTTCGCGGCTGGCGTCCGGCGGTGGGATGATCCTGCTGTGGACCGGGCCGGTCGCTGCGATTCTCGGCGGCATCAACGGCTACATCCTCTGGTCGCAGACCGCCTTCCACCTGGGCTTCTAGGCTTCTGCAATGCTGCCCGCAGTCAAGTGTTCGGCTGGTGGGTGGTGGCCGCCGGGCTGCGGAATGATTTCGCAGACGCAGGATCTTGCCACCCAGACCATTACCGACATGTTTGCCAGCATCCTGGCCAACATGGCTTCCTGGATGTGGTCGTTCATCTCCGGCGCATTCGGCGTCTCGGACATTGGACCCTCGGAGTGGGCAACCGTCGGCGGGGTGACCCAGTGGTGGATTGTCGTGATGATGACGCCGCTGGTCGTGGCGATGATCCTTCAGCTACTCGGCGGGATCATAAGCCAACAGCCGCGGCGAATCGGACGTGCAGTGATTGCTGGCGGTATCGCGGTGCCCGTTGTGTTTGGCGCCGTCAGCCTCATGCAGAAGTTGACGCACTTCACGGATTCGGCTTCGGCTACTTTGCTGTCCACGCTGGGGTCGGACCCGTACATGGTATTCATGCGGCTCTTTGGTTTTGAGCGGGCTCCAGCTGGTTCGGGACGTGAGTGGGACCTGGTTTCCATGTCGAGCCCCGGAGACTCAGGCCCAACCGGCCCGGTCATCGTCACGGTCGCCGCGATCGCCTTGGTCTGGGTCATGGCCTTCATTCTCATGTGTTCAATGATCTTCCGGTCCTTTGCACTTCTGGTGTTGGCGGCCACGGCGCCGGTGGCCATCATGCTCATGCCGTGGGAGCGCACCAAGTCGTGGACCAGGCGCTGGTGTGAGACCGTCGTCGCACTTCTGATCGCCAAGCCGCTGGCAGCCACCGTCCTGGCGGTTGCGGTCAAGCTTTTTGCCAACTCGACGTCATTCGCCGGGTTGGCCTCGGGCGCTGTCGGCATGGCTTTGGCCTGCGCCGCGCCTTTGATGGCATTGCGGCTGGTCAGCTTTGCCGGCGGGGAGCTCGCCGCCGCGGCGCAAGTGGCCGGCGGCGGCCACGTCCTGACCCGCAGCAGCGGCTTCGCGGCACGCCAGGTCGGCAGGCAGATGGGCGGCAAGCTGTCCCTGTCGAGCATCGGTGCCAAGGGGCCGGCCCCAATTCAATCCTCGCCCGTTCCGGAAGCAACTGCCCTTGTGGGCAGCGCGGCTGGCCAGCAGGCTGTGAAGCACGACGCCGGGCAGCCGGTTTCCAGCGCGCCAAACCGGCCGCCGGGCTACGAGACCAAGACTTATGGGCAGCCGTACGTCAAGCGTGCCGGCACGCCGCATCGCGATCCCAGTTCAGCGCCTCCGGACGGACATTACGCCGGTGCCGGATCTGCGACTTCCAGGCCGGGAACAGGGCCATATTCAGTGCCGAGAACGCAGCATTCCCAGGGAGGTGAAGGACGCCAGCAACAGAACGGACCGCCGGCGCCACAACCGTCGCTCGGGCCTCCGCCCCCACCTTCCATGCCGCAGGCCCCGCCTGTTCAGCCGACGCAGCGTGCCAACCCGGAAAGGGATAGAGATGTCTGAAAATACGCGAGCACTTCAACCGGTGAAGTTTCCCCGGTATGAGCGCCACGGCCTGTTTATGGGCTTGCAGTGGTATCAGTTGGGACTTGTCGGTGCCGGTGTCCTTGCCGCCACTGTTGCCTCCGCAACGGGAGGACCACCGGCGCTCATTGTCACCACGCCGTTGTGGCTGGGGCTGGTGCTCTTCGGTGTCCTGCAGTATTCACGCACACCCTACCCGTTGTGGGCCTACGCGGCCACTGTGTTCCTGTGGCGGCAGCAGACGGGGCAGACCAAATACCTGGTGAAGCCGGAGCAGGCGCGGGCCGCGGGCCAGCTGGCGCTGCCCGGCGGGCTCGGGACGCTCGAGATAAATAAGAACGCCAACGGCGGGGCATTCGTCGTCGACCGCCCAGGCCATGAGGCGGTTGCCATCCTGCGCTGCAGCACCACCTCGTTCGCGCTCCTCGATGATGACGACAAGGCCTATGCGGTTCAGGCCTGGTCGCGGGTGCAGACGGCCATGGCGCAGCGCCCGTTCGTCGCCAGAATTGCAATCCAGGACTATACGGTTCCCTATCCCTCCACCGCGCTTCGCGACTTCTACGACCGCACCAAGGTCCCTTCACGAATTGATGAGGTCAACTGGGGCGACAAGTCCTACCTGGACCTGATTGCGGCAGCCGGCTCGGCAATGAGCCACGAGCTGCTGGTCTGCCTGGTCATCGATACGGCCAAGGCGCGGCGCCCCATCCGCGACGCTGGCGGGGCGTCAACAGGGCTTGCACAAGTGGTTGGCTCCGAAGTGGAGGCGCTCACCACCGGGCTGAAGACCCACGGTGTCACGGTGGATGAGTGGCTGCCGGAGAACAAGTTCGCGGCCGTGATGCGCGGTGCCTTCGACCCAGAAGCAGTCCCGCGGCTCGCCGCCCTTGCCGCCGGCAAGGGGTCCGATGGCTTGTCCGTCAGCGGCGGACCCATGGCCGTGGAAGAACACTGGACCTACCTGCGCACCGACTCCGGCTTCCACCAAACATTCTGGATCGCCGAATGGCCACGCCAGAAGGTGTTCCCCGGGTTCATCCACCCGCTGGTGTATGTGGGGGACTTCCGCCACACAGTCACCGAAGTCATCCGTGCCATCCCCACGGACCAGGCCTTGCGGGACATCCGCTCCGCCCACGAAGCCCATGACACCCGCCGCCGCATCAACGCCCGCTTCGACCGCCCTCTCACACGGGAACAGCGTGCCGAAGAGGAGGAGGTGGCCCAGCGCGAGGATGAGATCGTCGCCGGCCACGGCGACGTCCGCCCCGCCGCCTATGTAACCATCACCGCCGGGACCCTGGACGACCTCGCCCGGTACCGGCAGGAACTGGAGTCAGCCGCTGCCGGCGCCTTTGTCGAGCTCCGGCTTCTCGCGGGCCAGCAATGGCCCGCATTCGTTTCTGGCGCCCTGCCCCTCGGAAGCGGACTGAAATGAACAAGCACAACCAGCACGTCAGCTTCATACCATCAGGGGAATCCCGCCTTGACCGCGACGCACGACGGCGAATCGAACGTGGGGTTGTCGACCCACCGACCGACTCACTTTGGCACCGGGCATTGCGCGACGATGGAGAGAGTTCCGCTGCGCGCTCGCAGGGTGACTGGGGGAGCAGGCAACCAGCTTCCCTTTGGGGCCCGCACCGACTCCGGCCCGCACCGCACAGGGCATCAACCATGACCTTCGCGGCCGCCTATCCCTTCCTGACTGAATCTGGCTTGGGACACGAAGGAACATACATCGGCACCGACGTCTTCGGCTCTGGAGCTTTCACCTATGACCCCTGGATCCTTTACGACAAGGGAGTCATCAGCGGGCCGTCCATTGTGGTCATTGGAACAGTGGGCACCGGAAAGTCCATGTGCGGCAAGTCCCTGGTCGCAAGGTCGGTCACGTTGGGGCGCAAGGCGGCGGTGGCGTCCGACCCGAAAGGGGAGTGGGTGCCCGTTGCCAAGGCGTTGGGCGGGAAGGTCATCTCCGTTGGCCCGGGCAAGCCGGCACGTGTGAATCCCCTTGACGCGGGCCCGCGCACATTGTCCATCTCCGATGACCAGTGGCAGGCCGTCGTGCGACAGCGGCGGCGGCACCTTTTGGTGGCCCTCGTGTCCTTGATGCGCCAGGGACAGCCCATGAGCCCTGTGGAGCACACCGCCCTGGACATGGCACTCACCGACGTCGTCGCAGCCAACAGCACCCCCACACTTCCCATGGTGTTGGAGTACCTGCTCAACCCCACCCCTGAGACAGTGGCGCTAGTCGGACGCGAGGGAGGAACCGGCGTCGGACACTCCCTACGGCGCACCGTGGCGGGAGACCTCGAAGGTATGTTCGATGCACCGTCCACCGTAGCCTTCGACTCAGACGCACCCATCATGGTCATGGACACCTCAGCGCTGATCGGCGCCTCAGAGCAGGCACTGTCACTGGCCGCGGCCTGCGGGGCAACCTGGCTGGAGGCAGCCGTGACCAACCCGGACGGGGCCAAGCGGATCGTGGTCTACGACGAAGGCTGGCGGATGCTGGCCGACCCCTACATGCTGGCAAAGATGAGTGAGCAGTGGAGGCTCGCCCGCACTTATGGCATTGCCAACCTGCTCATCATGCACAAGGTGGCGGACCTCAATGAGATAGGCGACGGCACCAGCGGCCTGCGGCAAAAGGCGCTCGGCCTGTTGACAGAGGCGGACACACGCATCATCTACCGGCAAAAGCACGACGCCATGCGCCTGACCAAGGAAGCCCTGGGACTCACAGACACGGAATGCGAGCACGTCGAAAACCTGCCCAAGGGCATGGGGCTGTGGAAGGTGGGCAACCGCTCGTTCATCGTCGCCAACCGAATCACGACCGACGAGCTCGCGGTGTTCGGCACGGATGAAGGGATGCGCTGATGCCCCGCCGGTTGGACGACGGAAACGCCCTGCTGAACGCTGCCCTCGTCTCCTCTGCCGTGTATTTGAGGTTCTGCCTCCTCATACAGGCCGCAGCCGCCACCGCCATCCAATGGGGCTGCCACGCCGCCGTGCCATGGATCTTCAGTCCTGCCGCCGGCATCGGACTCCTCATGGGACGCATGGACTGGATTATTGGCGTGCCCCGATCGTGCATGGTCGACACCGAAGCGGTCTGGATGATCGTTGGACCCGCGCTCGCAGGCCTATTGCTCCTTGGCGTTGCCGGGTACTTTGCATGGCGGGTGTGGCGGCAGTCCGGCTCGTGGCTGCGGTTGGACATCCTCGGCCGTGACGGCGTGGCCCGTCGTGCTGAGATCCTGCGGGACTTTGGGTCCCGCGCCGTCGTTAAAAGGGGGAAGTTCACCCGGCCCGGACTCCCCAAACCGCGGATCGAGGACGTCTCGTGGACGGTGGGCCGCTCCCGCGGCGTCACCGTCCATGTTTCCACGGAAGAGTCAATGGTCATCCAGGGAGCGCCGAGGTCCGGCAAAGGGCTGTACCTGATCATCAACGCCATTCTTGACGCCCCCGGCGCCGTGGTGACGACGTCGACCAGGGCGGACAACCTCGTCGTGACGATGAAGGCACGGGCCTCAGGCGGCCGGCCAGTGACCGTATTTGATCCCCAGGGGATGTCGGGGCTCCCCACGACGCTGCGGTGGTCGCCCGTCCGGGGCTGCGAGGACCCGGACATTGCCACGCGCCGGGCTCTCGTCATCACGGCGGATACGGAGTTCAAGGGGGAGAACGCCGCGTGGCAGAAGCGCGCGGTCGTCGTCCTGCAGTGCCTGCTCCATGCGGCGGCACTGTCCGGCGACGGCGTCCGCGGATTCCGGCGGTGGTCGTCGAGCCCGGTTTTGGCGAAGGAGGCCTTGGAGATCTTGGGCCGGCCCGAAGCCGCCCTGGGCTGGCAGGCGGATCTGATGGGGATCATCGACGACGACCCCCGGAACACCTCCAACTCCTGGATCGGGGTGAGCGCCGCAGTCGCCCCGCTGTCATCACCGAAGGTCCTGGCCGCCCATGACCCACGCGGTGAGAGCGAACAATTTGATCCGAAGGAGTTCATCCGCCGACGGGGAACGCTTTACCTGATCGGCACAAAATCAGGAGCGGCTGCCGCCGGGCCGTACCTGTCCGCATTGATCGACGATATCGACCACGCCGCCCGGGAAATGGCATTCGTGGCCCCGGGCGGCCGGCTGGACCCGCCCCTGTCCCTGATCCTCGACGAAATAGCGAACTTGTCGCCCTGGCCGGGGCTCCCCGTGGTGCTTTCCGACGGCGGAGGCATAGGCATTTCCACAATCGTCGTGTTGCAGTCGCTGTCGCAGGCACGGTCCGGTTGGTCCATCGATGAGGCCGCAACCATCTGGGACGCGGCCATCATCAAGATCATCTTCGGAGGTGGATCCGACGAACGTGACCTCCGTGCCCTGGCCGGGCTCATCGGCGAGCGCAGCACCAAAGTCAACACACGGTCGTGGTCCGCCCAGGGGCGCCAGGACGGCGAACAGGTACGTGAGGCGCCAGTGATTCCCCTGCACGAGATTCGGCGCCTGCCGGTCGGCACGGCCATCATGCTCGGCCGCCGCACGCGGCCCATCCTGCTGGACCTGCGCGAGTGGCACAAGCGCAAGGACGCGGCCCAGCTGGGGATGTCGAAGGAAGAGACCGAGCGCGAACTTGCCGCCGGCCACCGACAACGGCAGGAGATCGGACTTGTCACCAAACTGAACGATTGAAAGGAACTCACAATGGATGAGGACGACTCATTTGAATACACGGTCGGCGGGGGAGCGGAAGACGAGTTCGCTGCAATGCTGTTTGGATCCACCGAAGGGAAGAGATCCAAACGGATACCGGTGACCTACCGGTGGCGGGACATGGACGCCCGCACGGCGCAGACAGTCTGGAAGCACCTCGGGGAATGGGTCCAGTGGCTGGTCGACACCTACCACCTGCCAACCTCCGTGGTGCCGGACTGTTGGTGGCGGCACAGCGACATGGTCGCCGAGCTATACGGGCTCCAGCGGGCTGAGCAGGCCTCCTATACCGAAGACGACGGTGGCTTCGGCCCGATTACTTTCCATGAGCGAATGGTGTCCTGCATCGAGAGGATGCGCGATCACACGCGCACAGCCGGATGTGTTGGTCTGCAGGCCCACCGTGCCCCCACGCCGAGGATTCTTCCGCCGGGAGGGCCCGGATCGTCCGGCTGGGGCACCAAATCCGGCGATGCAGCCTAACTCACGCTGTTTAAGCTCCTGCGAACCATGAACAGGTACCCGGGGAAAAAGATCCCCGGCGCGAGAAATGTCGGAGGTGGCTGGTATGAGTGCCGATTCACTGGAAGCAAACTTACCCACTGGGAGTGTTCCTGCGAATCGGCACCCGGCCTCTCGGCCAACCCACCTGGCGCCCGAGGAACGGGTCGCGGCTCTCACCCAGGGGCTTGTCGAGCTCCTCGAGGATGCTGTCAGCGAGCCATGGCGCTGGCAGCAACTCCTCGACAACTCCGCCACGCTTTGGCGTTACTCCGGTGGCAATGCGGCCATGCTGATGGTCCAGATGCAGGCACGCGGAAAAGAACCGCCAACGCTCGTTGCCGGCTACAAACAATGGGAACGACACGGACGCTACGTCCTTAAGGGGGAACACGCATTGTGGGTCATTGCGCCACGAACGGCCCGGACCGCGAATGGGACCGCGGACCGCACCGAACCAATGGCGATTGCCGGAGCTGACGAATCGCAGGATTTGAAGCGGTCGCGCATTCTTGGCTGGCGTGGCCAGGCGGTCTTCGACGTTTCCCAGACAGAGGGTGAGCCGCTCCTGGTCCCACGTCAGGCAAGCGGCCTGGTTCCGACAAATGGCGCAGGGTACGACGAACTTTGGACGTCCTTGGTCGATGTTGCCGGCAGGAGTGGATTTGCCGTTCACACGTCCAGCAGCCAACAATCGCTGGCCAGCGGTTACACGAACTTTGGCCGGCACCTGGTCAGCGTGGGGGCATGGCTTGAACCTGAAGAACGCGTTGCCGTCCTGGCCCACGAGCTTGGCCATGTCATGCTGCATGGTCCAGACGACAAGCTGGGACAGCTCTATGGCAGCAGCGAGGAACATCGCGGCCTCGCGGAAGTGGAGGCTGAATCTGTGGCCTATACAGTCTTGAAAGCCCACGGCGTGGACCGGGCAGCCCAATCGTCCAGCTACCTCGCCGGCTGGGCCGATACAGTCCTGGCTGCCGAGGCCGACTCCATCATGCAGTCGGCAGCCGGGTGCAAGCTCCTGTCGCGAGCGGACATAGCGAAGTCGGTGCTTGGGCGCGTGACGTCGGCATCCAAATGCATTCTGGACGTTACCGGGCCGGAGGGATCCGGCGGACGGTTGGCCGCCGTTCGAATTAACACTAGTGTTGACTGCCGGCAGTCAAGTCCGGTGTCAGGCCCGTCGGTACGGCAATCAACCGGTGTGACTACTACCTAGGGTAGCCTCGGACGAGGGCAAAAGCGTCACCAAGAAAATTGCAGGTCGGCGCTCCGGTTTACCTATTGAATGAACCCAGTTCGGTGGAGATGGTGTCCAATACCGGACCCAGGCCATCGGCAATGGCTGATGCAGCCGTCAGGTCTTCCTTGGAATAGCTCCCCGGTGAATCCATTAAGTTCAAACAGCCCAAAAAGCGGCCATTGAGCTGGATGACGGCGTTGATCCCGGCGCCGAGGCGCAGGGCGGCAAGTGTCTCGTGGTGCTCGAATGCGTCCGTCTGGAGATGTGCCGGGGATTCGGCAATGAAGGATTCAAGGCGTACCACGCACTGCTGGCTCCAGTCGTCTCCGAGCGCCGCAGAAATCCCGCCGAACCGGTAGATATCAGGAAGCGTCGAGTATACGCGGATCAAGTCACCTCTGGCAGGGCGCCAGAGGGAGATGGTGGCCAGCCGTGCGCCAATGTGATCTACCGCTTGGCGGACGGCGTCGCGGAGTGCATCAGACTGCTCCTGCTTGAGTGACAGCGCGACAACCTCTTCGACGACGGGTGGGGTGGTCATGACTTCTTCTTCCTTGTCTGGATGGTGGGGAACGTTTTGGCCCCTGCTGAGAAGCAGCACTCCGCTCACAGCTATGCAACCACCAATGACCGAAGCGGCAGTCGGAACCTGCCCCAGCACGAGCCAGCCGAGTGCCAACGAAAAGATGGGTACAGCAAACAGGAGTGAACCACCCTCGGCAACGCTGGTGCCGGCGAGCGAGATGTTCCAGAAAGAGTAGGCCAACACGGTGCTCGAAATTACCAGAACCAGCAGTGCCACGATGGTCATCCACGTCCATTGGCCTGGATGGAGGTTGTATGTTGCCGTGGGTAGGGTCGTGATCCCGCCGACGAGGCATCCCCAAAACACCATTTCTACAGGGGGAACACGGGCGAGGATTGGCTGTTGCCATATTAGGTATGCGGCAAGAACGAGGGACGCGGCCAGAATGACAAGGGCGTTCCAATCAAACCCCAGCTCGCCTGGCCCCAGCACGGTAATGACGAGAACGCCAACCGTCGCGATGCCCATTCCTAGGATTCCGCGAAGCGACGTCCGCTCGCCCAATACCAGGTAAGCAAGCAGAAAGGCGAACACGGGAGAGGTGTTGAGAAGCAGGCTTGCAGTCCCTGCCGGTACCGTGGTCTGCCCGAGGTTGAGCAGGGTCCCGTAGGCGCCATATCCAAGAACAGAAATGCCCGCCACGAGCAGCACATCGGCCTTGCGCAGCAGCAACTTCTTCTTGCGCAATGCGAACCAGCCGCCAATGATCACGGCGGCCATCAGGAAACGAAGTGGAGTCAGATCCAACGGACTGATGATCTTGAGGACTTCGCCGGTTGCCACATAGGTGGGTGCTGATGTCACCACCATCAGCACGTCTGGCCGCCGCAGCCAGGCAAATCTGACAGACGTGGCCTCCACCCTCTTTCAGTTCGTTAGGAGATTGCTGTCCGAAACTATTGCCTTTCGGACTAATTTATTTGTACAGTACAGCAAATAGATCGTTTGGTGTAGTGCTCATCACATGGAAGGCCGTTACATGGAAAACATGAACAACCCCGCAGCCAGAGGCACATTTTCCCGGCGGAGCGTCCTTACTGCTTCCGGCCTCGCGGTGGTCTCGGCCGCGTTCTTGACGGCATGCGGTCCAGGCGGCTCGGCATTGCCCCAGGCGTCCTCCGGTGGCACCGGTGCGGCCGCAAAGGCAGGCGGAACTCTCAGGATTGCCCGGCCCCCGGCGTCGAAGGCAGAAACCCTTGACCCGGCCAGCGCACTTTCCGCCTACGAGTACCTTGGCGCCATCTACAACCGCCTTGTCCGCCTGGATGAAAAGGGGGCCGTGCAGGCCGACCTGGCAGAGTCCTGGGAGACTTCCAAGGACGCGTTGACCTGGACCTTCCACCTGCGGAAAGGCGTGACGTGGCATGACGGCAAGCCTCTGACGGCCAAGGACGTTGTCTACACGTTTGCGCACATGCTGGATCCGGAAACCAAGAGCCCGCAGGCCGGAGTACTTTCACCCTTCATCACAGCAAAGTCCGCCACGGCCAAGGACGACGTCACTGTGGTGGTGGCCCTGACCTCGCCCAACGCGGAATTTGCCAGCCTCCTGACAGGCTACAACTGCTACGTGATCCCCGCGGATTCCGCCGGGACCATCGGCAAGTCCGGGATCGGGACCGGCCCGTTCAAGCTCAAGGCCTTCACCCCTGCGGGGCCGGGACAGATTGTCCGCAATGATGCCTACTTCGGCGACAAGCCCAAGCTGGATACCATTGAATTCTCGTCCATTCCGGATACCCAGGCACGGGTCAATGCGCTCTTGGCTGGCCAGGTCGACTTGATCTCCCAGACGAACCTTGACTACGCGACGTCCCAGACCGTTTTGGCGTCCCCCACTGCCACCGTCAGCGCCGTCAAGAACGCACAGTGGTACACCGTCCCGATGCTCAACACGTCGCCTCAGTTCAAGGACCCCAACGTACGCCGCGCCCTTGCCCACGCCTATAACCCCAAAGACGTCCTTCAACTGGCGGTGCACGGCAGCGGCACTATTGCTCGCAACAATCCGGTGCCGCCAACGGAAGCCTACTACCTCGACTACGGTCTGGAATTCGATCCGGAAAAGTCCAAATCATTGCTGAAGAAGGCCGGACACGATTCAATGGCGCTGGATATCTGGACATCCACCTACGACTCAGTCCTGACGCCGCTCGCCCTTGCCATGAAGGGAAGCGTGGAGGGCTCCGGGTTCACCCTCAACGTGAAGACCTCGGCTGCTGATTCCTATTACACGGACGTTTGGATGAAGAAGCCATTGATGACCAGTTACTGGTACACGGGGCGTCCCGTCGACCAGCTCCTCAACCAGATCTTCCGGTCGGGGTCCTCGTATAACGAGAACGCGTACGCAAATCCGGCGTTCGACAAGATTCTCGACGACGCGCGCGCCACCGTGGATGACACGAAGCGCAAAACCCTGTACCAGGACGCACAAAAGTTCTTGATTGACGACGGCGGGTCCCTGACGCCCTTCTTCGCCGATCGCTTGGTGGGCCTTAGCAAGAAAGTTGCCGGCTACAAGGAACACGGCTTCGAGTTCGACTACATCAATATTGGGCTGGCTGGATAGATATGCTCACACGCTTCATACTGCCACGGCTGGGCTGGGCGGTGGTGACAATCCTCCTGGCCACCATATTGGTGTTTGGTGCCATGCAGGCGCTGCCCGGAGACGCGGCGACCCAGATTCTGGGGCAAAACGCAACACCTGACGCTGTGGCGACGCTGCGCAGGCAACTTGGTCTCGACCAATCGCCCGTGGAACGGTTTGTCACGTGGCTGGGCAACGCCGTCACGGGCAACTTCGGAACGTCACTCGTCAGTGGCCAACCCGTAGGGCCGGAAGTGGGCCGCGCCCTGCTGAACACGTCGATTCTTGCGGGAATCACCATCGTCGTCGGATTTTCCCTTGCCCTGGCGCTGGGCCTTGTCGCCGGTTTGTTCCGCGACAGGTGGCTGGATTCTCTGATCTCCACCGTGGCACTGGTGGGCATGAGCATCCCGGAATTCATCGTCGCAACCCTGCTTGTGCTGGCATTCTCCATCGCCATTCCCATATTTCCTGCCGTGGTGGTCGCCGGGGAAAATGCGTCCCTAGCTGACTTGGGGCCCGCCATGACTCTTCCAGCACTGTCGCTCATGTTCGTGGCTTCGGCATACATCATTCGCATGATGCGCACATCGGTCATTGACGTCATGGAAACGGAGTATGTGCACACAGCCCGGCTCAAAGGCATTTCCACAAGCCGTCTTGTTTTCCGGCATGTCGTCCCCAGTGCGATTCTGCCGACATTGAACGTTGTCGCCATGAACATTGCATGGCTGATAGGCGGCGTTGTGGTGGTGGAAAGCATTTTCAACTACCCCGGGATGGGGTCGCTAATGATTCGTTCAGTCCAGAGCCGGGACTTGCCCACCATATTGCTCATTACCGTGGTCGGAGCCATGACTTTTGTTATCTGCAATCTGCTTGCCGATTTGGCAGCCACGCTGCTAAACCCGCGTCTGCGCTACCCAAGGAACTCGAAATGACCGCCTCCACCATCGTCGTTGAAAGACTGCAAAGTGCTCGGGGGTTCTGGCCTTCAGTGACACGGGTGGCGCGGTCGATCCTACGGTCCAAGCCTGCGACCCTGGGGTTCGTGCTCGTCATACTCCACATTCTTCTGGCCGTCTTGGCTCCACTGATTGCTCCGGGCAATCCAACTCAGAACAATGCAGCAGCTATTTTGCAGCTTCCGGGCGGGCCATACCCACTTGGCACGGACACCTTGGGACGTGACATCCTCTCACGAACTCTCTACGGCGGGCAGTATGCCTTGGCCGTCAGCTTCGCATCCACGGCATTGGCCGTGCTGCTCGGCACGGTCATTGCGGGAGTGGCAGCCTTTTATGGCGGCTGGGTTGATCAGGTCATCACCCGGCTGGTGGACTCCGTGATCGCCGTTCCTGCCATCCTGGCCATGCTGGTGCTCGTTACTGTTTTCGGATCCGGACCTGAAGTGATCGTGCTCGCCGTTGTGGTGGTTTACACCGGCGGTGTTACCCGAGTAGTGCGGGCGGCGGCGATGGATGTCATGCCGAAGGACTTTATCGTCGCTGCCAGGGCCCGGGGCGAAGGCGTGTTCTACATTCTCAGTCGTGAAGTATTTCCCAACATCCTCGACGTGGTGCTGGTTGAGTTTGCCATGCGTGCCTCGTGGGTTGTCCTGTTGGTGAGTTCACTGTCATTTCTGGGCTTCGGGGCAAATCCGCCTACGCCGGACTGGGGACTGATGGTGGCCGAAAACCGGAGCCTGATGGCAGTTGTGCCGCTTGCAACGCTGGCTCCTATCGTTTTTCTTGCATCGCTGATTGTGGGCCTGAACTTGGCCGCAGACGGCCTGGCCAAAAGCCTCGGTGTTGACCGCATGAAGGAGATTCTGGGATGAGCATCACCAGGAATGACGACCTGGCAATCGATGTCAAAGACCTCGACATTGCCTACATGTCGGGGAAATTGCGCGTCAATGTGCTCGAGAACGTCAGCCTGCAGTTGCGGCAGGGGGAAGTTCTCGGGCTTGTGGGAGAGTCCGGATCCGGCAAGTCCACGATGGCGGGCGTGTTGCTGGCCTCCTTGCGCACGTCGTCTTTTGTAGCCAGCGGAACTGTGCACTTAGACGGCATGGACGTGTTCAAGCTCAAGGGCCGGGAACTGCGCGAATTCAGGGCCTCACATGTTGCACTGGTCCCACAAAACGCTGGGGCGGCGCTGACTCCAACCATGCGCATAGGCGAACAACTTGAAGAATCGTTCCGTTTGGACGCCACTTCGAGTGCGACGCGGGACGCCCGCATCCGGCGGTCCATCGAACTCCTTGATCTCGTCCGACTTCCGAATTCATCAGGCGCCCTGGAGAAATATCCCCATCAGTTTTCCGGCGGACAGCAACAACGTATTGGCATCGCCATGGCGTTGGCGGCGCGTCCGAAGCTATTGGTCCTCGATGAACCTACAACCGGGCTGGACGTTGTCACTCAAGCCGCTATTCTTGATACCTTGAAACGCCTGCACCAAGAACTGGGAATGGCGATGGTGATGGTGAGCCATGACCTTGGCGTCATCGACAAAATGTGCAGCCGCATCGCGGTTTTCCGCCGTGGACGAGTGGTCGAAGAGGGAGAGACCAGCCTCATTCTGCGCGAACCCAGCCATCCCTACACGCAGGGCCTGCTGGACAGTGTTCCGCGTATCACGGTTCCGGGCATTCCGCCTAGCCTGGACGACGCCGCAATCGACGCCTTTGAACACGGCGCGACAATGCCGCCACGGGAAGTCTCGCTCTACGAGCGTGTCGCTCCGGAAAAGACCGCCAGTGTGCTTGCCATTCGGGGGCTGACGGTTGACTACGACCGAAAGCCGAAACCGGGAGGGGCACCCACCGTCCTTGACTTCGACCTGGACGTTCACGCCGGCGAAATAGTGGCGCTCGTAGGTGAATCCGGCTCCGGAAAATCCACGATCGCTAATGTGGTGGCAGGGCTGCAAAGGCGCCAGTCAGGCGAGCTTACCCTTGACACAACTACCGCACTTGCACCGACTGTGGCCCATCGTTCCAAGGCTGTGCGTCGCGCGGTGCAGATGATCTTCCAAAATGCCGACACCTCCTTGAACCCGCGGCGGACAGTCCGCGATGCGATTACGCGTCCCCTTCGCCTGTTCAACGTCAGGGGCCTTTCTGCAGAGGAAGCCCTCGCGGAAGTCGGCCTGCCCAGCGGTTTTACCGAACGCCTCCCGGGGCAACTGTCCGGAGGGCAGCGCCAGCGCGTCGGGATTGCCCGGGCCATCTCCGCCAGACCGTCTTTGGTTCTTGCTGACGAGATCGTCTCGGCGCTCGACGTGTCGGTTCAGTCGTCGATCCTCCGGCTCATGGACCGCCTTGCACGAGACAACAATCTCGGATTTCTGTTCATCACACACGACCTGGCGGTAGTTCGCAGTGTTGCCGACAGGGTCGTGGTGCTTTACTTGGGGAGAATAGTCGAAGAAGGAACCGTTTCGGAAATATTTGGCCCGGTATCCCACCCATACACCAGCCTTCTACTCGCATCGGTGATTGAGGTGGGTGACGACCACTCCGAAACCATCGCGCCAGGGCAAGACGAAGTACCCGCGGGCCCGCCTGCACGGGGATGTCCGTTCGCGAGCCGTTGCCCCCTCGTCGTGGAAATTTGCAGAACGACCAAGCCACCCGTCATCGAAGCCAGCAGCACGCATGCCATTCATTGCCATGTGCCCGTGGAAAAACTTCGCCACAGTCAGACAACTTCACTTCGCAGCGCAACGCGTTTTCAGCAAACCAGTTGATTGGATGCCCCACTTGAAAATCACCACCGACTTTCCCCGAAACGTCACAGTCATGGACGACGTGTTCATACCCATGGGAGATGGCGCCCAGTTGGCCGCAACAATCTGGCTTCCCGAGGATGCCGAGGAAAATCCAGTTCCCGTCCTGTTGGAATACTTGCCGTACCGCCGCGGCGACTGGACCGCAACCCGCGATGCCCAGCGTCATCCCTGGTATGCGGGCCACGGCTATGCTTCCGTGCGGGTGGACATGAGAGGCTGCGGCGACTCCGATGGCGTGATGGTGGACGAATACCATGAGCAGGAACAGGCCGACGGGCTCGAAGTCATAGCATGGCTGGCCAGGCAGCCGTGGTCCACGGGCAAGGTTGGAATGTTCGGGATCTCCTGGGGCGGATTCAATGGCCTGCAGATAGCAGCTCGACGGCCGGAGGCGCTGAAAGCCATCGTCACCGTCTGCTCCACCGACGACAGGTACGCCGATGACGTCCACTACTACGGAGGTGCCCTCCTGGGGATCGACATGTCCTCTTGGGCTGGGACGATGTTCGCCTTCCAATGCAGGCCGCCGGCACCATGGCGCGTGGGGACCAAATGGGAAGACATGTGGAATGAGCGGCTCGAAGGGCTGCAGCCGTTCACTGAGATTTGGATGTCCCACCAGGAACGTGACGCATACTGGCGCCATGGTTCCGTTTGCGAAGACTATGCGGACATTCAAGCTGCCGTCCTGGCTGTGGGCGGGTGGGCGGATCCATACCGAAATGCCGTCCTGCGACTGGTGGATAAACTTGCTGCGCCCAGCAGGGGCATCATCGGGCCGTGGTCACACCAGTATCCCGACATCGATAGGACGCCCGGGCCCAACATCGGTTTTCTTCAGGAAACACTGCGATGGTGGGATCACTGGTTGAAGGGCGAAGAGACGGGTGTTATGGAGGAGCCAGCGCTAAGGGTGTTCCATCAAGAGTCTGTCAGGCCAGCAACCAAATATCCAGAACGAAAGGGTAACTGGGTGGCCCTCGAAGGCTGGCCCAGCCAGCGAATCGCGCCGGTAACTTTCAACTTCGGGAGCGAACTGCGCACTCTGGCTGCCGATGTCGGCGAGCACGTCCTCATTGACACACCACAACACGTCGGAATGGATGCTGGTCGATGGTTCCCATTCGGAAACGACGCGGATTTGCCGCCGGACCAGAGATCGGAAGACGGCCGATCGGTCGTCTTCGACTCGAGCATTCGCGCTGAAGACTTGAACATATTGGGATTCCCCAAGCTCACGCTCCGCATAGCCTGCTCATCGAGGAGGGCAAACATCATGGCCCGGCTTGAGGACGTGGCCCCAGATGGTTCGTCAACACTGGTCACCCGCGGCGCCATCAACCTTGCCAAGCGCCACGGCATGGACAGGGCTGACGATGCGCAAGTCGGTGAATGGATCGACGCTGAACTTGAAATGACCGCAATTTCGTGGACTATTCCTGTCGGCCACAAACTCCGGGTTGCCCTATCCACGACGTATTGGCCCTGGCTGTGGCCCCATGCCGAACAAGGAACTCTCATTCTTGATCCGAACGCCAGTGATCTGCACCTCGGCCATCTGGACCCGGCCGCGCTGGTAGAACCCGGCCCGTCATTCGATGAACCCGTCCAAGGGGCGCCACTGGCGGTAGTGGCCGAGCCGAAATCTTCGACCATTCCGGAACGCGAGGTGCGCTACGAACCCGACTCCGATACGTGGGTGCTCACAGTAGATCCCAAATATGGGGGCTACCGGGTCTATCCTGACGGCATGAGATACGGGGAACAGGCCGTGGAAAAGTACACGATCTCTGGCAACGACCCGTTGTCAGCGGTCGCGGAATCAAATTGGCTCATCGAAATGGACCGGGACGACTGGCACGTAAAAATAGACACTCAATCCCGCATCAGTGCGACAGCCACGCATTTTAATTTGTCCAACAGAGTCACGACCTATTTGAACGGCAGCGTGCACTTCGACAAGACGTTCGAAAAAGAAATCGAAAGAACATCGGTTTAGGCAGCGATGGGAGATAAAGCCGTGACCGAAGTCAAATCGGCAACAAGACCGCGCGCCAAATCTGCAGATGAACGCCAGCGGCACCCAACGGAAGTGCGACGGCGGCTGGTCATCGAGTCTGCACGCGACCTAATCGCAGACAAGGGACTTTTCAACGTCCAAATCCGCGACATATCACGTGCCTGTGGAGTTTCCCCGGGGACGATCACTTATCACTTCCGAAGCCTGGAGGAAGTTCTGTGGGAAGTGGTCAAGGCGGAAACCGTGGACTTCTACATTCCGTTGCGCGAAGCCGCTGCGAGCAGTGACGAAGACAAAACGACCACGCTGCTGACGTTTCTGAAGGGTTTGTTTCGCCCCGATCCTGACACCCGGCGGCACTGGATGATTTGGCTCGACTTTTGGTCGGCAGCCGCGCGTGAGGACTCCTATGGCGAATGGATGAATACGCACTATGAAGCGTGGTGGGACGCGTTGGCGGCCATTATTGAAGCAGGCGTCGAAGATCAAGAGTTTTCATGTGCTGATCCTCGGAATTTTGCGGTATCCATTGCCGCTATCGTCGACGGACTTGCCATACAGTGTTATTCAAGACGCGCAAGAATAAGCGTCGCCGAAGCACAGAGACTTCTCCTGCGCCACGTGCGTGAAGGCTTGCGTCTAGATAATCTTGGTTAAGATCGTGCCAACCAGCCTCGTAGCCACCTTATTGCCGGCCGTCGGTTGTCGTTACGAGTCGCGCATACGACGGTTGAACTTATCAATGGCGCATGGGTGCCACCGCACGACAGTCACCTTGGGCGATCCGGTACGTTGGCGGCCATGGCTCTCCGACATGGACTTGGGTGGGATCAGGGGTGATGAGCAGGACTGATCCTGGCCAGTAGGTGCCGCCCGCGCCTTCGATCCAGGCGGGCTGCTGGTAGCCAAAACGATCCCACCTGATGGTGACCCAGGCACCCGTGGGTTGAACCTCCTGCACGCTGAGGACAGTGACTTCGGTTGTTGTAGTGCCGGTGACTTTGGCTTCTTCAAACGCCTGCCACATGCGTTGTGCATTCACCGTCCAACGTTTGGCGCGGCGGACTTTGACGGCCCATCGGCTTGCCAGCAGCAGTGCGGCGACGAGTGCTAGGGAGGCAAGCGTGGTCAGCCAGGCCGGCGCTGGCCAGTTGGCGATGGTTGCTGGGACGAGGTAGAGAGCGCACACGCCGACCAGGACGCTCCAGCCGAGGAGGTGTGATGAGACTACTGTCGGTTTGATCATCGGGTTCATGACCGCCACGCTTCCTTTCGAAATCCAGTCTAGAGTGACGGTCCGACGGCGGTAAGTGGGTTATGCGCAATTGGTGCTGGCGGCATGATGTGATTCTGAACCGATGCCTGTGCGGTGCCGTTCTGCATGCTGCGGATCTGCCGCTCAAGATCTTCCCGTTCTTGCGTCTGCTCCCGTTCATAACCGGATGGAACAGGACCGAGGGGTTCCGTTTGGGTATCGATTCCCCAGCGGTCCCGGTACGTGGCCGCGTCTCGGACGATGGCAGCCCACCGAGAGGGCGCGATCGTGGTTCCCAACCGGGCGCGGAGCGCAAGTACCCAAGACGGCCGCTTCGTCAGGGCTTCACTTGCCACCAGGGCACGCCGGTTCACTGTGCGGGAGCGGACCTGCTCGATCATGTCGCGCAGGTCCGGCCGATCACAGGAAATTTCGTCCTTCAGGGCCGACAGCGGCTCGGCGGAGAAGTTACTGGCTACGCGGCGGAACCGGGCGTGGATGACGGCCATGTGGTCCTGGGCGTCGCCGGGGTGGTGCAATGCGGCCTCGAGCACCCGCTGCGCGCCGGCCGCATTGGTGGCCACTGCACGGCGCCACGCCGCCACCCCGGCACCCCAGGAGGGGGACTCCTGAAGGCGGGGGACGGCGTCGGGCGTCACCTTGGTAACGGCCTTGGTGAGGTGTTCCGCGGCGGCAAGCTGGGCGAGGTAGTCGTACTCGGCCGCGAGCCGTTGGAGCGTGTCCGCTTTCGCCGTCTCCGCGGCACGGACTTCATGGGCGGTCTGTTCGGCCCCTTTCGCCGCCAGGACCTCACCTAGTATTTGGCGCCAGCTGGACGCTTCCGCTGCCATTGAGTGGTCCTCGGCGGCGGAGTTGGTCTCGCAGATGTAGGCGGTGTTGCTGGTGCGGCCCCGGGTCATGCCGACGTAGAAA
>NZ_JAAMFN010000049.1 GCF_013376095.1 Arthrobacter sp. SDTb3-6 | reverse complement strand
GTAGGTGAACAGCACCAGGCCCTTGCGGAAGTACGGGTATTCGATGCTGATGGGTTCCTTGACCTTGACCACCATGTCCGCCCGGCCCCACACCTCGGCCGCGTCGGTGACGAGCTCGGCTCCGGCGCCCTCGTATTCGGAGTCGTCAATGCCCGAGCCCTGCCCGGCGCCGCGCTCCACCAGCACGGTGTGGCCGTGGCTGGCGAACTCGTGCACGCCGGAGGCCGTCATGGCCACACGGAATTCGTTGTTCTTGATTTCCTTGGGTACGCCGATAATCATGGTTTTTCCTTTTGTTCTGGCGGGTCCCGGCGGGCATTTCCACCACGGCCTGGTACCTCCAACACTAGGCCCGTCCTGTGGGCTGGATCATGGCCCACAACCGGCCCTGCCGGGTAAAACCGCGTAAATCCTGGGTTCTTGCCGTCCGTCATTGGACATCTGTCGACGCATGCGGGGCCAAGTGTCGCCCGGTGTCTGTTCCGGGACGTACGCTGGAGCCATGCGAAACCAGGAGATCGAGGACCTCGTGGAGCAACTCGCCGTCGAACTGGGCCGCGGGCTCTCACTGGAGGACCTGGACGGGCTGCTGCTGGCCTACAGCGCCAACCAGTCGCACGCGGACCGGGTGCGGGTGAACTTCCTGCTGAGCAAGCGCGTCCCGCCCGACGTCAGCGCCTGGCAGCTTTCCCACGGAATCGCCGCCGCCGTGCGCCCCGTGGTGGTCCCCGCCAACGCCGAACTGGGCATGCTGGGCCGCGTCTGCGTGCCGCTGATGGTCCGTGGTTTCCGGGTGGGATACCTGTGGGTCCAGCAGGATGCCCAGGAGCAAAGTGCGACGGCGATCCTCGCCCAGCTGCCCCGGGTCCGGGACGCAACGGACCTCCTGGCCACGCTGCTGCTGGACTCCAACACGGCCGAATCAAGCCAGCGCCGCGCCCGCGAACAGCAGTTCCTGGCCGCCGCGGACGGTGACAGGCATGCCCTGGAAGTGATTGCCGACTGGCCCGAAATCCGCCAGCGCGGGCCGTGGCAGGCGGCCACGGTCCATGCCGGCCCCGGCACGGACGCCGGCCCGCAGGCGGTGCGGGACCCGCTGGCCGCAACCCTTGTCAACCGCAGCGCCGCACTGCAGGCCACCGTGGGCTTTGACGACGCCTTGTTCACGGCCGGGCTCGGCAGCCACGCCGTCATGCTGTTCCGGGCCAGCCAGGGCCGCACGGCGCATGCGGCCGTCCTCAAGCGCTACGAAGGCGAGCTGGCGAAGCGGACGGGGGTCCCGGCGTCGAAGGTGGTGATGGGCATCGGGGAGCCGTTTGGCTCGCTGCGCGCCTTGCCGGCGGCGTACCGGGAATCGCGGATTGCGGCGCAGGCGGCCACCGTGGACCCGGCGCTGGGCGCCATCCTGGATGTGCGCGGCGCCGGCGTCTATGAAGTGTTGGCCGGCGGCGCGGCCGACCCGGAGGACAGTGTCTATTACCGCCTGCTCCAGGGCCGGGCCGATGCCGCGGAACTGTTCCCGGTGCTGGAACTGCTCTACGACAGCGACGGCGCCGTGGCGGGCATTGCCGGGCGCCTCCACCTGCACCGGTCCACCGTGTACAACCGGATTGCCCGGGTACGCGGCATCATCGGCGCCGACCCGCTGGCCGGCCGCGTCCGGCTGGAGCTGCACCTGGCGCTGAAGGCCGCGCGCTGGGCGGCCCGCCCGCGGCTCTGACCCCCGGACCTGCGGGGATCAGGCGTGGCTGCGCAGCAGCCTGCCCGTCGGGGTGGTGCCGTCGATCTCGGCACCGGCCAGGAAGGTGCGCCGCACAACGCCGGTGAGGGAGGCGCCGTCGTATGGGGTGATCGGGTTCTTGTGCTTGAGCCGGGTCACGTCCACCACCTGGGCCTCGTCGGGGGCGAAGATGGCGAAGTCGGCGTCGGCGCCCACGGCCAGCCGGCCCTTGGCCGCCAGCCCCACCAGGTCTGCGGGCCCGGAGGACATCCAGCCCACCACCTTTTCCAGCGGGATGCCGCGCTTGCGGGCCTCGGTCCAGATGAGCGGCAGGCCCAGCTGGAGCGAGGAAACGCCGCCCCACGCCACGGCGAAGTCGCCGTTGTCCAGGTCCTTCAAGTCCAGCGTGCTGGGGGAGTGGTCGGAGACGATGCAGTCGATCGTGCCGTCTTCCAGGCCCTGCCAGAGCTGTTCGCGGTTGCCGGCCTCGCGGATGGGCGGGCAGCACTTGTAGGCGGTGGCGCCGTCGGGCACGTCCTCGGCCTGCAGCGTCAGGTAGTGCGGGCAGGTCTCCACCGTGATCCGCAGGCCCTCGGCCTTCGCGGCGGCAATCAGCGGCAGCGCCTCGGCGGAGGAGAGGTGCAGGATGTGGGCGCGGGCGCCGGTGCGCCGGGCTGCATCAATGACGTGCGCGATGGCCGTGTTTTCGGCAGCCCGCGGCCGCGAGGCCAAAAAGTCCGCGTAGTGGCGCCCGGGCACGGCCGGGGCCTCCTCGATGGTCCGGGAGTCCTCGGCATGGACGATGAGCAGCGAATCGAAGGTGCCGATCTCCGCCAGGTCGCGTTCCATCTCTTCCGTCTCCAGGTGCGGGAACTCGTCCACGCCGGAGTGGATGAGGAAGCACTTGAAGCCAAACACGCCTTCCTCGTGCAGCGGGCGCAGGTCCGCGGTGTTGCCCGGGATGGCCCCGCCCCAGAATCCGACGTCCACAAACGCCTGCCCCGTGGCGGCCCGGCGCTTGAGCTCCAGGTGCGGGACCGTCGTGGTGGGCGGGATGCTGTTCAGCGGCATGTCCACCACGGTGGTGACGCCGCCGGCCGCCGCGGCGCGGGTGGCGGAGGCAAAGCCCTCCCAGTCGGTGCGGCCGGGCTCGTTGATGTGGACGTGGCTGTCCACCAAGCCGGGCAGCAGGGTTTCATCCGAGGCCAGTTCGATGGTTTCACGGCCCGTGAGGCCGGCGCCGAGGGGCTCGACGGCGGCAATCACCCCGGCGTTCACGCCCACCTCGCGCGCGGCGGGGCCGGCCGGGGTGAGGACGCTGGCACCACGGATGACAAGGTCAAAGATTTTCTTTTCAGACGGTGTTGCTTCAGACGGTGTTGCTTCAGACGGTGCTGCTTCAGACAAGGGAGGTCTCCTCTTTTCGGGCCGCGGCCAGTTCCATTCCAATGGTTGCACCGATTCGTTCCAGGAGCTCCCCCGCATGGCTCATGCAGCGGGCGGTGTCCGGTTCAAGGTCGGTCAGGGCGAACGTCCGGTCAAAGCCGGCGCCGCGCAGGGTTGAATCGTCCAGGGTGGTGCGCCCGCAGACGGCCAGCGTCCGGACCCCGGCCAGCTCAGCCGCGGCGGCGACCCCCACGGGGGCCTTGCCACGCAGGCTTTGGTGGTCCAGGCTGCCTTCGCCGGTGACCACGATGGCCGCGCCGGGCAGCCGCTGCTCCAGTGCGGTCAGCTCCATCACCACGTTGATGCCCGGCCGCCGTTCGGCGTTCAGCACCGCCAGGGCCGCGAAGCCCACGCCGCCGGCGGCGCCGGAACCGGGCTGGTTGCTGGCGTCCACCGAGTGCATGCCGAGTTCGTTGGACAGCACCCGGAAGTAGCGCTCCAGCGCGGATTCAAGCTGTTCCACCTGGTGCCGTGTGGCGCCCTTTTGGGGACCAAACACGGCGGCTGTCCCGTCCGGGCCCAGCAGCGGGTTGTCCACGTCGCTGGCCAGCGTGAACCGGGTGCCGGCCAGCCGGGGGTCAAGGGTTTCCAGCACGATCCGGGACACGGCGGCGAGGGCGCCGCCGCCGCGGGGGACGGGGCGGTCCTTCCCGTCGAGCAGCTTCGCACCCAGGGCCGCCAGCATGCCGGCGCCGCCGTCGGTGCAGGCGCTGCCGCCCACGCCGAGGACGATCTCGGTGCAGCCCGCATCCAGGGCGGCACGGACCAGCTGGCCCGTCCCAAAACTGGACGCCGTGAGCGGCGCCGGGGTGCCGCCGTCGAGCACGTGCAGGCCGGAGGCGGCCGCCATCTCGATGACGGCGGTGGCCCCCCGGACCGCGAAGTCGGCCTCGACCGGCCGGCCCGTGGGCCCCTCCACGGTGGTGGTGATCCGGGTGAACCCGGCGGCGGTGGCGGCATCGACGGTGCCTTCGCCGCCGTCGCCGAGCGGGACCAGCTCGAGGTCAAGGGCCGGGTTGGCGGAGCGGAGCCCCGCGGCCAGGTGCCGGGCCGCCTCGGGGGCGGACAGGGAGCCCTTGAACTTGTCCGGGGCCAGGATGACGCGCATGGCGTGCTCCTAGCCCTGCAGGGCCAGGATGGCGGTGGGGGCGTCGGCGGAGGATTCGGCCAGGCCCTCGAACTCGGTCATGTTGTCCAGCTCCGAGCCCATGGAAATGTTGGTCACGCGTTCCAGGATGGCCTCGACGATGACCGGGACCTGGAACTCCTCCATCATTTCCTTCGCCTTGGCGAAGGCGGCCGGGAACTGGTCCGGGCGTTCCACGCGGATGGCCTTGCAGCCCAGGCCTTCGGCGACCTTGATGTGGTCCACGCCGTAGCCCGCCGCCGTCGCCGACGAATCGGTGGAGTTCGTGTTCTCAAAGGCCAGCGAGACCTCGTAGTCCATGTCGAAGCCGCGCTGCGACTGGCGGATCAGGCCCAGGTAGGAGTTGTTCACCACCACGTGGATGTACGGCAGCTTGAACTGTGCGCCCACGGCCAGTTCCTCGATCATGAACTGGAAGTCGTAGTCGCCGGAGAGGGCGACGACGGTCTGGCCGGGCTTGCCGCGGACCACGCCCAGGGCGGCCGGGACGGTCCAGCCCAGGGGTCCGGCCTGGCCGGCGTTGATCCAGCGGCGCGGGCCAAAGACGTGCAGCATCTGGGCGCCGGCAATCTGGGACAGGCCGATCGTGGAGACGTAGGTGGTGTCCTCACCGAAGGCGGTGTTCATTTCCTCGTAGACGCGCTGCGGCTTCAGCGGCACGTTCTCGAAGTGCGTCTTGCGCTGCATGCTGCCCTTGCGGGCGGTGCACTCGGCGGCCCAGTCGGTGTAGTCGGGTGCAGTGCCGGCGGCCTTGCGCCCGCGGGCCACCTCCAGCAGCATCTCCAGGGCGGCACCGGCGTCGGAGGCGATGCCCAGGTCCGGGGCGAAGACGCGGCCGATCTGCGTGGGGTCAATGTCCACGTGGATGAAGGTGCGGCCCTTGCGGTAGGTGTCCAGGCCTCCGGTGTGGCGGTTGGCCCAGCGGTTGCCGATGCCGATCACGGCGTCGGAGGCCAGGAAGGAGGCATTGCCGTAGCGGTGCGAGGTCTGGATGCCAACCATGCCGGCCATCAGCGGGTGGTTGTCCGGGATGGCGCCCCAGGCCATCAGCGTGGGGATGACCGGGATGGACAGCAGCTCGGCCAGTTCCACCAGCTTGTCCGAGGCACCGGCGTTGATGATGCCGCCGCCGGCCACAATCAAGGGGTGCCGGCCGGCGAAGAGCAGGTCCAGCGCCTTTTCGGCCTGCTTGCGCGTGGCCTTGGGCCTGGCGGCCTCCAGCGGCTCGTACAGGTCAATGTCAAACTCGATCTCCGCCAGCTGGACGTCGAACGGCAGGTCCAGCAGCACCGGGCCGGGGCGGCCGGAGCGCATCAGGCCGAACGCCTTCTGGAACGCGCCGGGCACCTGGCCGGGCTCCTTGACAGTCATGGACATCTTCGTGACGGGGGCGGCGATGGACTCGATGTCCACGGCCTGGAAGTCTTCCTTGTGCAGCTTGGCCAGGGGTGCCTGGCCGGTGATGCACAGGATCGGCACGGAGTCGGCCCAGCTGGCGTACAGTCCGGTGACCATGTCGGTCCCGGCGGGGCCGGAGGTGCCCAGGCAGACGCCGATGTTGCCGTCGGCGGCCCGGCTGTAGCCGTCGGCCATGTGCGAGGCGCCCTCAACGTGGCGGGCCAGCGTGTGGCGGATGCCGCCGTGGGCCTTCATGGCCGAGTACAGGGGGTTGATGGCGGCGCCGGGCAGCCCGAAGGTCTCGGTGGCGCCTTCCTTTTCCAGAATTGCAACGATCGCGTCAACTGCGCGCATCTTGGCCATGGTGTGCTCCTTGGGAGAAAAATGTGGGGTGTTTTTGGGTGTGCTGCAGGCGCCCGCGCCGTGGGTAATGGACGACGCCGGTACGTGCGGTGGGTGCCTGGCCGGCGGTTTGCGCCGGTGGCCGGGAGTGCGCGGGTGGTTACTTGCGCCCGGAGAGGGCGGCCGCCTGCTTGAAGAGGCCTGAGTGGTCCAGGCCGCCGTCGCCCTGGGCCACCATGGCGGTGACGAGCTGGGCCACGGCTGCGCCGAGGGGGACGGTGACGCCGGCTTCGCGGGCTGCGGCGGTGACGATGCCGAGGTCCTTGTTGTGGAGGGCCAGTCGGAAACCCGGGTCGAAGTTGCGCTCCAGCATCTTTTGGCCCTTCTGGTCAAGGACCTTGGAGCCGGCGAGCCCGCCGCCGAGCACCTTCAGCGCGGCGTCGGTGTCCACGCCGTAGGCCTCGAGGAAGACGATGGCTTCGGAGAGGGCCTGGATGTTGACGGCCACGATCAGCTGGTTGGCTGCCTTGACGGTCTGGCCGGAGCCGGAGGGGCCCACGTGGACGATCGTCTTGCCCACGGCGCCGAGGATGTCCGCCGCCGCGGCGAAGTCCCCGGCCGTGCCGCCCACCATGATGGACAGGACGGCGTCAATGGCGCCCTGTTCCCCGCCGGAGACCGGGGCGTCGAGCGGACGGATGCCCGCCGCGACGGCGTCCTCGGAGAGGCGCTTGGCCACATCCGGGCGGATGCTGCTGGCGTCGATCCACAGGGCGCCCTTGCGGGCGTTCGCGAAAACACCGTCGCTGCCGCTGACCACGGCCTCGACGTCGGGGGAGTCCGGCACCATGGTGATGACGGCGTCGGCGTCCTTGACGGCGTCGGCAATGCTGGTGGCGGCGCGGCCTCCCGCGGCGGCGAGCTTGTCGGCTGCGCCCTGGCTGCGGTTGTAGCCGGCCACGGTAAAGCCGGCGTTGACGAGGTTGACCGCCATGGGCAGGCCCATGATCCCGAGGCCGATGACTGCGATGTTCTTCATGAGGAGGTCCTTAGGGGGAAGTGGTGGAAGCTGGTTAGTTGCTGGCGGCGGGTTCGCGGATGGCCCAGGTGAAGGCCTCCGCTGCGGCTGCCTTGTACTCAAGGCCGATGGGGCCGGTGTAGCCGAGCTCGCGGCTGCGCGTGATCCATTCGCCCAGGGGGAGTCCGCCCGTGCCGGGGGCGCCGCGGCCGGGGTTGTCCGCGATCTGGATGTGGCCGAAGTCCTTGGCGTGGTTTTCAATGACGGCGGCCACGTCGTCGCCGTTGACGGCGAGGTGGTAGAAGTCCGCGAGCAGCTTGATGTTTGCGGCGCCGGCCCGGGCGATGACGTCCAGCGCGTCACGGGCCGTCTTCAGCGGGTAGGCCGGGGTGCCGGAAACCGGCTCCAGCAGCACGGTGCCGCCGATCCCGGCGACGCCCGCGGCGGCCGCCCGCAGGTTTTCCAGCGCCGCCTCGTCCTGGGCCTCGGGGGCGGTGCCGTCCTGGCGGTTGCCGTAGAGGGCGTTGAAGCCCGTGCAGCCCAGGCGGCCGCCGATCCCGGCCACAACGTCGATGTTGTCGCGGAACTCGGCGCTGCGGGCCGGCCAGGAAACCAGGCCGCGGTCGCCGCCGGGCATGTCCCCGGCGTTGAAGTTCAGGCCCGTGAGCTGGACGCCGGCGTCGGTGATTGCGTGCTCGAAGGCGGTGACCTCGGCGTCGGCGGGGACGGAGGTGGCAAAGGGCCACCAGAATTCCACCGCGTCGAAGCCGGCCGCCTTGGCCGCTGCGGGGCGTTCCAGCAGGGGCAGCTCCGTCAGGAGGATGGAGCAGTTCACTGTGTACGTCATCGTGGGGTCCTTCCGGGAACGTCGGCGTTCCGCTATGGTTCATCTTTTCCCCCAAGATTTCATCTTGTGGAATTTAGATTCTGCTTTATGAAAAGTCTAGGGAAGGTGCCGGGCGTAGTCAAGGGGGTCGGGTGCCACACGCAAAAATGCCGCCGTTCCCGCATTTTGCCACCGGTAGAGGGGCGGCAAAATGCGGGAACGGCGGCAAAAACCGCGCGGCCGGAGCCCCGCGGCGGCGTCAGTGGCCGGTCATGGGACGATACGAGGCGCTATATCGGACCGTCGAGCCCTGCACACCGGGTCGCTTTCGTCCTTCCCGGCACCGTCGCTGCCGGGCAGGGTCCTGGCGGGGGATTCGCCGTGGGCCATGGGTTCGTCGACGGCGGCGGCCAGGTGGGCGTCGCCGTGGGGAGGCCCCGGCCAGGTCAACGCGTCCGGGGCGTTGCGCCAATGCGCGGGCCAGCTTGGCCGCCTCCGTGATGCGGGCCAGCGAACCGCCGGCGGGGAGCACCGCCGTGGTGCCCCCGCTCTGGCCCAGGAGGTAGCGGACGGTGTGGGTCTTTCCCGTCCCGGGCGGGCCGTAGACCAGCAGGGCGCCCATGCCGGGGCCGTAGTCGCTCACGGCCAGGGAGACGACCTGGTCCTTGAACACGCTGTGCCGCTCGAGGCGGCGGCGCACTTCGGCCAGGAAGCCGGCGGCGTCCGCGGGCCCGTGGCCTGGTTTTTGAAGTCCGGCCGTGACAGCGGAAAGCGCGGGAACGTCAGCGACTGCTGGATGATCTCGCTCAGCGACAGGTGGTTGCGCCGGTCGCCGCCTCCAACGCCCACCAGGCGGCTGTCCGGATCGCGGCCCGCAACGGCCGCCGTGAGGACGCCCAGGTCCACCAGCCGGTGCTGCGGGAACTGTTCCACCACCACGGAAAGCTCCGACGCCGGCAGGTGCCGCCGCGCCGGCAGGGACGTGCCCTACGTCAGCTTGACCTGGCGGTTCATGTCCTTGTACAGCAGGTAGCGGAACTCGCCGGGGCCGCCCGCGTAGCAGGCCTGCGGGCAGAAGGCGCGCAGCCACATGAAGTCGCCGGCCTCCACCTCCACCCAGTCGTTGTTGAGCAGGTACATCGCCTTGCCCTCCAACACGTACAGGCCGTGCTCCATGACGTGCGTCTCCGGGAACGGGATGACCCCGCCCGGCTGGAACGTAACGATGTTCACCTGCATGTCGTGGGCCAGGTCGGAGGAATCCGTGAAGCGGGTGGTCTTCCAGGCCCCGTCCGTGTCCGGCATCGCGGTGGGTTCCACCTCGGCGTCGCTCGTGACGAAGGACTTGGCCGTGTAGCCCTCGAGCCGCTCGTAGGCCTTGCGGATCCACTGGAAGGTGGCGATGCCGGCGGAGACGTTCTCCAGGCCCCAGGCGTCCCCGGCCGCCAGGTAGGCGTAGCCGCCTTCCTCCAGCTGGTGGAGTTCGCCGGCAAGGGTCAGGTTGACCTTGCCCTGGGTGACGAAGATGACGCCCTCGACGCCTGGCTCGAACTCGGCGCGCGGCGCCGCCCCGCCCGGTCCCATCTCGACAATCAGCTGGGAGAACGTGGTGGCGAAGCCGGAGATGGGGCGGGCGATGATCCAGGACCGGGTGTTGCTGAAGCCCGGCAGGTTGCTCGTGACGATGTCCGTCATGACGCCCTTGGGGATGACCGTGTAGGCCTCCGTGACAATGGCGCGCTCGGTGGTGAGGTGTGTCTGGGGCGGCAGGCCGCCCGTGGGGGAGTAATACTTGCCCATCGATGGCTCCTTAGTGGGAAACGGGTGCGAGCCGCGGGTGGGCCAGCGCCGTCAGTTGGGTTTGGTCAAGGCCGGTGGACGCCTGGACTTCGTCGGCGCCCGCGGCGCCGCAGACCAGTCCGCGCAGCACAAAGTTGGCCAGCGCGCGGGCCGTGGCGGGCTCGTCCATGACGGCGCCCTCGGTGCGTGAGACGTAGTTCGCGAGTCGGGCCGCCGCGGCCGGCAGGCCCTGGCGGTAGAACGCGTAGGTGGCCAAAAAGCGGGTGGGCAGGTGGGCCGGGTGCATGTCCCAGCCCTGGTAGTAGCCGCGTTCCAGCGACCGCCGGACCAGCCGGCCGTGCAGGCGCCAGGCGTCTTCGGCGCCGTCGCCCAGGGGGACGACATTGCTGGAGCCGTCGGAGAGCCGGATGCCGGTGCCGGCCACGGCCAGCTGCATGACTTCCTTGGCAAAGTCGGCCACGGGGTGCTCCATGGACTGGTACTGCGCCGAGATTTCCAGGGAAGCACTGTAGTCGTAGGTGCCGTAGTGCAGCGCGCTGATCCGTCCGGGAACCTCATGGGCCAGGCGGGCCACCGGCGAGCTGCCGTCCGCGCCGAGGATCAGCTGCGGCGTCTCCACCTGCACCTCGAAGCGGAGCCGTCCGGCCGGCAGCTTGTGTGCCGCCTCAAGCCGGCCGACGGCGAAGTCCATCGCCTTGACCTGGTCCACCGTGGTCACCTTGGGCAGCGTCAGCACCAGGCCGTCCGGCAGCTCCCCGGCCTCGGCCAGGGTGGAGACAAACAGGTCCAGGGTGCGCAGGCCGCGGGCCCGGGTGGCCGCCTCAAGGCATTTGAAGCGGATGCCGATGAACGGCGGCGCCGTGCCGGCCGCCACCGCGGCGGCCACGGCCTTGCCCGCTGCCACGGCGTCGGCGTCCTCCGCCTCGTCGCCGCGGTTGCCGTAGCCGTCCTCAAAGTCCAGGCGCAGGTCCTCGATGGGCTCCGTGGCAAGCTTGGCGGCCACCCGGGGGGCCACCGCGGCAGCCAGCGCGGAATCCTGCCCCAGCAGGGTGCCCAGGCGTTCCAGTCCGCCATGGGCGTCTGCCGCGGCCAGGGCCTGGCGGCCCCAGTCGGCGGCCAGGCCCGGCGTGAACCGGTCCGCCGGGACGTAGACGGTGTGCACCGGCTGGCGGGAGCCGTCGTCGCCCGGGTAGTTGCGGTCCAGCAGCCGGTCGGTGGCCTGCAGGGACGCGTCTATCTGTGCGAGGTCGGACGCCGAAAGGGACGGGACGGTGCTCATGACCCGGCAGCCAGCTCGTAGGCGGGGATGGTCAGGAAGTCCGTGTAGTCCTCGGAAAGGCAGATGTCCGCGATGAGGTCGCTGGCCGGCTTGTAGTACTTGGCAAAGGCGTCGTCGCCCACCTCGCTGTGCAGCTTGGCGGTTTCCTCGGCCAGGATCTCCGTGACGAGTTCGCGGGTGACCGTCTTGCCCGTGTCCGCCAGGGTGGAGGCGTTGTGGATCTGCTGCCACACCTGGGAACGGGAAATTTCCGCGGTGGCGGCGTCCTCCATGAGGTTGTGGATGGCCACGGCGCCGCTGCCGGAGAGCCACACGGCGGTGTAGGCGACGGCGACGTACAGGTTCAGGCGCAGCCCGGCCTCGGTGACGGTGCCCTTGGCGGAGGCGATGTCCAACAGCTGGGCGGCGGTGACCTCAACCTCGGGGCGCTGCTTGTCCAGCTGGTTCGGGCGCTGGCCGAGCACGGCGTCGAACACTTCCTGGCAGACGGGGACCAGGTCGGGGTGGGCCACCCAGGAGCCGTCGAAGCCGTCGTTGGCCTCGCGGGTCTTGTCCGCACGGACCTTCTCGAACGCGGCGGCCGTGACCTCCGGCTCGCGCCGGTTCGGGATGACGGCGGCCATGCCGCCCATGGCGAAGGCGCCGCGCTTGTGGCAGGTCTTGACCAGCAGTTCCGTGTAGGCGCGCATGAACGGGGCGGTCATGGTGATCTGGCCGCGGTCCGGCAGCACAAAGACGGCGCCGGCGTCGCGGAAGTACTTGATGATGCTGAACAGGTAGTCCCAGCGTCCGGCGTTCAGGCCGGAGGCGTGGTCGCGCAGCTCGTAGAGGATCTCCTCCATCTCAAAGGCGGCCGGGATGGTCTCGATCAGCACGGTGGCCCGGACCGTGCCCTGGGGGATGCCAAGGTAGTCCTGGGCAAACACAAAGATGTCGTTCCAGAGTCGGGCCTCGAGGTGGCTTTCCATCTTCGGCAGGTAGTAGTAGGGGCCCTGGCCGTTGGCGAGCAGCAGCTTGGCCGTGTGGAAGAAGTGCAGGCCAAAGTCCACCAGCGCGCCTGAGGCGGCTTCGCCGTCGACCACCACATGGCTCTCCTCCAGGTGCCAGCCGCGGGGGCGGGCAACGACGACGGACAGCGGGGCGTCCGTGCGCAGGCGGTATTCCTTGCCCTCCGGGGAGGTGTAGGCCAGGGTGCCGAGGGCGGCGTCGCGCAGGTTCAGCACGGCGTCCACCACGTTGGCCCAGAGCGGGGTGCTGGCGTCCTCGAGGTCGGCCAGCCAGACCTTGGCGCCGGAGTTGAGCGCGTTGATGGCCATCTTGGCCGGCGACGCCGGACCGGTCATCTCCACGCGGCGGTCCGCCAGCGCGGCCGGGGCCGGGGCAACCTGCCAGTCACCGGCGCGGACACCGGCGGTTTCGGGCAGGAAGTCCAGGCCGCCGGTGGCGGCGACGCGCTCACGCTTGGCGGTGCGCTCGGCCAGGCGGGCCTTGCGGGCCGGGTTGAAGCGGCGGTTCAGCTCGGCCACGAACTCCAGGGCCTCGGGCGTCAGGATTTCACCGGCACGGGGGATGGGGGTGGTGTCTGTGACATCAACCGATGCGGTGGGCAGTGAGGTGTTGGTCATGACTGGGTCCTTTCGTTCGAGGCGGCTGCCGCGGCGGCCACGGCGGAGGCGACGTCGCCGGCCACGTGCGGGTCGAAGACGCTGGGGATGATGTAGCTGGCGTTCAGTTCGGAGGCGTCCACGCGGTTGGCGATGGCGGCGGCCGCTGCAACCAGCATCTCATCGCTGATGTCGGCGACGCCGGCGTCGAGCAGGCCGCGGAAGAAGCCAGGGAAGGCCAGGACGTTGTTGATCTGGTTGGGGAAGTCGCTGCGGCCGGTGGCCACGACGGCGGCGTGCCGGGACGCGATGACCGGGTCCACCTCGGGGGTGGGGTTGGCCATGGCGAACACGATGGCGTTCTTGGCCATCGCGGCCACCTGCTCCTCGCCGACGATGTTCGGTCCGCTGACGCCGATGAAGACGTCCGCCCCGTTCATGGCCTCATGGAGCGTGCCGTCAAAATTGTCCGGATTGGTGTGTTCGGCCAGCCAGGCGCGGTGCGCATCCTTGTGCACCTCGTTGCGGTGGACGGCGCCGTTGCGTCCGCACGCCACGATGTTGGTGGCGCCCTGGGCGATGAGGAGCTGGATGATGGCGTTGCCCGCCGCGCCCACGCCGGCCACCACGATCTTGACGTCGTGGATCTTCTTGTCCACGACCTTCAGCGCGTTGGTCAGCGCCGCCAGCGTGACGATGGCGGTGCCGTGCTGGTCGTCGTGGAAGACGGGGATGTCCAGTTCCTCGCGGAGGCGCCGTTCAATCTCGAAGCAGCGCGGCGCGGCGATGTCCTCCAGGTTGACGCCGCCGTACACAGGGGCGATCGCCTTGACGATGCTGATGATCTCCTCGGTGTCCTTGGTGTCAAGGCAGACCGGCCAGGCGTCGACGTTGGCGAACTGCTTGAACAGTGCGGCCTTGCCTTCCATGACGGGCAGGGCCGCGGCGGGGCCGATGTCGCCCAGGCCCAGGACGGCCGTGCCGTCGGTGACGACGGCGATCGTGTTCCGCTTGACGGTGAGGTTGCGGGCCGCTGAGGGGTCCTCGGCGATTGCCATGCAGACGCGTGCGACGCCGGGCGTGTAGGCCCGCGAGAGGTCGTCGCGGTTGCGCAGGGCCACCTTGGGGACGACCTCAAGCTTGCCGCCCAGGTGCATCAGGAAGGTGCGGTCCGAGACATGGAGGACGGAGACGCCCTCGAGCGCCTCGAGGGCGTCCCGGACGCGGTCGGCATGGGCGTCGTCGGTGGTGTTGGCGGTGATGTCCACCGTGATGCTGCCGTGGTGGGATTCGGTCACGTCCAGGGCCGTGACTGCGGCGCCGGCAGCTGCCACGGCGGCGGCCAGTTCACTCGTGACGGTGAAGTTGGAGGGTGCGCTGACACGCAGGGTGATGGAGTTTCCGGGGCTGGGGTTCGCCATTGAATGTCCTTTGTGTGGGCCCGGGGGCCGTCGGAATCTATTTTTGTTTTCGTATGATGGATATTATTATCTATGTAGTGGAAACACAAGCTCCGACTTTTGACGGCTCCAAATACTGGAACGTCATGTATCTTTAGGAGTGAAACGAAGTTTTCACGATGTGGATAAATAGGCGGGGCGGGCGCGCCCCACAAACCGGGAGTGGTGGCCATGGCGGCAAAGGCAAGTGGCGGCGTTCAGTCCGTCGAGCGGGTGTTTGAACTGCTTGAACTCATCACCGACGCGGGCGGCGACGTGACCCTCAGTGAGCTCTCCGGCTCCACCGACCTGCCGCTGCCCACCATCCACCGGCTGCTGCGCACCCTGGTCTCGCTGGGGTATATCCGCCAGCTCCCCAACCGCCGGTACGCGCTGGGCCCGCGGCTTATCCGCCTCGGGGAAGGCGCCAACAAGCAGCTCGGCGCGCTGGCCCGGCCACAGCTGAAGACTCTGGTGGACAGGCTGGGCGAAACCGCCAACATGGCCGTGCTGGAGTCGGACATGGTCATCTACATCGCCCAGGTCCCCTCGCCGCACTCCATGCGCATGTTCACCGAAGTGGGCCGGCGTGCGCACACGCACGACACCGGGGTGGGCAAGGCCCTGCTCGCGCAGCTGGACAACGACACCGTGCGCGGCATCATCGCCCGCCAGGGCATGCCCACGCCCACGCCCAAGAGCCTGGGCAGCATTGAGGAACTGCTGGCGGACCTCGAGCTGATCCGCGGCCGCGGCTACTCCATTGATGAGGAGGAGCAGGAGCTTGGCGTGCGCTGCTTCGCCATGGCGGTGCCCAACGCGCCCACCCCCACCGCCATTTCCGTCTCCGGCCCCGTCACCCGCGTTGACCAGGCCTTTGCCGACCGGGCCGTGCCGATGCTGGAGGCCGCCGCGGCCGTCATCTCGGCGGAAATGAACAGCAACTAAGTCGCAGTAATTGCCGTGGAAAGCGCTTTCGCAGTCCTGAATTCTGCAACAACTGCGACTCAGTTGGCCGGTGTGTGGGGCATGCGGGTCAGCCGGCCACGAGCCGCCGGGCCGCCTTGCTGTGTTCGGCGATGAGGGCGTCCAGGTCAAGGCCCGGCACCTGCCCGTCGAGCACCCGCCACGTCCCGCCCACCATGACGCGGTCGGCGCGGTCGGCGCCGCACAGCAGCAGCGCAGCCACGGGGTCGTGCGCGCCGGAGAAGCGCAGCTCGTCGAGCGTGAACAGGGCCAGGTCGGCCTGGCGCCCCGGGGCAATCTCGCCCAGGCTTTCGCGCCCCAGCACGCGCGCCGAGCCCCGGGTGGCCCAGCCCAGCGCCCGTTCCGCCGGTACGGACGCGCCGTAGCGCAGCCGCTGCAGGTAAAGCGCCTGCCGGGCCTCCTGGACCATGTTGGAGGCGTCGTTGGATGCCGAGCCGTCCACGCCCAGGCCCACCGGTGCACCGGCCGCCTCCAGTTCCAGGATGCGCGCCGTGCCGGACGCCAGCCGCATGTTCGACGTCGGGCAGTGGGCAATGCCGGTGCCGGCGGCCCCCAGCCGGGCGATCTCGGCGTCGTCAAAGTGGATGCCGTGCCCCAGCCAGGTGCGCGGCCCCAGCCAGCCCACGCTCTCCAGGTAGTCCACGGTGCGCAGGCCAAAGCGGGCGCGGCAGAACTCCTCCTCGTCCAGGGTTTCGGCCAGGTGTGTGTGCAGCCGCACGTCCAGCCGTTCGGCCAGTTGCGCGCTTTCAGCCATGAGTTCGCGCGTGACGGAAAACGGCGAGCAAGGCGCCAGGGCAATCTGGATGACGGCGTCGTCGCCGCGCTCGTGGTACATGTCCACCAGCCGCTCGCTGTCCGCGAGGATCACGTCCGGATCCTGCACCGTCGACTGCGGCGGCAGCCCGCCGTCGTTCTCACCCAGGGTCATGGATCCGCGGGTCAGGGTGGCCCGCATGCCAAGCGTCCGGACCACCTGGACCTGGAGGTCGATGGCGTCCTCGAGCCCGTCGGGAAACAGGTAGTGGTGGTCGGCCGCCGTCGTGCAGCCGGAGAGCAGCAGTTCGGCCAGGGCCGCCGTGGTGGCGAGTTCCAGGTCCCGGGGGGCCAGCCGCGCCCAGACCGGGTAGAGGTTTTTCAGCCACGGGAACAATTCGGCGTTGGCCACCGGCGCCCACGCGCGGGTGAGGCTTTGGTAAAAGTGGTGGTGCGTGTTGACCAGGCCCGGGGTGATGACGTGCCGGCCGGCGTCGAAGACCTCCTCGCACGGGGTGGCGGGGGACGCGCCGGTGGCGACCACCTCGGCGATGGTGCCCCCGGAAATGACCACCCCGCCGCCGGCGTCGAGGTTGTTGGCGGTGAAGGCGGCCAGCGGGTTTTTCAGCCACAGGCGGTGTGGCGGAGGGGGCGTTGGGGCGGTGGTGGGCATGGGGATCCTTTGTCGGGCCGGCGGACTGGTGTGCCGGGTGCCGGCCCCCACAAAAAAGAGCCGGCACCCTGTGGTGCCAGCTCAGTGTCGCCCTGTCCGGTGGCGGGCCCTGTCTGCTGATCCAGGTTGGCCTGCCGCGGCAGGCCTGGCCCCAATCTAGGCGGGACTGGCGGTGGAAGTCAACGCATGTGAGCGTTTCATGATGCGAAAACAAATTTCCAAAAAACGGTTGCCTGGTCCGCGGCCCGGTGTTAGTGTCATCATCAAGTCTATGGCGGGCGCCCATCGAAGGGCCGCTATCTACCGGGCGTATCTTGAATCCCAACCAAGTGCACACCGGTAAGCGGAAGCCTTACGGCGTCCCGCAAGGACATGAGATGCCGGGTGCTCGAAAGTGACAAGGAAGTCACCATGAATACCAGTCAAGACAGCCGGGACCACCTGGCCCGGGCAGTGGAGTTGGCAACGGCCAACGTCCTGGACAACGGCGGGCCGTTCGGCGCCGTCGTTGTCACGGCGGACGGGCGGGCCTTTGAAGGCATCAACCGCGTCACCGCCAACAACGATCCCACCGCACACGCCGAGGTCACGGCCATCAGGACCGCCTGCACGGCGCTGGGCACCTTCGACCTCACCGGAGCCACCCTCTATACCAGCTGCGAACCCTGCCCCATGTGCCTGGCCTCCGCACTCTGGGCCCGCGTGGACAAGGTGTTCTACGCGGCGGACCGCCACGACGCCGCCCGTGCGGGCTTCGACGACGCCGTCTTCTACGACTACTTCGACACCCCCGTGGAGCTGCGTCCCATGCCGGTGCGGCAGCTCGCACCCGGCACCGCCGACCCCCTGGCCCCGTTCACCACGTGGAACGGCCTCGCCACCCGGATTGACTATTAGGGCGGGGGCAGCAACAAATGGCACTTATAAACAAGACCGGCGGAAAAAAGGCCGGCAACGCCAGGGTGGCCCCCTCGGGCTCCACCCCATCGGGCCCCGTTCCACCGGCGCCACGGCGCGGACTTGTGCACTCCCTTGACCGCTACTTTGAAATCACGGCCCGCGGCTCCAACGTCCTGCGCGAATTCCGCGGCGGCCTCGCCACGTTCTTCGCCATGTGCTACATCGTGGTGCTCAACCCGCTGATCCTCAGCTCCGCGGACGGCTCCGGCCACACGCTGGGGATTCCGCAGGTGGCGGCAGTGACCGCCGTCGTCGCCGGCGTTACCACCATCGTGATGGGCGCCTGGGCCAAGTACCCCTTCGCGCTCGCCGCCGGGCTCGGCGTGAACGCCTTTGTCTCGGCCACCATCGCCACCACCAGGAACCTGACGTGGCCGGAGGTCATGGGCCTGGTGCTCATTGCCGGCATCGTCATGTTCGTCCTGGTCATCTCCGGGCTCCGGGAGGCCGTCATGCGGGCCGTCCCGGCCGGGCTGAAGACCGCCATCGTGGTCGGGATCGGCCTGTTCATCGCCATCATCGGGCTGGTCAACGCCGGGTTTGTCCGCCGCATCCCGGACGCCGCGCACACCACCGTTCCCGTGCAGCTGGGCCAGGATGGAAAACTGCTGGGCTGGCCCACGCTGGTGTTTGTGTTCGGGCTCGTCCTCACCATCATCCTGGTGGTGCGCAAGGCCAAGGGCGGCATCCTGATCGGCATCGTGGCCTCGACCCTGTTTGCCATGGTCCTGCAGCTGTTCACGCACACGCCCTCCAGCCAAAGCGACCCCTCCGGCTGGGCACTCATGGTGCCCGCCGTGCCCGGCACCTTCCTTTCCGTGCCGGACCTGTCCCTGGTGGGGAAGGTGGACCTGTTTGGCGCCTTTGCCCATCTGGGGATCATGTCCGCCCTGCTGCTGACGTTCACCATCTTGCTCAGCGTGTTTTTCGACGCGATGGGCACCATGACCGGGCTCGCCAGCGAGGCGGGGCTGGTGGATGAGAACAACAACATGAAGAACGCCAACCGGGTGCTGCTCGTGGACGCGGCAGGGTCCATGGCCGGCGGCTTTGGCTCCGTCTCCGCCAATGAGATCTTTGTCGAATCGGCCGCGGGCATCGCCGAAGGCGCACGCACCGGGCTGGCCAGCCTTGTCACGGGTGCACTGTTCCTGCTGGCGGCGTTCTTTGCCCCGCTGGTGGCTATTGTCCCGTTCGAGGCGGTGGCCCCGGCGCTGGTCATTGTCGGGTTCATGATGGCCTCCCAGGTCCGCAAGGTCGACTGGAGCGACTACGGCATCGCCATCCCGGCATTCCTGACGTTCATCCTGATGCCGTTCACGTACTCCATCGCCAACGGCCTGGGCGCGGGCTTCATCGCCTACGTCATCATCCGGGTCGTCCAGGGCCGGGCCCGCGAGGTGCACGTGCTCATGTGGGGCGTTGCCGCGGCCTTTGTGGTCTACTTCGGCGTCGGACTGCTCCAGCAGGTCCTCGGGATCGGCTAGTCCCGTGGACCTGAACACGATCGAGGCGGTGGTGCCCACGGCCGACCCCGCCGACTGGCGCCCGGGGGATGCCTGGCTGGCAGGCGGCACGGTGCTGTTTTCCTACGGCAGCACCACGCTGCGCCGCCTGCTGGACCTCACCCGCGCCGGCTGGCCGGCCATCCAGGCCGACGGCGGCGGGATCGAGCTGGCCGCCACCTGCACCATCGCCGAACTGTACGCGCTGCCGGAGCGGCCGGGGCTTCCGGCGGGCTGGACGGCGCTGGAACTGGTGCGGCAGTGCTGCGACTCCTTCGTGGCTTCCTTCAAGATCTGGAACGCCTCCACCGTGGGCGGCAACATCTGCACGGCGCTGCCCGCCGGGCCCATGACCTCCCTGTGCGCCGCCCTCGACGGCGTCGCCACGGTCCTGGAGCCCGGCGGCGGGCGCCGGCAGGTCCCCGTGGCCGGGCTGGTGGTGGGCGAGGCCCGCACCTCCCTGGCCCCCGGCGAACTCCTGCGCAGCATCCACCTGCCCGCGGCCGCCCTGGCCTCCCGGGTGGCGTTCCGGCGGCTGTCGCTGAGCAACCTGGGCCGCTCCGGCGTCCTGTTGATTGGCCGCCTGCCGGACGACGGCGGCCTGGTCCTGACCGTGACCGCCGCCACCCGGCGCCCGGTGCAGCTGCGCTTCGCAGCCGCTGCCGGGTGCGCCGGGCCGGACGGGACGGACGCGGCCCGGCTGCGCCAGGCCCTGGACGCAGCCATCCCGGCGGAGCTGTACCACGACGACATTCACGGGCACCCGCAGTGGCGCCGCGACATGACCTACCGGCTGGCCGAGGAAATCCGGGCCGAACTGCTTGGAAACCCGGCCGGCCGCACCACCGAAAGGGCCTGAACCATGGCCATGGAGATCAACGGCACGCCGCACGGCAACGAGCCCCGGCCCGGCGCCTGCCTGCGCACCTTCCTCCGGGAGGAGGGCCTGCTCGGCGTGAAGAAGGGCTGCGACGGCGGCGACTGCGGGGCCTGCACCGTCCACGTCGACGGCGTCCCCGTGCACAGCTGCCTCTACCCGGCCGTGCGCGCCGAGGGGAAGTCCGTCACCACGGTGGAGGGCCTGGCCGGCGGCGGCACGCTGCATCCGATGCAGGAGCAGTTCCTGGCCGCGCAGGGCTTCCAGTGCGGCTTCTGCACCGCCGGGATGCTCATGACGGCGGTGACCTTCGACGACGCCCAAAAGGACAACCTGCCCCGGAACCTGAAGGGCAACCTGTGCCGCTGCACCGGCTACCGCGCCATCGACGATGCCGTGCGCGGGGTGTCCACCGACGGGCCGGGGCGCTGTGGCCGGGTAGGGGCCAATGCCGGCGCCCCGGCTGGCCCCGCCGTCGTGACGGGCACCGCCCGCTACACGCTCGACGTCGACCCGGCCGACTACCCGGGCCTGCTGCACCTGAAGCTGCTGCGCTCCCCGCACGCCCACGCCCGGATCACCTCGATTGACGCCTCCGCGGCCCTGGCGCTGCCCGGCGTCCGTGCGGTTTTCACGCACGGGGACTCGCCCCGGCAGCTGTTTTCCACCGCCCAGCACGAGCTGTTCACGGACGACCCCGACGACACCCTGGTGCTTGATTCCGTGGTGCGCCACGTGGGCCAGCGCGTGGCCGCCGTCGTGGCCGATTCCGTGCAGCAGGCCGAGGCCGGCGTGCGGGCGCTGGTGGTCGACTATGAGCTGCTGCCCGCCGTCCTGGACCCGGCGGAGGCGCTGCGCCCCGGCGCCCCGGCGGTCCACGGGGACAAGGACGGTGCGGCCGCCCGCATTGCGGACCCCGCACGGAACCTCGTGGCGGAGCTGCACTCGGAGCTGGGCGACGTGGCGGCGGGACTGGCGGCGGCGGACGTCGTCCATCAGGAAACGTACACCACCCAGCGGGTGCAGCACACGGCGCTGGAAACCCACGCCTCGATCGCCCATGTGGACGACGGCGGGCGGCTGCACGTGCGCTCCTCAACCCAGACGCCGTTCCTCACCCGCCGTGCCCTGTGCCGCGTCTTTGGACTGGCCGAGGAGGACGTGCACGTGGTGGCCGGCCGGGTGGGCGGAGGATTTGGCGGCAAGCAGGAAATGCTCACGGAGGACATTGTGGCGCTCGCCGCGCTGGCGCTGCGCCGGCCCGTGCAGCTGGAATACACGCGCACCGAACAGCTCACGGCGTCCACCACGCGACACCCCTTTGTCATCAGGATCTCCGCCGGGGCCCGGCGCGACGGCACGCTGACGGCGCTGGCCGTGGACGTGCTGGTCAACACCGGCGCCTACGGCAACCATGCCCCCGGCGTCATGTACCACGGCTGCGGGGAGTCCCTGGCGGTCTACCAGTGCGCCAACAAGAAGGTGGACGCCCGCTCGGTCTACACGAACACCGTGCCGGCCGGCGCCTTCCGCGGCTACGGGCTGAGCCAGATGTTCTTTGCCGTGGAGTCCGCCATGGACGAGCTGGCCGCGGCGTTGGGCATGGATCCCATGGAGTTCCGCCGGCGCAACATGATCCGCGACGGGGACCCCATGCTGTCAACGTCGCCCGAGCCGGAGGAGGACGTCCACTTCGGCAGTTACGGGCTGGACCAGTGCGTGGAGCTTGTGGACGACGCGCTGCGCCGGGGCGCGGAACGGTACGCGGAGGCCGGCCCGGACGGGCTGGGGCCGGACTGGGCCGTGGGGACCGGGACGGCGCTGTCCATGATCGACACCGTGCCGCCGCGCGGGCACTTTGCCCACACCGTGCTGGAACTGCTGGAGGACGGCACCTTCCGGGCCAGCGTGGGCACCGCGGAATTTGGCAACGGGACGACGACGGTGCACGCCCAGCTGGCGGCGACGGCGTTGAACAGCCGGGCCGGACTGGTGCGGGTGCGCCAGTCGGACACGGCGCTGACCGACCACGACACCGGTGCCTTTGGCTCCACCGGCACCGTGGTGGCCGGCAAGGCGACGCTGCTCGCCGCACAGGACCTGGCCGGGGAAATCCTCAAGGTTGCCGCGGATGCGGCCGGTGCGGACGTGGGGGAGTGCCGGCTGGTGCCGGGTGCCGTGGACTGTGCGGGCACGCTGCTGCCGCTCACGGAGGTGTGTGCACGTGCCGCCGCTGCGGGGCGGACGCTGCGGACGGAAGGGCGCTGGGGCGGCACGCCGCGCTCGGTTGCCTTCAACGTCCACGGCTTCCGCGTGGCCGTCAACACCGGCACGGGGGAGCTGCGGATCCTGCAAAGCGTGCAGGCGGCCGACGCCGGAGTGGTGGTCAACCCGCGGCAGTGCCGCGGGCAGATCGAGGGCGGCATTGCCCAGGCGCTCGGCGCCGCCTTGTACGAGGAGGTGCTGGTGGGGGACGACGGTGCCGTGACGACCGACATCCTGCGCCAGTACCACATCCCCACCTTTGCGGACGTGCCCCGCAGCGAGGTGTACTTTGCCTCGACCCATGATTCCCTGGGCCCGCTGGGGGCCAAGTCGATGAGCGAGAGCCCGTTCAACCCGGTGGCGCCGGCACTGGCGAACGCCATCCGCAATGCCACGGGCGTGCGGTTCACCCGGCTGCCGCTGGCACGGGACACCATCTACCTGGGGCTCAAGGCCGCCGGGGTTGCGGCGGTGCCGGTGCCCTAGCCGTCGAGCAGGTGCAGGTCCGCCTCGGTGTCCAGGTCGGCGCCGTCGAACACGTCGCTGCAGTCCACCAGGTCGACCAGTCCGGGGTGCGCGCGCAGGAAGGCGCGGGCCCCGGCGTCGCCCTTTGACGTCGCTGCCGCCCATACGGCCAGGGCCGGGTCGAACATGATGGGATGGCCGCGGTGCAGGCCGTGGCCGCCGGTGCGGTAGCCCGCGGCCGTGACGCGGCCCGGGTGGTGGCGGGCGAGGAGCCTGGCCACGAGCCCGGGCGTCACGCCGGGCTGGTCGACGAGGGCCACCAGCACGTTGCTGCCGGGGGCGGCGGCAACTCCCAGGCGGAAGGATCCGCCCATGCCCGACGCCCAGTCCCCGTTGGCCACGAGCCGGCAGCGGGCCAGCACCGAGCCCGGCTTCCGCAGCGCCGCCACTTCGGGGGCGCCGGCGCCCGTGACCACCACAATGTCGCTGCAGCCGCCGTCCTCCAGGACCGCGGCGGCATGCTCCACGAGCGTGCCGCCCCGGAACGGCAGCAGTGCCTTGGGCCCGCGCCCCAGCCGCGTCCCGGCACCTGCCGCGAGCAGGACCGCCGTCGTATTCACCATGGCACCCAATCTATGCCGGAAAGCGCCCTATGCCGGAAAGCGCCGTGGCCGGGCTTGTTGT
>NZ_JAAMFN010000048.1 GCF_013376095.1 Arthrobacter sp. SDTb3-6 | reverse complement strand
GTCGGTGCCGCGGGGGTGGGCGTTACCGGTCCTGAGCCCTAGCCGATTAGTGTGACGACGTCGTCCAGGTGGAGTGCGGTAGTGCTCAGGCCGAGGTCGCGCGCGAGTTGGGGGACTTCGGGACGCTTCAACTTGGCCTCTGAGAGGACTTCGTCGTTGCCGAAGACTTCCGTGCAGCCGCCGTCCGCAATGATCTTTCGGTTTGCCATGGCAACGACACGGGTGAACGAATCGACGACAAAGCGCATGTCATGGGTGATGGCGATGACGGCGACTCCTTCTGCTTCCAGCTCGTCCATCAGCCGATTGAGCAACTTCAGGCCGCGCCCGTCGAGCCCGGCGGTCGGTTCGTCGAGGATTACGTATTTGCAGTCCCCGACGAGGATGGCGCTGATGGCGACGAACTTCTTGATGGCGAATGGCAGGTCGTTTGGATTGACCTTCAGGAACCGGCGGATTCCCGTCATCTTGGCGGCCCGTGCGACCCTTGCCTCGGTCTTTTCCTGATCCCATTTGAGGTATTTAGGCATATATTCCAGCTCGCCCTGGACATCGCTGCCAAAGATTTGGTCGTCCGGGTTTTGGAATACGTAGCCGACGCTGCGCGCCGTGGTTGCCGTGGTGCGCTCCGTGGTGGCGACGCCGTCGACCAGGACTGATCCGGTGCTCGGTTTCAGGAGCCCGTTCATCATCTTCACCGTGGTTGTCTTGCCGGCACCGTTTTGGCCGACGATGGCCACGCGTTCGCCGTCGTTGATTCGCAGGCTGACGGAGTCCACGGCCAGGGAGCCGTCGGGGTAGGAGAATGACGCGTCAGAGAGCACTATGGGCATGGGGAGCCTCCTTGATTCGATCCGAGACCAGTTGTGCGGCTTCGGCGCGGGTGATGGGGACCGAGCTCAGGGGTTTGCCGGCCCTGGCCAGGGCGAACGCCAATTCGGTGACTTCCGGGTATGGTACACCTGCGTCGCCAAGGCCGTCCGATACGAGTACGTCACGCGCTGGGCCTTCCATGACAACCTGGCCGCCCTTCATGACAATGATGCGGTCGGCGTACTCGGCCATGAGGTCGATCTTGTGTTCGACGAGGATGATCGATTTTCCGCGTTCCTTGAGTTGGCGGATGATGCCAAAAACCGCTTCCGACGCGTCGGGGTCCAGTTGTGAAGTGGGCTCGTCGATGATGATGAAGTCGGCGTCCATGGCGATGATGGAGGCGAAGGCGACTTTTTGCCGCTGGCCGCCGGAGAGCTCGTTCGGGTTTTTGCGGATCAGGGCCTCGAGGCCGAGCTCGCGCACGACGACGGTCACCCGTTCGATCATCTCTTCCCGCTCGATGCCCAGATTTTCCAGGCCCAGTGCGATTTCTTCAAATACGGTTTCCTTGACTCCGCTGATCTGGGTAAACGGGTTTTGGAAGACGTAGCCGATTGATTTCGACAGTTCGGCCGGGTCCCAGTCCAGGAGGTCCTTGCCCATGATCCTGACTTCACCTGTGAGTTCTCCATGGTGGAAGTGGGGGATGATGCCGCGAATGACGCTGCACAGGGTGCTCTTGCCGCTGGCGTTGAGACCAACGACGCCGTAAAGGAGGCCGGGTTCGATGGTGAGGGAGATGTCGGTGAGCGCCGGTTTGTCGCCGTACGCATAGGTGAAGCCGACGTTGCGAAGTGACACTAGTTCCATATGAATACCGCTCCAACAATTGAAAGGACCGCGCCGAGGGCAACCGCGCAGACGACAATGATTTCGGCGGAGCTTACGGGCCGGAGGCTGACGAGGTGTGAATGCCGGTTCCGGGAGTTGAACGCCCGGGCATCCAAGGCCAAGGCGCGTTCTTCCGTCTGGCTCATGGCTGCCAGGAAGACGGGCGCCAGGATGGGAAGGAAGGCGGTGGTTCGGCGAACCATCCCGCCCTCGGTTTCGATGCCCCGGGACTTCTGGGCATCCATGACCACTTTGGTGTTCTTGCCCAAGTCGGTAATTGCTTGGAAGGACGCCAAAATGATGTACGTGGCGCGCGGGGTAACGCCGCGCTGTTCCAGGGCCAGCATCAGGTTTTTCATGGGTGTGACGGCGAAGAAGAAGGTCACGGCCCCGCAGACGGCCATCACGACAAGTGAGAAATTTAGACCTTGGATGATGCCTTCGGCACTGATGGAGATGGGCCCTACGGTCCACAAGATGTGATTACCTGGCAGAAAGGCGGCGCGGAGGACGAAGAGGATGAGCCCGACGACGGCGAACAGTTTTCCGTAGAGCGGCAAGAACGTCTTGGCCAGGCCCGCTGCCACCGACAAGACGGCGAACAGCAGGCAGATTGCTGCCGGCCCGGCCGGGCCCGGTAGTGCTATGGCTGTCACTGAACAGGAAAGCATGATGATGGCAAAGCTGATGGGATTGAGATCCCGAATCCGGTTGCCGGCGGTGGCCGGAGACCGGAAGCTGTTGATGAAGTCCTGGTCCAGTTCGTGAACGGTTGAGGAGCCCATCATCCAAGTGCCAATTCATCGTCTTCGTCGTCAACCGGGTTGACCGCGGAAGTGGTGGATGTGGTCTTGGCCTTGTTGAGGTATACGTAGCCCAGCGGCAGCTTCACGAAGAGGCGGGTGGGGATGCGCTTGAGAATCAGGAACACCACGAGCACGGTGGGGATCTTGTCCAGGAAGTCCATGGGGATTGCGGCTGTGAAGACGGCCGCATTCAGGTCCATGCCGGCTGCGACCAGGGCGCCGACAATGAGGGCGCCACCGCTGCCGCCGAGACCGCCGAAGACCCAGATGGTGATGAGGCCGCCGAGGATGCTTCCGATCAGGGCGAACGGGATCGAAGCCAGCAAGGTCTTCCAGAGGCTCTTAAACACGCCATGCTTGGACAGCCAACCGGCCAGAAACCCGAAAAGGATGCTCAACGTGGCGTACGGTGCCAGCGTGGGGGAGGTGATGGAGTTGATGAGGTTGGAGATCGTTCCAACCAGGGCTCCGGGCAGTCCACCGCAGAGTGCGCCGACCAAAATGGTGCCGATGCTGTCCAGATACATGGGGAGCTTGAGAAGGATGGCGATCTGGCCGCCAATAAAGTTGGTGGCGATGCCGATGGGGATCATGAAAATGGTCAGGCGGCCGTAGCTGCGCATCAGGGCGGAAAATCCTTTTTTATGTTTCATTTCTATTCCTCCGATTTTTTATGTGGAAATGCCGCGTTGGGCGGCCAGTTGTTTTCAGATGTTTTATGGGCCTTGAACATTTTTTTGGGCCGGAACGGTTTCGGTTGGGTGGGGGCCGCACGACGGCCTTAGGCGGAGTGTGAAATCACACTCGTGCCGGACAACGGGGTGCCCCGGATCCCTTGCGAGCAGGTTGACGGCCACCTTGGCGATTTCCTTGAGCGGCTGGACGACGGTTGAAATCGCCGGGACCGCGTATTCAGAGTCGTCCGTGCCGTCGAAGGTGATGATGGCCAGGTCTTCCGGTACGCGGATCCCGAATTCGGCGGCCGCCGCCAACAACCCGATGGCTTGTCGTTCGTTGGAGGCAAAAACCGCTTCGGGCAGCTGGGGGAGGGCGAACAACCTGCGCCCCGCTGCCCGCCCCCCTTGGCGGGAAAACGTCGCCTCCAGCCGCCACATCGGTTCGATCTCCAGACGGGCCGCTGCCATGGCGGTTTCCCATCCGAGGGTGCGGTCCGTGGCCGTGAAAAGGTTTTGTGGGCCGGCGACGATCCCAATCCGCGTGTAGCCGTGCTGTATCAGGTGGGTGGTGGCGGCATGGGCGCCGGCGACGTTGTCCACGGCGACCGAAGAAACGAGTGCCTGGCGGTCCACCCGGTCCAAGATGACGGGTTGGACCCCCGCCCTGACGGCCTCACTCACGTCGGGATCGCTGTCGACGCCAATAAAGAGGATTCCATCAATCTGACGTTGCAGAAACAAATTTAACAATGTCTTCTCACGGACCTTGTTCTCGGCCGAATCACCCAGCAAAAGCACCTTGTCCTGGGCGGCCACTGCCTCTTCGAGTTCATGCGCCAATGCAGCAAAGAAGGGGTTGGAGATGTCCGGGACGATGAGCCCGTACGCGCCACTCACCCCGGAAGCCAGGGCTTGGGCAATTCCGTTGGGGGAGTAGCCAACCGAGTCGATTGCTGCCAGGACGCGTTCGCGGGTGGCCGCCGAAACAGGTCGCGGACCGCCATTGACAACATAACTAACGACGGCGACCGACGTGCCGGCGTGCCGGGCAACGTCTTCCCTCGTTGCCCTGCCCGATCTGGTCCCCGTCACCGCGCACCGACAAAAGTGGCGGTGGGCAGGGACTGCTCCAACTGGGCGAGCGTGGGGTAGGCGAGCGTTGTGCCGCGACGCTCGACGGCGATGGAACCGGCAGCTACTCCCCAACGGACCGCCTCACGCAGCGAGTCGCCCCTGGCCAAAACTGACACGACAGCGCCAACAAAGGCGTCGCCGGCGCCGGTCGTGTCCACGACCTTTTTCGGGACAGGTGCCGGTTGGTGCCAGCATTCCCCGTTCCCAGCTGCCACGGCACCGTCTGCACCGAGCGTAATGACCACTGAGGGGCAAAGCCGTTCCGCCAACAGTTTGGCCGCCGATTTGGCGCTCTCCACGCTGTCCAGCGGATCCGTCTGCCCGAAGACAGACTCCAGCAATTGTCCGGCTTCACCTTCGTTGACGATCAGGGGATCAGCGAGCCGCATAGTGTCGTCGTCCAGACGGAGGAACGGCGCCAGATTCAGCACGAACCTTATGCCACGGGAACGGCATTCGCGCGCGAACGCATCCGTCAGCGCACCCGCAGTCTCGCCCTGGGCCAACGCAATGAGTTCCCGGCCCTGAGCAGACGCGGCGGACCGCTCCACAAGGTTTTCGACATCCGTGGTCTCAATCTCGACGTTGGCCCCGGAAACGACGCAAATGGTGTTTTCGCCCTGTGCATTGACGGTGATGTACGCGGCCCCGGTCGGACTCGCTGTGGATGCTGCCAGGGCCTGTCCATCGATTCCAAAGGCATCGAATTGCTGGCGGACGTAGTCCGCGAAACCGTCGTCGCCAACCCTGCCAATAAAGTCGACCCGAGTCCCCAACAGCGAGGCAGCCACGGCCTGGTTGGCACCCTTGCCACCCAACCCCACCTCGCCACGCCCGGCCAGGATGGTCTCGCCCGGTGCGGGGAAATCATCAACATAAATGAATGTGTCGACGTTGACGGACCCCAGGATGACGGCGATTCCATCCGGCGCCTCCGTGGTCATCGAAATATTCAAATCACTCTCTCCATCGAGTTTCCCCATTAATAAAATAGAGGGGGTTTCCTTTTGTTCTACAGGGATTGTCTACGCGCGTAGAATGTGTTATGGAACACACTAAATAAAACGAAAGGTTATTGTCAAAGCATCGTTATTGTTACGAGGCAATTGTCTTTTGTTACGTCGCGGTCTGAATATCGACTGGTTCTGAAGGAAGGCGGCTGGGATCGATGCAGTACGTCAATTCCACCAGCCCTCGACGGTGGACGGCTGGGGGCTGCGGGGTGGACGGGGGCCGAGCATGCCGGGGATGTCCCGTGTGGGTGCCGGGCGGGTTGTCACTGCCGTCGGGCCGTGCCGTTTCGATTCGAAAGTCAGGGGCCATGGTGGGTGCTCCCTGGTGGGGCGAAATAGTCCAGCGCCGTCAATGCCAGGGCCGACGCGCCGTCGTGGATGGCCCGGTTGGCAGCGTCGCCGATGCAGTGGGCGGCGAAGTCGGGTTGGTGGTTGGCGGCGGGGAAGCAGCCCAGCCCGATGTACGGGTGGATGGCTGGTACCAGCTGGGATACGTTGCCCATGTCCGTGGACGCCCTGTTCATGGTGGCTTGCCCGGTCGGGGCATCGAAGCGGCGGCCCAGGGATTCGGCGTGTTTTTTGTACAGTGACAAGGCCCGTTCATCGGTGCGGAACTCCGAATATGGCTCGGACTCCGGGGTGATGGTCAGTTCGGCGCCGGTGGCGAGGGCACCCGCCTGGAAGCAGCGGCGCACACGTTGGTCGAGCGGGCCCAGTTCGGCCAGCGTCTCGGCGCGCACATACCAGCGGCCCTCCGTATGGTCCGGGATCGCGTTGGGTGCCTGCCCGCCCAGTGTCTGGATGCCGTGGACGCGCGTGCCTGCGGGCAGCTGTTGGCGCAGCAGGCCAAGCGCCACCTGGGCGACGAGGAATGCATCATTGGCGTTGACGCCTTTGTCCGGGTAGGCGCCGGCGTGTGCAGACTTGCCCCGATACTCCACGTGGTGATGGGCCACGGCGAACGGTTGCGCCTCCGCTGAGTCCACCGGACTCGGATGTGCCATCATGGCCAGGTCCAGGCCGGCGAACGCGCCTCGCTTCATTAGCTCGATCTTGCCGCCGCCACCCTCTTCGGCCGGCGTGCCGTACAGTTCGATGGTCAGTGCGTGGTTCCTGGCGAAGTCTGAAAGCACGACGGCGGCGCCGACAGAGGTGGCGGCGATCATGTTGTGGCCGCACGCGTGGCCGAGTCCGGGCAGCGCGTCGTATTCGGCCATGAGCCCGACCCTGCGGGAGCCGTTACCAAAAGCCGCCCGCACGGCGGTGCTTAGGCCGAGGTAGTTCCGTTCCACGGTAAAGCCGTGGGACTCTAGCAGGCTGGCCGTCCATGCACTGGCTTGATGTTCTGCCCAGCCGAGTTCCGGGTTGGCATGCAGCCGCTCGGAAAACTCGATCAGGGAGGGAAGCTCTTCCGCGACCAGTTCGAGCACCCGATCACGGGCGAGGTTGTGCGATGGGCTGCCGGGCCGCGGGGCGCCATTGTCCGTCTCAGCGGTCATCGCCGGCAACTCCATAACCAACGGAGGCGGCCGGGTCCAGGCCCCGCACCACGTATGCCTCGCGTTGCGGCAGCCACAGGTCAAGGACGGTGCCGAGCTCGCCGACCGGGTCGTCGCGCCAGTCGACACGCAGGTCCGTGTCGCGCCAGCCGTGGCCCGAAGTCACGGACAGTCCGGCCGAATGGACCGGCCCGGCCTCGCCGCCGGCGCCCAGGCCGGCGCGCAGCGCCGCCAGGAGCCGTGTCTCGAGTTCACCGGTGGCAGCCGCGAACGCGTCGCACATGGCCTGGGGGACGGCTTCGTCGCTCAGCATGTTGCCGGCGGCTGCGCAGTTCCGTCCCGTCCCTTCGCTGAAGGTGCCGAGTGTGTGCGCACCGCTGAAAACGGCGGATCCGCCGGCGGCGTCGAGCACCACGATCTGCCGGTAGTCGATGCCCGGTTCCTGCGCCGTCAGCCTTGCCAGCGCCGCGCCCGCCGGGGCCCCCGCTTCCATGGCGTCCAGCAGTTCTGTGCCGAGGCGCGGATCGGTAATGTTCTGCGAGCTGACTGCGCCCACCCCGTCGCGCAGATGGGTGCAGCGGGCTGCCACGGCGGGGGAGGAGGAGGTGACGGCCAGGCCGAAGCGGCCGGCGCCGTCGGTGCTGGCGATGCTGAGCGTCATGCTGCACCGCTGCTCAGGACGGCGGTCGCGTCGATCTCCACTACCCATTCGGGCCGGGCCAGCGCACTGACGACCAGCCCCGTCGAGACGGGGAACACGCCCTTGAGCCAGCGGCCCATGGTGCGGTACACGGTCTCCCGGTAGCGCGGGTCGATCAGGTACACCGTGACTTTCACGATGTCCTCCAACGTGCCGCCGGCTTCCTCCAACAGCATCTGGATGTTGGCCATGGCCTTTTCGGTCTGCGCCTCAACATCGCCGACGCCCACGGACTCGCGGGTGTCCAGGTCCTGGCCGATCTGGCCGCGAAGGTAGACCACGCCGTTGGCCACCACCGCCTGGCACAGGTCGTTGTCCAGGTTCTGTTCCGGGTAAGTATCCTTGGTGTTGAATTTTCGGATGCGTGTATGTTTCGTCATCAGAACGCTCCGATCGCCACGCGAGCGGCCTGGTCGTTTTGGGTGAGGTAGCCCCGCTGGATTTCGATTTGGTCTGCGACATATTTTGCGTCGTGCCATACCCCCCAAATGAAGCTTGACCCCCGGCGCGACTGCCATGGAAGTCCAAGGAAGTAGACGCCCGGCTCGGAGGACACCCCCCGTTGCTGGCGTACCTTCCCGAGTTCGTCGAACGCGTCGACTTGGAGCCAGCTGTAGTCGGCCGTGAAGCCGGTTGCCCAGACGATCGAGGCCACCCCGGCTCCGGCGAGGTCGAGGGCCGGGATGGGGTCGGTAACGCTCGCCGGGTCGGGCCGCACAATGCGGGCCTCAGGTTCCTCCGGAAAGTCGAGGCCGTTGCGCTCGATATACGCGTCGGCCTCGTCGAGCAATTCCAGGTAGTGGGCGTCGCCGTTCACGATGTTGTCGCGGAGATCCGCGGCGAAGTGCATGGTTCCGTTCTCGAAGGATTCAGTCCGTCCGACGAGCCGGATGCCGTCCTCGGCGAGGGCACGGAAGTCCACGGTACGACCGCCGTCCGCCCCGCTCACCGCGATCGTGACATGGTCCGCGCCCAGAGGGGGAGCAGAGGCCTCCCACTTGCCGAGCACGCCGAGCCACCAGCAGAAGTCCAGCCCGCGGTAGCTCCGCGGGGGCCGGTCATGCGGTCCGACGGAGAGATAGACCTGCCGGCCGGAGCGCTGGATTTCAGCGGCAATCTGCACGCCGGACGACCCTGCCCCGACAACGAGAACGGCGCCCTCAGAAAGTTGAGCCGGGTTGCGGTAGGAACTGGAGTGGATTTGCACGAGCCCCGCAGCTTCGGGAACGACGGCGGGGACTACGGGCTGCTGGAACGGTCCCGTCGCAGCGACGACGTACCGTGCGTCGAAGTCTCCGACCGTCGTCTCGACGTGGAAGCCGGGTGCACCGACGTTCCTGCGCACCGAGGTCACTTCGACCCCGCAGCGGATCGGCGCGGCAATCTTCTCCGCGTAGGTGACGAAGTAGTCCGCGACCTGTTCCTTCGAGGCGAAACCCTCCGGTTCCATGCCGCTGAACTCCAGACCCGGAAAGCGGTCATGCCAGGCGGGACCATTGGCCACCAGGGAGTCCCACCGCTCTGAGCGCCACCGTTCTGCGATCCGGTGCCGCTCCAGGATGAGATGCTGTATGCCGCGTTCGCCCAGGTGTTCGCTCATTGCGATCCCGGCCTGTCCGGCACCTATGATGAGGACCTCAACCTTCTGGCTTGGCATGACTGTCTCCTATTTCTTGGCAATGGGCCACATTGCCGCTTGGCTCGCATGGCGTCCTGGCACGTCCGTGCTGGGATTCCGTACGGGGTCGTTTGTTTTCCCAAGCCTGACAACATCAAGTGCATCTGTCCAACAGTCTTTTCTGACGAAATACATCTGAAAATCAGATCTATCGATTAGGCTTGGAAAATGGATGTGACCCTTACCCAGCTGCGCTATTTCGTGGAGGCGGCCGCCCGGCTGTCCATGACCGGGGCCGCGGAGCGCCTGAACGTTGCTCAGTCCGCGGTGTCGGCTGCAGTGGCCCAGTTGGAGCGGCATATTGGCACCCAGTTTTTCATCCGGCAGCGCTCCAAGGGACTGGTGTTGACGCCGGCCGGGGAGTTGTTCCTCTTGGACGCCCAGGCAGTGCTCGGACATCTGGAGGAGGTGGTCGACCATGCGCGCGTGGAGCAGCAAAGCGTGGCCGGGCGTTTGCGCCTGGCATGCTTCAGCACCCTGGCGCCGTTTCTGCTGCCGGGCCTGCTGGCCAAGCTAAGCGACCAACACCCACTGTTGGAGGTGGAAGTGATTGAAGCCGACGCCGCAGGATGTTCGGCCGCCCTCCTCAGCGGCCGGGTCGACCTGGCACTGAGCTACGACATGGGCCTTCCCGAGGGCATCGCCACAACCGTCGTCGATACCTCCCGCCCCTACGTGGCGCTGCCACCCGGGCACCGGTTGGCCGGGCGCGACGGGCTGTCCCTGGCCAGCCTCGCGAACGAGCCCTTCATTCTGCTGGACCTGCCGCACACGCGCGATTTGATGTTCTCGATCCTGGGAGTGGCCGGTCTTGCCCCGACGGCCCGCTTTCGCTCCGCAAGCTACGAAACGGTGCGCACGTTCGTGGCCAACGGGCACGGATATTCGATCCTGCACCAACGCCCGCAACACGACATGACGTACGACGGTGGCACGGTGGCCATGGTTGCGATCAAGGACCCGGTGCCCACCCTGGACACCGTGCTGGCGCACGTCCGCACGCAGCGGGTTACGCCGCGGATGCGCGCGGTGATCGGGACCCTGCGTGGTCAGGTTGCCGCACGTGGGTAGTGCCGAGAGGAAGCTGTCCACGACAAAGCCCTGGCTCGGGCATGGCCGGTGAATCTTAGGCGTCCACAGTGTCCGTGGATACGGAATGAATTGGTGACGTGGCGTCCTCCAGCTGGAGCCATCGGTCCTCGTCTCCGAGACGCGCTCCGTCCGCCACTTTGGCGTGTTCATCGCTGGGTCGATGTTGTCGGCGTCGATAAAGGGACAGCCGAGGCTGTCCGGGGCGGTGCATGATCGCTTTCGTGCGCGAGGCCAGGATCAGAGAAATCCCTTTCCGGTGTCCCGCTGGAAATTGGTATCAGGGTGGTAATCGAGTTGGCGATGATATGCGGTTTGCGACTGCTTCGTTGAGAGCATGAACGGCGGGGCCGCTGGTGTGTGCGGCGAGTTGGTCCGCACGTTCCATTTTTCGATTATTGTGCCGGTGGAACCAGGGGGCGATGCGTCTAGGGCGTGACTCTCCTAAGTAGGGTGGTCGCTGCTTGATTGACTTGGAGGGTGTCGCGTTTCCAGGCTTTTTACGGATGATCAGTGTGCCCGGGTTGAGCCGTTTTTGCCGGGTTCCGATGGCCGGCGAGGGCGCTCGTTCCGCAACCACGGCCAGGTTGTGGAAGGCATCGCTTACCGGTTCCGGTGTGGGATCGCTTGGCAGGAGATGCCCGGGCAGTTCGGAATGTGGCAGACAGTGTGGAAGCGCCACCGTCGGTTCGCTGCGGACGGGACATGGCATCGCATCAATCAGATGCTGCTCGCCGAGGCTGAAGCCACCGGGGGCAGTGAGTGGACTGTTTCGGTGGACTCCACGATCAACCGCGCCCACCAGCACGGGACAAATCTTCCGCGCTCCACAGGGGATCCGTCGAATGAGAAGAAACCGTGGCTTGTGCCTGTTGACCACGCCGTGGCCCGTTCCCGGGGTGGGTTGACCACGAAGATCCACCACGCCTGCGATGGCAAGGGCAGGCCCCTGGCATTCATCCTCGGCCAGCCCGGGCCAAGGTTCGCACTCACGCATGTTCGAACGCGTCATCAACACGGTCACCGTCCCTCGACCAGGGGGTCGGCAGGGCCCGGAGCCGCCACTTGAGGCTGAAGAAAACCGCCATTCCTCACCAACAGCTACAACCGTGACGCTCCGCAAGTTTTCTGTCAGCCTGGCATTAGCAGGCTGAAAACACCCGACCGGGCCATGATGGCGGCACCGACGGCCATATAGAGAACGGGGACTGCCCAGTGCCCCCAGCGGCCGAGGGCGTCAATGACCTTCGGGTGCGTCGTCAGCCAGGAGGCTGCGGTGCACCACACCGCGACGAGCGCGGCAAACGCCACCACTGTCAACAGCCCAGACTGCTCATCCATTCCACGGAACAGCGGCACGTAGACGGCGACGTTATCGCCGCCATTCGCTAGAGTCATGGCGGCTACGGAAGCCAGAGATGCCGCGGCAGCGGGGGCCCGCCCGGTGTCCGCCTGGGCAATGCGCACCAAACCACGCACTCCCAGCGTGACGGGTACGAGCCCGAGCAGGCCGACCCATTGGAGGGGGACGGCCGCCAGTCCCAGTGCGGCCAGAATCGAAACAGCCACAATAGCGCCCAGCCCCAGATATTGTCCGGCCCAGATTTTCCACGTCTTGGGAACTTCGGCGGCCCGGTGCGAGAGGAAGAGGATTGCGAGCACCACGAGAGCATCCAGATTGGTGGCGGCGAATGCCCCGGCCGCGGTCAGTAATGTTCCGATCACATCCATGCTCTGTCTATCCTAACCGTGTTCAACACCATCGCCCGGGAAGTCGGCAAATACCCTTCCAGGGCACGCGGCATCTCCAAGGCAGCACGACGTGTTGGTCTACGAGTTCGGCGAGGTGAAGGCTTTTGCTGTCGGGGTTCAGCTGTTTGACCTGTCTAACGTAGCTGAAGCCGTCTGCAAGCACCGGATTTTCGTTATGTGTTTTTGCCGGGGCAGGGGTGAGTGAGTGCTAGCTCGGCGACCTTCAAGGAGATGTCGTAGTGGTTGGCTTCGAAGCCAAAGTTGCCCCCGACGCCGCAGCATTCAGTGGCTTCGCACGCTCGCCCGTCCGGGGACCCCGCCCACCGAAGCGCCGACGCGCCCCGGCACGCCACCGTCGTGACTGGAGCACACTTCGGCATGGGACTCGAGCCCGGTGTCGGGCAGTCACCACGATGCCCCGCCGGCAGCTGGGCTGTGGACTACAAGCCGCGGCCTCATTGTGCTGCGGGCGGTTGTGGATGCATCCCGCCAGCTGGATGCGGTCATGGCGACCTTGTGGGACATGTCGTGCCTCGCTACGTTGACGGGAGAGAAGTGTCGGGGGCAGCGATACTGGTCCCGGTTGTCGTCGTCGCAGGCGCAGCCGGATGGGGCTAACGACGCGAAAATGCGCTACGGCACGAACCACGAGGGCTCCACGTTCTGGCCAACACCCGGACCCTGGAAGTGACCGAGGCAAGGCATTTGCTGCGCTTCCCTGCGTTCACCGCCCTCGGAGGTGCCACATTCGCTCCCGCGCCCGACGTGGCTTGAGAGCAGCTAAATCCAACCGTGGTCGCGACGTGGCTTCGCACGCAAAAGTGCTCGGCCGGTTATTTTTTCGCCCGAGCACTTTTGCGTTGGGGTCTATGGCATAAGGCCCGCCACGGCGGGAGTTTCCGTGATGATGGGGGCATCGGAGACGGTCTGGACAAACCGCTTGATGCGGGGATCGGCGTTGGCGCCGAAGAGCGATTCCGGCGGACCTTGTTGGCCTACGGCGCCGTCTTCCATGAAGACCACCCAGTCCGCCACATCGCGAGCCAGCTTCATTTCGTGGGTGACGATCACCATGGTGATGCCCTCCCGCGCCAGGTCGGCGATGACGGAGAGCACCTCCTGAACCAATTCCGGGTCAAGGGCCGAGGTTGGCTCGTCAAAGAGCATCACCGACGGTTTCATGGCCAAGGCCCGGGCGATGGCCACGCGCTGCTGCTGTCCACCGGAAAGCTGGTGCGGGTACTTCTTGGCATGGGCGGACATGCCCACCTTTGCCAGCAGATCCATTCCGAAATTCTCGGCCTCAGTGCCGGACATCCGCCGCAGCTGGACAGGCGCCAACGTCACGTTTTCCAGAACGGTCTTGTGCGGGAAGAGATTGAACCGCTGGAACACCATGCCCACGTTGCGGCGCTGGAGCGAGATGTCTTTGTCGGAGAGGGCCTCGATCCGCCCTTGGGCGTTGTACCGGTGGCCAAGCAGCTGGCCATTGACCTCGATCACGCCACCGTCGGCCGGCTCGAGGTGGTTCAGCGTGCGCACCAGCGTGGTCTTGCCGGAACCGGAAGGCCCAATAACCACCACCACTTCGCCGGCGTGCACATCGACATCCACGCCCTTGAGGACCTGGTTTCCATGGAACGATTTGGTAACGCCCTGGGCGTGCACCAGCTTCTCGCCGGAGTGTGCGCGCCGTTCCCGGCCGCGGGCAACCCGACGCTCGATGCATTCCGGTTCGCTTTGCAGCGCCGGGCGGCGCCGGTTGACGTCCAATTTGCGCTCCAGCAACGCCCGCAGCTGGTCAAACACCGTCACTAGCATGACGTAGAACACGGCCACTGAGAGCAGGGTTTCGAGCACCATGAAGTTCTGCGTGTACAGCTGCTGACCCACCAACAGGATCTCCTGGAGTGAGATGACGCTGGCCAGGGAGGTCAGCTTCACGATGGAGACGAATTCGTTACCCAGCGCCGGCAGGGCGATCCGGAACGCCTGCGGGACGACGATGTGCAGCTGGACCTTCCCATAGGGCAGGCCCAGCGCCCTGGCGGCCTCGCGCTGTTCGATGGATACTGACATCAGCCCGCCGCGGTGGATCTCCGCCATGTACGCGGACTCGCTGAGCACCAGGGCGATCAGCGCGGAGGAAAAGGAGGAGCCGAGCACCACGGACGTCGCCGGGAACACCTGCGGAATGTTGTAGGCGAACACCAGCAGCACCAGCAGGGGCAGACTGCGGAACAGCCAGACATACCCCCGTGCCACCGTGGAGAGCAGCCTGGATCGGGACTCCTTCATCAGCGCCAGCCCGATGCCGGCGACATTGGAGATCACCCAGGCCAGTACGCTGAGGACAACCACCAGCCCGGCGGCCTTCCACAGGTTCGGGTCAAGGAATAGCGAGAATGTGTACTCCCAGTTGAATTTCATGGTTACCCCTGGGCCAACGACTGCGCCAGGACAGCCGGGTCAACGGGATCCAGGTTGTACTGCTTGAGGAGCTTGGCATAGGCTCCGCTGGCCTTCATCGCTGCCAGGCCGGCGGTCAGGCCGTTGGCCAGTTGGGTGTTGCCCTTCCGCACGGCCAGCCCCACGGCCACCGGGTAGATCAGCTTGGTGCTGGTCATCGCCACCGCGCCATTGGTCTTCCCGACCACGGTTTTGGCCACCGCGGCATCGGTCATCTGGGCGTCCACCTGGTGGGCCAGCAAGGCCTGGGTGGCCTCGGGATCGGTGGGGTACTGCTTGACGGTGATGGGCTGCTTGCCGTTGGCCTTGCACTTGTCGCTTTCGCTGCCAGGCAGGATGGTGGCAATCACCGTCGCCGTCACGACGCCCACTGTCTTGCCGCATAGGCTCTGGGCTGTGGCCAGGGCCGGCTGGCCGGCGGCCACCAGAATCGAATTGCCCGTGTCAAAGTAGGGGACAAAATCCACCTGCTTGGACCGGGCCGTGGAAACGTACAGTGTCGAGGCGATCACGTCGTAGCGGTTGGCCTGGATGCCGGCCACCACCTGGGCGAATCGGGTGTTGATGAAGTTGGTCTTTACGCCCAGTTCGGTGGCCATGGCGTTCATGAAGTCGACGTCGAAGCCTGCCGGTGCGTTGCCGTTGAGCGTGTCGTAGGGCGGGTAGGTCAGGTCGCTGCCCACGGCCAGGACGCCGGGGGTCAGGGTCTTGACGGTGGCTACCTTGGCGACGTCGTTGGCTCCGGTGCCTGGGGAGCTTGCACTTCCGCAGGCGGAGAGGGCAAGAGCTGCGGCCAGGGCGGCAACTGTGAGGGCGGCGATTCGTTTGCGGTTTTTCATGGGAACAACGTTCCTTTCACGGAGAGCGTTTAGTTGAAGCGCAAGGCGCCTATTTGCACCAGAGCTTGACGGCAGTGGCGTAGACATCAATGATTTGCCGGTATTTGCCCAGTTCCACCCATTCGTCGGCCCAGCTGAACGGAGGGGTGCCGGGTCCTACGTTGACGGCGGGGATGCCGTATTGCTTCAGCGGAACCATGTCTGTCCAGAACTGGATGCCCTGATACACCGGTTCGGTTCCCGTCGCCCGTACGGCGGCGGCAACGGTGGTGGAAATGTCGGAGGAACGGTCGATCTCGTAGGGGAGGCGTGGCCCGCTGAGCCAGTGGTCACTGAACTCGACGGTGGCCTGGATTCGCGGGTCCACGGCTTTGAGGTTGCTGATCATCTGCTCCACTTGCAGTTTGACGTCGTAGGGGTCTTGGGAGGGCAGCAGCCGGATGTCGCACGTCATTTCGCAACGGTCAGGAACCTGGTTGTGCTTGGTGCCGCCATGGATAGTGCCAATGTTCAGGTTGGGCCCGCCCGGAAGGTCCCGGTGCGGGGTGTAGGGCATGGTGCCTTCAAGCTCCCGCATCGCGGCCAGGATTGGTTCCATGGTCTCGATGGCATTCAAGCCCATCGCCTTGGCTGAAGTGTGGGCCTGCTTTCCGAACGTGGTGATTTTCAGGTAGGCGGCGCCACGGTGCACAGTGCCAATGGTGTTGTCGGTTGGTTCGCCGCAGATGGCGGCATCGGCCGTGAAACCGGCGTCCAAAAGCGAGCGGGTGCCAACGCCGCCCTCAAAATGACACGAGACCCCCTGAAATATGACGTCCCCGCGCGGCCTTTCAGCGGAGGTGGCGATGCGGCGCATGACCGCCAGTGCCGCTGTCGTCGCTGCCTTCATGTCAGCTATGCCGGCACCATACACGCGGCCATCTTCAACCTCCGGAAGGAACGGATTCTTCGTCCAATCCGGTGATGTTTCGTAGATGTCCAAGTGCCCGTTGAGGATCAGTGATTTTCCGCCTCCTGTACCGCGGATCCGCCCGCCAACGCTGGGTCGGCCGGGCATGGAATCAACCAGTTCGACGTCGTCCAGGCCCCATGAGCGCATCTGCTCGGCCATGAATTCGGCCAGCTGCCGTTCAAGCCCCCACGTCGAATCGATGGCGAGGGTGTCGAACAAAAGCTGAAGGTCGGGATCGGTCATGGTCTTCTCCTTGGGACTGGCGACTGCGATGGGGATGTGATCGACTATGCAGCGGATCACACTTCATGTAAAACAGATGTAATCGAAGAAGGGTTTCGCTTTAACCGATGTCTAACGTCAGCTTGCGTCAACTGGAGTACCTGATCGCGGCCGCGGAAACGGGAAGTGTCACCGCCGCCGCGGCACGCGTCTACCTTTCCCAATCGGCCGTTTCGACGGCGTTGACGGACCTGGAGGAGGCGCTCGGTGTGCAGATCTTTATCCGGCACCCGCGCGGCCTCGCGCTGACCAATGCGGGGCAGCAGGTCCTGACCGATGCGCGTCGGCTGGTGGCAGGTATGGAGGACCTGAGAAATTCGGCCCGGGAGTCCAGCCAGTCCCTCTCCGGCAAGCTGGTGGTGGGTTGCTACTCCACTCTCGCGCCCATCCTGCTGCCACGGGTCATTGCAGACTTCACCGCATCGCACCCGGGCGTGGACTTGAGTTTTATTGAGGGATCGCAAACCCAGCTGACGGAACAGCTGCGGAACGGCACCTTGGATCTGGCCCTTCTTTACGAATATGACGCGGGCAGCAGCCGTTTTGCCAGGGACATGGCCGTGACCGTGGTGGTCCCCACGCCGCCGTACGTGATCCTGCCCGAGCGTCATCCCCTGGCGAGCCGCGAGACGCTTTCACTCAAGGAGCTGGCCCCGCTGCCGTTGATCCTGTTCGACCTGCCGCCGGGCGGGGATTATTTCCTCAGCTTTTTTTCCGATGAAATCCTGGCCCCCAACATCAAATACCGCACCACCAGCTTTGAAATGGTCAGAGCGCTGGTGGCGCGCGGGCTGGGCTATTCGATTCTGAGTCAGCGGACCAACATCAACATGAGCTACGAGGGTTTGGGGTTCGTCACGCGGCCGCTGACCGGTGAAATGCCCGGTCTGAACGTTGCAGCGGTGCACCTCAGTGGCGTGCGGCTGACCCGACGGGCTGTGGCCTTCATCGACCAGTGCCGGACCTCGCTGGGCGCCGGGGCGTAGTCAGCCTTCCGTCCGCTCGCACCCCGCGCAACCCTGGTATCCATGCCGTAATGTTGCCGACGTCGGCGAGGGTTCTAAAAAATCGAAGGCAATGCTCTGAAAGTTATGTTGGACACATATCCGGGCCGCTCCCAATACTGATTGCAGACCAACTCCGCAACAGGACAAAGGAGCACACGATGACTGTTTCAGCCAATAGAACCTCCGCGGACGCCCCCACCGCCCGACCCTACGATCCGTTCATCGCCGCGATGGGCTCGGTGGCCACCGGCGTCACAGTAGTGGCCACCGACGGCGCCACGGGCCGGTTCGCCCAGACGGTGAGCGCCATGTGCTCCGTCTCCGTGGACCCCCGCCTGGTGCTGGTGTGCATCAACAGCCGCAGTCCCATCAACGAGGCCATCCAGGCCAATGGCACCTTCACGGTCAACGTCCTCGGCAGCCATCATGACCATGTTGCCGACACCTTCGCCGGCCGCCCCTGGCCTGGCAAGGAGCCATGGGACTTCACCTGCGGCGAATGGGTGCCGGCACCCTCCGGGGCGCCGCGCATCCGCGATGCCGTCGCCAGCTTCGACTGCACCATCCACCAGATGGTGGAGGCCGGCACCCACCGGATCTACATCGGCCTCGTCGCCGACATCGAAACGCACGGCGGGGAGCCGCTGATCTACAGCGCCCAGACCTATGCCAAGCCCCTCCCCGTCCTGCCATCGGTGTTTGACGACTACCCCGGCTCTGGGCCCACCTACCGCAAGAACACTAAGGAGAACGCCAAATGATCCGCACCGGAGATGAATACCGCCAGTCCATCCGCGACGGCCGCAAGGTTTGGATTGACGGGGAAAAAGTGGCCGACGTCACCACCCACCCGATGTTCAAACCGATTGTCGACGTCCGTGCCCGGATCTACGACTTGGCCCACGAGGACGCCACCCAGAAGGTCATGACGTACGCCAATGAGGAAAACGGTGAACTGAACGCCATCGCCAACCGGCTGCCCACAACACAGCAGGACTGGCACGATAAGCGGGCCGCGGTGGACCTGGTGCAGCGCGAGGCCGGCGGCGTGGTCACCCGCGTCGGGGACGAGACCATCGGAGAAATGTGGTCCCTTTTCGACGGCCAGGACGTCCTCAACGAGGTGGACCCTCGGTTCTCGGAGAACATCCGACGCCACATTGCCAAGTCCATCACGGCCGACCCCTTCCATGTCTCGGCCAACACCGACCCCAAGGGCGACCGTTCAAAGGCCCCGCAGGACCAGGACCCGGACATGCTCCTCCATGTGGTCCGCGAGACGGATAGCGGCATTGTGGTCCGCGGCGCCAAGTACGAGACGGCGGCGGCCTATTCCAACCAGGCGTTCACCAAGCCGACGATCGCCAACTGGGGCAACAGCGAGCTCTCCGCCTACGCGGTCGGTTTCGTCATGGACATGGGCACGCCGGGGCTGAAGTTCATCTCCCGCACCGGCTTTGCCGGCAAAGGGCCTGCGGATGACTATCCGCTCGCCAACCGGGTGGACGAGGTGGAATCATTGGTCGTGTTCGACGATGTCGAGATCCCCTGGGAAGACGTGCTCTTCTACCGGCACACCAAGGCCGCCGCGTTCATCCGTTCCACCTTGCACCGCTACAGCGCCTTCCCTTTTGTCCAGCGCACCCTCCACCTGGCCGATCTGATGATCGGTGCCGCGCTGTGGAACGTCAAGCAGACAGGGCTGGAAAAGCAGCAGGCCGTCCAGGAGAAGCTGGCGCAGCTGGCCTGCTACCGCGAGGGCATCAACGCCCACCTCACGGCCGCCATCGCCAACGCCGAAACCAGTCCGGGCGGGCTTCTCATGCCCAACCAGTCCCTCCTCTACGCCGGCCGTGTGACGGCCCTGTCGCAGCTGCCGGCGATGATGCACATTGCCCGCGAGCTGTGCGGCGGTCAGATCTGCATCACCCCGGACGCTGCCACCTTCGGCGACCCGGAGGTGGGGCCGTGGCTGGAGAAGTTCTACTCGATCAACGACAACTGGGTCTCCGAGGACCGCCGCAAACTGCTCTCCTTCGCCCGCGACCTGCTCAACAGCGACTACGCCGGACACCGGCTAACGTTCCAGCTCTTTGCCCAGTCCCCGCCCTTCGCCCAGCTGGGCGCCGTCTACCGCAACTTCGACTTCGACGGTCCGCTGGGACTGGTCAAGGCCTCCGCGGGGCTCTCTGACAAGATCGTTGGCGGGGTGCCGGACTGATGGATCACACCAGGATCACGCCCTTCAACACGAAGGAAACATACCCGGCTCGGGACGTGGACAATGACCTTTGCCCGGCCGCGGCCAGCGGCGTCATCCATCTGCGCGGCCAGATGGGCCAGGATCCGGACGCCCGGCAATCCGTCCACCGGGCCATGGGCAAGTGGCTCAAGGGCATCTTCCCGGTGTCCACAGGGTCCGGGGCCGGTGCCCTGTCCCGTACCGAATGGCTGGCAGGCGCCGATGCCGCAGCCCTGCCCACCACTTCCGCCACCACCATCGCCGCTGCGGCGAACTAACTAGGAGTTTTGATGACGTTTTCCCTTGTAGCCCACGACACGCAGACGGGTGCCTTCGGCATGGTGGTCACCTCGTCCTCGCCTGCCGTTGCCGCCCGTTGTGTTCACCTGCGCCAGGGCGTGGGCGGTGCCGCCTCGCAGAACATCACCGATCCCGGACTGGGCTCGCAGCTGCTGGACCTCCTCGAGGCCGGCACCCCGGCGGACGAGGCGATGGCCAAGCTGGTGGCCGGCACACCGGACGTCGACTACCGCCAGCTCAGCGTCGTGGACGCGCACGGTGGCACCGCCTCCTTCAGCGGTTCCGCGACGCTCGGCACTCACCGGACGGTGGAGGGCGACGGCGCCGTGGCCGCCGGAAACCTGCTCGCCTCACCGGAGGTCGTGGATGCCATTCTGGCCGGCTACAGCTCGGCGGCCGGCGCCTTTGAGGACCGGCTGCTGGCAGGCCTGGCAGCCGGGCGCGACGCCGGCGGCGAGGAGGGCCCTCAGCATTCGGCGGGACTCGTCGTCGTCGGCCAGGCAGCTTGGGCCGTCACGGACCTGCGCGTGGACTGGGACGAGAAGGACCCCATTGCCAAGTTGGTGCAGCTCTGGACACTGTGGCAGCCGCAGAAGATGGACTACTACACCCGCGCAGTCAGGCCAGGGACGGCCCCCAGCTACGGTGTTCCGGGGGACTTGTGAACAACTTCAAGGACATTGTCGGCGCGCGCGTCGACGCCCTTGCGGGGCGCCTGCGGGCGCTCTCGCACCGGATCCATGCCCATCCGGAGGTCGCCTGGCAGGAGACCCACGCCTCGGCCTGGGTGGCCGCCGAACTGGCCGGGGTGGGGTTCACGGTGGAGAGGAACCTCTGCGGACTGCCGACGGCGTTTGCCGCCACGGTGGGCAACGGCAGCCTGCATCTGGGCCTCTGCGCCGAATACGATGCCCTGCCCGGGTTGGGGCATGCGTGCGGGCATAACATCATCGCTGCGGCTGCCGTGGGTGCGGCCGCCGCGCTGGCCCCGGTGGTGGACGCACTGGGCATCACGCTCACCGTCTTCGGCACGCCGGCCGAGGAGGGTGGCGGCGGCAAGATCGAGTTGCTGGAAGGTGGTGCGTTCGACGGCGTGCACGCGGTCATGATGGTCCACCCGGGCCCACTGGATGTGGCCCGGGCCGAGCCGTACGCCGTCTCGCACAGCAAGATCCGCTACCGGGGCAAGGCCAGCCACGCCGCTGCCTATCCCGAGCACGGGGTCAATGCAGCGGATGCCTTCACCGTGGCGCAGGTGGCCATCGGGTTACTGCGCCAGCAGCTCGAATCCGGGGTCCGCATCCACGGCGTGGTCACCAGCGGGGGAGAGGCGCCCAACGCCATCCCCGAAGTGACGGAGGGCCGCTGGTACGTGCGGGCCGGCTCGCTGGCCGAGCTGTCAGTGCTGGAGGAAAAGGTACGTCGCTGCTTCGAGGCCGGCGCACTGTCCACCGGCTGCGAGCTGGAAATCGAGGCAGAGAGCAAGCAATACGCCGAATTCGCCACCGACGAAGCGATGCTGGAACTCTACGTCGCCAACGCCACGGCGCTGGGCCGGACGTTCACCACATCCGGGCCGGACATGCGAATGAATCGCGCGTCCACCGACATGGGCAATGTGTCCCAGATACTTCCAGCCATCCACCCGTACATCGGTATCGGATCGCTGCCAGCGGTTAACCACCAGAAGGAATTCGCCGCCGCCGCCATTACGGCCGCCGCGGACAGCGCTATCGTCGACGCGGCCAAGGCCATGGCACATACCTGCATCGACCTGGCCGAAAGCGACACACTGCGCGCTCGGCTGATCGGCCGGCAGTCCGGCCGGACCCTACCGGAAATCCCGGAACTACCGCTGGAAATGGAGACTGCCGATGTCCATTGAGATCCGCCCTCGAACGCGCCGGGAACACGATCTGATCGGCTGGCTGGACGTGCCGTCGCAGGCCTACTACGGCGTCCACACGGTGCGCGCCAGCCTGAACTTCCCCATTTCCGGCGTCTCGATCGGGCACTACACGCACCTGGTGGTGGCCCTGGCTGCGGTCAAGGAGGCGGCCGCCACCACCAACCACGAGCTGGGGCTGCTGGACGGTCCACGCGCCGACGCGATCGTGGCCGCCTGCCGCGAGATCCGCGCCGGCAAACTCCACGACCAATTCATTGTTGACGTCGTCCAAGGCGGGGCGGGCACCTCCACCAACATGAACGCCAACGAGGTCATCGCCAACCGGGCGCTGGAACTGATGGGCTCAGCCCGCGGCCAGTACGAGCTGCTACACCCCCTGGACCACGTAAACCTGGGCCAAAGCACCAACGACGTCTACCCGACGGCGCTAAGGCTGGGACTGCACCGCGCCGCGGAGGATCTGCTGGCGGCGATGGCGTTGCTTCGGGAATCTTTCGCTGCCAAGGCCGTGGAGTTTTCGAGCTATTTGAAGATGGGGCGCACCCAGCTCCAGGACGCCGTACCGATGACCCTGGGCCAGGAATTCCGGACGTTCGCTGTCATGATGGCAGAGGACGAGCAGCGGCTGCGCGAGGCGATGAACCTGATCCGCGAGGTCAACCTCGGCGGCACTGCCATCGGCACCGGGCTGAACTCGCACATCGACTATGCCCGGCTGGCGTGCGAGAATCTGGCGGGGATCAGTGGCGTGGGCGTCGTGCCGGCCGGAGACCTTATCGAGGCGACACAGGACGTGGGAGGGTTGGTCCAACTGCACAGCGTGCTCAAACGCATTGCCGTGAAGCTGTCCAAGGTGGCCAACGATCTACGGCTGCTCTCCTCCGGCCCGCGCGCAGGCTTTGGCGAGATCCAACTGCCCGCCGTCCAGGCAGGCTCCTCGATCATGCCGGGCAAGGTAAACCCGGTGATCCCTGAGGTGGTCAACCAGGTGGCCTACTCCGTGGTTGGCAACGACATCACCATCACGATGGCCGCTGAATCCGGCCAACTGCAGCTCAACGCATTCGAACCGGTCATGGCACGGGCCCTGTTTTCCTCGCTCGGCGAATTGCGCTCCGCGTGCACCGTGCTGGGCGAACGGTGTGTGGACGGGATAACCGCTGACCCCGCCGCCTTGCTGGCCAATGTAGAGCGGTCTATCGGGTTGGTCACCGCACTGGTCCCGTACCTGGGCTACAAGTCCTCAACTGAGGTGGCCCAGCAGGCCATGGCCACCGGCGCCCGCATAGTGGACGTGGTCCGGGACAAGGACCTGATGAGCGACGCCGAGCTGGCCGTTGTTCTGGGCTCCCCGCACCTGCTCACCGCGCCCGGCCTGCGGGCCGCCCCACCCGCTGGCTGAGCCTGCCTGAACCGTCCCGGGAATGGGGACTGCTCAGGTTTCGTTGAGTGGGTCTTCGGCTAAGTGGGGATTCGTTTTTGCTGAACTGAGCGGTGGCGGATTGTGCGGCTTACGACATGTCCGGTGTCAAGAACCCCTGTCATCTAGACATTCGACGGACCGGGTTACTGGGGCCATGTCGATATCCGAGTTGGAAACCGCATGATGTGGAGCGCGCTTAGTCGATCGGCCGGAACTCTACTGCGCCCCATATCGTGGAATTCGGGGACGGTGTATTTCGTGCTTGTGCGAGGCCATGGACAGGATGGTGTTGTTTTTGGACGAGTAGTCTGCTCTTTTAGGTCCGCCGTACATACTTCGGAAATGTCGGCTCGGATTGGATGAAGGCTGAGGTGCGGGCCCGCTTAACGGCGACTTACGAGGCCTTCACGGATTTCGGAGGTAAGTCGCTTCGGTCTACGTTTCCGAGGTTGTGCGCTACCGTTTGGTGATGTTGAAGTTGAAGGAGAATCTGTCGGCCCGGTAAATCGTGGTGGCTTTCTCTACCGGTGTTCCGCGGCGGTTCATGCCAACGCTGCAGACCATGAGGCCGGGTGCGCCTGGGGTTTCGCCAAGCAGCCGCGCATCGCTGTCGGAAAGCCGGATGGCGGAAACGCTTTGGTCCGCGGAGTCTAGTTCGATGCCGTATTTTTCTGCCAGCAGCTCGTGCAGGGATCCGCTGACGTCGTCGTGGATGAGGCCGTCGACAAGGTCGTTGTTGAAGTAGGTCTCCTCCACCGCGATCGGTGAGCCATCGGCCATGCGCAGCCGTTTGAGGCGGAAGACCACGGCGTCCTGCAGCAGGCCCAGGTCGCCAGCGACTAGGCTGTCCGCCAGGGTGATTTCCTTCGAGATAGTGCGTGACTCCGGGACGTGTCCGCGTTCACGCATATCCTCGGTGAACGAGCTTAGTCGGGGGCTTTTGCGGATGGTGGTCCGGCCTGAGACGAAAGTCCCTGAGCCTTGGATTCGGTAAATGAGGCCATCGCTTTCCAAGCTGTCCATCGCCTGCCGAATGGTCATTCGGCTGACCCTGAAGCGGTCCATTAGCTCGCGTTCGGACGGTAGCGGATCTCGCGGGTGCAGGCTATGCAGGATTTCTGATTCGAGTTCCGCCCGGATTTTTGCGTACTTGGGCAGCCTACGCAGCGCGGCAGTCTCCCGAAGAAGTTCTGACGAAGTCGTGTTGAGCGAGAGATCGCCGATGGCGCTCACCGTACCACCAGCTGGTTCCTTTCGGACGGGCTGCCACCTGCGCTGGTGGCAGCCGCCCGGGTTCGGTTTCTGATGAAGGCGGTGGCTTTGCGGCTACCTTTGTTTCGCTTCGGCATTCCTACTCCCTGTTTGAGACTTGAACTCATTGTCTACCTTGATCGGTCTGAGGTCGATCTTGCTACTCGCAATCTTCCGACGCGAGCAAATCCTGTTTCCGTTGGTCTAGAGCACTTTCCACTGTAACGCCATAAGTAAGCCATGGATGTGAGAATTAGTGATAACGATGAGATAACGACTCTAGACCAATTTCCGTGGCGGGAACTAGTGTCGGTCTCGGGGACAGGACTGTGATCCGAACCACTGCGGAGCAGGCCGGTCCCTGCCACCTCAACTTTTTCCAATGGGAGGACTTCAATGCAGTTAGGACAGCTTCAGGATCAGTTCAAGGGCATCACGGCGATTGCCGCCACGGCCTTCGACGACGACCAAGAGGTTGATGCGAAGGCTATGCGCCGGCATCTTCGCTTCATGGTGGAAAATGGCATCACAAAG
>NZ_JAAMFN010000047.1 GCF_013376095.1 Arthrobacter sp. SDTb3-6 | reverse complement strand
ACCCAACGGCTGTCGCGGCTGGTGGGCAAGGGGCGCGCCGTCGAACTCATCCTGACGGGACGGATCTTTGACGCGGTGGAGGCGCTGCGGATAGGGCTCGTCACAGAGGTGGTGCCGCAGGCGGAGCTGATGGCCGCTGTGCGCAGGACCGCCGGTCTGATTCTGGCCAAGGGGCCCCTGGCCGTCCGGCTCGCGAAGCTGGTGGTCAAGAACGGCGCAGAAACCGACCAGCGCACGGGGCTGCTGCTCGAACGCCTTGCCCAGTCCCTGCTGTACACCAGCCAGGACAAGGGCGAAGGCACCCAAGCGTTCCTTGAAAAACGCGCCGCCGCCTTCCATGGCAGATAACACCCACGCAAAGAAACGGACACCACACATGCAGATCAAGAACATCCTGGTCATTGGCTCGGGTGCCATGGGCTCGCAAATCGGCATGGTTGCCGCCCTGGCCGGATTCAGTACCACCGTCCAGGACATCGCTGCGGAATCACTGGCCGCGGCAAGGGACCAGCTGGCCGAGCGCATGGACAACTCGGTGGCGAAGGGCCGGCTGGGCAGAGCGGACGCCGATGCGGCACTGGCGCGGCTGCGCTTCACCACCTCATTGGAAGAGGGTGCCGCCGAATCCGACTTGGTCATTGAGGCCGCCACGGAAAGGCTGGACGTCAAGCGCGCCATCTTCGCGGCGCTGGATGTGGCAGCGCCGGTACACGCCATCCTGGCCACCAACTCCTCCACTCTTGGCTCCTCAAAGGTGGCCGGCGCCACTTCCCGGCCGGGGAAGGTGTGCAATATGCACTTCTTCAACCCAGCTCTGGTCATGAAGTGCGTGGAGGTGGTCCGCCATCCGGGCACCTCCCAGGACACCGTTGATACGGTCATGGAGCTTGCCAGGCAGCTGGGGAAGGCGCCCGTGCTCATCAACCAGGAGATCCCCGGCTTTGTGGCCAACCGGCTCATGGGTGCCATCCGGGACGAAGCGCTGCGCCTCTACGCGGACGGCTTCGCCAGTTTTGAGGACATCGACACAGCCGCGAAGACCGCGCTGGGGCACCCCATGGGCCCGTTTGAACTCATGGACCTGGTGGGCCTGGACGTGAGTTACCTCATCCGCCAGGCCACCCATGCTGAAACCGGCGACCCCGCAGACCTGCCCCACCCCGCCCTGGCAGCACTCTACGAACACGGCCACTACGGCCGCAAAACCGGAAAAGGCTGGTACGAATACGGCCGGTCCGCAACAGTAGCGAAGTAACCTCCCGCGGTAACACGCCTGCACCAAAAGACAATCTGACTGAAGGAGTTTCCCATGGCCGAGGCATTTCTGATCGGCGGCACCCGCACCCCGGTGGGACGCTATGGCGGCGCGCTGTCCGCAGTGCGGCCGGACGACCTGGCCGCGTTGGTGGTCCAGGATGCCGTTCGCCGGGCAGGCGTCGATCCCGACACCGTGGACGAGGTCATTCTGGGCAACGCCAACGGCGCCGGGGAGGAAAATCGGAATGTGGCGCGCATGGCTTGGCTGCTCGCCGGATTCGGCGACCACGTGCCCGGGCTGACGGTTAACCGGCTGTGTGCCTCCGGCCTGAGCGCCGTCATCCTGGCCTCGCAGATGGTGACGGCCGGAGCGGCAGACATTGTGGTGGCCGGCGGGGTGGAATCCATGAGCCGCGCACCCTGGGTGCAGGAAAAACCCGGCAAGGCTTTCGCCAAGGCCGGGGCCGTCTACGACACCTCGATTGGCTGGCGGTTCACCAACCCGCGCTTCACTTCCGGCGAACTTTCGCGGCAGGGCCGGATGACATTCTCCATGCCGGAAACTGCGGAAAATGTGGCCCAGGTCCATGGGATCTCGCGTGAGGACGCCGACGCTTTCGCCGTGCAGTCCCACGAACGGGCGTTGGCTGCCATCGCTGCGGGCCGGCTCAGGGAAGAGATCGTGCCGGTCACCGTCCCAGGACGGAAAGGCAGCACAGTTGTTGACACGGACGAGGGACCCCGGCCAGGAACAACAATGGAAGTCCTGGCCGGGCTGTATCCGGTGGTGAAGGGCGGTGCGGTGGTCACGGCTGGTAACGCCAGCACCCTCAACGACGGCGCCTCGGCAATTATTGTCGCCTCGGAGGCTGCGGTGTCCAAATACGGGTTGGTCCCGCGGGCGCGCATTGTGCACGCAGCCTCGGCCGGGGTGGCTCCGGAGGTCATGGGCATCGGTCCAGTCCAGGCCACGCAAAAGGTCTTGGCCCGGGCCGGCTGGAATATCAGTGAGCTGGGGGCCGTCGAACTTAATGAGGCCTTTGCAAGCCAGTCGCTGGCCGTTATGCGTGTCCTTGGCCTGGACAAAGGCGTCACCAACAACGACGGCGGCGCAATCGCCCTGGGCCACCCGCTGGGCTCCAGCGGCTCGCGCCTGGTGGTCACGCTGCTGCGTCGGATGGAAACGGAAAATGTCCGGCGCGGACTGGCCACGCTGTGCGTGGGCGTTGGCCAAGGTACGTCGCTGCTCATCGAACGCCCGTGACGCACGTGATTACCATTCTTGAAGCAGACACGATTCACGTCTCATTTGTGCCGGAGCGCCAGGTTGAGGCCCTCGTCATCGACGAAGAAAAGGTCGTGTTCGCTGGCACATCACAGGAAGCCCACCGCCTTTACCCGCAGGCAGACGAGTCACTTGAACTGAACGGCACGGTCATCCCGGGACTTGTCGACAGCCACGTCCACACTGTCTTCACCGGCATGACCGGGCAATGGGCAAATCTGCTGCCCGAAGCTGTTGGTTCAATTGACGCCCTGGTTGAAGCCCTGGCAGGGTTCGGAGCCCGCCAGGGCTGGTACCGGGGATGGGGCTACGACGACACCCTGCTGCTCGAGGGCCGCCACCCCGACAGGCACGACCTAGACCGCGTTTCGAGGAAGGATCCGGTGCTGGTGACCCATCTCTCCGGCCACTTTGCCGTCGCCAACACGAGGGCACTCGAACTGGCCGGGCTCGGTGATGCGACGCAGGATCCAGCGGGAGGGAGGTTTGCCCGTGACGACGCCGGCCGGGCGACGGGACTATTGTGGGGGGTCGGCGCCGTCAGGGCAATTCGCGACCAGTGCCCCCAGCCCGAACGCGCGGACGGAATGCGTGCGGCACGTGAGACGATGGACCAGGCCGTTTCCCACGGCATCACCCAAATTCACGACATGGGCATCGGCTCGCAGTTCGCAGCCGGGGAACTGGACATCCTGAGGGAGATCGCCGACGCAGGGGAGATGCCCGTACGGCTGTTCGGGTACCTACGCGGCGACCTTGTGCCTGAACTCCTCGCTCAGGATCCCGAACTTTTCCGGCACTCCACGCCGTCCCGCCTTCAACTTCGAGGAGCGAAATTGTGGGCAGACGGTTCCATCCAAGGACTGTCGGCAGCCGTCGTGGACGGATATGACTGCTGCCCCGAGTCGCACGGAAACCTTCTGCTCTCCGCGGAGCAGATTGTGGCTACTGGGCTCCCCCTGCTCGCCGCGGGGGCCCAGCTGGCGATTCATGCCAATGGGGACGGGGCAATAGGGGAAGTCATCGAAGCCTACTGCGATTTGCGCGGCCGTACGGGCGGCCACGAGTGGGCCAAACATCGGATTGAACATTTCCAGATGGCCCACGCCGAACACATCACGGCGGCCGCCCAAGCGGGCCTGGGCGCCTCGCTGTTCACCAACCATGTCCACTACTGGGGGGACAGGCACCGGGACCGCTTCGTCGGAGCGGAACGTGCCGAACGCATGAACCCGCTGCGTGAATGCCTGGACAATGGACTGACGGCCGGCATTCACTCGGATTCACCCGTCACGCCCATGAACATTTTGGACACAATTGAGACCGCAGTGACCCGTTCCACCCGGGAGGGTGCAATCCTGGGGGCTGCACAGGGAGTCTCCGTGGCCGAGGCCTTCCATGTTGCCACCACCTTGAGCGCCGAACTTGTTGGCATGGCAGGGATTGTCGGCACGTTGGAGGCGGGAATGCTGGCCGACCTCGCCCTGCTCGATCGAGACCCCTTGTCGGCTGGTAGTGCCCCCGGTCAGATTTCATCCTGCGTTGTCAAGGCAACCATGGTGGGCGGTGGCTGGGTTTATGGCGCTTAGTTTGTCCGTGCCCGTGCGCCGGGTGCGGCGCTATGGATCGCTCTCCCTCATTACCGGCGTGTATTTTGCCTTCCACACGATGACGATCACGGCGATTGCCGTCATTGCGCCAGGACTGGCGGACGCCTCGATCGCGGTGACGATTTATCTTGGCTTTGGCCTCCTGCTCGATTCTCCCGCGGCGCAGCTGGGGGCCCGGTATGGGTTGAGGCCGCTGGTTGCTGCCAGCGGGGGGCTCATAGTCGTGACGGCCGGCACCACCTTGATGCTCGGGTCCGGCTGGTGGGTCATGGTGTCCGCTGCGGTCTTCGCCACGTGTTCCAGCCTGATCTACATTCCCACTTTGGCGCGGTATTCCGAACTCCTGGGGCCGGCGCAGGCCGCAGGCCAAAGGATGTCGGTGCTGGTCCAACGGGTAGGTGCACTCATCGCTTCCGGCGTCATCTACTTCACCCTTGGCCGCGGCGTCAACGGGGATCTGCTGGGCGGAATCATCATTGCAGGGGCCATTTTGCTGGCGTCTGCTTTCACGCTTCCGCACGCCACTATCCACCGGCTGCCAACCAAGCCGGTCGGCCCGATATCGTCAATGAGATTTTCACTGGGCGAAATCGTACGGTCTTCCACCATGGTCAGGGGAGCCGTTGCCGCCGCGTCGATGCCTATTGTGTTTGCGGCGGCCGGATCCGTCCTTCCCATGGCCCTCCCGGGGATGGGCGCGGCCATCGGAATCGGACTGGCTTTTCGCGAACTGCTGGCCATGATTGCCTCCCGATTCCTGGGCAGGGGGTCCTTGGCCAGGACGAACCGCGAGTTTGCCGCGGCCGGGGTTGTAGCTGGTGTCGGTTTTTGTTTTGCCGCAGCGGCTGGGAGCGCCATCGCCGTAGTCATGGGACTTGCTTTGAGCGGCCCCCTCATTGGGGGGGCCATCATGGCGTCCACGCTCAACACTCGACAGGCGGCACTGGCCAGCGATCGCCCGTGGGCCTGTTTTGCCGGAATGGGAATGGCGGCGCGGGCCGGTGGCCTGGCTGGCCCCTTGCTTCTGGGATGGATGCTTTCGTTTGGACGGGGGGCACTGGCGGCTGCGTTTGTGCTGGTGCTTCTCACCTGTGCGTTCTACGTTGGCGTCGGTGGCTGGCCCAAAGGGCGGGCCCGTTAAAGCGATTCCAGGGAGAGCAATTCGTGGGAAGTGGCTATCCATGTAACTGCCGTGATGTCGGGGGCTGCGCGTATCTTGTCGCTCATGGTGGATTCGCCAGTGGAGGGCCGGAATTTGCCGGGATCGCTGCCGGAGTTGCGGGCTTGGTTCCGGTCGGATGCAGACTGTCTTGACTATCTGGACTGGCTGCGTTGGCCGGACGGATTCGTCTGTCCGTGGTGCGCGGACGTCGGAGACCGGTCCATCGTGCCGGGGATGCATCGGTGCAGGGGCTGCGGACGCCGAGTGAGCGTGAATGCGGGAACGGTCTTGGATCGCGCCTGCACCCCGTTGACCGTCTGGTTCGAGACGGCGTGGCTGATGGTGGCGTCGAAGCAAGGGGTGTCGGCGTTGACCCTGCAACGGGTGACGGACCATGGCAGCTACCAGAGTGCGTGGACGATGACGCACAAACTGCGATCGGTGATGCATCAGTCCGACCGCGACCGGCTCCGAAGACGGGTCGAGATGGACGAGACCTTCATTGGCGGGGACAGGCCAGGCACGTTGGGCCGCGGCGCCGCCGGAAAAACGCTCGTGGCCGATGCGATTGAGCGCCGGGGCGCAGGATTGGGCCGGGCCAGGCTGCAGGTCATCCCCAATGCGTCATCGGCCAGCTTGGCCGGATTCCTCCGCGCGCACGTGACACCCGGGGCGACACTCATCACGGATGGGTGGCCCCCTTATCCGCGGGCGGCGGCCGGCGCCGGCGTCGACATTAAGGTGCGCAATGTCAAAGCGTCGGGCCAGCCCGCGCACCTGTCGCTGCCGGGGTGCACCGCTTGTTGTCCTGCATACCCGCTAAGTCCATGGGCAATGGGGGTACGAGATCCAATTCAGCGGTGACAGCTCTGAAAAGCGTTTGTGCTTGGTCCTCCGCACTTCGAGAAAGGCCAGCCAGGAGGGGGAGCGACGGCGAGTCCACGCCCTCCACCAATGCACGCACGGCAGCATCAATCAGCACGTTCGCGCCGACGATCTGATCGAGTGCCGAGCTAATTCCGTACACTCGTAGGTCTTCAAGTGGGTTCATGAGCTGACTCCCCCGAGCTAGTGGCGCCTGACAGCATCGCTGCACACCTAGTGCTGCGTGTTAATGGTTTGTTTGCGCTTCATCTTTCCCGGGAGGTAGTCCGCTGATTTGGTCCAGGTGAATGGTTTGGCGTCCTGGTTGTAGTTATCGATGTACCGTTCCATGGATTGTTCCAGCTCTTGGACGGAGCTGAATACCCCGCGTTTGAGGCACTCGCGGGTGATGATGCCGAAGAAGATTTCCACCATGTTCAGCCAGGAACAGCTGGTCGAGGTGAAATGCAGGGTGACCCGCCGGTTTTTGGCCAGCCAGTCCTTCACTTTCTGGTGCTTAAGGGTCGCGTAGTTGTCGCAGATGACATGCAGCTCAACCCCGGGGTGCGCGTCCGCGACCCGGCCCAGAAAATCGACGAACTCGATGTTGGTGTGCTTGGGGTAGAAGGCGTTCGCGCTGAGTTTGCCGGTGAGGACCTCGAGGGCGGCGAACAAGGTGGTGGTGCCGTTGCGCTTGTAGTCCTGGGTCTGCTGCAGCGGGTGCGTCGGGGACAGCGGCTGGACCGGGCCGGTGCGGGACAGCGCCTGGATGTGGGTTTTCTCATCGATACTGACAACTACCGCGCTTTCCGGCCGGGACATGTACAGGCCCACCACGTCCCGGAGCCTGGACTCCAGGGCGGGATCGGTGGAGATCTTGAACGTCTCGATCCGGTGCGGCTGGATCTTCCACCGGCGCCAGATCCGGGCCACGGAGGAAAACGAGATTGCGTGGCGTTCGGCCATGATCCGGGCGGACCAGTGCGAGATCCCCAGCTCCGCCGGCGGTTTCCCGTCATTGCTCAGAGTGTCCGCGACCAGGGCGAGTTCGTCGATCTCCCGCTCCCGGCCCGGGCGCCGGACATCGGAAAGGGCCCCGATCCCGCCCTCGGCATAGCGGTTGCGCCACTTCAAGACCGTGGGTGCCGAAAACCCAGTGATCTTCTCAATCTCAACATTCGGCAGCCCGTCGGCAGCCAACAAAACCGTCCGCGCCCGCTGGGCCACCGTCGCGGTGGTTGCCTTCCCGCGAGGCAGCGCCTCCAAAGCAACCCGGTCCCCGTCACGCAACTCCAAAGCCCTTGCCAGATAAACCATGAATCAAGTCCGACAAACAACCAGACCCAAAGGAATTAACGACACGATACACTAGGTCCACGGCTGACCTCTTCGCGTTCTACAATGCGGTGGAGGCAGAGGGTCAATATCAGACTGCGTTACCGGATTGGGATGTGGCGCCTACCCAGTCCGTACCGATTGGTGCCGAGCAGCTGCATGACGGCGCAACGACTCGACAACTTCTTACCGCCCGTTTGGGGCCCGGTTCCTTGCTGGGCCAAGGACTTCAAGATTGGTTCCCGGCTGATTAACGCCCGTTCCGCAACGTTCCTGGAATAGCCCTCGTTCCGTAAGCTGCGGTGAAGCCGCGCGCTAATTCTTGCTGATCCATACCAGTCGCCATGGGATCCGTGGTGTCGCTCATGATTAGTCCTCCCCGCCTGGCAACGCCCGGCGTGTCAGGCCAACCATGGATCCACCGTTATTCAGACAGTCCCGAGGCAGGAACTGAATGAAGAGCGCCCAGAAAACGCCATCCTGCATACACGGATCATGAGGACCACCCGGCCACGAGCAGGTACGGTTTAGATACCGGCGCCGCCGGGCCCATGGGCCCGAAGCACCGGCACCTGCCGACCTGCGAATAGGCCACCGCCGCCCGCTGTACATGGTTTTCAAGGGCTCTCGCCTGCCCACGAGTCGGATAGCAACCCAGACGTAAAATCGTAGGCAGCGGACAACGGCACGCACTCCACGATGCCGCAAAACAGTTGAACCTGTTTTCGATGAGGTCGAAAAAACAGTCAGGGACAAAGTCGGAGCACTGACCTTTTACCCATCTATTTCAACCGTAAACCGCACCAATCAACGAGCTTCCAGAATCCGCGAAAACCGCCAAGACCCCCTGAAATACAAGGATTTCAAAAAGCAATAACACCTCGCAGAACCCAGTGCGTCAGATTCTCTTGGCCGCCGGTTCGAGTCCGGCCCGGGGCACCAACATGGTCCTGACCCGCGGTTATGTACCGCAGATCAGGACCATTTCGGACCGGAGTCATCTTTTACTCATCTAATTCAACAGGCTTATCCTGAGTTTATAGTCATCATTTTCAGCACGGGGCGCTCATCATTTTCAACATTCAATCGCAAAGAGTGGCTAGATTCCGCGGTCCTCACTTTCCCGAACGCGGTCGGGCAGTTACGGGCAACAATTGGCCTTCCGATCGCTCGGGGTACCGGCTCAAGCGCATCGGGGAAGAGACAGGGAGAAGACTGAAGAGCACGCGAGACCTGTCCGAGCTTTGGATTTCGTATTCCGCCGCCTACCTGTGAACGACCCTTGTGGGAAATTCGCGGTGGTCGATCTTCAATCCGACACCAGCCTCACGCCCCGGCATCCCGATCACGCCAGTTCTCCTGGACGGCAAGAATCTCGTCCTGGAATGCCAGGTACAGATTGGCAATCAGTGATGTGGTGGTGAGCGTGCCGTGGAGCAGCCCCTCGGCCTTGTGCAGGCGGTACCGAACAGTATTGGGATGGACAAACAGGTGCTTTGCAACCTTGGCGACGTCATGGTCAAGTGCAAGGTAGCAAATCACGGTGGTACGCAGGTCGGACTCGGCGTCGAGCGAGCGGGTGAAGGCGGAAACCTTGTCCTCGGTCATGGGCGATGCCCGCAACGCCAGGAGCCAAGTCGCCGGGTCCACCTCGTCGAGCATCACAACAGTTCCGCGAACGGAGCCTGCCCCCCGAGCGGCGCGGGAACGCCGCCTGGCAATGGTCCGGGCCGTCTCGGCCTCCCTGAACGCGTCTGGTGCGCTGGCCAGGTCGGTAAACGGCTCGGAAAAGCCGATGTCCATGAACTTCCCTGCCAACTCCAGCCAGGCGTGCAGCACGCTGGAGTTGGATACGACAGCCTGCAGTCCCGCCTCAGCGTCGGGCGTCCGGCCACTCTCTGCCAGAAGCAATCCAAGCCCGGCCACCATGGCTCGCTCCAGTAACTCATTGACAAGGGGCTGGTGGAGCGGCGCGCCAGCCGTCGTCGAGGCCATGACGGCCCTCAACGGCTCATAGGGGACAAAGCGGAACAATCGCATCCGCTCCCAGTGCCGGAACTCGCGGGCCACGGAAATTCCGTCCTGCAACGTGGTCAGCAACTGGACGTTTTCGTGGCGTTCGCGCGACATCGCGATCTGGTTGATTCCGTTGATGGCCCCCAGCAGGCGCTGGGTGGTGTCTAGTAGCGCCTCGCCCAGCTCCGACAGCACGGCCTTGTTGCGGGTGGCGATGGCCACGGTGTAGCCGGTGCCGCGAAGGACAAGCGGGCGGGCCAGCACGTGCCAGCGCCCAATGTCGAGCGATCCGGTGCCCTCGTGCGCGGCCAACTCGTTGAAGATCAGCCGGGTGGGCCCCTCCCCCGTGGATTCGATGATGCGCCCGGAATCCTCATAGAGGACGGCTGTCCCGCGGCATGCCGAACCCAGCCGCTCAATCAGCGCCCTGACCGGATCGTCCGCCGATAGGCTGTCCAATAGTTCATTGCTCAGCCACATGGCGCGCTTGACCAGGTAGGCATCCGGGGACGACTTTGTCTGGTTGATGAAGTTCTCCACGACGTAAAACGGCACCTCTTCCGCCACCGTGTACAGCGGGAAGCCCGCGAGTCGGCAGGCGGCAACGAGGGGTGCCGGCACCTTGTCAAAGTAGATGCCTATTCCGAACAGCAGTGCGGTGATCCCGGCGGCCTTCAGGTCCGCGACCAGCCGCGCGGCCATGGCCGGGTCCGGATCCGCCCCCACAAAACGCAGCCCGGTGGTGAGGACCACCCACCCCGGCTCAAACCATCGCCCTGGATCCTGGATTTCGGTGGTGTGGGCGCCGCGCACCGGGAGGAAATTATCGCCCGGAACCACTGGAACCAACATCAATGACGGCTCGTTGACAACGTCCGCGAGCGTGAAGGTGGAACTTTCAGACATTGCTCGTCCTCAATTTTGGTAGTCGAAACGTCGTGAATTCGGCGTGGTTTGGTAGGCATTGTAGAAATTACAAAATCCCCCAAGTTCGATTTTAGTTCCTCCAGTGACAACGGTGACCTACATCACGGAGAGTTGTTCCAAGCCGAAAACAGGCGCATAACCCTCAGAGAAACCGGAGGACCAAAGATGGCGAATGTCCGTGTAGCAGTCGACGTAGGCGGCACGTTTACCGACGTCTGCATTTTCGATGACGAGACCCAGCGCATGCGGGTCACCAAGGTTCCTTCAACGCCGTCGGACCCCATGCTTGCCGTCATGAACGGGGTGAAACGGGCGGAGATCAACCTCGCCGACGTCTCCTTGTTCTCCCACGGCACCACGGTGGCAACGAATGCACTGATCACCCGCAATTTTCCCTCCGCAGCCATGGTGACCACCCGCGGTTTCCGCGACGTGATTGAGATCCGGGACGGCACCAAGGATGATCTCTGGGACGCTTACAATGATGTCTCCGGCCCGTACATCCGCCGCCGCGACCGGTTCGAGGTCACCGAGCGCACCGACTTTGCCGGCCAGCCAGTAACCCCGCTCGATGAAGTCGACGCACGCCGCGTTGCCGCCCTCTTACGCAAGCGCGGCGTGAAGACCATCGCAGTGTGCTTCCTGAATTCCTATGCCAACCCGGAGCATGAAATCCGGATGCGAAAGATCCTTGAGGAAGAAATCCCGGAAGCCACCGTGACCACCTCGGCGGAAATACTGCCGGAAATCTTTGAACACGACCGCTTCAACACGGCGGTCTCCAATGCCGTGTTGGCGCCGCTGGTCTCCGGCTATGTCAACCGGCTGGCGGACGAACTCAAGAACGGCGGCTACCGGGGCGACCTGCTCCTGCTGCACTCCGGCGGCGGATCCATGACACCGCGTATGGTCAAGCGCTACCCCGTCCGGCTGGCTGCCTCCGGCATTGCCGCCGGGGCGATTGCCGCAAAGCACATCGCCCAGCAGTGCGGCTACGACAATGCAGTTGGCCTGGACATGGGCGGCACGTCCACCGACATCGCCCTGGTCTCCGGCGGCGAGCTGCGCATCACGAAGGAATGGCAGGTCGAATACGGCCATCCGATCGTTTTCCCCAGCATTGAGGTGCTCACCATTGGTGCCGGCGGCGGCTCCCTGGCTCACATCGACATTGCCGGATCGCTGCGAAACGGGCCGCAATCGGCCGGCGCCGACCCGGGCCCCGCGTGCTACGACGGCGGGGGAGACCAGCCTACCAACACCGATGCCAACATCGCGCTGAACCGCCTCGGCAGCACCCTTGCCGGGGGCGCCAAGACGCTCCAACGGTCCCTGGCGCTGGAAGCCATCCACCGCGTGATTGCCGAGCCGTTGGGTATGGCCGACGCAGAGGCGGCACACGCCGTGCTCCAGGTGGCCAACGCCAACATGGCCGACGCCGTCCGCCTGATCTCCATCCGCCGCGGCTATGACCCGCGCGACTTCGCCCTTATTGCCTTCGGCGGCGCCGGAGCCCTGCACGGCGCGGAGGTGGCCCGGGAGCTGGACATTCCCACCGTCGTCGTCCCGCCCAACCCGGGCGTGACATCAGCCTTGGGCTGCCTGCTGGTTGACATCCGCCATGACCTGTCCGCCATGTACACGGCGCTAGCCTCAGCGGCCGACGCAGAGGATCTCGAGGCCCGCTTTGTCGAGTTGGAGACCGAGGCCACTGCCCGGCTGCGCCACGAGGGAGTGTCCGAGGAAAACTCGGTGCTCCAGCGCACCATCTCTATGCGCTACCACGGCCAGTGGCGGTCCCTTGCCGTTCCCATCGGTTCGGGCCGGGGCTCGCTGCAAGACGCGATCGCGACATTCCACCAGGAGCATGAGCGCGAATTTGCCTTCCGCCAGGACGACCAGCCAGTGGAGATCTACCAATTGGCGCTCTCCGCCGTCGGCAAGACGCCCAAGCCATCCTTTGTTCCGGCCCGAACCCTGGTCAAGGACCCGGGCGATCCGGCCACCCACCGGCAGGTCTACTTCGGCAAGGACGGCTGGATTGACACGCCCGTCTACGACCGCGGCCGGCTGCCGGCAGGGGCCACCTTCATTGGTCCGGCCATCATTGATCAGCTTGACTCCACCACCGTCGTCCCGCCCCACACTCGGGCGGAGATCGATGAGTGGCTGAACATCCGCATCCACCTCACGAACGTCGGCACCGAGCAGGAGCAAGCAAATGACTGACACAGCAATCGCGCAACAGAGCGGCACTTCCGGCGCCAACCACACATCACACCACGGCGCCCGTGCCCTGCAGGGCCTGGACCCCGTCACCTTTGAGGTACTCAAGAACGCCTTTGCCACCAGCGTGGACCTGATGAGCGAGCAGATCTTGCGCACATGCTATTCCTTCGTCATCTACTCCCGGGACTTCTCTTCGGCCCTGTGCGATGCCGATGGCAACACAGTCATGCAAGGAAGCGGCGACATTGCCGTCCACGTGGGAACCCTGCACTTCCAGTGCAAAGCCGTACTGGAGGAATTCGGCAAGGACATCCACCCCAACGACGTCTTTGCCATCAACGACCCCTACCGGGGCGGCACCCACTTCAACGACGTCAGCTTCATCCGGCCCATCTTCTCCGAGGGCGAGATCATCGCCTTTGCCCAAAACAAGGGCCACTGGGCAGACATCGGCGGCAACGTCCCGGGCTCCTTCGACGTCAACGCCAAGGAACACTTCGGCGAGGGCCTGCGCATCACCCCGGTGCGTATCTGGAGCAAGGGAGTGTTCCTGCACGACGTGGCCCAGCTGCTGGTCTCCAACACCCGCGCCCCGCAGCAGGCCATGGGCGATCTGCACGCCCAGTCCGAAGCGACAGCCGTCTGCGAGCGCGAGATCCTGCGCCTGGTGGACAAGTACTCCAAGCAGACGGTGGTTGCCGCCATGCAGGAAACCCAGGACTACGTGGAGCGCATTGTCCGCCGCCGGCTGGTGACGCTGCCGCAGGGCACGTGGGAGACCACCGACTACATTGACTTTGACCCCGGCAAGGGCGAGGGCCTGGTGCCCATCAAGATCAAGCTCACCCTCGACGGCGAAGGCATCCACTACGATCTCAACGATTGCGCACCGGCGGTGGCCACGTTCCTGAACTCCGGCTACGGCACCACGTTCTCCGCCATCTATGCCGGAACCAAGACGTTCTTCCCCGACATTCCGCTGAACTCGGGCTTCTATGCCGCCGTCAAGGCGGACATCGGCCCGGAGGGCACAGTGGTCAACGCCGGCTGGCCGTTCGCGGTGACGGGTTTCTGTTCGGGCCCGTATGAAAAGCTCATGAACGGCATCTTTGAGCTGTGGAGCCAGATCATGCCCGAACGTGCCATGGCCTGCGCCTTCAACCTCGAGTACCTGCTGGTGGGTGGCCGGGACAAGCGCACGGAGTCCTCTCCGTACTTCATGTGGTACGACTGGATGGCCGGTGGCTGGGGTGGCCGGGCCAGCAAGGACGGTGCGGGTGCCAGCGCACCCGTCTTCGGCCCGGGCCTGGCAGTCCAGCCGGTCGAGGGCCAGGAGCGGCTCTCCCCCGTGTTGACCACCATGCACCAAATTGCCACGGACTCCGGCGGCCCCGGCCGTTTCCGCGGCGGCGTCGGCATTGAAAAGGGCGGCATGCTCACCGATGCCACCGACACCGTCATGAGCTATTGCTGCGACCGGGCCCGCTCCATCACCTGGGGCATCGAGGGCGGGCTGCCGTCCATCCCGCACGGCGTCTGGATAAACAAGGGCACCGAGGACGAAAAGTTCCTGGGTTCGAACTTCTCCTCCGTCCCGCTTGAGTCCGGCGATACCTTCACCCGGCCCTCCGCCGGCGGTGGCGGCTTCGGGGACCCCCTGGAGCGGCTCCTCGGGGAGGTGCTCGACGACGTCATCGACGGCTACGTCTCCATCGGACGGGCCGAAGCCGACTATGGCGTGGTGATCACGGAGATCGACGCCGAACTGGACGAGTTCGAAATTGATGTCCCCGCCAGCGAGGCCCTGCGGGCACGGATCCGTTCACAGCGCCGCGGCTGGCTCACCGAAGACGCCGCCGCCGTCGCCGCCCGCTACCGAAGCGGCGAGACGGACATGCTCGATGTAATCCGCCGGCACGGGGTGATCCTGGACTGGGGCTCCGGGGAACTGTACCCCAAGACGACCGTCCAGTTCCGTGCCTTGATGGAGCGCCGCTCGGCCTCCCACTGGAAGTGAATCCCCTTCCTTCCATCCGCAAGAACCAACCCGCAGTTGAAGTAGCCGGCATCAGCCACAACTAGCCAGCGTGGCACAGGGGGCCATCACCCCTGTGCCACGCCCCGTTTTCAGGAGCCTTTCCATGTCAACATCCCAGGCAGTTAGCACGACCGCCATCAACGACGACGCCCAGATGGGGCGCGGCTCACTCACCATGGCCTGGTACGGCCTCGTCAGCGCCATGTTCTTCGTCTACATCGGGGCCGCCCTGGCCGTCGCCTACGGCACGGTCAACGCCATCATCGGCCTTGTCCTGACCATCATCGTCTTTGGCGCCATCAACAGAGTCCTTTCCGGCTATGCGCTGCGCCACGGGCTCACTGTGGCCCAGTTCTCCCGCACACTGCTGGGCCGCAGCGGCTCCATCCTGGCCACGCTCATCTTTGCCGCCACGGCCATCTACTACGCCGTCTTTGAGGGCTCCATCGTCGCCTTCGCGTTCCAGGCGCAGTTCGGCGGCCCGCTGGCCCTGTGGTGCGCCGTCGTGGTGCTGTATTCGACACCGCTGGTGGCAGGAGGCGTGCGCAAATTCCTTGACAAGATCAACGGCTGGCTCCTGCCCCTGTACTGGGGCGGCCTGATCATTGCCGTCGTCTGGGCCGGCACCGTCCACGGCTTCACCCCCAATTGGCTGACCCACGCAGTCCCACCCCTGACCCTGTCCCAGGGCGGCCCCGGCTGGCTGGCCACATTCGCCGCCTACATGGGCGTGTGGATCCTGATGATGTACACCATGGATTTCGCCGCGTTGGGAAAGCGCAAGGACGCCGACTTCCACAAGAAGGTCACGTTCGGCTGGCTGTTCTACACGTTGGCATTCGGTGTCAATGCGCTGATCGGCATCTTCCTCACGTTCACCCTGCCCGGTGTGGAAGCCACCGAGACCGGGGTTGCCGGCGGGCTGGTGAAACTCATGGGCATCTTCGGCCTCGTCGTCGTCTTTGCCTCACAGACCCGCATCAACACGGCCAACTACGCCATGGGCATCTCCAACTTGCGCGAAGCGGGTGAACGCATCCTGCACATCAAGCTCCCCTCGCTCGTGTGGACCGTACTGGGCGCCGCCATCATCTTTGCCCTCATGCTACTGCCCGTGGTTCACTACCTGCTGCTGGCGCTGGCCTGGCAGGGCGTGTTGGTGACCGGGTGGGTGGCCATTGCCCTGACCCAGATCGTCATGGACCGGCTCGACGGACACCCGGCCGAGCCCGGCAGGATCCCGGACAATACGTTCCGCGCCGTCAATGTCCCCGGCGTCTCCGCCTGGCTGGTGTCCGCCGTCGTGGGCCTGGCCCTCCTTCAGTCACACCTCGCCTGGGGCGCAAGCCTGGGCGCCATCATCACTGCGGTCGTGGCTGCGGCCGTCTACGCCGGCCTCCGCAAGGCAACCGGCATTCGCACCGCACTTCGCACCGCATGACCCACGATCATTGGATGATCTGATCAGAAATTAGTCAGATCATCCAATGATCGATTCTTCCGCCGCTGCTAGTGTCGGCGGCAGGAGTGACCCACACTGATTGGAAGGCCCCCATGCCAGAGCAAACCACCTCCACCGCTCCGAGCCCGCTGGCCGGACTGGTTGTTGCAGATTTTTCCAGGGTCCTGGCCGGACCACTGGCCACCATGACGCTGGCCGACCTGGGCGCCCGGGTCATCAAGGTCGAACGGCCCGGAAAGGGTGATGACACCCGCAGCTGGGGCCCACCCTACTCTCCGACCGGGGCCACCTACTTCGAGAGCGTCAACCGGAACAAGGAGTCCGTCTGCCTTGACTTGGCGGATCCCGCGGACCTGGCCACCGCCAGGGAACTGGCACTGCGCGCGGACATCTTGGTGGAAAACTTCAAACCCGGCGGCATGGCCGGGCTCGGCCTGGGATATGAGGAACTGTCAGCGGCGAACCCCACCCTGATCTACGCCTCCATCACCGGCTTTGGCAGCACTGGAGGTGCCAACTTGATGGGCTACGACTTCATTGCCCAGGCCCTTGGCGGACTCATGAGCATCACCGGCGAGAAGGATGGCGGACCCGTCAAGGTCGGCGTCGCCCTCGTCGACGTGTTGACGGCCAAGGACGCTACCATCGGCATCCTTGCGGCACTGGCCGCCCGCGGGGTCTCGGGCCGTGGAGCACATCTGGAACTGAACCTGCTTTCCAGCCTGCAGGGGGCACTTGCCAACCAGGGCCAGGCGTTTTTGGGTGCCGGCAGGGTCCCCGGCAGGATGGGCAACGACCACCCCTCGATCGTTCCCTACCAGCTTTTGGAGTGCGCCGACGCACCCCTTGCGGTGGCCTGTGGCAATGACGGACAGTTCGCCAAGCTGGCCCGCTTGCTGGGCGTGCCGGAGCTTGCTTCGGACCCGCGCTTTGCCACCAACAACGACCGGGTGGCGCACCGCATGGAACTGGTCCCGCTCCTGGAGGGGGCACTGTCGGCGGATTCAGCCCTCGCGTGGCAGGACAGGCTCACCGAGGCCGGCGTTCCGGCAGGTCACGTCTCCGGCATCGATGAAGGGCTTGCCTACGCCGAATCCCTTGGCCTGCAGCCCACGATCGAGGTCCACGACGCTGCCGGCGAGTCCGTCGGCCGCCAGATTCGCAATCCTATTACCTGGACGCCCGCCATCCCCGTGCGCAAGGCGGCGCCGCCCCGGTTGGGGGAGAACAGCGACGACGTCCGCTCCTGGTTGGCTGCCTGCCACGCCGTTGAAAGCGACTCCGGGGCAACATCGCTCATCGGCTGACTGCCCGTGGCCGGACCTCGGTGGCAGCCGCATGTCCGGCCATCGGCACGGCCGCCAAGAACCAAAGGCAGCCCCACGGGTAGGTGGGCCCGTCACCGGTTGGCTCGCTGCTACTCCGAGCGCAGCGCCAACCATAGGTTCGCGGCCACATCCGGATCGTCCGGGTCGGCCCGAAGCAGCCCGGAGACAATGGCCATCCTGTGCCGCAGGGAATTGCGGTGCACGCCCAATTCCCTTGCGGCCCCCTCCCATTGTCCACGGTGTCGCAGGTAGGCCCGCACCGTGGCCACGAGGTCGGCACGCGCGTAGCCGCGCAACGCCGCCACCCAATCCTGGACCCGGGGATCGAGTACGCCGGGCGTCGCCGCAAGAAGCTGGCCCGGCTCCAGACCCCGTACCAGGGCCGCCAATTGACCTGCCTCGTCCCGCACCCGTTCCATGGGCATTGGCCGGCTCAACACCGCCGCAATGTCCGGTTCACCGGCGCCGCGGCGGCCCAGCAGCCCCGCGGGCCGGGGGAAAGCGTCCACATCCGTCTCCCGAGGCAGTGCCCCCGCCGGGGCGAAGGCACCTCTCGGAGGGAGGGGCCCAGTCTGCGGGAGAGCCCCCGTCTGCGGGAAATCAACTGCCTGTCGGAAAGCCCCGGCCGGTGGATACTCCGCCACGGCATCCGCACCGTACGCCCCGAAACCGTAGGTGCCATCGGGGCCGGAGGCGACGCCACGGTCGCCGGCGCTCCCCAGCCCGTGAGTTTTCACCGGTCCGGCGGTTCCGACCGGGCGGACCTGGTCATTGGCAGCGTCCGATCCATTGGCACCGTGGACACGGTCCACACCGCTGGCGCTGTCGGCGTCCAGCAGCCAATAGCTCAACTCCCCCGCCTGGTGACGCAGGCGGCAGTCGCCCATGGCCGCACCCGCGGCCGCCCAGCCGGTCTCCCGGGGCAGCCGGGTTGCAATGGCGCTGGCATCCGCGGCCGCATCCTGCGTGCCGCGGACCACCAGCACCCGCACGGCTCCCCGAGGCACGGAGATACCCAAATCCGCGGCCTGGGCGTAGCCGGCTTCCACGTGTCCGCTCAGGAACAGCTTCGCCACGGCGGAGCCGAGGGCCGCTGCCATGGCGTCCTTCTCCTGCCCCTGAGCGGCCTTCAGGGACAGGAGCACGCACACCGTCAGGATGACCTGGCGGTCCGCCCGGGTGAGTTTGCGCCCGGCCCCGATGGCCAGGACCCCAACCGTCGTGCGCCCCACGAGCACGGGATATTCCACCACGTCCGTGCCGTGGATCTGGAAGGTCGAGGCGGAATGCGTCGCGGCCATGTTGAGCCGGAACGCCTCGATGCGCAACTGCCCCACAATGGCGCGGTTGGATTCTGGCCAAAAGGTCGCGGCGGCATGGTCCGCGGGCAGGTAGGCGGCCCAACCGCCGAGCGCCTGAGCAAGTGCCTTGATCACCTGGGCCAGTGCGTCCGGTTGCGTGGCGGCACGGGCGAGCGCGGTTTGGGTACCAAGGCTGGCCGTCAGGTCCGCCTGGCCTTCCCTGGCCACGAGGTCCCAGTAGGCTCGGGAGACGTTCATGAACGGCGTGCCGGCGGGAACCACCAACAGTTCAAGCCCGTCCCCCCGGCAGGCTTCCAGCAACTCCCCCGGAACCTCGTCCAAGCCCGCACCGAGTCCCAGCCCCAGCGCGGCGACCTCACGGTGCACCAACCGCCGGACATAGGCGGCCACATTGGCCGACGGCCCCGACAGCGGAATTCCGGTGGTGAGCAATAGTTCCCCGCCTTCAAGGTACGGCGTGGGGTCCTCAAGCTCTGAAATATGGACCCCGGAGATCCTGCGTTGCGCCACCCGGTGTCCCGTGGCCGGACTCAGGTCGTTGCCAAGCTGGCCGTGCAATTGCGCCAAGCTGATCACAGGAACCGTCCTTTCATTGGTGTGACACACATCATATGGATGATTTGGCCAATTCTGCCAAAAACTTGGATAGAACATCCAATGCATACCACGGAAGCACGGAATACCTTTGTGGATATGACAAGCACCGCAGAGACCTTGCCCCAGACCAGACACCTCGCCACGGCCATTCCGGGCCCCACCTCCACGGCTCTCCACGAGGAGCGTGTTGCCCACGTCACCTCCGGGTTCGGGGTCACCTTGCCCATCTTCATCAACCGCGCCGACGGTGGCATCCTGGAGGATGTGGACGGCAACCGCATCATCGATCTGGCCGCCGGCATTGCTGTAACCAGTGTGGGCGCCACCAACACCCACGTGCAGGCCCAAGTGGCCCTGCAGATGTCCAAGTTCACGCACACCTGCTTCATGGTGACCGAATACGACTCCTTTACCAAAGTGGCGGCCTGGCTCAATAGCCACACCCCGGGAGACTTCGACAAGCGCACCGCGCTCTTCTCCACTGGAGCGGAGGCGGTGGAAAACGCCGTCAAGATCGCCCGTGTCGCCACAGGACGGGAGCGGGTACTGGTGTTCGACGACGCCTACCACGGCCGTTCCCTGCTCACCATGGCCATGACAGCCAAGGTGAACCCGTACAAGTTGGACTTTGGCCCCTTCCCCGGCGAGGTGTTCCGTGCCCCGACCGCCACCCGGCTGTGGGCGCACCGCAGCGGCGAAACCACCGCCGCCACCGCGCTGGGCGGGGTTGAAGAGCTCCTGGTGGACAACGGCCCCGAAACATTTGCCGCCATGGTGATTGAGCCGATCCAGGGCGAGGGTGGCTTCCTCATGCCGGCACCGGGCTTCCTGGCGGGCCTGCGTGAATTGGCCACCAAGTACGGCATCGTTTTCGTTGTCGATGAAATCCAGGCAGGCCTGGGCCGCACCGGAAAGCTGTTCGCCAGCGAGTACGAAGGCATCGCCGGGGACATCACACTGACCGCCAAGGCGCTGGCCGGAGGTTTGCCTCTGAGTGCTGTCACGGGTCGGACCGAGATCATGAACGCCGTGCACAAGGGCGGTCTGGGTGGCACTTACGCCGGCAACCCGGTGGCTTGCGCCGCCGCATTGGGCGTTTTCGAGGCGTTCGAGGACGGCACACTGTTGGAGAATGCGCTGGCCATCGAGGCTACGGTCAGGGAAACGCTGGAGCCACTGATGGATGGCACGTCCGTCATTGCCGATTTCCGTGGCCGCGGCGCCATGCTGGCCCTGGAATTCACCGACAAACTCACCTTGGAAACCCGTGCTGACCTTGCCGCCGAGGTTGCCGCCAAATGCCACAGCCAGGGCGTCCTCGTACTGGTCTGCGGCACCTACGGCAACGTCATCCGCCTGCTGCCTCCTTTGGTTATTGGCCAGGAACTGCTCCGGGACGGCCTGGCCGTGCTGCGAGACGCCATTATTGCCGTCGACGCTGCACAGAAGGGCGCGGCACAGAATACGGAACAGGTGCTGCCAGCAGACAACCACGGCGGCGCAGCTTCCCTGACCGCCATCTAAATCCTTCCCTTCCGGACCCGCCAACCCTTGGAGTACACCATGACTGAAATATCTGACCTGTTGGACATCGACTCCCTTTTAACCGCCGAGGAACTCGCGCTGCGGGACAAGGTGCGTTCCTTCGTTGATACCAGCATCCGGCCTAACATTGCCTCCTGGTATGAAAATGCTGTCTTCCCCGTGGAGATCGTGAAGGAGATGGCCGGTCTTGGCCTCCTTGGCATGCACTTAAAGGGGTATGGCTGCCCCGGCCGCTCCGCCGTCGAATACGGCATCGCCGCCCTGGAACTGGAGGCTGGCGATTCGGGCCTGCGCACCTTTGTCAGCGTCCAGGGTTCCCTGGCCATGAGCGCCATTTACAAGCACGGTTCGGAAGAGCAGAAAGACGAATGGCTTCCCCACATGGCAGCCGGGGACGTCGTCGGCTGCTTCGGCCTCACAGAGCCCACTGCGGGCTCTGACCCAGGAAGCATGAAGACGTTTGCCCGCCGCGACGGGGACGACTGGGTCATCAACGGCTCCAAGCGCTGGATCGGCATGGCCTCCATTGCGCACATTGCCATCATCTGGGCCATGACGGACGACGGCGTCCGCGGCTTCATCGTACCCACCGGCACACCCGGGTTCTCAGCAACGCCGATCGAACCCAAGCTCTCCATGCGCGCATCCATCCAATGCGACATCGAACTGACGGACGTGCGGCTCCCCGGCACAGCCCTGCTGCCGGGTGCCAAGGGCCTCCGCGGACCATTTGAGTGTCTCAACGAGGCCCGCTACGGCATCATCTGGGGAGCCATGGGGGCGGCCCGGGACAGCTTCGAAACGGCGGTGACTTACTCCCAGGAACGCCTCCAGTTCGACAAGCCCCTCGCGGGGTACCAGCTCACCCAGGAAAAGCTCGTCAACATGGCATTGGAAATCAACAAGGGCATGCTGCTGGCACTGCAGATCGGCCGCCTCAAGGAAGCCGGTGCACTGAAGCCGCACCACATTTCCGTGGGTAAGCTCAACAACTGCCGTGAAGCCATCAAGATTTGCCGCGACGCCCGCGCCATGCTGGGCGGCAACGGCATCACCCTTGACTATTCTCCGCTACGCCACGCCAACAACCTTGAGTCCGTCCGAACCTACGAAGGCACCGACGAGGTCCACACGTTGATCCTCGGCAATCACATCACCGGGATCCCGGCCTTCCGCTAAGGAGCAGTCCATGACAACAACAACGTCCACAGCAGTTGAACTTCAGCACTTCATCGCCGGTACCTGGCATGACGGCAGCGGCAGCGCCTTCTCCTCCGTCAACCCCGCACGCCCGTCCGAAACCGTGGCGCACGGCCTGCAGGCCGGAGCAGCCGACGTCGACCACGCCATGCGCAGCGCCGTAGCGGCCAAGCACGGCTGGGCACACACACCTCCCCATGAACGTGGCGCGGTGCTGCTGCGTACGGCCGCCATTCTGGAAGAACATGCCCCTGCGTGGGGACGGGAGCTGGCCCGGGAAGAGGGAAAGACGCTGGCCGAGGGCCAAGGTGAGGTGCTGCGAGCCGCACAGATCTTCCGTTATTACGGCAACGACGGTGACCGCGAGGCCGGAGGCATTTACTCCTCCCCGCGCCGCGGCGAGAAGATCCTTGTCACACGCAAGCCACTGGGCGTGGTGGGCGTCGTGACGCCTTTCAACTTCCCCATCGCCATCCCGGCCTGGAAGCTCGCCCCGGCCCTCGCCTACGGCAACACGGTGGTCTGGAAGCCGGCAAGCACGGTGCCGCTGCTGGCCGTGCGCCTGGCCCAGGCAATGGAGCAGGCCGGGCTTCCGTCGGGCGTGTTGAGCCTGCTGATCGGGCCGGGCCCCCTGGGCACCGCCCTCGTGGAGCACGCGGCGCTGGATGGGCTCTCCTTCACCGGGTCCACAGGGGTCGGGCGCAGCCTTGCCGCGGCAGCGGCCGGCCGCGGCGTGCCCATCCAGGCCGAGATGGGCGGCAAGAATGCCGCCATCGTCCTGGCCGATGCCGACCTGGAACTGGCCGCCGAGCAGGTCATGCTGGGCGCTTTCCGCTCGTCCGGCCAAAAGTGCACGGCAACCTCCCGGCTGATCGTCGCCGACGGCGTCGCCGACGAATTCCTCACGATGCTCCGGGACAGGGCCGAAGCCCTCGTGGTGGGTGAGCCCACCGACCATGCCACCCACATGGGCCCGGTCATCAACGGCGGGGCCCAGGCCTCCATCCAGAGCGGCATTCACCGCGCCCTGGCACAGGGAGCCTCCCTGTTGACGGGCGGGCTGCCGTACACGGACACCGCACGGTCCACCGGCTACTTCGTTGCCCCCACCATTTTGGAACTGCCTGCAAGTGGGCAGGCAGACGTGTGGCGTGAGGAGCTCTTCGGCCCCGTGCTCGCCGTCCGGCGTGCCTCGTCCGCCGCAGCCGCCTTTGATCTCGCGAACGACAGCGAGTTCGGGCTCTCCGCGGCACTGTTCACGCAGGATCTAACGCTGGCGCTGGAAGGCATGGAGGAGCTTGACGTGGGAATCCTGCACGTCAACTCCGAATCCGCCGGCGCAGACCCGCACGTCCCCTTTGGCGGTGTGAAGAAGAGCGGCTACGGCCCCAAGGAACAGGGGCAGAGCGCCAAGGAGTTCTACTCGCACACGACCACCGTGTACCTGCGCGGCGGCCAGGCGCACCGTGGTTAGGCGCGCCGTCGCCAAGTACGCTACCGTTTTGCGCGCGTAGGCGGGCAGCCGTGAAAACGTACCTCGTCGGGCTCATCCCCGGGGACGGAATCGGGCCAGAGCTCATCGATGCCGCCGTTGCCGTGCTCTCTGCCACGGCGACGGCGGGCGGTTTCGCCCTGGACTTCCGCTGGGAGGACGGCGGCGCGGGAACATACCGGCACGCGGGAGCGAATCTCGGCATCGGCGCACTCGAACGCATCCGGGACACCTACCACGCCACGCTGAAGGGCCCGGCGGGGCTGCCGGAAGTCCGCAAACCCGATGGCACCGAGGCCGGGGTGCTGGGCGGGGTCCTGCGACGCGGCCTGGACGCGTACGCAAATATCCGGCCCGTCCGCCACCACGGTGCAGGCATTGACTACGTTTTGGTGCGTGAGAACACGGAGGGCCTTTATGCCTCCCGTGACGCCGGCGTCGGCAACGACTGGGCCCACGCCGACCAGCTGCTGGTCACCCGGGCCGGCACCGAGCGCATCGTCCGCAAGGCATTCGAGCTCGCCGCCGGGCGTGGCGGGGCCCCTGCCGACGGAGTCCAGCGTGTCACGTGCGTGGACAAGAGCAACGTGCTGCGCAGCTACGCCTTCTTCCGGCGCATCTTCACGGAAGTTGCGGCCGATCACCCGGACATTGAGGCCTGCTACCAGTATGCCGATGCCGCCGCCTACCAGCTGGTGACGTGTCCGGAACGCTTCGACGTGCTGGTCATGGAGAACTTTATTGGCGACATCCTCTCCGACGTCGGCGCCGCGACCGTGGGCGGGCTGGGCATGTGCCCTGCGGCCAATATGGGCGACGCTGCAGCGTACTTTGAACCGGCACACGGCAGCGCCCCCGATCTCGCGGGCACGAACTCGGCCAATCCCGCAGCCCAAATCCTGGCCGCCGCCATGATGCTCGACCACCTCGGCCAGCCCAAGGGCGCGCAAGCCATCCGCTCCGCAGTGGACGCCGTCGCACCGGCAGCCCTGTTGGCCGGGGCCGCCGGCTGCACTCCCCCCGCCACGGGCAGCCTCCGCCACTGCACGGAACAAATATGTGCACACATTTCCAGCCACATGGTTGACGCCGCGGCACAGCCCTGACGAAACCGCCTATCCGAAAAAAGGACCACCATGGAACAACGAACCGTCATCTCCAACATCCTCGTCATCGGCGCCGGCGCAATGGGCTCGCAAATTGCCATGACAGCGGCCCTGGCCGGCTACCCCACCACCATCCACGACGTCTCCCAAACCCAACTGGATGCCGCAATGGCCGCACTCCGCGAACGCGCCGACAAAATGGTCGACTCCGGAAGGCTGACAACTGATCAGGCCGAGCAGGCCCAAGCCAGGCTGCGGTTCAGCACCCAACTGGAGAACGTGTCCCCAGCCGCCGACTTCGTGATCGAAGCCGCCACGGAAAGGCTGGACATCAAGCAGGAAATCTTTGCCACCCTGGGCCACCTGGCCCCGCCCCACGCCATCCTGGCCACAAATTCCTCCACCCTGGGATCTTCCAAGGTGGCCGAGGCCAGCGGCCGGCCAGACCGGGTGTGCAACATGCACTTCTTCAACCCAGTGCTGGTTATGGAATGCGTGGAAGTGGTCCGCCATCCAGGCACCTCGCAGGCCACGATAGATGCCACCATGGATCTGGCCCGGCGGCTGGGAAAGTCGCCTGTTCTGATCAACCGCGAGATCCCGGGCTTTGTGGCCAACAGGCTGATGGGCGCCGTACAAAAGGAGGCACTGGCCCTTCTTGCCGGCGGGGTCGCCAACAAGGAAGACATCGACACGACCGCCCGCCTCGCCCTGCGGCACCCCATGGGGCCGTTCGAGCTGATGGACCTCGTGGGCCTGGACGTCATAGCCGACATCGCGCGCGCCACACACGAGGAAACAGGCGACCCCGTTGACGCCCCGGACCCGGCGATCACTGCATTGGTCAGCAAGGGAATGTTCGGCCGGAAGTCCGGTGCCGGCTGGTACAGCTACGCACGCTGAGGGCCGGTGCCGGCTGGTACAGCTACGCACGCTGAGGGCCGGTGCCGGCTGGTACAGCTACGCACGCTGAGGGCCGGTCGCCACCACGATCCTCGGCACCTTGCAGGCCGCCGGCAACCACGACCTTGCCAATTGGAACGTCTCCGGCAAGCTCGTCAAGGGCACGGGCAGGCCATAAACCTGGTCGGCGACGCCGTTGTTGGCCGGATAGCGACCAACCGTGCCGTGTCTAACATCGTCGACTCCGCCCTGCTACTTCGCGCCGTGGTGCCGGACGCCACCATCGACTCCCCGGTGAAGTCCGCTGGGGGGCAAATTCATCATTGACCCAGAGAAAGAAGACGCAGCATGACCGCATTGATCGCCGGGTACGCCCGCACCCCGTTTGCCCGATTCAACGGAAGCCTCGCCACCGTTTCAGCGACGGCCCTGGGCGCCCATGCCGCTGCGGCCGCCCTCCGGCGTGCCGGGATCGACGCCGGCGAGGTGCAGCGGGTCTTCGCCGGGCAGGTGCTGCAGGCCGGTGCCGGGCAGAACCCGGCACGCCAGTCCGCCGTGGGAGCCGGGATCGGCTTCAACGTCCCCGCCCTGACACTGAACGCCGTTTGCCTCTCGGGCACCGAGGCCGTGGTGGCCGGTGAGCGCATGATCGCAGCCGGCGAAGCGGACGTGGTAGTCGCCATCGGACAGGAATCCATGTCGCTGGCCCCCCACGTGCAGCGGGCACGGGCCGGAACAAGATACGGTGCGATCGAAATGATCGACACACTGGAGTTCGACGGACTCAGCGATGCCTTCGAGGCACGCTCCATGGGTGCCTCCACGGAGGACGGCAACACCGCCATGGGCATCGGCCGCAAGGAGCAAGACGAGTTCTCCGCACGCTCACACCGGCTGGCCGCGGCCGCGCCCGACTTCCACGCCGCGGAAATCGCACCGTTCAGTGTCGCGAGCCGAAGCGGGGAAACCGTTGTCTGGGCAGACGACGGCGTGCGTGCCGAGACGACCGTCGAGACCCTGGGCAAACTGCGCCCCGCGTTCAACAGGGAAGGCACCATCACCGCGGGTAACGCCTCGCAAATCACCGACGGCGCCGCGGCACTGGTGCTCGTCAGCAAGGCCGCGGCCGAGCAGTTGGGCATTACCCCGATCGCCGAGATTGTCTCCCACGCCCTGGTGGCCGGACCGGATGTGCTTTTGCACGAGCAGCCCGCCAACGCCATCCTCGCCGCCTTGGAAGGAACCGGAATCGCGCCATCCGACCTGAAAGCCGTGGAAATCAACGAGGCTTTCGCCGCAGTCGGCGTGCGTTCAACGACAAAACTGGGAATCAATCCGGCTATCGTGAACACCAAAGGCGGGGCGATCGCTCTGGGGCACCCGATCGGCGCGTCCGGCGCCCGGATCGTCGGCACGCTCGCCCGCCAGCTGGCCGAACTGGGTGCCGGCTCCGTGGGCGCCACCGGCATCTGCGGCGGCGGAGGGCAGGGCAGCGCCGTGGTGCTGCGGGCCCTGTAGAACCAGCTGGGATAGTCGCCCCATAACGGAATATCCACGGCATGATCGCTGCCCATGTCGTTGGCGCACGCAGCGAGCAAACAGCCTTCGTTAATCCGGTCCCGTTCACTATCCCGCTCGCCTCGACGCTGATTCCACGGCCCTCCGACCACCCTGAACACCGGAAAATCAACGAAACACCAAACCAAACACGACCCTATGACCGGAGTGGCGAATTCTAGGGGTCGATGCAACGCCCGAGGTCAGCTGGCTATCAGTAAATCACGAAGAGACTCGGCGGGTCTGTCAATTTAACGGTGGTGCGCCGCGAGGCGTTGTTTGTTCGAGTGGAGGTGAGAGGACTCTACGGCCCTGCTGTCGTAGCAGCGGGGTGAAGCTGGCGGCAGCTTGGCCTTTGGGAACGCTTTGGCCGGGTGGGAGCAGCCGCGACAAAGTCAGGACGGATCCAGTACTGCCAGATGGTCCGGGCCTGGTGAGCAAGACGGGAAGGTACACGCGAGGAACCGGTGTTTGACGCCTCTTGAAATTTGACCGGCTCTAAATCTGGTGGATTTGGGCTGGGTTGCGGTGCGCACCCGTCAGTCATGGCGGGGAACTTCGGACCGGGTTCACATTCTTGGGTCCGAAGGTCATGGTGAAGGTCTACGGCGTAGCCATGACGATGCCGCAGGGGTAAAGCCGGGT